>NZ_JAERQD010000219.1 GCF_016735695.1 Microvirga zambiensis WSM3693 | reverse complement strand
TCGGCTCTCGGCTCAAAGACGGTGCGCCAGATCAGCTCAGATTTCAAGCTCTTGAAGAAGCTCTCGACAGCGGCGTTGATGCTCCTATAGAGGTCAAGAGGTTGAAGAGACGGCCGCGAGAGGCCTGCTGGCGCGGCAGAGATAGCCGAAGATCTCCCGTGCAACAAAACGCTTCAGACAGCGAATGATCTCCATCTTGCCCTTACCCTCTGCCGTTCGCTTTCGGACGTAGTCGCGGGTGGGAGAATGGCTGCGCATTCGGCTAATGACCACACGATACAGAGCGGCGTTGGCCTGACGGCGGCCGCCGCGGTTGAGCCGGTGCCGCGAGGTCTTGCCGCTCGAGGCGGGAATGGGACAGGCCCCGCACAGTTTGGCGAATGCCGCTTCGGAGCGAATACGCTCAGGATTATCGCCCACCAGGATCAACATCTCGGCGGCCGTGCCAGTCGCCATCCCATGAGCCTCCTTCAGAGCTGGGGCGTAGGCGGTGGTCAAAGCATCGAGAGCGGCATCGTGGCTCTTGATCTCAGCATCGAGCATCAGCCAGCGTCGGGCGAGAGCGCGCAATGTTGCTTTGGCGGAGGCTGTCGGGTCTGTCATCCCTCCTGGCCGCAGGGCTGGGAGATGCCGGATCAGCGCCATCGTGCCGGTGAGCCCCTCAAGGCTCTCGCGCAAGGCAGTGGGAACTATACCGGAATGTGGGTGATGACGGATTGAGAAAGGCGACGTATCGAGGCGGGTGTCGAGCCTGCCAGAACC
>NZ_JAERQD010000218.1 GCF_016735695.1 Microvirga zambiensis WSM3693 | reverse complement strand
CTAGCGAGTTGCCGTCGCCGGCACTTTTCCAACCGCCTCTCCCCGAACCGGGCTTGCGCTGTTAGGAGCACCCGGCTCTCCAGTGTCCTCCACAACCGCAGAGCGGTTGTGGATGATTCCCAACACGGTTTTGGCGTTTCGCATCTCGCGTACCTCGCCGTTCGGGTTTCAGGACACCTGCCACCCTTCCCCATGTGGACGGCTTTCCCGTCCTCGGAGTACTACGGTGGCTCCGTCGCCCTGCGCCTCGCGGCGCGGTGGGCGATCCCATATTCCCTTGATGCTGGACGTCCCGAGCGCGACGTAGGTGCCTCGTCCGTCTCCTTGAATGGGGTTATTCCCCATCGTCCATCGCGTGGAAGGTTCGAGCGACGACGGCTTTGCCGCTCCATCGCGGTGGCCCCGACCTCAGACGCTGTGTCGAGGGATGTACATTTGCATCACTGGAGGCTGAGGTTCGAGCAATGCGGCTCTCACCTTATCGCGCGGGCCTTGCAGACCATGGCCGTAAGCGTCTTCGGACCATTTCCGCTTCGACGGCATGCTACTGTCCCCTTTGGTTTTGACCGCCAGGTAAGCCGTTGGCCCAAGGGTCATTTCTTCCAAACCCCTCCTTTCTGCGAAAGGGATCCAGCGCCAGGTGATATGGCGCACGCCATCGATGCACCAGCCGATCGCCTGCTTGACCTCGGCTCTCGGCTCAAAGACGGTGCGCCAGATCAGCTCAGATTTCAAGCTCTTGAAGAAGCTCTCGACAGCGGCGTT
>NZ_JAERQD010000217.1 GCF_016735695.1 Microvirga zambiensis WSM3693 | reverse complement strand
CATGTCAACATGTTTCATCCCGCCAAACTGGATCGCTCGGCCGAAGATTTCAAGATCACCCAAGCCGGATCAATAATAAGCACCTCGCGCTCTTTGCGCTTGTTCTGCAGGCTGTAAGTGACCGCAAGGTCCTCAACAGCCTGCGTGCTGTAAAGTGTTCGGATCAACGGATGATCGTCATAAGTCAGCACCCAGTGCGGCAGGGTTCCATCCTGAAGCATGTCGCTTAAAGCGATATGCTTGCCTTCGTCCATCGCATTCAGATAGAGGCGGCCGCCTGCTGTGATATAAGGCGGATCAATGAAAAAAAGTGTCTGGTTGATCGCTAAACGCCTGGTCGATCTGGCAAGAAATTTCAAAGCGTCTTCCTGAGTGAGCTGGATGCGGTCCCTCATTGTGCCTAACCAGCGTACGCGTTCGGCCAAGGCATCCCGATTGAAGCGGGCGTCGATCTTCCATTTGCCCCGCTGATCGTAGCCGCCAATCGGCCCAGCTCCGATCACTATACCCGAGCGGCTCGTCCGGTTGAGGAAAAACGTCGCGAAACCAAGCTCGAAGCTGGGCTCACTGGAACTTTCGATGATCTTGCGGGACGCATGCCATGTTTGGAGGTCGACAGGCGTTCTAAGAATTGCTTCGGAAAAGCGCTCGGGCTCGTCGAGGATAAACTTCCAAGCAGAGTAAACCTTAGGATCAGCATCATTGAGGTGGAGTTGGTCAACAGCGCCTAGTGTTGTGACTCTAACGCTTGTTTCGCACGGGCGACCTTTTGCAGGATAGCTGAGGCCGAGGCGGTCCAGACA
>NZ_JAERQD010000216.1 GCF_016735695.1 Microvirga zambiensis WSM3693 | reverse complement strand
TTCATGAGCTTGGGCATGAACAGGTTGGGCAGCTTCACGCCCCCGGCATGGCCCAGATACATGAACTCGTCGGCGGTGACTTGCGTCTTGAGCGGCCGGTCGGGATCGGAGCGCCACTCGGGCAGCAGGCCGTCGAGGCCGATCGGGTCGATCACCGCGCCGGAGAGAATATGGGCGCCGACCTCGGAGCCCTTCTCGACCACGACCACGGAGATGTCCGCGCCCGCCTCGGCCGCCTTCTGCTTGAGGCGGATCGCGGTGGCCAGGCCGGCCGGACCCGCGCCCACGACGACGACGTCGAACTCCATCGATTCACGGGCAGACAGATCGGACATATCGTTCCCAGGATGGCGGCTGTTTGACTGCGTGCTTCAAGTTCATGTTGCTGGCCGGAATGCTCAGTCAGATGATCGAGCGGCAAGATCTGCGACGTAGCCGGAGTGTCTTAGAAACGGCTTACTATCGGGATCCAGGTCGGTGACCGCCCATAGAAGCTGGGAGATCTCGTCGATTATCTCATCGACTTGGGGTGGGCTCGATCTAGGATCTACAATCTGTGTTAGTAGCTGAGCGACATCGTCGATGCTCTTCGCTTCCTGGCTATGTGAGGCGGTTGTCACCCTTCGCCCTCCTCAATCTGGAAACTCGCTGGACAGCGTCTGGTTGAGTTCGGGGAGGATTGTGAAGTGGTCGCCGACGAGGCCGTAATCGGCGACCTGGAAGATCGGCGCTTCCTCGTCCTTGTTGATCGCGACGATCACCTTGGAATCCTTCATGCCAGCCAGATGCTGAATGGCCCCTGAAATCCC
>NZ_JAERQD010000215.1 GCF_016735695.1 Microvirga zambiensis WSM3693 | reverse complement strand
CGGCTTTGTTGCATTAACTCGAAAAGGGCAAAACGAACCCAGTCGAATGGGTCATTCAGGCCGCAAGACCGAAGAGCTGGTTCACAAGACGGATTTCGCCTGTCACGCCGCGCTGTACCAGACCGCAATGGCCGCGGCGGATCATCCGTATCACCTCGAAGCCTTTGATAGTGGCGGAGGCAGTTTTCATCCTCTGGAAGCCGCGGGTCGGCCGGACTATACGCTTGAGCGCTCCATGATCGGCCTCAATGATGTTGTTCAAATATTTTGATGTCCGGTGCTCAACATTTTCCGACAGCGAACCCTCCTCCTGCAGGCGCTGGATTGCCTTGGGGTACGACGCCAGTTTGTCGGTTGTGATCGAGGATGGCGGATAGTCGCTCACCGTCCTCAGGGCCTTGCGCAGGAAGCGATAGGCAGCCCTGGTGTTGCGGCGGTCTGAAAGCATGAAGTCGATCAACTGTCCATGCTTGTCGACCGCACGAAACAGATATTTCCATTTCCCGCCAACCCGCACATAGGTCTCATCAACACGCCATGAGCCGGACCGATGTCCCTGGTATCGACGAACCCGCTTCTCAAGCTCTGGCGCATAGCGCTGCACCCAACGAAAGATCGTGCTCGGGTCGATCTCCACACCACGCTCTTGCATCATCTCAGCCAGGTCCCGATAGCTGATGCCGTACTTGCAGTACCAGCGCACGCACAGCAGGATGATCTCAACCGGAAAGCGGCGGCGCTTGAACAGAGACAACAGAACGGCTCCTCGACTGGCCGATCCGGATTACACTGCCGAGGTTAACGCAACAGTGCC
>NZ_JAERQD010000214.1 GCF_016735695.1 Microvirga zambiensis WSM3693 | reverse complement strand
GGCACCGTCATGTTAACCGGTGGGTGACCGGATCGAGGCATATGTGAGGGATGAAAAATGCTCGTCATCCTCGCTACGCCCGCCACCGCTTCCCGGCTGAAGTGATCAGCTACGCGATCTGGCTCTATTTCCGGTTTCCCCTGAGCCTGCGCATGGTCGAGGAGATGCTCGCGGCCCGCGGCATCGAGGTCAGCCACGAGACCGTGCGGCAGTGGGCGCTGAAATTCGGGCAGGGTTATGCCAATCAAATCCGGCGGCGTCTGCCCGCGCCTGGGGACAAGTGGCACCTCGACGAGGTCGTGATCAGCATTGCGGGCCGGAAGCATTGGCTCTGGCGCGCGGTCGACCAGCATGGCGTCGTGCTCGACATCCTGGTTCAAAGTCGCCGGAATGCAAAGGCTGCCAAGCGCCTGCTGCGCAAGCTGCTCAAGAGGCAGGGCGCGGCGCCGCGTGTGATGATCACGGACAAGCTGGCCAGCTATGCCGCCGCGAAGAGGATTGTCATGCCTGGCGTGGAGCATCGGCAGCACAAGGGCATAAACAATCGCGCGGAAAACAGCCATCAGCCGACCCGACGGCGGGAGCGCATCATGAAGCGCTTCAAATCAGCTGGGCAGGCGCAACGCTTCCTCTCCGTTCATGATCAGGTGGGAAATCTCTTCCGCCGTCCCGCCAACACCAGCGCCGCCGGTCACCGCAACTTCCGAGCTCAGGCGTTTCGGACTTGGGCTGAGATGACTGGCGTCGCCACGGGCCACTGATCTGACGAACCAGGAGGGGCCGACCTATCTCAAGCCGTTAAGTTGACGATGCC
>NZ_JAERQD010000213.1 GCF_016735695.1 Microvirga zambiensis WSM3693 | reverse complement strand
CCATATCGACGTCGATCGAGCCAGTGCTCTTCCAAATGCCCCAGTCCCACAAGGCGGCCCAGCTCGGATGCGTACGACAGGCTGGCTAAGCGGCTTGGCGGAGTTGATCCTTTTTGTGCTCCTTCAGGTCGTCCATGTTGAGGTAGCGGTGAGCTTCGAGCCAGTTCTCATGCGTCTCCACCGCCAGCGCCCGCACCAGCCGGCAGCATGAGGCGGCATTGGGGAAGATCCGCACCACGTAGGTGCGTCGGCGGATCTCCTCGTTCAGGCGCTCGAGCATGTTGGTGCTCTTGAGATGCTTATGGTGCTGGCGCGGCAGCCGGTAGAACGTGAACGTCTCCTCGATCGTCTCCTCGGCCCAGGCGACCAGGCGCGGGTAGCGCCCCTCCCACTTGGCAATCCAGGCGGAGAGATCCCGCCGCGCCTCCTCGACCGAACGCCGGTCATAGAGCCAGCGCAGCTCCTGCAGGCAGTCGTCATCGGCCTTGCGCGGCAGGTGATCGAGCGCGTTCCTGAGGAAGTGCACATAGCACCGCTGGTAGGCCGCCTCTGACAGCACCTCGCGGATGGCGGCTCGTAAGCCGGCATGGTCGTCGGCCACCACCAACTCCACCCCGGAGAGACCGCGCTCGCGCAGGCCCAGCAGAAAGGTCTTCCAGACAGAATGGCTTTCCCGGTTGGCCATCTCGACGCCGAGGATCTGGCGCCGCCCGTCCCAGTCGATGCCCACAGCGATCAGCACCGCCTGCGAGGGCCTGTCAATGCCGTGTGAATCGTCCCCAGAAGTGCCGAAGTAAAATTCCCCACTTCTGCCGCTTACGTCCCCAGGGGC
>NZ_JAERQD010000212.1 GCF_016735695.1 Microvirga zambiensis WSM3693 | reverse complement strand
TGCGCGAGATGGAGGACCGCTACCGCAAGATGTCGAAGCTCGGGGTGCGCAACATCGACGGCTTCAACGCCCGCGTGGTCGAGGCCAAAGCCCGCGGCGAGACCATCACCCGCACGGTGCAGACGGGCTTCGACCGCGAGACCGGCGAGGCGATCTACGAGGACGAGGTGATGGATCTCGATCCGTTGCCCTACATCGTGGTGATCGTCGACGAGATGGCCGACCTGATGATGGTCGCCGGCAAGGAGATCGAGGGCGCGATCCAGCGCCTGGCCCAGATGGCACGGGCCGCCGGCATCCACGTCATCCTGGCGACCCAGCGCCCGTCGGTGGACGTGATCACCGGCACGATCAAGGCGAACTTCCCGACCCGGATCTCGTTCCAGGTGACCTCGAAGATCGACAGCCGGACGATCTTAGGCGAGATGGGGGCCGAGCAGCTCTTGGGCCAGGGCGACATGCTGTACATGGCCGGCGGCGGGCGGATCACGCGCGTGCACGGGCCGTTCTGCTCGGACGAGGAGGTCGAGAAGGTGGTGGCGCATCTGAAGCGCCAGGGCCGTCCGCAATATCTGGAAGCGGTCACGGCCGAGGAGGACGAGGGCGGCGGGGCCTCAGCCGACACGCCGGTGTTCGACCAGGGCGAGTTCGGGGCGCCGGGCGGCGATCTCTACGACCAGGCGGTGGCGGTGGTCTTGCGCGACAAGAAGGCGTCGACGAGCTACATCCAGCGCCGGCTCCAGATCGGCTACAACCGCGCCGCCTCGCTGATGGAGCGCATGGAGAACGAGGGCATCGTCGGACCCGCAAACCACGCCGGCAAACGCGAGATTCTG
>NZ_JAERQD010000211.1 GCF_016735695.1 Microvirga zambiensis WSM3693 | reverse complement strand
GCCGTTAACCACGCGGATGTGTTCAGTGAGGTTGCGTACATGACACCGATCCTGTCCCCATGGACCCGCCCCGAGCCAGCGAAGAAGCCAGCCCCCAAATCTCTTCGTCAGCGTGTTCTCGTCGTTGAGGACGAGTTGATCATCGGAGAGCTTGCGGCCGAAACCCTGGCGGATGCTGGATACGAGGTGTTCACGGCAGCCAGCGCCGAGGAGGCCGAGATCATTCTGCGGGATGTGTCAGTGGATGTTTTGTTCACCGACATCAACCTGGGCGGTCGAGACGGCTTTGAGCTGGCGCAGGCCGCTCTGTCGCTCCAGCCCCTCCTGTCAGTTGTCTTCACCTCAGGCCGCTCCCGGATCTGCCACGGCATGTGCGAGTCAGTCGGAGTGCCTTTCCTCGCCAAGCCGTATCGCCTCGTGGAACTGGTGGAGGCGGTCGAGCGCGCAGTGAAAGCAACCACGACACAGTGATAGGTCCCTACAAGAACCCACCTTCTTCGACGACCTTGGCCAGGATCGTGCCGCCGGGGCAGGGCGCACTTTCACCAGCCCGTCGATGGTGGCTGCATCATCAGCAAGGAAGGTTGTATCCATCCTCCCTTGCCGAGGCAGCAGTTGGCGGTTGCTCTTACCGCTGGACGGTCAGGTTCGGGGACTACAAGGGCCGCAGAAGCGGCTCGGCGATAATCCCACCGATCAAGGCAAGAGACATCACAACAAGCCCAACGCGTCCCCACAGCGCAACACGATTCCTCCGGACCATCGGAAATCTCCGAGCGTCACACGTGGAAGACAACGGAACTGGCCGATGGTTGGTTGCCAATACGGCCAAGCTGCCC
>NZ_JAERQD010000210.1 GCF_016735695.1 Microvirga zambiensis WSM3693 | reverse complement strand
TAGAGCATCGGACGGTTAAACGGACGCATATCCGGCAGCCCTGAGGAAGTTCCAACACTCGTGCGCCTCGAAGAGGTTGCATATGCTACCGAGGGCGCGCCAGAGCGCATCAAAGGTGCGGGCTTCGGCCTTGCGCAGGTGCGCTTTAATCTTGGCGAAGGCTTGTTCGATTGGGTTCATATCGGGCGAATAAGCCGGCAGGAACAGGAACCAGGCGCCCTTTTGCTTCAGGCATTCAGCGGCCTTTTCGCTCTTGTGGACGGCCAGGTTGTCGAGGATCACCACATCGCCTTTGCGCAGCGTCGGCGCGAGCTGCGTCTCGATGTAAACCTCGAATGACAATCGGGTGATCGGGCCGTCAATCACCCACGGCGCGCTCAGCTCGCTACACCGCAGCCCTGCGATGAACGTGTGGGTTTTCCAGTGTCCAAAGGGGGCGCTCATGCGCAGCCGCCGGCCTTTACGCGAGCGCCCGCGCAGGCGCGTCATCTTGGTGTTGACGTAAGTCTCATCGAGAAACACCAAGCGGTGCGGCTGCTCACGCATGCGCGGCTGACGGTGGGTCTGCCAGACCCGGCGCTCATCCCGCACGTCGGCGCGTGCGCACTCCGCCGCCATCAGGGCTTTTTTTATAACTGAAGCCGCACCGGCACAGGAAGCGCGAGAGCATGGCAGGGGCTGCCACCACTCCGTATTCCTCCAGCAGCCGAGCCGCGAGTTCAGGCATCGTGATGGCAGGCCTTGCCTCGACGGTCTGGATCAGGAAGCTCTCATAAGGCACCAGCTTGCCGCCTCCGGGCGGGCGACCTTGCCGGGCCGGCGCCGGCGAGCCGGTGTCCCGCGTTCGCCGCACCAGCTTGATGGCGAAGCTCTCGCTGACGTCAAAGTGCT
>NZ_JAERQD010000020.1 GCF_016735695.1 Microvirga zambiensis WSM3693 | reverse complement strand
GTTGACGGTCTGCTGCCCGCCGCCGCACCAGGAACTATACCCGATCCGGCAGCAGGGAAGTTACAAGGGGTTACGCCCTCTCCGGAGAAACCTGTGCCCCCTCACCCTCGCTGCGCTCGACCTCTCCCCACCGGGGAGAGGTAAGGCTGCGGCAGGCCTCATGGAAGGAGTGGTCGCGAGGTAGATTGTCAGAAACGCACGCTTACGGATCCGCGCAGGGTATGCTCCTGATCGCGGGGGCCGAGGGCGCCGTCATACATCACGCCGACGGCGACCGTTTCGCTCACCTGCCAGTTCACGCCGGCCTCTACGACGAGGCTGTCGCGGTCGATGGGAGCCCCGACCACGAGGAACGGTGCCGGAAATCCGTTGACGGCGAAGCGTGCCTCCGGCGCCACGTCTCCGAAGGCATGGCGCCAGCCGAGCATGCCCTTGAACGTGACGAGGCCGGCCTCGGTCGGCACCGCGGCGACCAACCGCGCTCCGAGCGTGGAATAGGTCGTGTCGAAGGAGGCGACCTCGCCGTTTGCCCGGAAGGGCGATGCATTCTCCACGATGTCGTGGCTGCTCACATGAATGTGGGCCAATCCCGCGAACGGCTCCAGGCTGACACGGTCGGACAGCAGGAACGTATAGCCGATTACCCCGAAGACCTGGAGAGAATCGGCGGACGTGCTCGTGTCGCCGCCGCTGAACCGGCCCGCGATGGCGCCGCGCGCGAGATCGATCTCATGATGGGCATAGGCGATGCCGCCGCGAAGGTTCCAGGCTCCGAAGGCGGCCGAGCCGTAGGCGCCGATATGGAAGCTGTCGATGTCGCCCGAGGCGGCGGCCGCGTCGATATCGAATGAGGTTGCCAGGTAGCCGGCCGCGATCCCCAGCCGATAGGGAGTGCCCAGGCCGCCATCCACGCCGACCACGATACCGCCCGTGTTCCGCTCCATGGCGGCGGAGGTCGGGGTGGCATCGGTGCGTCCGATGGAGCCGAGGAGCTTGCCCCAGACCCCCCAGCCGGTTCCCTGCGTTGGCGCCGCCGCGGCGCCTGCCGGTTGACGCTGTGCTTGGCCATGGGCTTGAGGCGGCATCGGCACGGAATCGATCGCGACGAAGGATGGTACAGCGCCCATGGCATCCGACGACGAGCAGCGCAGGCGGCACAGGATCGCCGCGCGGAACAGGTTCTCGTGGTGCAGAATCGCGATAGGGGGCGTGGTCTCCGGCTGCAGCGGCGGGACGGGCCGGGATAGAGGCTCGCCGGGATCGCCCGGGGCATCCCTTGGCGTGGGATCGACTCCCGGGAAGACCGGCAGCAGCTCGAGATAGACGTTGTTCGTGTCCTTCGTCAGGATCGGCTGGAAGAAGATCAGGTCGTCCACATCACTGAACTGCCCCGTCACGCCGCGCTGGGCCGTCAGGATCGTCCAGCGGCCCGGCGAGTAGGTGGCCCGCTCGGCATGGACCTCGACCGTGCCGCCGCGGATGGTCGCCTGCCCGCCGGCCACGATCCGGTCGCTCTCGAACCGGTCGTTGAGATCGACCCGGTACGTGGTGCCGGGGGCGATCGTCACGTCGTTCCTGACATTCAGGGTCCGGATGTCGCCGACCCCGGCGCGGCTCGCCGCGCCCGCCACGCCCGGCGAGAGGTTGCTGCCGGTAAGCGCATCGATGCTGCCGACGGTGCCTGTCCCTCCCAGCGTCGCGCCGCCATGCACGGTCATGGCCGATCCGCCCATGCTGCCCGTCACCAGAAGCGTGCCTTCCCGCACGGCCCAGGGCATGGCGGCGTTGTTGTCGTTTTCCGTCGTCCAGGTGGATGTGCCGACCTTCTCGAAGCGCTCGAACTCGCGGTACTTGGCGCTCGCGCCGATCTCGCGCGCGTCGAAGGTGGCATTGGCCGCGCCGCCGAGCCTGAACGTATCCGTGCCGGCACCGGCACGCACGAAGCCCTGGATGGTGGAGCTGGCGCCGATCAGGAAGGAATCGTTGCCGGCATTGAGATCGACGGCGGCGCCGCCGGTCACGTCGGTGCGGATGAGGCCGAAATTCTCGATCTCCTCTGCCCCGAAGCGGCCGCGCAGGCCGACCTCGCTGCGGCCGATGATCTGGCCGTCCGCATGGTTGACGATCGTGTTGGTCTGGCCGGCGTTGCTGATCACGTAGAGGCCTTCGCCGTCCGCACCCAGGCCCTGGATGGTGCCGCGGTTGTCGACCCGGTTGCCGTGGCCCTCGATCTTGACGCCGCGCCCTTCGACGCCCGACGCGGTGATCGTGCCGTCATTCGTGACGGTGCTGTCGTTCCCGATCAGGCGGATGCCGTCGGCGGTGAAGCCGCCGGTCGTGATGGTGCCGCTATTGGCGATGGTTGCGTTCTGCGCCGGCGTCGTCGTGCCGCCGCCATCCGCGCGGATACCTTCGCCGCCTGCGCCCGTCGTGCGGATCGTTCCGGTGTTGACCAGGGTGTTGTCGTTGCCCTCCGCGATCATGCCGCGGGCGGAGGCGCCCGAGGTCTCGAGAATGCCGCTGTTGCGCAGGGTGTTGGCGTGGCCGCGCGCGATGATCGCCTCCGACGATATCCCTTGCGTCGAGACGCCGCCCGTGTTGACGAGCGTGTTCCTGCTGCCTGTCGCTTCGAGCCCGTCGACCGAGTTCTGCACCGTCGAAACGGTGCCGTTGTTGGTCACGGTGCTGCCGTCGTCCTCGACATAGATCGCATTATAGGCGTGGTCGGCATTGCCGCCGGTCACGGCGACCGTGGCGCCGTTGGCGATCGTGACCGTGCTGTTGCCTTCCACGCGGATCGCCGCACCGCTCGTCTGCATCGTCGTGCCGGCCTGCACCTCGACCGACGAGGGTGTATCGTCCGCAGCCCAGTAATGGTCGGTGGTCGCGCCCGAACAGACGACCCGCGTCTGGCCGCCGGAGACGCTCGTCGTGCAGGCGGCCTGTGCTGGACCGGCCGCAACCGCGATAGCGAGGCCCAGCGCCGGCCCGCCCAGCGCCGAGGACAGGCCGGGAGAGAACGTCTTTCGAGAGGAACGGGCACGCGGCCATTTCTGTCTCTCCGCAGTGATCGCACCATCCGCTCTGACCGACATGAGGTCTTCCTCCCTTCCGCTGTCCTTGTACGGTGCGAGCTAGGAGGAGGTCTTGGCTCGGATACTCTCTGTTTGGAGAGGGCGGCTTCGATCAATGAAGAAAGCGATGAATATTACCTAACGTTACTGTGCGATAACGCACATGGAGGGATGCCGAAATCCTTAGATCCCTCAATCGCGGGCGAGAAATATCCTTTTGCTTTCCTTAGAGGATGGGCGTCCCCGAAAGCTCCGGCTCGCTTGCAAATGGCGTGAAGTCGCTCGCCGGGAGGCCCGAGACTTGGGAATGCCCAAGTCGGCACAAATTCCTCGGCACAATTTCCTCGGCACGAAATCCCCCTGACGGCAGGCTTCAGGGAGATTTCGAAGGCGACAAGCCCGTTCAGATTTGGCGGACGGCGCCCTTGGCGGCGCTAGTGGCGAGCATGGCATACGCCTTGAGGGCCGCCGAGACCTTGCGCTTGCGTGGGGCCGCCGGCTGCCAGCCCTTGGCCTGCTGCTCGGCGCGGCGGCGCTCGAGCTCGGCTTCCGCCACGGCGAGGCGGATGCCGCGGTTCGGGATGTCGATCTCGATCCGGTCGCCATCCTGCACCAGGCCGATGGTGCCGCCTTCCGCCGCTTCCGGCGAGACGTGGCCGATGGAGAGACCCGAGGTGCCGCCGGAGAAGCGCCCATCGGTAATGAGTGCGCAGGCTTTGCCGAGGCCCTTCGATTTCAGGTAGCTCGTGGGATAGAGCATCTCCTGCATGCCGGGTCCACCGCGCGGGCCCTCGTAGCGGATGACGACCACGTCGCCGGCCTTGACCTTGCCGTTGAGGATGCCGCTGACCGCATCGTCCTGGCTCTCGAAGACGACGGCCGGGCCGGAGAACACCAGGATGCTCTCGTCGACGCCGGCGGTCTTTACGATGCAGCCGTCGAGGGCGAGGTTGCCGGAGAGCACGGCGAGGCCGCCATCCTTCGAGAAGGCGTGCTGCGCATCGCGGATCGTGCCTGCGGCGCGGTCCGTGTCGACGCTGTCGTAGCGGCTCGCCTGGCTGAAGGCTTCCTGCGTCGGCACGCCGCCGGGAGCGGCGCTGAAGAATTCATGCACGGCGTGAGAGTTCGTGCGGCGCACGTCCCAACGGTCGAGCGCGGTCTTCATGGTCTCGGAATGCACGGTGGGCACCGAGGTGTCGAGGAGGCCAGCGCGGTCGAGCTCGCCGAGGATGCCCATGATGCCGCCGGCGCGGTGCACGTCTTCCATGTGCACGTTGGCCACGGCCGGCGCGACCTTGCACAGGACCGGCACCCGGCGCGACAGGCGGTCGATATCGTCCATGGTGAAATCGACCTCCGCCTCATGGGCAGCGGCCAGCAGGTGCAGCACCGTGTTGCTCGACCCGCCCATGGCGATATCGAGCGTCATGGCGTTCTCGAAGGCGGCGAAGCTCGCGATGGAGCGCGGCAGCACGCTCGCATCGTCCTGCTCGTAATGGCGGCGGGCGAGATCGACGATCAGATGGCCAGCCTCGACGAAGAGACGGCGACGGTCGGCGTGCGTTGCGAGCGTCGAGCCGTTGCCGGGCAGGGAGAGACCCAGCGCCTCGGTGAGGCAGTTCATGGAATTGGCCGTGAACATGCCCGAGCACGAGCCGCAGGTGGGGCAGGCGGAGCGCTCGATGACCTTGATGTCCTCGTCCGCAATCTTGTCGTCGGCGGCGGCGACCATGGCGTCCACGAGGTCGAGCTTCTTGGTCACGCCGTTGAGCACGACCTTGCCCGCTTCCATCGGTCCGCCGGAGACGAAGACCACCGGGATGTTGAGGCGCAGCGCCGCCATCAGCATGCCGGGGGTGATCTTGTCGCAGTTGGAGATGCAGACCATGGCGTCGGCGCAATGGGCGTTGACCATGTACTCGACCGAGTCCGCGATCAGCTCCCGCGAAGGCAGGGAATAGAGCATGCCGTCATGGCCCATGGCGATGCCGTCATCCACCGCGATGGTGTTGAATTCCTTGGCGACGCCGCCGGCCTTCTCGATCTCCCGCGCCACCAGCTGGCCCAGATCCTTGAGGTGGACGTGGCCCGGCACGAACTGGGTGAAGGAGTTCACGACGGCGATGATCGGCTTGCCGAAGTCGGAATCCTTCATGCCCGTGGCCCGCCAGAGGCCGCGAGCGCCCGCCATGTTGCGGCCGTGGGTGGTGGTGCGAGAACGATAGGCTGGCATGATTTCCCCTTAAACTTTAGGGCCTTGTTCGACTGAAATTGCGTGGTTTGCAAGAAAAAATGCCATTCCTTGTGGTCGCGGCTGCTTTGCCGCAATGGAATTGCTGAGAGCCAAGCTGAAACGGCCGAGCCTTCGGGAGCGTTGTCCTGCCTGAGCCACGATGTATCAGGCAGGACCGCGACATGCTGACCAAGGATGAACTGGATGCCCCGGCCCATCTGCAATACGAGCCCATAGGCACGAAAGCCGGCCAGGGCCACCCGAGCGACGTGAGGGAATTCGCCACTCTGCGCGAGGCCGTCCACTGGGCCATGAACAACGAGCCGCCCGCAGGGATGGAAGCGTTCATTCGCACCGCATCGGGGGCCGTGATTGGGCCGCGCCATCTGGAGGAGATCTGGTCGAGCCTGCAGGGGCCTTGAACCGCTGCCGTCATTCCGGGTTGTCCGCAGGCCAAGCCCGGAACCCATAGCCGCTGAGGGTACAGAAAGGGGTGTGGCGCTGACCGCTTCTTCTTGAAACGTCGTGTTTATGGTTTTCCCCGCCTGCGGCGTGGCCCTTCGGGTCGGGCTCTCGCTACGCTCGCCCCGGAATGACAGGCTTTGCTCAAACCCAACCCAGGCTCAACGCTGCTACCGCCAAGTATCGCCCGGTCTTGGCGAGCGCGACGAGCGGGACGAACACCCTTAAGGGTTCGCGCAGCACGCCCGCGACGATGGTCAGCGGATCGCCGACGACAGGGAGCCAGCTCAACAATAGCGTCCAGCGCCCGTAGCGGTGATACCAGGCCTCGGCCCGCGCCATCTGCTTCCGCTTCACCGGGAACCAGCGCCGGTCCTCGAAATGGGCGAAGAAGCGGCCCAGGTACCAGTTGACGATGGAGCCCAGGATATTGCCCACGCTCGCCACCAGGATCAGCAGCCACCAGGAGTAATGATCCGCCACCAGCATGGCGAAGAGCACGGCTTCCGACTGGAAGGGGAAGATCGTGGCCGAGAGAAAGGCTGCGGCGAAGAGGCCGGCATATTCGGCAAGATGCGGCATGAGGCGGGGCGATCACTCGGAACTGGAAAGGGCGGCTGGAAGCCTTCGCAGGCCCTATCACAGTTCGATGCCTCTGCCGAGCCGAGACGGCCTGCTCACGCAGGCCGCCTTCATGTCTCTTGGACGTTCACGAGATGCGTTCGCTGAACGAGCCGTGCTGCGCCTTGGGGTTGAGGCGCGCGAAGTCGTCTCCCTTGATATGGACCAGCGTGGCGTGGTCTCCGCCTTCGAAATAGACGTCCTGCTGCCCGTCCATGCTGTTCTCGACGATGACCTCGAGACCGTAGCAGGAGCCGACGGGCGGAATGGCGCCGCGGTCGCAATCGCGGAAAACCTCGACGATCTCATCCTCCGAGGCGAGGCGCAGCTCCTGCCCCAGCTCCGTCTTGAGGTCGGACAGCCGCAGATGATGCGAGGCCGGCATCACGGCGAGCATGTAATGCTGGCCATCGCTGAGCATGACGCCTTTCGCCAGGCGGTCGCGCGGAACATGCCCCGCGTTGGCGTTGCCGAGCGACGTCATCGCGCGGTCGTGCGAGATCAGATCGTATGGAATGCCTTTGTCGGCCATGTAGCGTTGCAGGGTCGGTGCAATGGTCAAGACAGCCTCCTGTCGGATTGACGATCCGCGTATCGGGAGGGCGGCTGACTGACATACCGTCGCTGCGGGATGCGCGGCTGTGAAGAATGACCAATGGTACACCCCGGGGGCAACGGCTTCAATTGAGAGGGTGAGCTGAACTCATCCTTTCGCATGAGTTGCTTGGACTGCCCTGAATAAAGTCCGGCGCTACCTATACAATATTACAGGAATATGGCATTGACGGGTAAGTCAACGCGAATGGCCAAGTTCCGGCCACGCAAATTGAATTGGTTGTACGATCCATGAGTTTCGGTTTTTCAGGTCCTACCACTCTCAATATCGTCGGCACTGCCTCGGACGACGTTCTGACGCTGACAACGTCGGTCACCGTCAATCAATGGGTCGGGACCATCGACGGTGGCGCGGGAACAGATACGCTTCGCCTGACGTCCGATTTCTACACGGGCTATTTCGATCTCACGGATCTTTCGGTTTTCTCGGGCGTCGAAATCATTCGCGCCACGTCTTACGGCGACATAATTTGGCTCCGCGACGATCAGCTCAAGGATGTCGTGACGATCGATGGCGGCGCCAGCGTGTCCGATGACGTCCTCGGGCTCGAGGGCACAAATTTCGACTTTCGGACGCGGACGATCCTGAACATCGATCGCATCAATCTCGTGTCCGACAATGCCGTCGTGATGCTTGGCGACAAGGCCACCGCTTTCAAGCTCAGGGGCTTCGGGCAGAACGACCACCTCATCATCAACGGCGTTTCGTTGACTCCGGAAGAGCGCGAAGCTCTCCATGCCAACGGCATCGACAAGATCACCTATGCCGACGGCGCGGTGAGCATCAACGAGACTCCGGTCATCGCCAATCTGAACGGCTCGTCCATTCGCACCCTCCCGGGACAGGCCGTCCTGCTCGACGCCGGCGCGGATGCCGCGATCACCGACGACGACGGAGTGATCAGCTCCCTGTCGGTTCGGATCGCGGGACAGAAGCTCCCGACCGAGAGCATCGGAATCGACACGGCGGGCGCGGTACGCCTGTCGGACGGTCTTTTTGCCGGCAGCAAAGTCAGCGTAGACGGTACCGAGATCGGCACGATCTACAGCACGCCCGGCGAGGATTTGTCGGTGGTGCTGACGAACGGCGCGACGCCGGAACTGGTCAACAAGCTTGTCCGGGCCATCACCTATGTGAACCTCAACGCCGATCCGGCATTCGCTGCCCATCGCACGATCGTCATCACCGCATCGGACGATGGGATGCGCAAGGGCACGGCGACGATCGGTGTCACGGTCGGTGCGTCGAATGTGATCGCCCTGACCTCGGGCGTTGACACCTTGAGCGGAACGGCCGCCGACGAGGTTTTCGTGTCAGGCCTGAGCGACCTGGGTGCCGGCGACGCTCTCGATGGGGGCGCCGGTTTCGATACGCTCAGATTTTCCGCTCCGAATGCACAACCCTGGGATCGCGGCACGTACGATTTCACCAAGCTCGGCGCCTTCCGCGGCATCGAGAAGGTGCAGGGGAGCGATGCCGAGGAGATCTTCGCGTTCAACGCGCAGACACTTTCCTCGGTCAGAGCCTTGGATGGCGGCAAACCCGACTTCTTCACTATGGGCGACACTCTGGTCCTTCACGGGCCAAGTCTCGACCTGCGGGGAAAGACGGTCTCCAATATCGAGACGATCTCGTTCGCAGACAGCACCGCCACTCTTCTGATCAGCGACCCAAAGCTCGCGACCTTTATCAGTGGCCAGGGCGGAAAGAACATCTGGGTGATCCTGGATAGAAAGACTTTCACAGACCTGCAGAGGCATGAGCTCGAGTCGAACGGCGTCAAGAAGATCACCGACGCCAGCGGCACTTACACGTCATCGGGATACCGGCCTCCAACCACGCCCGGAACGAATATCGGCGGTTCGGGAAGCGCGGAGCTCCTCGCCGGCGGATCCGGAGCGGACACGATCAAGGGTGCCGGCGGGCACGACAAGATCTACGGCAGCGACGGCCACGACACGCTGTTCGGCGATAGCGGCAATGACGTCATCCGAGGCGAAAAGGGCAAAGATGTCCTCAAGGGCGGCTCAGGCCGTGACGCCTTCGTGTTCGACACGAAGCCGAACAAGAGTTCGAACCTCGACAAGATCCTCGACTTCAAGGTCGCGGATGACTCGATTTGGCTGGACAACGTCGTGTTCACCAAGCTCGGCAAGAGCGGCACGGAGAAGAAGCCGGCCCAGCTTCTGAAGGATTTCTTCGTCGTCGGCCCTAAGGCGAAGGACAAGGACGACTACATCGTCTACGACAAAGCCAAGGGCGTGCTCTATTACGATGCCGATGGCTCGGGCAAGGGCAAGGCGGTGGAGATCGCTGCTCTCTCCAAGAAGCTCGCCATGACCTACAAAGACTTCTTCGTCATCTGATGGGTGCGCGGGCTGTCGCGGCGTCCAGGCGCGGACGCCTTGCAAGATCGCCTGCGATCCCTTAGCCACAGGCGTGACAAGCCTGCTCGGGCAGGCCCGCTCTGGCAGGAAAGCGTCCCTTGGACCCATTCGACGTTGTGGTGATCGGCGCAGGAGGCGCCGGGATGATGTGCGCGGCACAGGCCGGGCGGCGCGGGCGCTCCGTGCTGGTTCTCGACCATGCGGCGAAGCCCGGCGAGAAGATCCGCATCTCCGGCGGCGGGCGCTGCAATTTCACCAATCTCAACGCATCGCCGGCAAACTTCATCTCCCAGAATCCGAGCTTCGCCATCTCGGCCCTGCGCCGCTACACCCAACGCGACTTCGTCGCGCTCGTGGAGCGCTATGGCATCGCCTATCACGAGAAGACCCTGGGTCAGCTTTTCTGCGACGGCTCTTCCCGGCAGGTCGTCGACCTGCTGCTGAACGAGATGCGGCAGGCGGATGTGGAGCTTCGCCTCGCCACGTCGGTACGCTCGGTCGAGAAGACTTCGGACGGATACGCGCTCACCCTATCGCAGGGTGCCGTGCGCTGCCGTTCCCTCGTGGTGGCCTCCGGCGGCAAGTCTATCCCGAAGATGGGCGCCACCGGCTTCGGCTACGATCTCGCACAGCAATTCGGATTGAGGATCGTCGAGACGCGCCCCGCTCTCGTGCCGCTGACGCTGGAGCCGACCATGCTGGAACGGCTGGCGCCGCTAGCCGGCGTCTCGGTCGACGCGGTGGCGTCCTGCGGCAAGACCCGGTTCGCGGAGGCGCTGCTCTTCACCCATCGCGGATTGAGCGGCCCGTCCATCCTGCAGATCTCCTCCTATTGGCGCGAGGGCGACGAGATCGTGCTCAACCTGCAGCCGAGCGTCGATCTGTTCGAGGAACTGCGGAAGGCCAGGGCCGAGAACGGGCGCCAGGCGTTGCAGACGGCACTTGCCGCGTTCCTCCCCAAGCGCCTGGCGCAGCTGATCGCCGATACGGAGCAGGGGCCGGCCAATCTCGCGGATTATTCCGACAAGCGCCTGCGCGCCGTCGAGGAAGCGGTGAAAAGCTGGCGCTTCAAGCCGGCCGGCTCGGAAGGCTACCGGACGGCCGAGGTGACGCTCGGCGGCGTCGACACCCGCGACCTCGATTCCCGCACCATGGAAGCGAAGGCCGTGCCCGGCCTCTACTTCATCGGCGAGGTCGTTGACGTGACCGGCTGGCTCGGCGGCTACAATTTTCAGTGGGCCTGGTCGTCGGGCTGGTGCGCCGGGCAGGTCATCTGAGGAAATGCGATCCCGTTCCAGACTGGATTTTCGGCCGGCGGACGTGCGCAAAGTCACACTGCATTCCGATTGGGAAAGTTTTCAACTTCCGGTTCCTTGAGGTCTTTCGGCAACCCATCGATATAAAGTTTCATAAGAAGGGCCGACCGGGCCTCGCTTCCTCAAGGGGCTTGGAGAAAAACGCGATGAAGAAGACTTTTCATGCCCTGCCGATTCTCATGGCGGGGCTTCTCGCAGCGTCGGGCGTCAACGCCCTGACGCTGGACAACGGCCGCAACATGAACGGTCGCAACATGAACGGCCTGGCGTTCAATGGCACGGCCGGCGAACAGGCCGCAGGCCGCGCCGCGTTCGTCATTCTCGCGGATGGCACGCGCGTGACGCTCGAATAACCTGACGCGGGAGGACCTTCGCCCGGTGAGCGGGCGAGGGTCTTTGTGCACGGCCATGCTGCTTCGCGCCTTTCTCATCGCGCTCGTCGCCGCGCTTCCCGATGCCGCTCCCGCGACGGGCGGGCGTCTCGAGGCTGACAGAGGCGAGTTCCGGCTGACCCTCGACGATGGCCGCGTGCTGACGCGCGATGCGCTTGTCGGAGCGCGCGTGGTGATTCACGACGGTGCCGACTCCGTCCGGCTTCTGATCGATGCGGTCGAGGAGGACAAAACGTCCTCGGGCAAGCCGCTCACACTCTACCGGCTCCTGGTCGAAGACGCCTCGGGGCAGGTGCAGGAAGCCTGCCAGCCCGATGCGAAAGGCCGCCGGTTGGGAATGCCGCTTCTCAAACAGACCGGCATCACCGTCACCTGTACCAGCGGCGCGGAGGGCAAGTGCATCCTCATGGGCTATCAGCCCTGGGAGGAGGGCGCTGGCGTGCCGATGCGCGATCTTCATGCCGCCTGCATCCATATGGTGCGTGCCGATTACGGCGGCGACGATCGTGCCACCACCCGCGACGGCACGGTGATCGATGTCTATGACCGCTTCGGCATCCAGAAGCCGGAGACCGTCGATCTCATGCCCTTCGAGGCGGCCTGGGGCAAGGACGGCGCCATCTGCATCGCGCATCCGCGCATCGCACAGAACGTGACGCTCGCGGAACTGGAAAACCGCTATCCTCGGCTCCGCAACCAGCTCGGTCCGGAGGCCTGCAGCGAGGAGGCGATGCGTCGCCATCCCGATGCACTTCTCTTCAACCGCTCGGCTGCGACCACACCCTGAGACCCCCACTTCTGTGCCTCGATGCGCGGGTGTGATATGTTGCGCAGTCCCAAGGTCTTATCAGCCGGGAGAACCTCATGCAGTCAGGCATGGTCCTCATCTGGATCGGAGCGCTGCTCATCGTCGGCGGGATCGTGCTTGCGGCAGGACGGGTTCTCTGGAAGGGACGCCTGAGCGACCCGCATCGGACCGGTTCCGGCGTGACGCTCGAGCCGCAGGGGAGGGCGCAGGCCCTTCACCCGAAGCACCATTGGCCGAGCATCGCGCTTGTGGCCTTGGGGCTCATTCTCCTGCTGGCGGAAACCGCGGTCTGACGCGCACGGCTTGAAACCGGATGCGGCAGAGCCAGTTCATGGCTCGTCCGCCGCGCAAGCCTGCGGCGACATCTGCCCTCGATTTCGGAGAGATCTCATGCAGCAGCGTCAGCTTGGTTCGTTGCAAGTGTCCGCCATCGGCCTCGGCTGCATGGGCATGTCCGAATTCTACGGCAGCGCCGACGAGGCCGAGTCCATCGCGACGATCCATCGCGCGATCGAGCTCGGCGTAACGTTCCTCGACACTGCCGACATGTACGGCGTCGGCCGCAACGAGGAGCTTGTCGGGCGCGCCATTGCGGATCGTCGCGACAAGGTCGTGCTCGCCACCAAATTCGGCAATGTGCGCGGGCCGAACGGTGAGCGCCTCGGCATCAGCGGCAAGCCGGATTATGTGCGACAGGCCTGCGAGGCGAGCCTGAAGCGGCTCAAGGTCGACGTGATCGATCTCTATTACCAGCACCGCGTCGATCCGGAGACGCCGATCGAGGACACGGTCGGCGCCATGGCCGAACTCGTGCGCGAGGGCAAGGTGCGCTTCTTAGGTCTTTCCGAGGCCGGTCCGCAGACCATCCGCCGCGCGCACGCCGTTCATCCCATCGCCGCACTGCAGACCGAATACTCGCTGTGGAGCCGCGATCCCGAAGGCGAGATCCTCGCCACGACGCGCGAACTCGGCATCGGCTTCGTGCCGTATTCGCCGCTCGGGCGCGGTTTTCTCACCGGGCAGATCAAGAGCATCGACGATCTTGCCGACGATGATTTCCGCCGCATGTCGCCACGCTTTCAAGGAGAGAATTTTCAGAAGAACCTCGACCTCGTGCGCGAGATCGAGACCATGGCGCGCGAGAAGGGCTGCACGGCATCGCAGCTCGCGCTCGCGTGGGTGCTGGCGCAGGGCAACGACATCGTGCCGATCCCCGGCACCAAGCGTCGGAGCTATCTCGAGGAGAACGTGCACGCGCTCGACGTGACGCTTACGAAGGACGACCTCGCGCGTATCGACAGCATCGTCCCGCCGGGCTCCGCCGCCGGAATGCGCTATCCCGAGGCTGGGATGAGGATGGTGGACCTCTGAGCGCCGTCATGACGCATGAAAAAGGCTCCGGTCCATGGCCGGAGCCTTCGGACTACACATCACCAGCACGCTTACATGCTCTTATGGGTCGTGTGATGGGGCTTCTTGGCAGTGTGGTGCTTGCTGACGCTGCCAGTGGTCAGGCCCAGCTTGCGCTGCTGCACCAGCATGCTCCGCTCATGTTCTTTGGTGGCGTAGTTGCGGTAGATAGCAGGATTCGTGACTTGCGATCCGCTTCCACCCGAAACCGGCGGAGGAGGTCTATTTTGAGCCATGGCGCTGGTAGCGCCGAGAGCAATGGCGGCGATGGTCAAACTGCTGAACACGATACGACGCATGGGGATCTCCTTGCGATCAGATGCCCCTGAAGACAATGACTTGTCGGTCAAGAAGCCAACGCAAGGTGTTGCGGAAGGTTGCGGCCAAGATGAAAGGCAGAGATCAACCGGGCCGATGAGGGCCTAACGTCAGGCTGCCGATGGCGTGTCGTAGGGCAGGGATTCCAGCGCACCAGCCTCGTCGATGCGGCGCACGAGGTCATCCACTTCCTCTTCCGTCTGGTAGATGCCGAAGCCGAGTCGCAGGCGCTGGCCGCGCACGTCGGTGACGACGCGAAGCTCCGCCAGGTCGCGATGGATTGCCTGTGCCTGCGGTGTCTGGAAGGTGAGGAAATTGCCGCGCCGCATCTCATCGGCCGGCACCACGAGGGAGGCGTGTTCGAACGGGGCCGATCCGCCGATGCGGTGCAGGAAGTGCTGCTGCAACGCCTTGGCATGGGCATGGATGATGCCCGGCGTGATGCCCTCATCCGCCAGCCAGCGCATGACCGCATTGAAGCGGTAGAGGCCCGACGGATCGAATGTCGCGCCCATGAAGCGCCAGCCGTCGCCGCTGTAGCCGACCTGGCCGTTCTGCGCGCCGGCGAGATGGCCGAAGGCCGCATACCAGCCGGTATCGCGCGGACGTAAGGCCCATCCCGGAGGGCAGTGCATGAAGCACGCGCCTTCGCCGGCCATCGCATATTTGTAACCGCCGGCGATGTAGAATACGCGGTCAGCAACGCTTCCCAGATCGGTCGGCCGCGCCATGAATCCATGATAGCCGTCGATCACGATCATCGCGCCGTCGCGGTTGCATTCCGCGAGATAACGCCCGTCCAGTGCGAAGCCTGAATTGAAGAACACTTGACTCACGAAGACGAGATCGAAACCCTCCTGAGCGGCAGCGTAGAAGCGGTCCTCGAAGGTTGAGAACGGCTCCGCCGGCACGCGGGTGACCTCGACGAGTCGCTCCTCTTCCAGCCGCGCCATCTGGCGGGTGAAGGAATGAAACTCGCCGTCGGAGGTCAGGATGCGGATCGGGCGGTCCGCCGGAAAGCATGACAGGATGCGCTTGAGAAGCTCATGCGTATTCGGGGCGACTGCGATGGTCGACGGATCCGGCAGGCTGAGATGCCCGGCCACATGCCCGCGAAACTCGTCGAGCACGGGTCCGAGCACGTGCTCCCATTTGTCGTCGATGAGCCGGGCAGCGTCGTCCCAGGCCTGGAGTTGCGCTTCGCGCGTCACATCTGGCCAGGGATGGTGACTGTGGGCTGCGAAATGCAGGCGGTCCGGCTCTGTGTTGAGGAAGCGGGAGAACTGGGAACGAAGATCAAGCATGGCGCATCTCTCGCATCGTCAAAGCTTGCCGCGCACGGACCAGAGTTCGGGAAAGAACGAGCGTTCGAGCGCCTTGCGCAGATAGCCGACGCCGCTGCTGCCGCCCGTGCCGCGGCGCATGCCGATGATGCGCTCCACGGTCTTCATGTGCCGGAAGCGCCATTGCTGAAAGGCGTCTTCCAGATCGACCAGCTCCTCGGCGAGCTCGTAGAGATCGAAATGCGCGCCGGAATGGCGGTAGATCTCCTCCCATACCGCCTCGACGCCGGGATGCGCCGCATAGGGCTGCGTCACGTCGCGCTCGATCACTTCCGCCGGGATCGCGTAGCCGCGCCGGGCCAGCAGGCGCAAGGATTCGTCATAGAGGCTCGGCGCGCGATAGGCCGCCTCGAGTTGCTCCGCGAGGTCGCTCCGGTGGCGGTGCGGCGCCATCTTGATCGCGTCCTTCGACCCGAGCTTGAATTCCACGAGACGGTATTGCCAGGACTGGAAGCCGGAGGATTGGCCGAGCGCCGGGCGGAAGCTCAGGTAGTCCGACGGGGTCATGGTGGAGAGCACGGTCCAGGCCTGGATCAGCTGCTCCTGGATCCGGTTGATCCGGGCGGTGCACTTGAAGGCGGGCTGAAGCTGGTCGGCCCGGACATGGGCCAGCGCCGTGTCGAGCTCGCGGTTCAGGAGCTTCAGCCAGAGTTCCATCACCTGATGGATGGTGATGAAGAGAAGCTCGTCATGCTCGGCCGTGAGGGGAGCCTGTGCGGAGAGGAGTGTGTCGAGCCGGAGATAGTCCCCGTAGCTCATGCCTTCTGAAAAATCGGTATGAATCCCGTCTGTCGCAGCCGACAAGTCTCTCTCCCTGATCGCGCCTCCGCTTCGAGCGGATTGTCATCGTGCCCCCAGGCGTTCCCCTGGGACGTTCGACGAAAGTAGGACATTGCGCCGAGCTTGTCACGCCGGATAGGCGGAATTGGCTTTCGATCTCCGAAGAGCTAGTTTGCCGCCCCACAAAGAACCAGATCCGGAGAGACCCGCGCATGACCGACACGCTTCCCGACCGCCTGTCCACGAACCCGGACAGCCCTTTCTACAACGAGGAGTTGCTGGCGAAGGGGGTAGGTATCCGCTTCAACGGGGCCGAGAAGACCAATGTGGACGAATATTGCGTCAGCGAGGGCTGGGTGCGCGTGACGGCGGGCAATGCCAAGGATCGCTTCGGCAACCCGATGACGATCAAGCTCAAGGGCAAGGTCGAACCCTATCTTCAGACCGAGAAATGAGGCTGTCGGCGGACGCGGTTCTTGCCCATGCGGCAGGGCTGGACGCCTCATGCCCGGCGCCCCAAGATCAGGATCGAGCTCGTCGAGCGAGACCCGAGGGCCTGAATGATATTCATGCGCTGGACGATATTTGCGGTGATGTGCCTGACGGGCGGGCCGGCCCTCGCCCATAGCTGGTATCCGTTCTGGTGCTGTGACGATCACGATTGCCGGGAACTCGTCGAGAGCCGCGGCGAGACCGTCACGGAGACCGAAGACGGCTGGCGGCTCTGGGACGGGCGCCTGATCGGGCGCGAATTCGGCAAGATGTCGCCGGATGCGAGGTTCCACATCTGCGAGGAGCCGACGACCCACGCCATCATCTGCTTCTTCGCCCCGCAGGGATCGTCCTGAAAGCCCGGCTCATAATTCATTGAGATTTGCACAGGCCATCTCCCTCCCCACAAGGAAGAGGAGGGTTGCTCGCGCATTATGAGCCAGCCTCTGAGGCGGGATTCCCGTCGCGCCCAAAAAGAAAGCGCCCACTTTTCAGGGGCGCTTTAAGGATCCGACCCGTAGGGGCAAATACAAAGGTCGGTACACCTATCTATTTGTGTAGTAATATGTCTTAAATGTGGCGCTTCATGACATATCTAAGGCATGTCAATATGGAATATGCGATATTCTGACGCCGCGGACCGTTCATTTAAGAACTATTTGGTCTTGCGATACCGTAAAATATGATTTATGCCGAATTAACCGTAGGGGCAAATACGGTCTTAAGGGTCGCGAACACAGTCGAACAAAGACTGGGCGCGACCCTTTTTCTATTGAAGACTAGGAAAATGCTCCGCCATCGGATTTCCTGCCTCTTAACGGCGAGGTCCTGCAGCGCCCTGCGTTCGGGCGGGGGCGATGCGCGAAGACCGAGTCCACTTTTCTGCAGAATGCGCTAGACGAGCATCGCAAAGCTTCCTTTGGCGATGGACGTTCGATGACTGCCAACTTCACCCTCCGCGACGAAATCCGCGATTACTGGTCCGCCGGCGCCGCGACCTTCGACGAGCAGGTCGGCCACGAGATCTTCTCGGAGGAGGAACGCGAGGCGTGGCGGGATCTCTTCCGGCGCCATCTCGGCCCCGGAGACGACCGCAGGGCGCTCGATCTTGCCAGCGGTACGGGCGTGATCTCGCATCTGCTGCACGGCCTTGGTTTCGACGTCACTGGGCTCGACTGGTCCGAGTCGATGTTGCGTCAGGCGCGGGCGAAGGCGGCGCGTCGCGGCGCGGATATTCGCTTCGTCATGGGCGATGCCGAGCACACGCTGGAACAGCCGGAAAGCTATGACGTCCTCGTCACGCGCCACCTCGTCTGGACGCTCGTCGATCCGAAGGCAGCGTTCCGCGAATGGCATTCCCTGCTCAAGCCGGGTGGGCGTCTGCTGATCGTCGATGGTGACTTCGTGTCGGATACGTTCGTCAAGCGCATGATCCGTGTCATCGAGAGGCTGCTGCCGGGATCGTCCGGAGTTCCGCATGCACCGAACGCGATGCGCGAGACCCACGAGCGCATCCTCGAGCGCGTTTATTTCTCCAAGGGCGCGCGGGCCGAGGCCGTGATGGCTCTGCTGCGCGAGGCCGGCTTTGCAGAAGTTGCGGTCGACCGCAATCTCAAGGCGATCCATCGGCAGCAGGCGAGGAATCTGCCGCTCCTGAAAGGGCTTGAGCGCGCGACGCAACATCGTTATGCCGTCGTCGCCGTCAAGGCCTCCGCCGGAAAAGCCATGGCCTGACGCGCACGATCGTGTTTTCCTGCGGCATGACGATCAGCCGCATCGGGGAAGGCACATGGGACGGGGCCGGTTCCGGATTCTCATTCTGGGCGTCGCGCTGATGGCGGCGCCCGCAGCAAAGGCGCAACAGAACTTCGCCATCGCGACGCCGGAGGGCCTGCCGCCTATCGGCCAGTGGATGTTGACGGCGCAGGGCGTGCCGTCGGACTGGCTCGGCGAGATCTATCACGGCAGGAATCTGCGCGAGCCCATCAATGTCATCATCGTCGACGAAGGCGCAACGAGCGTCGACGAGGCGAAGACGAGGCTCATCGCCGCTGCGACGCGCGCCGGTTATCCGATCCGTTTCGGGCACTCGACCGGCTATCAGGGCTATATCGGCGACAGGCCCTATCCGCAGCTCCCGCAGGGAAGGGACGACGCCTTCTCCAACGACATCTTCGAGGTCAGCAACAATCACGGCCGCATCTTCGGGCCCTATGCCCTGGCGAAGGGGTATCTCTTCACCGCCGCCTTCAGCCGCGAGGAGGTCGACCCCATCCGCGATCCTCCGCACCAGTATAGCTCGTTCAACCGCGCCAGGGACGACTTCACGCAGAGGCTCGATCTGCACACCGATTTCAAGGTGAGCGCCTTCGTCAATCTCGGCAACGCGCTGATCGGCGACCCGAAGCTGACGAGCGGCGATCACGACGGTATCGCCGTCGTGGTGCGGGCGGGGCCGTGAACCAAAGCGCTTCTCCCTCTCCCGTTTGGGAGAGGGTTGGGGTGAGGGAAGGCCAGTGCCCGATGAAACGCAGTCGATGACAGGCAGCAGCGGAGGTGACGGCGCCTGACTGGTTTAGCCCCGCCCTCACCCCTGCCCCTCTCCCACCCGGGAGGGGGGAGCGTGTCACGTGGCAATCGCGACGAGGACGCTGCTACCCCGCCAAAAACCCGGCCAGCGCGCGCGGATCCACGTTGCCGCCGCTGACGATGATGCCGACGCGCTTGTCCTTGCAGGGAAGGATACCGTGGAGGGCGGCCGCAGCCGCGAGGCAGCCGGTGGGTTCCACCACGATCTTCATGCGCTCGACGAAGAAGCGCATGGTGTCGACGAGCTGCGCATCGGACACGGTGAGAATGTCGTCGACGAGCGCGCGCATGATGGGAAAGGTCTTGTTGCCCACATAGGTCGTCTGCGCTCCGTCCGCGATGGTGGCGGGAACGGGGATCCTCACGATGGAGCCGCTGCGGAAGGATTGCTGCGCATCGTTGCCGGCTTCCGGCTCGACGCCGTAGATGCGGCAATCGGGCGAGAGCGCCTTGGAGGCGAGTGCCGAGCCCGCGAGCAGCCCGCCGCCGCCGACGCAGACGAGCAGCATGTCGAGTGGGCCGACCTCCTCGATCAGCTCCTTGGCGGCGGTGCCCTGGCCGGCAATGATGTCCTCGTGGTCGTAGGGCGGGATGAGGGTGAGCCCGCGCTCCTGGGACAGCTTGCGCCCGATGGCCTCGCGGTCCTCCTTGTAGCGGTCGTAGAGCACCACTTCGCCGCCATAGCCCTTCGTCGCCGCAACCTTCATCGCGGGCGCGTCCTCGGGCATGATGATGACGGTCGGGACCTGCTGCAGCCGTCCTGCATAGGCGATGGCCTGGGCGTGGTTGCCGGAGGAGAAGGCCACGACGCCGAGCCGCTTCGCCTCGGGGGAGAGCCGGGCAATGGCATTGTAGGCGCCGCGGAACTTGAAGGCGCCGCCGCGCTGAAGGTTCTCGGCCTTGAAGAACAGGGTGCCGCCCGTGCGCTTATCGGCGGTGCGGGAGGTGAGCACCGGCGTGCGGTGCGCAATGCCGTCGATGCGCCCGGCCGCGGCGACGACATCCTCGTAGGTGGGCAGCTGCGGCGCAGCGGTCTCAGGTGGTTGCGGATTTTGCGTGGTCATCGGTCACTCGCGCCTTGGAAGACTTGGCACGCGTCTCGCGCATGCCGGGTCGAACCTCATACCCGTCCATAGCAAGTCGGGACGATCCTTGTCACATCCTTTCGAGAGGGATCTTGCGAGAGGGATCTCGCCGGCGGAACAGCGGTCGGTTCCAGCCGTTCATGCTTATCGGCTCTGCATGAGGAGGATCCCCATGGAATTGTGGCAGATGGTGGTGGCGGACCACGGGAACATCGAGGAGCTCTGCCGCGAGGTGCTGCGTGCCACGGGCACCGGCCCGAACAGCCGCGCCGAGCTTTTTGCCGATCTGCAGGACGAGCTGGAACGGCACATCGCCGCGCAGCAGCGAGTGATCTATCCCGCTCTCGCCGAGCACGAGCGGATGGCCTCCTTTGTTGCCGATCTCGAAGGCAGGCAGGACGAGATCCTGCGCGAGCTCGACAGGCTCGCGGCTCATCCCAGCAAGGACAGCCACGATTGGGCGGCGGATTTCAAGGATCTGACCGGCTCCATCCGGCATGCCTTCACCCTCGAAGAAAACGGCGTGATGATCGTCGCCCGCAGCGCCTTCTCGCCTAACGAGCTCAAGGTTCTGTGGCGCCGCTACGAGCACGAGCGCATCGCTGCTTATGAGGCCGAGCGCTGGCATATGCCCCAATCCGCAATGCCGAGCCGCTACGGCCTTCCGACAGGAACCGTCTTCGGGATCGTCGCAGGCCTTGCCGCCATCGGCGCGGGGGCGCTTTTGTGGAGCGCCACCCGGTCGAGGCGTCCCCGCCCGCACTATCGCCGGCCGTCGCCGGGAGCGCCCTGGCATCCCGAAACGCGCTATCCGTTCCCGGATGAGGATTTCGACCGCCGCCTCTCCGCCCATGGGCGAAACTATCGGACGACCGGCAAGGGGGAAGCCAGGCCGAGGCCGGCTCCGGGACCTGCCGCAGCCCCGCATGAGCAGCATTACGACCCGGAAGATGACGCTCTGCTCCATGGAGCAGGCCTCTCGACGTCAGCCGTCGGCGGCAGCCCCTCCGACGACACCTGGTTCTCCTCGGCTCATCCGCCGCGTGCACCGTCAGGCATCGCGACACCGCTGCAGCCCGGCGGCACGCTGCCATCGGGCAGTCCCGTCGCGCCCGCAAGCGCTCAGACAAGCGAACCCGGATTGGCCCAGCCTAAGCAGGACAGACAATAATTTTCCGCTTACGGGTGGTGCCGGCTCCTGGCGACATACCAGAAGGCGAGCACCGCCAAGGCTGAGAAGGCGGCGATCCACAAGAGGACCGCGCTGTCGTCGGCGCCTGTCGGGAGGCTTTGCGCAGGCGGAGTGCTTTGAGCCAGCGCGGTCGACACGGCGAGAGGCAGCGGGGCAAGACGGGCGATGATTCTGCGCATCTCAACCTCCATCACTTGCGATCGTAAGGCGCAGATTATCACGTAATCGTCTGCTTCGGCGCCTTTAATGAGCCTCTAACGCTCAACGATACGCGAGAATTGATCCCGAAAATGGATTCCACTTCTGAGTCAGATGCTTTAGGCCTCCTTCACGTTCGTTCCCCAGCGCCGGTGCAGGATGCGCTCCCAGGGCGAGAAGAGCAGGCGGTCGACGAGAAGGCCGATCACGACGATCACGATCATGATGCCGATCACCTGATCCATGGCGTTCAGCTCGCGCCCGTAATGCAGCAGGTGGCCAAGGCCGAAGCCGGTGAGGATCGTCACGTAGATCTCCGCCGCCATGAGCGAGCGCCAGGCGAAGGCCCAGCCCTGCTTCATGCCGCTGACCAGGAAGGGCAGCGATGCCGGCAGGATTACGCGCGTCCATTTGTGAAAGCCTTCCGAGCCCATGGTGCGTGCCGCGCGGGCATAGATCGGCGGAATGTTGCGCGCACCGTGGTCGGTGGCGATGATCACCGACCACACCGTGCCCATGATGACGACGAAGAGCATCGCGCCCTCGGTCTGGCCGAACCAGATCAGCGCGAGGGGCACCCAGCACACGCTCGGCAGGGTCTGGAAGCCGAGTGCCAGCGCGCCGATCGTGTCCTCGAACACCTGCGACGTGCTGGTCAAAAGGCCGAGCGGAAGGCCGATGATGACGCCGGCGATATAGCCGATCAGCAGCCGCTTGAGGGTGACCCAGGTCGACTCGATCAGCGTGCCGTCGAGCAAAGCGGCCCAGATATATTCCGCAACGAAGATGGGGGAGGGCAGCAGCACCACGGACCAGCGGCCGCTGCGCACCGCGAGTTCCCACAGGGTGATCAATACGGCGAAGAAGAAGAGGGCGACGGCGATGCGCTTCATTCGGAAACCGCCTTCCTCATATTGCCCTTCAGCGCCGCGGCGATCTGCGACGCATAGCCGGCAAGCTCCGGGCTGTTGATGTCGCGCGGGCGGGAGAGGGGAATGTCGAAGATCTGCGCGATGCGCCCCGGCGAGGGCGACATCAGCACGACGCGATCGCCGAGGCACACGGCCTCGCGCACGTTATGCGTGACGAAGACGATGGTCTTGCGGCTCTCCATCCAGATCTGCTGGATGTCGTCGTAGAGCTGATCGCGGGTGAGCGCATCGAGCGCGGCGAAGGGCTCGTCCATCAGCAGAACCTGCGGATCCGGTGCGAGCGCACGCGCCAGCGCGACGCGCTGCTTCATGCCGCCGGAGAGCTCATGCACATAGGCATGCTTGAACTTTGCCAGCCCCACGAGCTTGAGGAAATGGTTGGCGATCTCCTTGCGCTCGGCATTCCTCAGGTCCGGCCGCAACCTGAGCCCGAACATCACGTTGCCGAAGGCATCGAGCCACGGAAACAGCGCCGATTCCTGGAACATGACGAGCCGCTCCCGTCCGGGTCTCTCCACGAGCTTGCCGTCGGTGAGCACCCGGCCGGAATCCGGCATGGTCAGGCCTGCCATGATGTCGAGGAGGGTGGATTTCCCGCACCCGCTCGGCCCTAGAAGACAGACGAATTCGCCCTCTTCGATGGCGAGGGACACGTTGTCGAGAGCATGGACCTGCGTCCGCGAGGGGGTGAACCATTTGGACACCCCATCGACGAGGAGCTTGGCGGAGGCATCGGCGACGAAATCGGGACGCGCTGCCTCCATCAAGGCGCCTCGATCAAATTGGACAGGTCCGGCGTATCGCGCAAAAAGCCGACCTGCTGCGCGCTGGTCACGAAAGATTGAAAAGCCTCCCGCGTCGTATCAGGCGTGATGACCATGCGGCTCCAGGCGCGCGCCACCAGTTCCGGCGACATGTCGAGGCGGAAGGCGGCCTGCAGCTCGTCGCGGGCGAGCTTCTGCGCTTCGTCCGGGTTCTTCCGGATCCACTCCGTCAGCTCGCGATGGGCGGCGACGAAACGCTTGGCGAGGTCCCGGTTCTTGGCGAGGAAACCGGCGCTGGACACCAGGATCGTCGTGATCGCCTCCTTCTCCTCGACCAGGATCTTGCCGCCGGATTCCGATTCAAGGCGCGAGACCCATGGCTCCACGGTCCAGACCGCATCGAGCTGCTTGCTCTGGAACAGGGAGAGCTGGTCTGGATTGCTGGTCGGCACCACCTGCGCATCGCCGCCGGTCTGGGTGATCCGCAACCCGCCGGCCACGAGCCAGGCTCTTGCCGCCACATCCTGCGTGTTGCCGAATTGCGGCGTGGCGATGCGCTTGCCCCTGAAATCGGCCGGCTTCGACAGGGTTGAATCGCCCTGGACCACCAAAGCAGAGCCGCCGTTCACCGCACCGGCGACGACGCGCACCTCCGCGCCGCGCGAGCGCGCATAGGCATTGAGCGCGGGATTGGGGCCGACATAGGTGAGGTCGAGCGAATTGGCGAAGATCGCTTCCATGGCGCTCGGACCGGCATTGTAGGCGTACCATTCGATCTTTACGCCCGGTCCGAGCCGTTCCCCGAACCAGCTGCGCCCCTGCCGCTCGAAGCCGCGCGCGACGAGAGCCTGCACATGGGTGATGTTGGGAAAATGCCCGACCCGAACGGTCGTGCCTTGCTGGGCAAGAGCCGGAGCGTGAGCGCCGACGAGCGACAATGTCGCCAGGATAAGAAGCCGCCATCCGTGCCGCATAGGAGGACCTCCATGACCTGAATCAAGGCTAGGGGGAGCTGTCGTAAGGTCAATGGAGGGGCGCGTTGGGAGGCTGGGTGTCTGGTTTATGCAAATCGGCACGGCGGGTTTGCAGAGAAAATGATACAACCTCGGGTTTTCCCTATTGTGTCAACTTCGTGGCGGGATGTAGGATTTTCATCAGGACATAAGAAACTAATAGGGGCCACAATGCATAAAGTCATAACCGCGTTTGTCGTCGTACTCTCTCTCGTCCTCGGCACGGCTGCTCCCGTTCAGGCCCAGCAAAACCCGTTCGGAGCCCTCCTGGGCGGCGCCGGCGGGGCTGCTGTCGGAGCTGCGGTCGGGAGGGGTAACGCCGGAGGAATCGTTGCTGGAGCTCTCGTCGGCGCAGTGCTCGGCCATATCCTGCCCAACATGGACGCCCAATCGAAGGCACAGCGCCAGCAGGCGGTGAGCACGGCCGTTCGCAAGCCCGCCGGCTCGACCACGAGCTGGAAGAGCAAGGAGGCCACGGGGTCGATCAAGGTCGCCAAGGTCGACAAGATGCCCGACGGCAAGACCTGCCGCACGATCCAGGAGACAATCACCTTCCAGGGCAAGCCCTCAACCGAGGAACGGACCGAATGCGCCTGAGCCTTCCGCGCCTTCTGGCGACGGCTGCTCTTGTCGGAGGAAGCCTCGCAGGCTTCCTTTCGACATCGGTCGCGCAGGAATTCTCCCTCGACGGCTTCCGCACCTGCGCGCGCGCCGACAACGGCAACCATTACTGTAAAACCTCGGCCTCGGCGAATTGGCAGCGGGTTCCGGTCGAGTTCTACAACCGCTTCAAGCAGGCCGAGGCGGAGGCCGCAGCTGGAGGTGCTTCGGGACAAACCAAGGAGATGCAGGAGATCGCGGATTTCCTGAACGATATCTCGCAATACCTGAAAGACAGGGCCGTTGCCGGCGGCAGCCCGGCCAATCTCGCGGACATCGCCAAAAGCGCCGTCGCGACGAAGGCTGCGGTCGACACGCAGAATCTGAAAAGCGCTCGCGAAGGCAAGAAGCGTCTCGAGGCGTTCTTCAAGAACGATGCGAACTTCGGCGTCTTCATGAAGAGCCTCGCCGACGAGCGGCAACAAGCCCTCGACCGCCGGATTTCGGAGGCGGCGCTCGAGGCGGGCAAGAATGTCACTTTCATCGAATCCTATGTCGCCGGCAACATCCTGTCGCCGCATACGGCCGATCTCACCAAATTCGGCGAGCAGTTCGCGAAGGCGCTCAAGGAGCGCAACCTGAATGCTCTCAACCGCGCGAACACCGAATTCTCGCGCCTCGTCGCCGCAAACAACCTGACGGATGATTATCGGTCGGCGATGCTGGCCTGGACCGAGAAGAATACGCCGAAGACATCCGAGGATCCGCAGACGGCTCTGGCCCGCCAGCTCGGGATCACCGAGCGCACGCGCTTCCTCATCGACGGCGATAACGAGGAGCTGATCTTTCTCTACAACAATGCGTCGGGACGCATCGTCAAGAGTCTGAAGGGAGACCTCGTCTTCAAGGACAGGAACCCGACGATCTGTTTCGCGCAGGATCGCAATGTCGAGCGGATCAAGGATCTGGAGCGCCTGACCATGGCGCAGATCCAAAGGCAGGAGCTGGATGTCCAGGGCGTGAGGATCGCGCAGGCCGCCTGTCCGATCGACGGCATGGAAGGCTACGACGTCATCGTGTTCCAGCGCATCGGACTGCTGTCGCAGGCGCCGGGCTATGTCTCGTCCCTGGTCCGCAAGGTCGAAACCACCTTCGGCCGCCTCGCATCGATTCCCGGCCCCGAGGTCGTCAGGGCACTGCAGGATGAGGTCCTGAGTTCTGCGGCCCTCGAGGCGCAGATCCTCAACGGCAAGAGTTCCGGCTTCGGTATCGTCTTCAACAATCCGAGCCAGGGCCGCATCTGCCAGACCGTCGCCGACGATCCCGAGGCCCATCGGATCGCCGTCCTGCAGAAGACCGGCACAGTGTTCAACGTGTCGACGGACGACATCAGCTTCACCAGGACATCGCTCGACGATGCCTTCGCGGACTTCCAGACCCGGAAGTGCAATGCGATCTATGCCTCGGCGACGGACCTGGCCGAGATCGTCAAGGCCATGAAGCGCGAGCGTCTCGATTATGTCGTGGCGCCAATGTGGGTGGATTCCCTGGAGGTGAAGGCGGTTCTCCAGGCCGAGGCCTCCCAGATGGCCAATGTCATGGCGAAGGAGGAGGAGGCCCGCAAGGCGCTGCAGCAGGAAGCCGCCATCATGAAGCAGCGTGCCCTGGACGAGGCGGCCAAGCGCGAAAACATCGAGCGCGACCTGCAGTCCCGCAACCGCTCCTTCGCACGTGCGGCGCAGGATCAGGTCTCCGGCATCGTCGATGCCTTCATCGCAGAAGTGAAGGCGAGCGGCGACAAGCGCGGCGACGGCGTATTCGGAAAGGCGGCCGAACTCTTCCCGAATCTCGTGCGCGAGTACAAGCAACTGACGCGCGACCGCTGGGAGCTCGAGACAAAGTCCTATTCCGTTGCCGATTTCGGTGATGCGGATTGGAACAGGCGCAAGGTGGAGGCCGTCATCGTCCGGGCCGAGTTCGTGCTGCAGAACCGGCCTCTCGGACGGCGCGATGAGATCTGCTTCCTGCTCGGGGCTGTCATCGATGCGGAGTTCTCCTATCTGCGGGACGCGGTCACCTTCCGGTGTGATACTTCCGAAGCGGAGGTGAAGCGGTGGCAGATCGGATCCAGGTTCAGTTCCCGCTGGAGGGCTGCCGCCCAATAGGATTTGCCCTGACGCAACGAAAAGACGCTATCCAGCGTCCATTTCCATTTGAGGGATATTGTCCTAATTCGCCGCGAATGGCACAAGAATGCGCGAAAAACCTTTGTTTTCCGCCGAAAAATCGATCTCCGGCGCCATTTATTAACTCGCCGGTAACCATATCGAGCGCCGAATGAGCCTTATCCCGTAGCGTAGCAGACCGCGACAGCCCTTGGGGCCCTCCGCATTCCAGCCTGGATTGCGGCCCCTGGAGCCATTCGTCGGCAATGCCGTCGCAACGAAAATTTTTAGGGTGAGGAGACCAGGAATGGCGAAAGTTCTTGTCGTGACGTCGGGCAAAGGGGGCGTCGGAAAGACGACCTCGACGGCGGCCCTGGGCGCGGCGCTCGCGCAGACAGGCAAAAAGGTGGCCGTGGTCGATTTTGACGTCGGCCTGCGCAATCTCGATCTGATCATGGGCGCCGAGCGCCGCGTGGTGTTCGATCTCATCAACGTCGTGAAGGGCGACGCGAAGCTCGAGCAGGCGCTGATCCGCGACAAGCGCGTCGAGACCCTGCACCTGCTCCCCGCCTCGCAGACCCGCGACAAGGACAACCTCACGGAGGAGGGCGTCGAGCGCGTCATCAACAGCCTGCGCGAGAGGTTCGACTGGGTGATCTGCGACAGCCCGGCGGGCATCGAGCGCGGCGCCACCCTCGCCATGCGCCATGCGGATGTCGCCGTCGTCGTCACGAACCCGGAAGTCTCCTCCATCCGCGATTCCGACCGCATCATCGGCCTGCTCGATTCCAAGACCGAGAAGGCGGAGAAGGGCGAGCAGGTTGAAAAGCATCTCCTGCTCACGCGCTACGACAATGCGCGCGCGCAGCGCGGCGAGATCCTGAAGGTGGAGGACGTGCTCGACATTCTCTCCATCCCGCTTCTCGCCATCATCCCGGAAAGCACCGAGGTGCTGCGCTCCTCCAATCTCGGCGCTCCGGTGACGCTCGGCAGCCCGAATTCGGCGCCGGCCCGCGCCTATCTCGACGCCGTGCGCAAGCTGACGGGCGAGACCGTGGTCGAGGTGCAGAAGCAGCGCAGCCTGTTCAGCAAATTATTCGCACGGAGGGCCGCATGAGCCTTTTCAGCTTCTTCAAACGCAACACCTCCGCGCCCGTCGCCCGCGAGCGTCTTCAGGTCCTGCTCGCCCACGAGCGCACCATCGTCGGCGGCGGCGAATCCGATCTCGTCGCGATCCTGCGCGAGGAGATCATGGCGGTGATCGCAAAACACATGTCGGTGCCGCAGGACAACGTGCAGATCAAGATGGACCGCGGCGCCTCCGTGTCGACGCTCGAAGTCGACATCGAGATCCCGACCACCATCGCCGCCAGCATGCGTCCTGCTGCTTGAGCTGATGCGGTAGGCTCCAGGGTATTACCTTTCTCGGATCTCGGGTGTTCCCGGGATCCGTATTTGCTGCCGCAGGCATCACCTCTCCCCGGGTCTCGGGTGTTCCCGAGATCCGTTTCCCATTCAAGTCGGGAACACCCGACTTGAATGGGGCGAGGTCGAGCGCAGCGAGGGTGAGGGGGCACAGGTTTATCCGGAGAGGGCGCAACCCCTCACCCGCGCCTCCGGCGCGACCTCTCCCTCAAGGAGAGGTGAAGACGCGCATCCTTCGGCGCGGTTTCCCCCGCACGAAGACGCTCTAGTTTATCCGGGCGATCCTGATCCCGCATTACAGGGAGACGCCCGATGAACGATGCCGCCTGGCCCGAGCTGCCCTATTCCGAATGGCGCGACACCGCCGCGACCCTGCAATTGTGGACGCAGATCGTCGGCAAGGTCAGGCTCTCGCTCTCGCCCTGGCTCAATCACGGCTGGCAGGTGCCGCTCTATGTCACCGCGCGCGGCCTGAGCACGTCGCCGATCCCGATCGGCAACGAGATCCTTGAGATCGAGTTCGACTTCATCGCGCATCGCCTGCTCATGCGCACGAGCCGCGGCGATGAGCGGGATCTCAAGCTGCAGCCGCAGAGCGTCGCGGATTTCTATGCCGGCGTCATCGGCCTTCTGAACGATCTTCGCATCCCGGTCTCGATCAACGAGATGCCGAACGAGGTGCCGGATCCGATTCCCTTCCCGCAGGACCGGACGCACGCTTCCTACGACGCTGATGCGGTCCAGCGCTTCTGGCGCGCGCTCGTGCAGGCGGATCGTGTGTTCAAGCAGTTTCGCAGCGGCTTTCTGGGCAAGTCGTCGCCGGTGCATTTCTTCTGGGGCAGCTTCGATCTCGCCGTCACGCGCTTTTCCGGACGGCCTGCACCGCTGCATCCCGGCGGCGTGCCCGGACTGCCGGACGACGTGACGCGCGAGGCCTATTCGCACGAGGTGTCGAGCGCGGGCTTCTGGCCGGGCAGCGACGCGTTTCCGAACGCCGCCTTCTACTCCTATGCCTATCCCGCGCCGCCGGGCTTTAGCGATGCCACCGTGACAAAAGGCGCAACGTTCGACACCACTCTGGGCGAGTTCATCCTGCCCTACAAGACTGTGCGCAAGGCAGACGATCCCGATGCGCTGCTGCTCGATTTCCTCGTCACCACTTATGCGGCTGCGGCCGATGCGGGCAAGTGGGACCGGCCCGCACTCGAATGCGAAATCGGTGCGCCGGCGCGGGTGCGGAGCGTTTGAGTATCTCACTTACGTAAGGTGATGATATTGCGCGGCACGTTGCGCCCGCTATAACGGGCCGTCGTCGAAATTTTCGCCGACGCACAGCGAACGGCAAACTTTGCCACGTCTGCGCCACATCCACTGTCTAGCCCTATACAGACGTTCCGCGTTCAGCGTCAGAACAACGTGAGAGGGGCCCATGCAGGTAGGCAATCTTTCCCGCACCCAAGTGCCTTGCGAAAGGCGCGACAACGCCGCTCTCCAAACCATGCGCCTTCTCCTGGTCGGGGGCCTCATCGCCGGCGGATCGCTGGCCCTGGGGCTCACCGGCGGCGCAGGCTCCCTAACGGAAGGATTGGTGGCCGCAGCCCCGCCGACCCCGGCATCCGGTGAGGTCGGAACGCTTGCCTCAGCAGTTCAAACGGCTCCCGTCCGGGTGGCCGACGCGCGTCCCTCCGCACCTGTCGCCGTCTCTATGGTTCAGCCCGATGCCGCGCCGCGGCCCATGGCGGAGCCGAAGGACGCGGCCCGCGCGCCGGCCGAGCCTCCAAGCGTTCCCGCTCCCGTTCCGCTCGTCCTCCCTCAAGCCCCCGTCGTTCTGAAGCCGGTCGAGGCGGCCGTCGCCAAAGTCCCTGTGCCGGCACGCACCAATGACATGAACCTGACGGGCACCGTGGCCGCGCCTGCAAAAGCCGCCGTACCCGTGAAGGTCGCGTCTGCCGTGGCGTCCGCCGGCGCGTCCGATGCCGGCCTCGTCGATCTCAACAAGGGCTCGCTCGAAGATCTGAATACGCTTGACGGGGCCGGATCGCTCGGCAAGGCCATCATCCGGGGCCGTCCCTATGCCTCCGTCGACGATCTGGTGAAGAAGCGCGTGCTGCGCCGCACGTCCTTCGAGAAGATCAAGGATCAGGTCACGGTTCGGTAAGCACGAGAGGCGAACTTCCATCACAGATGCGTGCCGCTTGCCATGCAGCGGCGAAGGGTGCTAAGCAAAGTCACTTCCAACAGGGGTGCTCCGTATTGCCGGGGCTGAGATGACGGCGCGAAGCCGTCGGACCCTCAAGCTGATCTGGGTAATGCCAGCGGAGCGAGGTGACGATGTTTTCCGGCGCACAAGTCTCTCTCTATGCGATGACCGACGATTTCGTCGACGTCATCCTCGGCGCCATCAGCGCGCTCGAGCCTTATCGCCAAAACTTCCGGATCGAGACCGACGATATCTCGACGCTGCTGGTCGGCCCGCCCGATCAGCTCTTTCCCGCCATGCGCGATCTGTTTCTCGGCGCCTCGAAACGCGGCGTTCATTGCGTGCTGGCGGCAACGGTCTCGCGCGGATGCCCAGGCGAGCCGGACGATCCGATCTGCACGCCGATCGCCGGCTCGAACCATGACCGGCCGCTCGCCGAGCGCATCGCGGCCGCCGTGCAGCTTGTGGAAGCTGCGCCGAAGAGCGGGCAGATCGTGGCCGCGCAGTTCTCGCTCTATCCGCTCGGCAGCGGACACCACATGGACGAGATCTACGGCTGCATCGAGTTCCTGAAAAAGTCCGGCGTCTTCGAGCGCTCGAAGAACTTCTGCACCAAGCTGCGCGGCGATGCCGGCCCGGTCTTCGCGACCTTGAGCGAAGCCTTCCTGCGCTTCGGCGCACCGCAGGGCCATGTGGCACTCGATCTCAAGGTCTCGGCGAACAGCCCGAGCAAAGCGTAATTTCTCTTAACCTGCATTTCTCACCCCTACATGAGGAGGTTGCCATGCCCGTAACACGAGGCTGGACGTTGAGGGAGATCCTGATCGTCACCGTGATCGGCGCGGTCTTCGCCGTGCTCTATCTCGGCTGGGTGCAGGTGTGGCTGATCGCGCAGGCCGTGTTTGGCTCCGTGACGATGGATGTGGTGATGGGCTTCTGGTTCGTCGCCTCCATCGTCGCCGCCGCCATCATCCGCAAGCCCGGTGCGGCCTTCGCGGCCGAAGTGCTCGCAGCCGCCTTGCAGGTGCTGCTCGGCAGCCCTGCCGGCCTCTTGCTGATCGTCACCGGCATCGTCCAGGGCGCAGGCGCGGAGGCCGTCTTCGCGGCAACGCGCTGGCGCAACTATTCGCTGCCGGTGCTGATGGCGGCAGGCGTGGGAGCCGCGATCTTCTCCTTCGCCTATACCTGGATCCGGTTCGATTACGGCGCGCTGCAGCCGACGGTGCTGATCGCCATGTTCGTGCTGCGGACTTTAAGCGGTGCGCTGCTCGGCGGATGGCTCGGCCATCTCATCGTGCAGGCGCTGTACAAAACCGGCGCGTTGAGCGGACTTGCGATCGATGTCGAGAAGCGCTCTGCTGCAGCCTGAACCGGCTCCGGTTCCGGCGGCGGAGTGGAATGCGGTCGAGATCCGCTATCCCTTCGCCAAAGAGGCTTCCGTAGGTCCCCTCGATCTAGCGATCCGTCCCGGCGAGCGCGTGCTTCTGCTCGGTCCTTCGGGCTCGGGAAAGTCCACGCTGCTGCTGACGCTGACGGGCCTCATTCCCGACAGCATTCCGGCGCAGGTGCAGGGGCGCATCAGCCTGTTCGGCAAGGATGTGGGGACACGAAAGCCCTGGGGCTGGTCGCCGCAGGTGGCGCAATATTTCCAGGACGCGGATCAGACGCTCTGCGGCATGCGCGTCGAGGACGAGCTCGCCTTCGCGCTCGAGAACCGCGCCTGGCCGCCACAACGCATTCTCGACGCCGTCTCCGATGTCATGCGTCGCGTCGGCATTCCCGATGAATGGCGCCACCGCCGTTCCGCGCAGCTCTCGGGCGGCGAAAGGCAGCTCGTCGCGCTCGCGGCAACCCTGATCCAGGAAGCGCCGCTCTTCGTTGCCGACGAGCCGACCGCGCATCTGGCGCCGCAGGCGGCACGACGCCTGCATTCGCTGCTCACGACGCGCGATGGTGCCTGCAGCATTCTCATCGTCGATCATCGGCTCGATGGGCTGATCGAATCCATCGACCGCATGATCGTGCTCGGCCGTGACGGCACGATTGTCGCGGAGGGCGAGCCGCGCAGGATTTTTCGCGACAAGCGCGCGCTTCTCAAAGCGCAGGGCATCTGGCGTCCCGCTGCGAGCGCACTCGATGCCGCTTTGGCTGAAGCCGGCATCGCTTCGCGCGCTGCGCCGCTTTCCGTCACGGAGGCGCTCGCGCATCTCGATCCCGCGACCGCTCCGCGCCTGCTGATCGATGCCGCCAGACCCATCGTCGAGACTTACGTCGCTTCATGCCGGTCGCAGGACGACGTGGCTGCGATCTGCAACGCTCCCGTTCTCGTTCACCTGGAGCGCGCCGATTGCGCACCGTTTCTCGGCCCGACGGTGCTGCGCGGCATCGATCTTGCCGTCCATAAGGGCGAGATCCTCGGCGTTCTGGGCAGAAACGGTGCCGGCAAGTCCACGCTTGGCCTCTGCCTCGCAGGCCTCCTGCCGCTGAAGGCGGGGAAGCGGCACGGACCGGCGGGCGGCTACGCCTTCCAGCGGCCGGAGAACCAGCTCGTCGCGGGCACCGTGCGCGAGGAACTGGCAACGGCATTGCCCGATCGTATGAGCGCGGGCGAGAAGGCCGCGCATGTTGCGACGGCGCTCGAATCCTGGAGCCTGACGGCGCTCGCGAAGAACCACCCGTTCGAGCTCTCGCAGGGCCAGAAGCGCAGGCTCGCGCTCGCCTCGCTCACCATCGCCGATCGCTGGCCGCTTCTCGTGCTCGACGAGCCGATGGCCGGGCTCGATGCGCATGGCGCGGAGCATCTTTCGCGGGAAATTCTTGCGCTGCGCGACAAGGGACGCACCGTCGCGCTGATCACGCACGACATGGATCTCGCGCTCAAACTCTGCCCGCGTTCCGTCGTGGTGGGGGAGGGCGGCATCCTCGCTGAGGGGCCGACCGCAGTACTGATGAACGACCGAGCGCTTCTCGCCCGCGCCGGATTGGCAGAGCCCTCCTGCGGCGATGCGATGCGATGGCTGGAGACGGCCGCATGCTGAAGGCTCTCAATCCGCTGTCGAAGCTCGTCGTCTGCTGCGTCTGGCTTGTCGCCGCGGTGCTGATCTTCGATCCGCGCTTTCAGCTGGCCGCAATCCTCGTGCCGGCTCTTGCGCTCGTCACAATCAACCGCACGTCGCCGCTCGTCCTTCTCGCGCTGATGATCCCCTTCGCGCTCTTCGGCTTCGGCTTTCTCACCACGAGCCTGCTGTTTCGCCAGGAAAGCGACTTTGCGCTTCGGATGGCGAATGAATCCGTGCTCACGTCGCCGGAATTCTCGGCAGGGATCACCCTTTTCCTGCGCGCGCTCGCCTGCGGCACGATCTCGCTGTTCTTCGCGCTCACCACCGATCCCGGCCTGTTCGTGCGCGCCCTGATGCGGCATGCCAGGCTGCCCCCGCGCATCGGCTACTCGCTTTTCGCAGGCATGCAGCTCGTGCCTGATCTCGCGGCGGAGGCGCAGCAGATGCGCCTCGCCCGCGCTATGAAATCCGGTCGCCGCGTCAGGCGCATTCCGAGCCCCTTCGAAGTGGCAGGCCTCGTCATTCCACTTCTCGCCTACGCCATCCGCCGCGCCGGCCGCACGGCGATCGCCATGGAAGCGCGGGGCCTTGGGCCAGACGGCCCACGCACGATCCTGAACGCACCCGGATTCGCACGACGCGACGGCGCTTTCGTTGTCGCCGCGCTTGCCATTCTGATCATATGCGGTTTGGCGACAATCATGTCTGTCTGAGCGCGGCGGCAGCTGTCGCTCGAGCATGTCGATATTCGCAGCAGGTGATTTCAGAACGAATTTCGCGAAGAAATGCTTTGAATTTCAAAGCATTAATCTCAGATGGCGCACGAATTTTCCATTCATTGCTTTTGCCTCCGATGATATTGCTTGCGTGATTTCATCGTGAGGACAACATGGCTATTGCTCGTGCCGACGCAATTCAGGGCCCATCATCCAGATTGCTGCAAGCAGCGTCCGACAGTGATTGGCTTCAAGTCGGCGGCGATGGCAACGACACGCTCACGGGAGGCGTCGGCGATGACATTCTCGTCGGAGGCAACGGCAACGACACCCTGTCGGGCGGCGCGGGCACCAATGTCATCGATGGCGGCACCGGGGATGATCTGATCGATTCCGCGGGCGAGACGATCATTCTCGGCGGTGGAGGGTCCAATCGGTATCGCGTGAGCGATTTTAGCGCGGCGGTCGATGCGCCGGATATCTTCCGCGATTTCCAGGTCGGTTATGGCGGAGACATTCTCGACCTCTCCTGGGCCATCGCGGCTGTCGACCCACGCAACGAGACGCCCTATCCATGGACGCTGGATCCCGTCCATCCCTTCGAGAGCGGCCTGATCCGGGTGATCGCCTCGGGCAAGGGCGCGCTTGTGCAGGTCGATCTCTCCTGGATCGGCAAAGGCCAAGGATACGGCACGATGCTGTTTATCGAGAACGTTTCGCCGGAGCAGCTCACCGCGTTCAACTTCAATCCGCCGCTCGATCCGTTCGGGCGCAACCAAGGCGCCATCGGCACGAACGGCGACGACGTGATGAAGGGATCGCTCGAAGGCGATGTGCTGTCGGGTCTCCGCGGTGACGACGAGATCGCAGGCGGTGAGGGTGAGGATCGGATCGACGGCGGGGACGGCAATGACACCCTGTTCGGCGGGGAGCATGCCGACACCATTTTTGGCGGCGACGGTGACGACCACATCTATGGCGATCCTGCCTTCTGGGGCGGCGATCGCTGGTCGCCTCCGCCCAAGCCCGGCGGAGCGGACTTCATCGACGGCGGCGCCGGCAACGACAATTTCTACGAATGGCGGGCCGATGGCGGCCCGAACACCATCATCGGCGGTGCCGGCGACGATACGTTCCATTACGTGTCGAGCATGCCGGAATGGGGCGGCTACGAATTCTGGCCGATCGAGGGCAGCGATCTCCTCACCGGCGGCGAGGGCCGCGACACGTACAGGATCGGCATGCTCGGCGATTCACCGGCCGACATCGTCACGGATTTCGAAGGCGGGCCGTCCGGCGATGTGATCGATGTCTCCGAAATGCTCATCGGCTTGCCGGGCTACGTCGTCGGCACCTCTCCCTTCGTGAGCGGCCATCTCGTGTTGGAGCAATCCGACACGAGCACTGTCCTGAAGGCGCTGACCTACACCTATTCCGGTCTCGAGCTTCGCACCGTACTCACTCTCCAGAACACGAATGCAGGGGATCTGACACCCGATAACTTCGTGCCGCCCTACGACCCGAGCGGCGTATTCGGCGCGGTCATCGGCACGGCCGCTGCCGACAGCCTTGCGGGCACGCGATATCCGGAGTTTCTCGACGGGCTCGACGGCGACGACATCATCAAGGCGCATGGCGGCGACGATCGCCTGGAAGGCGGCGCGGGAAACGACCGTCTCAGCGGCGGCGACGGAAACGACAGGATCTACGGCGAGGATGGAGACGACCGCCTCCAGGGCGACAACGGCAACGATACGCTGGAAGGCGGCGCCGGCGACGATCTCATCATGGAGGTCGAAGGCCACCATGCCGCCGGGCCGAACGACGAGATGATCTGGGGTGGCTCCGGCAACGACACGATCCATGCCGGCGCCGGCAACGATTATGCCGATGGCGGCCATGGCGATGATCACATTTTCGGCGGAACGGGTGACGACACGCTCTTCGACATCGCCGGCGCGAACAGGATCGATGGCGGGTCGGGCAACGACACGATCCTGATGGTCTCCTACAACTGGTTCGATCCCAGCTATCCGGATTCCTCGCAGAGGCCCGGCGTCGACGAGATCAGCGGCGGTCCCGGCGCAGACCGGTTCTCGGTCTATTTCCTGGCGTCCCGGCCCTTGGTGGTCGATCGCATTCTGGATTTCGAGACCGGACCAGGAGGCGACGTGATCGATCTCTCGTCGATGATGCAGGCCCTGCCGGGTTATGTGGCGGGAAGCGATCCCTTCATCGCGGGCCTGCTGCGCCTGACGGCGAGCGGAGACGATACTTTGCTGGAGGCCCGGCTTTCATCGGCAGGCTTCTCGTCCATCCTCGTGCTGGAGAACACCTCGCCGGAACGCATCACGCCGGCGAATATCGATTGGCTGTTGTGAACGACCGATCCTGCCCCTCATAGAAACGGCCTCAAGGCGAGCTCGATCCCGAGCAGCAGGAGGCAGATCAGGAACCAGCGCCGGAAGGTGACGGGGCTCACGCGATGGCGCAGGGCCTGCCCGAGCCACATGCCGAGGAGGGCAGGGGCGATGGCAAGCGCCGACAGGGCGAGGCCGTCGAGCTGCAACGCGCCGCGCGATCCGAGCCCGATCGCGAGCGCCATCGTGGAGACCGTGAAGGACAGGCCGAGGGCCTGGATCAGGTCGTCCTTGCGCAGCCCGAGCGCCTGAAGGTAGGGCACGGCCGGGATGACGAAGACGCCCGTTCCCCCTGTGACGAGGCCGGTCGCCAGGCCGATGGCCGGGGAGAGCCATGGCTCCAGCCGGGCCGGAACGGAGAGCTGCCGGGAAAGCAGGGTGAAGCCCGCATAGGCGATCAGGGCGGCTCCGAGAGCCACCGTCGTCCATCGGATCTGCCCGTGAGCCAGAATGGAGGAACCTGCCACCGTCCCGACGACGATGCCGGCCATCATGGGCCAGAGCCGCCGGATCAGCGCGGCAAAGCTCGGACCGGAGAGGAGCTGCCAGACATTGGTCACGAAGGAGGGCACGATCAGCAGCGCGGCTGCCGCGACCGGCGACATGATCGCCCCCAGCAGCCCCATGGCCACCGTCGGCAGGCCCATGCCGGTCACGCCCTTGACGAGGCCTGCCAGGAGAAAGGTTGCGGTGACGGAGAGCAGAGACCACCAGGAGAGATCGGACATGCCGCATTTGTCCATGGGGGTGGAGGGGACACAATGCGGATGTCCGATAGGGAGCCTTCGGCTCGGGAGAAGGCACAGGGCGGTGCTCGGCATCTGCCCGATGGGGCGGGGCCTAGCGGCATGGGCGGGGCCATGCTCTAATCCGCCGGCGGCCTGCCCGACGAACGAGGAGCCGGTAGATCATCATGCGGCCAGAGCTGCGGAGATTTGTGACGTCCCACGAGGCGGAGCCTTTCATCAGCGTTCCCAACCGGGCCCTGGAGGGCGACCTGATCGAGGCCCTGATGCGGCGCCATGCGGTCGCGGCGGAGCGGCTGATCGGCTGGCTGCGGGTGGCGATCGGCGTCTGCATCATTCTCACGGTTCTCGTTGCCGACCGGCTGCTACTCGAATGGACGGGCGTGGCGCTCGACATGTTCCAGCGCAATGCCTGGATCGCATCCCTGGGCTTTCTGGCGACCGGCACCGCCAGCATCCTGCTCGCCGTGCCGCAGCGCTGGCATCATGGCTTCGCCTATCTGTTCATGGTGCTGGATGTCGGGCTCGTCCTCGTCATCGCCTATCTCGCCGTCGAGGAGCGGGGACTGCCCGGCAATGCGCTCCCGTCCGCGCCGATCGTCTGGGCGGCGCCGCTGATCCTCGCGGTCGGCGCCCTGCGCTACGACGTCAAGGTTCAGCTCTGCGCCATCGCGCTGTTTGCGCTCGGCTTCATTGGCATCGCCATTGCCCTCGACCATCGTCTCGTCCTCACACCCGGCGCCGATGAGGTGCCGTGGTACCGGCTGTTCTCGATGCCGGTCAACCTGATGCGTTTCCTGCTGATCCTCCTCGCGGGCGCCGCAACGGCCTTCGGCATCGTCCGCTCGCGGCGGCTGCTGGCCTCGGCGGTCAAGGATGCGGTCGGCCGCGCCAGCCTCGCTCGCTTCCTGCCGGCGGAGATCGCGCCGCGGGTGGCTGCGGGCGACGCCGCCCTGCGCCGTGGCCGGCGCCAGCGGGCGGTGATCGTCTTCGTCGACATCCGCGACTCAACCGGCATGGCCGAGGGCATGGATCCGGAGCGGCTGTCCCTGTTCTTCACCGCTTTCAGGACGCGGATCCTCACCTGCGTGCGCAGGCATCACGGCTTCGTCGACAAGTTCATCGGCGACGGCGCGCTGATCCTGTTCGGTGTGCCGGACGAGAGCGGCGACGACGCGGCCCGCGCGCTCGCCTTTGCGCATGACCTCGTCGGCATCGTCGAGGAGTGGAATGCCACGCGAGAGCTGCCCCATACGGTGCGGATCGGAATCGGGATCCATGCGGGCGAGGTATTCTGCGGCATCGTCGGCGACGACGAGCGGATGGAGTTCACGGTGCTGGGCGACGCCGTCAACGTCGCCTCGCGCCTGGAGCAGGCCACGAAACGCTACGGCGAGATGATCCTGGCATCGGGGACGGCCGTTCAGGGCTCCTCCGATCCGGCGGCCTGGCGGGAGATCGGCCATGAGCCCCTGGCCGGGCGCAAGGAACCCATCGCGATCTTCGCCCCGGCGCGCCCGCCGCAGCCGGCGACCGATGACGCCGCGGCTGCGCCTCCCGGCCAGCCCTGACCGTCCCGGCCGGAAGCAGGGAATTTCCGTGTCCCCATTCACGTGAGGCCCTTAGCCCGCTAAAAGGGGGTCCCTTCGCAGTTTGGATCCCCCCTATGGCCGTCAGCGTTACCGACCGTTTCCTCCGCTACGTCGTCATCGACACCCAGTCCGACGCCAAGTCCCAGACCCAGCCCTCGACCGAGAAGCAGAAGAATCTCGGCCGCCTGCTGGTCGAAGAGCTTATCGAGATCGGCATCTCCGACGCGCATCTCGACGAGCACGGCTATGTCTATGCGACGATCCCGTCGAACACGCACAAGAACAACGTGCCCGTCATCTGCATCTGCGCCCATATGGACACGGCGCCGGACTTTTCCGGCACGGGCGTCAAGCCGCAGCTCGTCCGTAATTATCGCGGCGACGACATCGTGCTGCCGGGCGACAGAAGTCAGGTCATCCGCGTCGCCGATCATCCGGTACTGAACGACCTGATCGGCCACGACATCGTCACCTCGGACGGCACGACGCTGCTCGGCGCGGACGACAAGGCAGGCATCGCCGAGATCATGGCGGCGGCCGAGTTCCTGATCAACAACCCGGACGTCAAGCACGGCACGATCCGCATCCTCTTCACCACCGACGAGGAGATCGGGCGCGGAGTCGACAAGGTCGATCTGAAGAAGCTCGGCGCCGATTTCGGTTATACGATGGACGGAGAGACCGCCGGCACGATCGAGGATGAGAGCTTCTCCGCCGATGCGGTGGAGATCGCCATCAGGGGCGTGGCGATCCATCCCGGCTTCGCCTACGGCAAGATGGAGAACGCCATCAGGATCGCCGGCGACATCGTCGCGAAGCTGCCGAAGGACATGGCGCCCGAGACCACGAAGGGCCGCGACGGCTTCATCCATCCGACCGGCATGTCCGGCGTGATGGAGAAGGCGAATTTGAGCTTCATCATCCGCGATTTCACGGGGGAAGGCCTCAAGACGAAGGAGGCGCTTCTGGAGGAGATCACGCGCGGCGTGATGAAGGCCTATCCCGGCTCCAGCTACACCTTCACCGTGAAGGAGCAGTATCGCAACATGAAGGTCGTGCTCGACCGTAAGCCGGAGATCGTCGATTACGCGGTCGAAGCGATCCGCCGTGCCGGCATGACGCCCGTGCGCGGCAGCATCCGCGGCGGCACGGACGGCTCGCGCCTGTCCTTCATGGGACTGCCTTGCGCCAACATCTTCGCCGGCGGCCATGCCTTCCACTCGCCGCTGGAATTCGTCAGCAGCCAGGACATGGAAAAGGCGGTGAACACCATCGTCGAGTTGGCGAAGCTCTGGGAAGAGCGCGCGTAATCGCGTTCGAAAAGGCCCCCAGATGAACTGGGGGCCCTTATTTATCAGAGCACGAAGTCGGCGTTCGTGAAGGTGTAGTTGCCCACAACCTTGACGGCGAAGTCGGCAGCGCCGTCCCCGTTCGTGTCGCCGGAGACATAGGTGTTGCCATCGGCGAGACGATAGGTGTGCAGTTCGCCCGCCACCTTGTGGAAGCGATCGGAGCCGATGAAGGAGAAAGCCTGGTTCCCGGACGTGCGCGTGTTGGCGTCGATGCCCGACAGGTTGATCTTGTCGGTGCCGTGGACGAAGTCGCTGACCGTGTCGCCGTTGGCTTCCGACGCGGTGTCGAACAGGAACGTGTCGGCGCCGGATTGGCCCCATAGCGTGTCCCGGCCGCCATTGCCGTTGAGCGTGTCGTTGCCGGACGTGCCGTAGAGCGTGTTGTTGGCGCCGTCGCCGAGGATGGTCTGCCCCGTGGGCGTGGTCGGTGTCGTCGGGGGAGTGGTGCCGGCGTCGTTCGGCTCGGCCCGCTCGGCTGCGTTCGGCGTGCCGAAGTTCTGCGTCACGAACACGACCTTGTAGCCGTTGATCGTGCCTTCCTTCAGACCGATTCCGATCTCCTCGAACGAGCCGTTGACGATGTTGGCGTAATGGCCCGGCGAGTTCATCAGATTGGTGTGCAGCTGGCGCACCGTCGCTTCGGTCATGCCTCCGCTCACATAGGCGATGTTCTCGCCCCAGCCCTGCCAGCCGTAGCCGGCCGACGTCATGCGGGCGCCGGCGCTGGAGCCGTTCACGCCGGTATGCGAGAAGGTGTCGGTCTGATCCATCCAGGCGCTGTGCGCGTCCGAGGAATCGAGAAGCTCGCCGTCGAAGCTGAGCGGCTTGACGCCGGCATTGGTGCGAGCCTCGTTGATGAGCTGCAGAAAGAGCGTCTCTAAATTTGTCGGTGTCGTCATTTCTGAAAAATGCCCCTTGGATAAATATGTTAGGCTTACATTCCGAAGCGATGAAAATTGCATGCCGCTGAATGCGCCTTCGCGCATGGCCCGTTAATGTGTTGACAATGTGATTCCGACGCGGCCGAAGGTTGCGCTGCGCGTCGATGCTGGCATTGCGTCGCAACGCAAATGACAGCTTCGATCGCATTTTTAAGACATGGTTAACCGTAATAGCGTGAAGTAGGACTTGCCGAATGCAGTGATTTGGATCCTGCGCTAGGGTGATGGCGTTCCCAGAACAATCCATTCATTTCGCACGATATCGCGCGGGCACGATCGATTATGCTTCGCTTCCTCATTCTCCTCGCCCTGATTGCCATCTTCGTCCACCTGTACGGCCCGGTGCTGTTCAGCCGAACGCCGCTGCTGAGCAAGCTGAAACGCATTCCGATTCAGACGGCCGTCTTCGCCATTCTGGCACTCACGACGATCAACGGATTTCGTGGCGAGCCGCAGGTCTCCGACGCGCCGGACGCCGCCGCGACGCCGGTAGCTGACGTCGAGACCACGGCGGCCATCGCGCCGCCGGTTGCGCTCGAGCCCCTGCTGCCGAAGGAAGCCGCAGCCGTCTGCCTCGAACAGGCGCTCAACGAGGCTCGCGCCACGGAGGACGTCGTCGCACAGACATGGCTTTCATCGGTCGAAGGCTTCCTGGAGACGGCGCCTGGAGAAGTGACGGTTCAATTCGCAGTCGGTCCGCGGGCAGGGCCGCCGAAGGGGCCGCAATGCCGGTCCGAGGCGCGGCTGACCTGTTCCGTGTCCGGACGCGATGTCAGGCCCGTCACGCCCGTGCACATGACAGGCGCGCAGATCGCCTGCTGAACGCTCTCAGGCGCTTTTCAGGATCACTTCGTCGGCCTGGAAGGCACCGACGATTCCGACTCCCGCACTGTCCGTCAGGACGCGCTGAGCGACCGCGCTGGTTTCTCCTTCGGGGAGCCAGATCTCCAGAACCGCATCGATGATCTGGCTGCCGGATGACACCGTCGAATCCACGGAGAAATTCCGGTCGATCACGGGGTTGATGCGGATCGCGGTACATTCCGACGACGAGGCGAGCGCCGCAAAGAGCGCTTCGACGGCAGCCTCTATTTCAGCCTCCGATCCGGCCAGCAGGTAAATCAACTTCATGGGAAGCCGATTGTCGGCGCCGTGCCGTCGCGTTTCTCCTTCCTGCTGGATCAGCAGCGTAACCTCGCTGAGGAATCCGCGGATGTCCTCGATGCAGGCCTGCTGCTCAGGTGAATTCATGGCGACGCGCATGGCCTCGACATCGTCGAACCAGAGCTGCGAGAGGCCGTCGACCCGGTGCAGCCTGTCGCCATGCGGAGCGTCCAGCCGCGCGGCGATATGGTTCTGCCGATAGGCCCGCATGGCCTCGACGCGCAAAGCCAGCGGCCCGTGCACATGACGCCAGTGTTCCGAGAACGCGGCAAAGTCGATATTGTCGCGGTTGCGGATGAGACCGCTGCGAATGATCATCGTTCACGTCCCTTGCATCGAAGGCATTCCACCTGCGTGGAATCGGCTGCGTCCAGCCTAACAGAATCAGGCGACGGCGCGCGCCGGAATCTGTTCGTCGCGATTGGCCTGCTGGGCCGGTTGGGTCTGCTCGATGAACGCGGCGATCGCTTCGCGGGGCATCGGTTTGGCGATGAGATAGCCCTGTGCCTGCGATGCGCCGGCCATGCGCAGGGCATTGAGCTGCTCTTCCGTCTCGACGCCCTCGGCCGTGGTGCTCATCTTCAGATCGTTCGCAAGGCCGATCGTTGCCTTGATGATTGCGCGGCTGTCCGGCGAATCCATGCCACGCACGAAGGACTGATCGATCTTGATCTTGTCGAAGGGAAAGCTCCTGAGATAGCTCATGGAGGCGTAGCCGGTGCCGAAATCGTCGAGTGAAATCGAGACGCCGAGCCCCTTGAGCCGCTTGAGCGTCGAGGTCGCCTCCTCGGTGAGCTTGACGGATTCCGTGATCTCCAGAACCAGGCGATGGGCCGGCAGGCCCGAGACGGTCAGGGCCTTCTTGACGCTGGCGAAGACGTCCCGGCACTTGAACTGCACGGGCGAGAGATTGATCGCAACCTTCAGCGGATGTGCCCAGGTCATTGCGGTCGAGCATGCATCCTGCAGGATCCAGTCGCCCATTGGGCCGATGAGACCGGACTCCTCCGCGGTCGGAATGAACTGCAGCGGAGAGATCATTCCCTTCGCCGGATGCTTCCACCGCACCAGCGCCTCGCAGCCCCACATCCGATTGGTGGCGATGTCGAGAATCGGCTGGTAGAAGAGCTCGAATTCTCTATTGTCGAGACCGGTCTTCAGAGCTCCCTCGAGCGCGCGTCGTTCGGCGCGTGAATCCTTGATGTCGGCATCGAAGAGCCGGTGACTGCTGTCGGGATCGGACTTCGCTGCATAAAGGGCGATATCGGCCGACTTCATGAGCTCGGTCGGGGTCTTGCCGTCGGAGGAGGCGAGGGCGACGCCCGCGGAAAGGCCGACGTCGAACTCGGTGTTGCCGGCGGTGACGGGAACCTTCATGGCGGCCTGAACCGCTGCGATCAGATCCAAGACCTGCGGCCGGCCCCTGATCGGCCGTTGAATGATCGCGAACTCGTCGCCACCGACGCGGGCGATGAAGTCGCTTTTTCTGATCCGGTCGCGCAGGCGCCGCGCCACGTTCTGGACGATCTGGTCTCCGATCCCGTGCCCGTGATTGTCGTTGATGTCCTTGAACCGGTCGATATCGATCAGATGCAGCGCGAAATCCCTGCCGACCCGCTGAGAGACGGCGAATGTGCGCGTGAGCTCCTCGAGAAAAAGCTGCCGGTTCGGGAGTCTGGTCAGCATGTCGTGCCGCGACAGGTAGCTCTCGCTGGCGGCCCGGAGAATGCCGGTTCTCACATGGCGCAGGCCGAGCAGGCTGGCCGCTTCGACGGCGATGTCCATGAGATAGGCGAAGAAGCGCACAAGGCGTGCCTCGAAGCGCTGCCCGGCCATGAGCTCCGCGACGGGCCGGCTGACCGCGATGCCGCCGGGATAATTGGCGAGAGGGTGGAGCGCGACCAGCCGCTCCTTCAGGTCGATCCAGCTGACGTCGCGAATGAGCGTCGCGCTGTTCTTCGCGATCATCCGCTGCAGAGGGGTGTTGGGTCTCCAGATCCGGCGTCCGAGCGCCCGCTCGGATTTCGGCCGGTGAACGAGGATGGTGCCGTCGCGCCGATAGAGGGTGATCGCGAGGAGGCGGGTCTTGAGATGCTCCTCGAAGATCTTCTCGAAATAGCCGAGATCGATGGTGGAAACGATGATGCCGAGGAAATTCCCGTCGGCGTCCGTGATCTTCCGGGCGAGCGAGAGAACCCTCTTGCCCGTCGCCGGGATCCGCCGCGGTTCGCTGAGATACAAAAGCAGCGACGCGTCGGTCGAGAGGGCCCGGTAGTAGGAGGTGTCGGTCAGGTAGATCGCGTCGGCCATCGGATGCGGGTTCGAGGTGCCGACGATCCGGCCGCGGGCATTGACGAGATCGATGCGGACGATCTGCGACAGGCAATGGGCCGCACCGACGAGGACCGCCTTCGTCGCCTGGGAGGCTGCAAATCCGTCGAACTCGTTCGCCTTCAGGCAGTTCTGCGGAATTCTGCCGATCACATCGCGTAAGACGTTCTCGATGGACTGGAAGACGCCGTCGGTCCGTTCCTGGAGGGATAGGGCGAGATTGGCGAGCTCGCCCTCGGCCTTCGCGAGGTCGTCGTTGGTCCCGCGCACGAGCAGCAGGGCCGCACCGATGATCCCGGCAGCCGCGACGGAGATGCTCAGAGCGATGATCAGATAAGCAGGCACGGCGAATCCCGGTTCGGCGTCTTCACGACGATCTCCGCCAGAATTCGCCAGCAGTTGTCGTTATTTGGTTAAACCTGATCGGAAAAGAGTCTCCGCGGATGCGTCGGTTCGAGCGAAGGTGAGTTCAAGCGGCTAATATCGGACGTATCTGACACCGAGCTCCTGCTCGCTCCGCCGCACGACCTGGCAGGTTCGCTCGGTGCCTTCACCGTCGATCCTGAGCACGAAGCGGTTCGGAACGCCGGCCGTCGCGACGGCGATCTTGGCACCGCTCTCGGAGATGTTCAGAACCATGCATGCGATGTCCTGCGCGCTCGAGGCGGTTCCAAGCTGGATGGTCGCTGCACGGCTGACCCTGGTTCGTTCGTTCGAGCGCCGCTCCTCGACGCCGACGACCCATTCGTCCAGGCTGCGGGCAATCCCGGCGACGCCCTGCGCCGCGATCTTGATGTTTCTCGACACGTCGGTCGTCACGAGGCTCTGCTGATGCATAGTCCCGGCGGTCTCGACGATGAAGCGTCTGACATCCGCGACCGCCGTGCTGATCGAGGCGAGGGCCTGCTCGACGTCGCCGGACACGGCCTGCATGGAGAGGATTTCTCCGGAGATGCGCGCGGTCGCCTGGGCCGCCTGATTGGCCAGGTTCTTCACCTCGCTCGCCACCACCGCGAAGCCGCGTCCGGCTTCGCCGGCCCGCGCCGCCTCGATCGTGGCATTGAGTGCGAGGAGATTGATCTTCTCGGCGATCACGGTGATCGCCTGCACGACGCCATCCATCGCCAGGGCCGCATCGCGGAGTTTGGCCGTGGAGGCGTCGGCTCCCTGCGTTCTGGCATGGATCTCATCGACGGCGCTGCGCGATTCCTGCATCCGGTCGGAAATCGCGCTCGCCGTAATGTTCATGTCGTTGGCAGCCATCGCGACGGCGCGGACATTGCCCAGGGTCTGCTCGGCGAGCTGGATCGCCTCGCCGCGAACGGCCATGCTCTTTGTGATGTCGGTCGCGAACTTGACGATCTTGAAGGGCCGGCCGTCCGTATCGAGAACCGGATTGTAGTTGCCCTGGATCCAGATTTCGCGTCCGCCATTCCCGACCCGCTGATACACGGCGGCTGAATAGCGGCCTGCGCGCAGGCCGTCCCAGAACGCCGCGTATTCGGCGCTTGCCGCGTATGCACTTGGAACGAACATCCGATGGTGCTGTCCGCGGATCTGCTCAAGGCTGTATCCCATCGTGTCGAGGAAGTTCTGGTTCGCATCCAGAATCCTCCCGTCCATGTCGAAATGGATGACCGCCTGTGATCGGCCGACGGCTGCGACCTGCGCTGCAGTCTCGGCGGCTTTCAGCTTTTCTGCCGTGATGTCGGAGGCGTATTTGACAACCTTGAAAGGCCGCCCGCTGTCGTCGAAGATCGGGTTGTAGCTCGCCTGCAGCCAGATCTCCCGGCCGTCCTTCGCGATCCGCTTGAACTCGCCGGAAAGATATTCGCCGCGATTGAGATTCTGCCAGAACGCTTCGTATTCCGGGCTGTGGCCGTAATCGCCGAGCACGAACATGCGGTGATGCCGGCCAAGCACGGCCTCGCGTTCGTAGCCCATCGTCTTCAGGAAAAGCTCGTTCGCGTCGATGATCGTTCCATCGAGCGCGAGATGGATCACGGCCTGCGACCGGTTGATCGCCGCGATCTGACCGGCGAAATCGGCCTGCTGAAGTTTTTGGGCCGTAATGTCGGTGGCGAACTTGACGATCTGGGTGACGTCGCCGCTCCGGTTGAGGATCGGGACATAGCTCGCCTTGAGCCAGACCTCCTTCTTGTCCTTTCCGAGGCGACGAAACTCGGCGGATTGGCTATGGCCTTTGCGCAGGTCCTGCCAGAATTTGCGGTATTGCGGCGCCTCGGCTTCCGTCGGTTCGACGAAGAGGCGGTGATGGCGCCCACGGATCTGACTGATGCTGTAGCCGACCAGGGACAGGAAGTTGTCATTGGCCTCGAGGATGTTGCCGTCGACGTCGAAGGCGATCGTGGCGAAGGTGGCATCCAATGCCTGAATCTTGGCGGCGGCGGAGTTGGACGGGAGCAATCCGAGAAGCATGGGTGTCACCTGAAGGCAGGACTTCTCGAATGTCACAGTAAGGATAAGAACCGGTTAAGGTGCCTCCATTCCCGGCAATAATTCCTGTCGAACGATCGCAGCACGAACGAAATGAAATCAAATTACATTGCGTTCGTGCTGCGTTGTCCAACCTATTTTTTCAGATTGGCATCGAAGAATTTCGATGCCTCCGCCTTCGCCTCGCGATCCACCTGTGCGTCGTAGCGGAGCGGCAGGTTGAACTTCTGGCCGAGCGCGGTGGCCTCCGGGTTGGTGAAGGCGTGCGTCGCGCCCGGATATTCGATCACCTTGTATTCCGCTTTGGCGCCGTCGAGATCCTTGCGGAACGCCTCGTATTCCTCGCGCTTCACGAAGGGATCCTCCGCGCCGTTCAACACGAGGATTTTTGCCTTCACGGTGCCCGGCGCCGGAGCAGGGGTGTTGAGCCCGAGCGTGGCATGAAAGCCCGCGACGGCGTCGAGATCGGCACCGAGGCGGGCCATGTTCAGAACGACGGCGCCTCCGAAGCAATAGCCGACGGCGCCGATGCGGGCCGGGTCGACGGAGGCATGTCCGGCGAGCCGGGCCCGCGCGGCGTTGAAGCGCGATTCCATCACCCCGGGATCCTTCATCACCAGGGTCGCCAATGCGCCGGCATCGTTCGGATTGTCGGCCGTCTTGCCGTCGCCATACATGTCGGCGACGAAGGCGGTATAGCCCTGCTGCGCGAATTTCTGCGCCTCGCCCCGGACATGGCTCGTGATGCCCCACCATTCGGGGACCAAGACGATGCCGGGACGCTTGGCCGTGATCGCGTCGTCATAGACGATGAACCCCTTCATCGTGGTGCCGCCGTCCTGGTAGGTCACCTGCTCTTCCCGGATCGCTGCTTGGGCGGTAGCAGTCATCGTCAGAGTGCAGAGCATCGCCGCCATCATCATTCGCATGAGGCTCTCCTTGAGACGTTCAGGAGAGGAGGATCGGGCATCTCCCCGAGGCGCGAGCACGAGCCTTCCTCTTCACAGTAATTGTGCGCCTTTCCAAACCGCGTGGCTATCGTCTTGTGATCGGATGTCTTTTGACCATGCTTCACATGCGATCGGGCGGACAAACTGTCCGCCCGATCCGTGAGTCGTTTCAGACAAGAGGGGTGAGGTCCTCCCTCATCGCGGCGCCAGGCGCTCGATGTCGTTGAGACGCTTCAGAGCCGCCTGCTGACGCAGCATCCCGTAATTGATGCCGCTCGCATTGAGCGTGCTGCCCTCCTGATATGGGAATTGCTCGAAATCGGCGAAGAACTCCTTGATCTTGCCCTGGATCGGGACCAGCAGCCACATGTTCCGCGCCAGGAATTCGATCGCGCCGCCGCCTTCCTTCATGCCACGCTCATAAGGGTCCATGCGCAGGTTAGCGATATTGGCCCAGCTCGGGGTTTCTCGGAGCGCGGTGGCGATGTTGCCTTCGCTGGCGACGGCGAAGCTCAGCTTCCAGTCGTTCCACCGGATGGCGTTCAGGTTGCCGCCCTGATCGAAGTAATACATGGTATCGCGCGGCGGGTTCCTCGCTTCGCCTTTCAGCAAGCCCGTCAGGTCGTATCCGTCGAGATGGACCTTGAAGTTTTTCGTCCCGGCGGTGAAGCCGGTTTTCATGGATTCCTTGATGTTGGGAATCCCCGCTGCCGCGGCGAAGGTGGGCATCCAATCCATGAGCGTGACGATCTCGTTGATCTGCGTGCCGGGCTTCACCACGCCCGGCCAGCGCACCATCATCGGGATGCGCATGCCGCCCTCCCATGTGGTGCCCTTCTCGCCGTGGAACGGCGTCATGGCGCCGTCGGGCCACAGGGCCAGCTCGGCGCCGTTGTCGGTGGTGTAGAGGACGATGGTGTCGTTGGCGATGCCGAGATCATCGAGCTGCTTCAGCAGCTGTCCGACATGACCGTCGTGCTCCGCCATGCCGTCGGCATGAAGTCCCTTGCCGGTCTTGCCGACGCTGTCGGGCTTGAGATGCGTGAAGACATGCATACGGGTGGCATTGAACCAGACGAAGAACGGCTTGCTCGCCCTGTGCTGCCGGTCGATGAAGTCCTTGGCCGCCGCGAGGAACTCCTCGTCGACGGTCTCCATCCGTTTCGTCGTGAGCGGCCCGGTGTCGTCGATGCGCCCATCGACGCTGGAGCGGATGACGCCGCGCGGCCCGTATTGCCTGCGGAAGGCCGGGTCCTTCGGATAGAAATAGCCTTCCGGTTCCTCCTCGGCATTCAGGTGATACAGGTTGCCGAAGAACTCGTCGAAGCCGTGCTTGGTCGGAAGATGCTGATCCTGATCGCCCAGATGGTTCTTGCCGAACTGGCCGGTCGCATAGCCTCTGGTCTTGAGGACATCGGCGATGGTCGGCATCCAGTCGGCGATGCCGTGGGGATCTCCCGGCATGCCGATGGTGAGAAGGCCGGTGCGGAACGGCTCCTGTCCGAGGATGAAGGAGGCGCGACCGGCGGTGCAGCTCTGCTGGCCGTAGGAATCGGTGAAGATCGCACCCTCCGCCGCGATGCGGTCGATGTTGGGGGTGCGGTAGCCCATCATGCCCATCGTATAGGCGCTGATCTGCGGGACGCCGATATCGTCGCCGAAGATGACGAGGATATTCGGCGGCCTGCCGGTCCCGGTGCCCGCCGCTGGAGCCGGAGCCGGCGTCTGCGCCTGAGCGACGGCCTGCGATGATGCACTGATCGCTGCAGCGGCCGCGACGAGCGCCGTCGATCCGGTGAGAAGCGAGCGGCGGCTGAAGCCGCTGTCGGAATGGGTGTTCGCCGTATCCTCAGACATGCAATGCTCCTTCGATCATGGTCGTCGTTGCAATGGCGCGAGCGTCGTCGGGATCGACGCCACGTCGATAGGCGCTTGCCGTCGTCATCCCGCCGGTCGATGGGATGGGACGCTCGAAGCCACGTAGTCCTAGTTTAGGAACCGCATCGACGCCGGCCATCGGGTGAAACCCTGAAAAGGGACCCGGCGAACCCTGATCGCTCGGGAGAGGCGGGGTTCGGTCTAAGGTGAATTACTGAGGATCCGGCGGAAGTCCGGTCAGAGCCAGCCGTTCCTGCGGAAGCGCCAGTAGAGCCATCCGCACACCGCAAGGATCACGACGAGAACGAGGGCGTATCCGTATTTCCAGTGAAGCTCGGGCATCACGTCGAAATTCATGCCGTACAGCCCCGCAACGGCAGTGGGCACGGCCAGGATGGCGGCCCAGGAGGCGAGCTTGCGGGTAATCTCGGTCTGCTGCGCCTGTCCCGTCATCAGGCTGGTCTCGAAGGCGAAGGCGAGCACTTCGCGCAAGGATTCGATCTCCTCCTGCACGCGCCGAATATGATCGGAGACGTCGCGGAAGAGGGGAGACATGGCCGGATCGACACCCGGAAGTCCCGGCTGCTCGAGGCGGCGGCAGACCTCCACGAGCGGCACGGCGGCATTGCGCAGGCGCAGGAGATCCCGGCGAAGCTGATAGAGCCGCGTCACATGGAACTGGTTCGCGGTCTCGCCGAGGATGCTGTCCTCGATCTCCTCGACCTCATCCTGGATCGTCTGGATCACCGGAATGTAGTTGTCGACGATGAAGTCCAGGATGGCGTAGAGGATGAAATCCTCTCCTTCCGAAAATGCCTTCTGAGCCGCCTCGCAGCGTTCGCGCACCGGCCTGTAGGAGGTCGAAGCGCCGTGTCGCACGGAGACCACGTAGCCCTTCCCGACGAAGAGATGCGTTTCGCCGAAGGCGATGCGACCGTCGAACATCTGCGCCGTGCGCGCGACGACGAACAGGGCGTCGCCATATTGCTCCAGCTTGGGCCGCTGATGCGCCTTGAGCGCATCCTCGATGGCGAGTTCGTGCAGGCTGAACTCCCTCTGGAGCTGACGCAGGAGGTCCAGATCCGGCTCGTGCAGGCCGATCCAGACCACGTGTCCGGGCTTGCGCGACCATTCCCCCGCCTCCTCGATGGGGATCTCGGCCACGCGGCGGCCGCCGGCATAGGCGGCGGAGGCGACCACCCCGGGGCGCTTCTGTGGAGAAGCTGGTGCGAGCTTGAGAGGATTCGTCATGATCAAACAACGCAGAGCGTGGCCTGTCGGTGCCGCTTGCTCGCTGCAAGAGCGGTGAACGCGGTAAGTCTGACGATCAGACCGGACGCATCAAGATCTGGGCGAAGCCAATCAATAGTATTTGAATTATAAGAATATTCGTTCGAAATTAGAATTATTGATTAAATAAGAAAAACTGCTCTCGATGTTGTGTATTGATCAAAATGTATTCAATAATAATTTTCTGAAAAGCTGATTGAACGGCCCGAAAGCGACATGGCCTTTGAGGGAAATGCATTCGCGCCGACGGTTCGAGCAAAATGGATTGAGCGGGCATGAGCGGAATGAAGCGCCGTATTTTCGATAACGGCATTACGACGATTTCCTATTGTCCGGCGGGGGAGGCCGTGAGCGCGACGTTGGTCGTCGCCTTCACCGAGATGGGGCCGGTCGACGTGGATCGCCCGGGCTTCGGCGAAATGTTTCTCAACAAGCGCGGATACGACGTCATCTCCGTTCAGAAGCGCAAGGAGAACTGGTATCAGGACCTGTCGATCGACGACCTGAAGCAGGCCGTCTCCGAGATCGTTCCTCGCTACAAGGCCGTCGTCACCTATGGATCGAGCATGGGCGGATATGCAGCCCTGTATTTCGCGTCGGCGGTCGGGGCGCGCGCGTTGTCCTTCTCGCCCCGCAATCACAGTTACTACGCTCTGGTCGGAATGCAGCGATATGCAGATCAGTTCGACACCAACCATCTGCCTTTGCGCGACGTTGCCGATCCGGACAGGGACCATCTGATCCTGGTCGATCCGCTCCAGCCCATCGACGGACCCTACGTTCTGCGGGAGGTCATCCCGTCATTCCCGAGATCGCGGATCCTGAATCTACGATACACGGATCACCCATCGACCTTCGTTCTCGCGCATGGTGGCGTTCTGCAGAATTTCGTCGTCGACTTCCTCGAGGGACGTCCCATCGACGAGCGGATGCTGCGGAAAAGCCGGGGAAAATCGCCGCAATACCTGCACACGCTTGCGAAGGCCTGCTTCAAGAAGGGACGCGCCGCCACCGCCACGACCCTGTGTCAGCGGGCCCTGTCGATCCGGGCGGACCACAAGGATACGCTCGCCCTCCTGGACAGGATGACGCCAAAGAGCGCCCGGCAGGAGCAACCATCCGCCGATGCGCTGGCACCGGCGTGAGATCCGGCGAGGCGACAGATGCGCAAGTCCCTATCGGTGCGGTCGATCTGCATCGCGGCAGTATCGATCGTCGCGTTTTCTCTGTCCTCGCGAGCCGAGGAGGGCGGTGCCCGAGGGCCGGCCTGTCCGCAGGCCGACCTGATCGTCACGACGACGCCCGCTCCCGCGCAGATGGCCGCGCGCGTGCGGGAACATCTCGCTCTCAAGGCCAATCCGCCGACATCGGCGAATGTCGTCATGATCGGCGACAGTCTCGTCCGAGGCTGGGACCCGGCATGGGCGAGGGCGGCTTTTGCACAAGCCCGCATCTGGAATCTCGGCATCGGCGGAGACAAGATCCAGAACGTGCTCTGGCGGCTGCGGGACCTGGCCCTGGCGTCTCTCCATCCGAGGCGGGTCGTGCTTCTGGCCGGAACGAACAACATCGCGGGCGACAATCAGCCCTGCGCCATCGCTGCCGGCATCGCTGAAATCGTCAGGACGCTCGCAGAGGTCTGGCCCGGTGCCCGGATCGACGTGATCGCCATTCCGCCAAGGGGCGATGCCTTCGCGTCGCGGAACGCCGCACGGCTGGAGGCCAACCGTCTCATCCGGGATGTCGCGCGGCGCGACGGCGTCCGGTACCTGGATGCCGATGCGGCCCTCATCGAGGCCGGCTCCCTGGCCTACCGGCCGGACAAGCTGCATTTCACCGAGCTGGCCTACCGGATCCTCGGCGATCTCCTGAAAGATCCGGGCTGAACCTCTCAACGTCGCTGCCGGGATTGACAGGGAGACGGTCCGTCGGAGTATCGATGGCCGCGGCGCATCGGAGGAACGGTATTGGTCAAGCGGATTGGTTCAAAGGCCTGGCGGGTCCGGGTTGCGGACGACGGCAGCATCGTGGCTCTCGGCATCCGGGCCGATGCGGGCAAGGAATACGAGATTCTCCTCAGCGCGGTGGATTCCACGCCCCTCGTGACCGATCTGCTCAACGAGATGGTGCGGACCCATCGGGGCAAGCCGCCCAGGAGCTTTTCGGCCGATGCCGGGCCCAACCATGCCAAGAGCGTGCCGGTGCAGCCTCTGAGCACGACAATCGATCACAGCGGTGAAAGACCCGTCCTGATTCTGGATTTCGGCGGCACGGTGCTGAAAGTGGCGATCGACCCTGCCCAGCTCCGGCAGGACCTGTCTGCGTCGTAGAGAATTTTCGTCGACGCGGATCGAGCTCGCCGGCATCCAGCGATCGCCAGCGGAGATCTTCAGCTGAAAGAAGAGATCCCGCCCGTCCGGTTGATGGCGCTCTTGAAGGCTGCCTTTCGGACGGGCGGGGTTCCGGCACTGGTACGCAACTTGCCCCTACGCGCCGGAATATCGTCGATGACCGAAGGAATGCCGGGGCTCACCTTCCATCGGTTCCCAGCCTGTCAGGCCGGGCCTCATGCGCCACGGGATCGCGCGAACTGAAATCATGACGTTACTGAAATTTCCCGTGATCTCGTTTCGAGTCCTCAACGTTCCTTTTCGCTCTCGCCCTCGCCGCGAGCGGCTTTCGAAAGATACCGGTTCCAGAAGCGGACCAGGGCCAGCGCCAGCAGGATTCCGCCGAGGACCGAGACGGCGACCCCTGTCAGGAAATAGGTGACGGGGTCGACGTCCAGGGTCAGATCCGCCGCGACCATCAAAACGTCGACGACGACGAACAGAAGCAGTCCCGCCAGACCGCCGCAGAAGGCACCTTCTATGAGGTCGATACGGCGCGGGAGGGGTTTCATGGGATCATTCCGGGCGACGCGCGACAGCGAGGCTGCCGTCAATGAAGGAGCGGCAGCCGGTGCGTCGCGTCCTGGACGAACATGACGGCGGCCGACAATTCGTCCTCGTCGAACTCGTAGCAGCCGAGACTGTCGATGGTCGCCCCCGTCATCTGCGAGCGGAGCTCGAGCCAGAATGCCGGCAGCCCGATCATCTCGTCGCTCGGCACTTCCATCAGGCGCACCTCCAGGCCGCCACGGCGGACAAGCGTGACGGCGCGGCAGCCATCCTCGTCGTGCGGTTCCATGGCGAGCCGCACATAGGAGCGGATGATCTTCTGCTCGATCCAATCGGCATCCAGCGCCGGGCAGAGCGCGCGGGCGGCCATCGCTTCAGGCTGAGGCATTCGATCTCCCTAGGTTGCACGAACTCCGGCTGACCGGGCAGCCGAATGCGTCGGGGTTGGGCGGTCCGCAGCCCCTGCGCGAAGTTACCGTCGATTCCACCTTCCTACCCGCGACAGAGGGCTTCGGTCTTGCTATCCTTGGCCATTGATTTGTCTGTACGGGCCATCGCGACGGCAGCGGAGAACGCAGCATCGGGAGGAGTGGAGACAATGTACCATCCGTCCAAGGTGCTCGGCACCATGCCGCCGACTGCGAGCGGGGGGATTGCCCGCCTTGCGGTGGCCCGCGCCGTCTCGGCCGGCATCGACCCCGAACCCCTGGTGCAAAAGGCGGGTCTCACCCTCGCCCTCCTGGAGGATAGCCATGTTCGCATCGGTGCCGAGAACCAGATCGCGCTCCTGAATCTCGTGGCGAGCGCGGTCGGGGACGACCTCCTCGGCTTCCACCTCGCCGAGGATTTCGATCTCCGGGAAATCGGCCTGCTTTATTACGTCCTCGCCTCGTCTGCGACGCTTGGGGAGGCTCTCACTCGGACTGCCCGCTACAGCGGGGTGAGCAACGAATGCATCAAGGTTCACTGCCGAATGACGAGCGACCTGAGCGTACATATCAATTACGTCGGGGTGCCGCGACACTCCGATCGCCATCAGATGGAGTTCTGGGCAACGGCTCTGGTGAGGGTCTGCCGGCACGTGACAGAAGTGCCTCTAAGGCCGATCCGCGTCAGGCTCGCCCAGACCCGCGGCGCATCATCCGACGAGCAGGATGCGTTCTTCGGCTGCAAAGTTGGCTTCGGTGCCGAGCACGACGAGATTACGTTCGCACGGGGCGTCGCCGCCTGTCCCTTCGTCAGCGCCGACCATCATCTCAACGAAATTCTGATCGGATATTGCGAGGAGATTCTGGCCCGCCGGCCCACGCCGGCAAGCCCCATGCGGGCGCTCGTGGAGAACGCCGTCGCACCGCTCCTGCCGCATGGGCGGGCGCAGATGGGCGACATTGCCGAAGCGCTTGGCGTGAGCCGCCGGACGCTCACGCGCCGGCTCGCTGCAGAGGGTGTGTCCTTCACCGAAATTCTGGAAGACCTGCGCAGGGATCTCGCCTTGCGCTATCTGGAGGATGCGACGCTTTCGATCTCGCAGATCGCCTGGCTGCTCGGTTTCCAGGAGGTCAGCGCCTTTACGAGCGCCTTCAAGCGCTGGACGGGCGCGACGCCGTCGCAGGAGCGCACCCGGTCGACCCCCATGGCCGGCGCGGCCTGAGCCTGCTGGTCGGATCGGGCTCCGGCCTCAATGCGACATCAGATTGCGTGCGATCATCACGGCTGCCGAATCGGCGGAATCTCCTCGCGTTCCCGGCATCAGGCTTCCGGCCTTGAGCATGAGTTCGGTCATCACGCTCAGGATGCGCTCGTCCGACTGGTCCACGCCGGCGTCATCGAAATCCTTACGGATTTTGCTGAAGACATCGCAGCGCACCGGATCGACCGTGGCCCTCGCTAGGTCATCCGAATAGGCCTCGGCGTCCTCCCCCGTCATTCCCAGCCTCTCGGCGGCCCATCGGCCGAGAAGCTTGTTGCGGAGCATCGTTTTTCCCACATCGTCGACGCTGGTCATTCGAAGATCTCCGATTGTCCAAAGTGGAATGCCCCCCGGCCGGCGGACCCTGCGGCCCGCGCGGCTTGCGTCGTCGGGATAGATTTAGGTCGCCGCATGGCAGGTCAATCGTCCTGGCGAGAATAGGCTCGGCCGTGCTCCATGAGCGCGCAGGTAACGGTTGATTGATGGCCGGAAACGACGCCGCGAAGCGTAACTCAGGAACTTAAGCGGTCATCGGTCGTAGACATAGAGTCTCATCGGCTCAAGAGAGGTTCAATGCCGCCATATGCTCCGCCCCCGAGATCGACAGCCGCCATCGCCGGGCATGTGATTCACAGGCTGCTGGCGTCATTCCCCATCGCCTGCTTCACGCTCGCGCTTGCGACCGATATCGCCTATTGGCGCACGTCGAATCTCATGTGGTTGGAGTTCTCGGCCTGGCTTCTGCTGGCCGGCATCACGTTCGGTGTCATCGCCGCGCTCTACGGTGCCGTCTATGTCCCGGTCCGCTTCGGCCTCCGCATCGTCAGGTTTGCCTTGCCGACCATCATCGGCACTCTCGTCGTGCTGATCCTGGCCTTCCTCAACAATCTCGTTCACACGGCCGACGGCTGGACCGCAGTCATGCCCTGGGGCCTGACCCTCTCGGCACTGACGGTGCTGGCCATGCTGGTCACGGTCTGGTTCGGCACTTCGCTCGTTCACAATCACAGCGTGGGAGTGCGCTATCATGACTGACCGCTTCCACCTGAATCGCGCCTCCGCTCTCGTCGGATCGAGCCTTTTGGCACTTGCTCTCATCGGCTGCAGCGACACCGGTTCCAACTTCGACGTCGCCAGCCAGATCGGGCCCGATCCGGTTCTGCCTGAGCCCAGCACGGAACTCCTGCCCGACCTGAAGGTGGCAGAGGTCGTCGGCTGGAAGGAGGGGCAGACGCCGACGGTCCCACAGGGGATGACCGTGACCGCGTTTGCCAAGGATCTCGTCAACCCGCGCGTGGTGCGCACCTTGCCGAACGGCGACGTTCTCGTCGTGCAGTCACGCGCGCCGGAGGGCAAGCCGCTGCCGCGGCCCAAGGACGTGATCCGCGAATGGATCATGGCGATGGCCAAGGGCGGCGGTGGCGGGCCGCCGAAGGAAAGCAACCTGATCACGCTCCTGCGGGACACGAACCGCGACGGCCAGGTCGATGAGCGGCACGAGCTGCTCAAAGGACTGAACTCGCCCTTCGGCGTCGTCTGGCACGAGGGCACGCTCTATGTTGCCGCCGCCGACGCGATCCTGGCTTATCCCTATCAGCTCGGACAGACGTCGATCACGGCTCCGCCGAAGGAGCTCGCGCCACTTCCCGGCGGGCCGATCAACCATCACTGGACCAAGGATTTGGCGCTCAGTCCGGACGGACGTTTCCTCTACGCCTCGGTCGGCTCCAACTCGAACGCCGCGGAGCGCGGGATCGAGGCCGAGAAGGGCAGGGCGGCCATCTGGCAGGTCGATCGCGCGACGGGCGCATCGCGCCTCTACGCCTCGGGCCTGCGCAATCCCAACGGCCTGAGCATCCATCCCGAAACCGGTGTCCTGTGGACGGTGGTGAACGAGCGCGACGAACTCGGGCCCAATCTCGTGCCGGACTACCTGACCTCCGTGCAGGAGGGCGCCTTCTACGGCTGGCCCTGGAGCTATTTCGGCAATCACGTGGACGAGCGGGTGCATCCGCCGCGGCCGGACATGGTGCAGAAGGCGATCAAGCCGGACTACGCCTTGTCCAGCCACGTGGCGGCGCTCGGCCTGACCTTCTCCATGAATTCGTCGCTGCCGGAGCAGTACAGGCGCGGCGCCTTCATCGGCGAGCACGGCAGCTGGAACCGCAACGCCTTCAACGGCTACAAGGTGGTCTACGTGCCTTTCGAGAACGGCAAGCCGGCGGGCAAGGCGCAGGACGTGGTCACCGGCTTCCTGGACGGCGACCAGGCCCGCGGGCGGCCGGTGGGAGTCGCCATCGACGGCACGGGCGCACTGCTCATCGCGGACGATGCGGGCAATGCCGTATGGCGCGTGGCAGCAGCCAATGCCGCCGCTCAACCGAGTCAATGACGGTTCCGCTCACAGCACCGCGAGCAGGCCGCCGTCGACATAGATGATCTGGCCGTTGACATAGGCCGACGCGGCGGAGGCCAGGAACACGGAAACGCCGATCAGGTCATCCGGCACGCCCCAGCGTCCCGATGGCGTACGGCCGCGCACCCAGGCGTCGAATTTCGCATCCTCGGCGAGGGCTTTGTTCATCTCCGTGACGATGTAGCCGGGGCCGATGGCGTTGGCCTGGATGCCGTGCTGCGCCCACTCGGCCGCCATGGAGCGGGTCAGCATCTTGATGCCGCCCTTCGCGGCCGTGTAGGGGGCAATGGTCGCGCGCGCGGCCTCGCTCGCAAGTGAAGCGATATTGATGATCTTTCCGCCGTCGCCGCGCGCGATCATGCGCCTCGCAGCCTCGCGCCCGACCAGGAAGGCGCTGGTGAGGTTGGTTTCCAGCACCTTGCGCCATTCGTCGGCCGCGAGATCCACCATCGGCTTGCGCAATTGAATGCCGGCATTGTTGACGAGGATGTCGATGGAGATGCCGGAATGGTCGAAGCCGTCGAAGGCCGCCTTGACCGCGCTCTCGTCCGAGACATCGAAAGCGCTCGCCGAGACCCGATGCCCGGCCGTGCTCAGCTCCCGCACGGCACCGGCGAGCTTCGCCTCGTCGCGCCCATTGAGGATGACCGCCGCGCCGGCCTCCGCAAGCCCGCGGGCGATGGACAGGCCCAGGCCGCCCGATGAACCGGTGACCAGCGCCGTCTTGCCGGAAAGATCGAATAAGTCCCGTGCGGTCATGCTTCCCTCTGTCCGGCAATGATGCTCCGGAGCGCAGCGTAGCGCATCGTGCGTGAAAGTGGACCCGCCTTCCGAGACAAACCACTGGCAGCGTGCCGCGCCTCGCCTCATATTCGAGGGAATGCGATGGAAGCGGGGCGAGGGCTCACCATGATCGCTTTGCCTACCCTGTCGATGCCGCGTGCGATCCCGGCCCGTTCCCGTCGCGATCGGCCGAAGCGCTCATGACCAGGCAGCGCCTCCGGATCCGCGGCCTCTTCCAGAAATATTTCCTCGTGCTGTTTCTGGCGGTGGTCATTCCCCTCGCGACCAATGGCGTCAGCGAGGCCTGGTTCGGCTATCGCGACCAGAGGGCGACCCTCGACCAGCTTCTGGGAGTCGAGGCGCGCTCGGCCGGGGCCAGGATCCAGGGCTTTCTCGACGACATCACCAACCAGCTCGGCTGGCTGGTTCAGCTTCCCTGGGCAGAGGAGCCGGACGAGAGGCGGCGGATCGATGCCCTGCGCCTGCTGCGGCAGGTGCCGGCTATCGTCAACCTCACGCTTCTCGACGGTGCCGGGCGCGAACGCCTCTATGTCTCGCGCATCGGGTTGAACAGAACCGAGACGCGCACCGACCGCTCCGCCGACGAGGCCGTGACGGGAGCTCGCGCGAACCGGCTCTGGTACGGCGAGGTGCGTTATTATCGCGATTCCGAGCCCTACATGACGATTGCGATGGCCGGCAACCGGCCGTCCGTCGGCATTGTTGTCGCCGAGGTGAACCTGAAGCTGATCTGGGACGTGATCTCGTCCATCAAGATCGGTGAGACGGGCCACGCCTTCGTTCTGGACAGGCCCGGGCGGCTCGTGGCCCATCCCGATATCAGTCTCGTGCTGCGGGGCGCGGACGAGGCGACGCTCGCGCCCTTCCGGGAACTCAGGGAGGCGATCGGGCGTGCCGGTGCCGATGTCGCGACGGGCTGGGACGCCGAAGGCATCGCCGTCGCAGCCGCCGCCGCGCCGGTTGCCGGCCCGGACTGGACCGTGGTGGTCGAACAGCCTCTTTCAGAAGCCTTCGGGCCGATCTATGCAGCCCTGTGGCGAACGGTCGGGCTCCTTCTCGCCGGCGCCGCCTTCGCGGGTCTGCTGGCCTATGTCCTCGCGAGCCGCATGACCAAGCCGATCCACCTTCTCGAGGACGGCACCGAACGCATCGGCGCCGGGCAATTCGACCATCGCATCCATATCGAAACGGGAGACGAGCTTCAGCGGCTGGCGGAGAGCTTCAACGCCATGGCGGCCGAACTCGCCGTGTCGCAGGAGCGCCAGGAGCGGATCGCGAAGCTCAAGCGCTTCCTCGCGCCGCAGGTCGCGGAACTGGTCGACCGCACGGGCGACGACGACGTGCTCGAGGGCCGGCGCACCGAGGTGGTGACGATCTTCGGCGACCTGCGCGGCTTCACCGCCTTTTCGGCCAGGGCGACGCCCGAGGAGGTGATGAGCGTCCTGTCGGAATATTACGATGCGCTTGGCGGGATCATCACCAAATACGCCGCGACTCTGACGAGCTTTTCGGGGGATGGGCTGATGCTGCTCATCAACGCTCCCGTCCCCGTAGCGGAGCCGGCGCTGCGGGCCGTCGATCTCGCGGTGGAGATGCAGCTTTGCGTGCAGAAGCTCATCGTCGGCTGGCAGCGGCGCGGTTACCGGATCGGCTTCGGGATGGGATTGGCCATGGGCCCGGCCACGGTCGGGCGGATCGGCTACGAGAGCCGGTTCGACTACACCGCCATCGGCAGCGTCGTGAACCTCGCCGCGCGCCTGTGCGCATCAGCGGCCGATCGCGAAATACTCGCGGATGCGACGGTTGCGGAGGCCGTCGAAGGTCAGCGGGTTCTGAATCCGATGGGGATGCGCCGGCTCAAGGGATATGACGAGGAGTTCCTCGTCTATCACGTCGCATACGCCGAGCGGCCCGATGCGGCTTGAGCCGCATCCTTCAAAGCGGTTTCGTGACACGGGTATTGTCGCTATGATCGCTGAAGTCGTCTGCTGCCGATGAAACCTTCGAGGTGACCGGATGATGGCTTTCGGAATATGGTCCCATCCCGCATCATCGGTTCAAGGGACGCCGGACAGATGAGACGGCGCGATGTCCTTGCCTGGCTAGGCGCTGCGGCGGCATCGACGCTTCCCGCGCGTGCGCAATCGCCGGCGATGCCCGTCATCGGATATCTCGCCCCGGAATCCCCCGTGCCGTTCGAAAGCCGCCTCAAGGCCTTCCGGGAAGGTCTTGCCGATGTCGGCTATGTCGAGGGCCGCAACGTGGCGATCGAATACCGCTGGGCGGATGGCAGGTACGATCGCCTGCCGTCGCTTGCGGCGGATCTCGCAGGCCGGAACGTTTCCGTGCTTGTCGCGTCCGGCGGCGCGCCCTCGGCAGTCGCTGCGAAAGCGGCGACGAAGACGATCACCATCGTGTTCGAGATGGGCGGCGATCCGGTCGCGCTCGGCGTCGTCGACAGCCTGTCGCGGCCGGCAGGCAATATCACGGGTGTGTCGAGTTTGAGCGTGGAGGTCTCGCGCAAGCGGCTGGAATTCATGCACGAGCTGCGGCCGACCGCGTCGTCCTTCGGCGTTGCCGTCAACCCGACCAGCCCGACCTCCGGCTCGCAGGTGAGAAACCTCCAGATGGCGGCCGAGGCGCTCGGGGTGCAGCTCCATGTGATGAATGCCAGCACCGAGGGAGAATTCGAGGCGATGTTCCTGTCCGCCACCCAGGCGCAGGCGGGAGGGCTCGTCTTCACCTCGGATCCCTACTTCGCCTTCCGCAGTACGAAGCTGGCCGATTTGTGCCTGCGCTATTCCATGCCCGCGGTCACCCAGTCCCGCGATTTTCCCGCAGCGGGCGGCCTGATGAGTTATGGCGGCGACTTCATCCAGTCGCATCGGCGTGCCGGGAACTATGCCGGGCGGGTCCTGAACGGGGAAAAGCCTTCCAGCCTTCCCGTGCAGCTCGTCACGAAGGTCGAGCTGGTCGTCAATCTGAAGACTGCAAAGGCCCTCAGCATCACGATCCCGCCTTCCCTAATCAGCGGCGCCGACATGGTCATCGAATGAGGCGGCTCAACCCGGCGGGCTATAGGGATCCGGCGTGCCCGGCGCGATCGGCGGGTATCGCTTCAGGCTTTTCTCGAACTCCACGACGATGTTCATGGCCGGTCCCGCATTCCATGTGTTTCGCAGAGCCGTTGCCGGATATTCCTCCTTCGGATCGGTGATGAGATCGAAGGCCTTCGGCGACCCGAGCTTCGTCGGCGGCGTCCACCAGTCCCGCTGTTCGTCGTAGAACACCAGCTTCCAGTTCCGCCATTTCACGGCCTCCAGCCGGTCGGCCACGAATACCGGAAAGCCCTCGCGCTTGGAGGTCTCCGACTTGCCGAGCAGGAACTCGCTCTGGTCGACACCGTCGATGGCGCGGTCCGTCGGCACTTTGGCGCCCGCCATGGCGGCGAATGTCGTGAAGGTGTCGACCTCGTGCATGATTTCGTTGCTGACCCGCCCAGCCGGAATCCGATCCGGCCAACGGATGATGAACGGCGTGCGCAGCGAACCCTCCATGTGCGTGAAGTAATAGCCGCGCCACGGACCGGACGAGCCTTGCCACGGCCAGGTCGCCTCCGGGCCGTTGTCGCTGGTGAACACCACGATGGTGTTGTCGCGGAGGCCCAAGCCGTCGACGGCGTCGAGGATCTGACCGACATTCGCATCCATCTCGGCGAGGGCGTCGGGAAAATCGCCGTAGCCCGTCTTGCCCGCGAAGGCCGGGTTCGGCAGCGTCGGGAAATGCACGAGCGTGAATGGCACATAGGCATAGAACGGCTTGCCTGCATCCCGGCTGCGTTTCATGAAGTCGATCGTCCGGCGTGCGATCTCGGCATCGATCAGACGCCGCTGCTCCAGATCGTAGACTTGAAGCTTGCGGCTCGTCTCGCCCTTGCGCCCTTCCATCACGGACTCGAACTCTACACCCGCCGCCCTTGCCTGCGGCTCGGACGGCCAGAACGCCTCGTCCGTGGTGCGGGGAATGCCGTACCATTCGTCGAAGCCCTGATCGTTGGGCAGCCGGCCCGGCTCGCTGCCGAGATGCCATTTGCCGAAGGCGGCCGTGGCATACCCGCCGTCCGACAGGCATTCGGCGATGGTCCGCTCCCATTGTGTCAGGCCTTCGAGCCCGCCGCCGATGGGCACGGAGTGCGTGCCGGAGCGGATCGAGAAACGACCGGTCAGGATCGCCGAGCGGCTCGGCGTGCATTGCGCCTCGACGTTGAAGTTGGTCAGCCGGGTCCCTTCGGATGCCAGGTGGTCGATGCGGGGCGTCGGCGCTCCGCGCGTAACGCCCCCGCCATAGACGCCCACCTCGCCGTAGCCGAGATTGTCCATCAGGATGAAGACGATGTTGGGCTTGGCCGCGCCTGCGGCGGGCGATTGCGCGAAACCGGAATCCGTCGAGAGCAGGGCACCTGACAGGGCGATTGCGCATGCGAGCTGCCCGAACTTGGTCATTCCATCCCCCTGTCTCGCGTCGATCTCTGGCCCGCTCCGGCTTCACCAAATGGGCAAGCATCGACGAAGCTCAAGTCCGTGGGCTGCGGCGCGCAGTCTAGTAAGGGGAATCGGGGCTTGGTATCGGGTGAAACCCGGACATGCGCCCGGATTAGATCGCGAGTGTGCGAGTCTATCCTCAATCCCACCAATCGCGCGGGCCTTCTTTGCAGCGGTAACCGACGAAGCAGGTCGGCGTTTCGAGGCTCGGTACAAAGGCCGACTGCGCATATTCCGTCATCTGGCAGAAGGTGCGGTCGCGGACGAAGCGGTCATAGGTCTGACCGCCGGTGCCCAGGACGATGGCACCTCTCGAAAATACCAGTTGACGGCTTGCGTTGCACGACATGTTCGTCGTCGAGGGGCGTGATTGAGCCTGCGCACTTGTGGCCACCATGAAAAGCGATAGGGCTATCACGCACGTCTTCATTGAGGCCTCCCGGTGCCGTCCACTCGGCGCAGGTCAGCGTTGAATTATAGGCCGCTTGCCGGTCTCTGGAATGGCGGTCGGCCATCACATCTGCTTGAGGCTCGTCGGCGGAATCCGGGCCCGCCTTTTTGGGCAGGCCCGGCCGATCCTGCTCAGACGAGGTTGGTCTCGACGGCGATGTTGCCGTGCGTCGCCTTGGAATAGGGGCAGATGGCGTGTGCCGCCTCGATCAGCGCCTGCGCGACCTCCCGGTCGAGACCCGGCAGGCTGACATTGAGGCGGGAACGCAGGAAATAGGCACCGCCCTCGGCCGCGAGATCGATCTCGGCGTCGACCGCCGTCTGCGCGGGAAGGGCGATCTTCTTCTGGCCGGCGGCAACCTCGAGCGCGCCGATGTAGCAGGCCGACCAGGCAGCGCCGAACAGGTTCTCGGCCGCAGGGTGCGGCTGCGCCAGCTTGAGGTCGAGGAAGCCGTCGCTGCTGCGAGTGCCGCCGTCGCGGCCGCCGGTGGTGTGGGTCTTTCCGGTGAAGAGAACCTTGGCAGTCATGGCGATATCCTTTCTGAGCAATTTAAATCGTATCCGATTAATTCAGATGCGATGCAAATAGAGAGGTCGCGGAGGGATGTCAAGCCCTTCCGATTTAATCGCGTGCGATTTATATTGAGGGCACCCAACACGGATCGGCCCATGTCAGAGAGTTTGAACCCCAAGACACCGAAATCCCGGAAACCGGACACGCACCCGGACGGTTCTCCGCCGGCGAGCGGGGAGGGCAGAAAGCTCTCGAACTTCCTGTGCTTCTCCATCTACTCGGCGAACCTAGCCTTCGGCCGGGCCTACAAGCCAATCCTGGACAAGCTTGGCCTGACCTATACGCAGTACATCGCCCTGGTGGCGCTCTCCGAAGAGGATGGCCAGACCGTCAGCGCACTCGGCGAGAAGCTGTTTCTGGAATCCAATACGCTCACCCCGATCCTCAAGAAGCTCGAGGCGACGGGCTATGTCCGCCGCCATCGCGATCCTGCCGACGAGCGGCAGGTGCGGGTGACGCTGACGCCTGCCGGTCGCGATCTGCTTGCCGAGGATCCCACGATCGCGCTGGTGGAGGCTACCGGACTCGGCGGGGACTTTTCCACCGTGCAGAAGTCCGTGGCCGGCATTCGCGACAATCTCCTGCGCTCCCTGCAGGCGAAGCCGGATGCGAATGAGTGAGGCGCCGGCAGGTTGCGCCATGGCTTCGCTTGCCGGTGTGGCGCGCGAGGCGTATCCTCCCCGCCCAATCAAGGTTCTGCCAATCAAGATTCTGCGTTGAACCTCGGCTCCGACGGGCCGCTTTTGATCGACAGCTTTGCCGACGTCGCTCCTGAACCGAGTGGTTGTGTAACCCGCGGAAGAAGGGCCTGTTCGCAGGCGCCTCGGCCTCCATCGACATGTGAGAAGGGTCTCAAGCGACCGCTCCGCGGTGACGTGTGCACAAGGCCAGAAGTCTCGTGATCGTCCGAGGCCTGCCTCTCGCCACCTGTGGCGACCGGAACGCATGGAGATTGATCGATGCCGAATCCCTCACTTCCGAACAAGCCTTCCGCAGCAACCTCCGCGGGCGCAATTGCAGCCGATGTTCTCCGCAGGGGCAAACCGAAAGCAGCCGAGGGCGACGCGATCCGCCCGTTCCATATCAACATTCCTGAAGCGGACCTCGTCGAATTGCGCCGGCGCGTCGAGGCGACGCGGTGGCCCGACCGGGAGACGGTCAGGGATTCCACGCAAGGCGTGCAGCTCGCGACGATCCAGAAGCTCGCGCGACATTGGGCAACCAAATACGACTGGCGCAAGATCGAGGCCAGGCTCAACGCGGTGCCGAACTTCATCGCCAAGATCGACGGATTGGACATTCATTTCATTCATGTCCGCTCCAAACATGAGAATGCGCTGCCGCTCCTCGTGGCACATGGATGGCCCGGATCGATCGTCGAGCAGTTGAAGATCGTCGGACCTCTCACCGATCCCACGGCGCATGGCGGCAGCGCGTCCGATGCGTTCCATCTGGTGATCCCGTCGATGCCCGGTTACGGCTTTTCCGGCAAGCCGACGGGGACGGGGTGGGACCCGACGCGCATCGCAAACGCCTATATCGAGCTCATGAAGCGCCTGGGATACACGCGATACGGTGCGCAGGGCGGCGACTGGGGTGCGATCGTCGTCGATCAGATCGCGTTGAAGAAACCCTCGGGTCTCATCGGCATCCATACCAACATGGCCGGCGTCGTTCCGCCCGCCATTGACAAGGCGCTTCTGGCCGGCGAGCCCGTGCCCGCCGGGATGAGCGAGGAGGAAACCCGCGCCTGCGAGCAGATCGCCTCCTTCTACAAGCATATCGGCTACGCGATCCTGATGGGCGACCGGCCGCAGACGCTGACGGGCTTTGCGGATTCGCCCGTCGGCCTCGCGGCCTTCATGATCGATCACGATCCCGCGAGTTACGAGATGATCGCGCGTTCCGTCGACGGACAACCGGAAGGGCTGACGCCGGACGACGTGCTCGACAACATCACCCTGTTCTGGCTGACCAACACGGCCATCTCCGCAGCCCGTCTCTATTGGGAGAACAAGGGGCCGTTCTTCAGCGTCAAGGGCGTCACCGTTCCGACTGCCGTCAGCGTATTTCCCGACGAGCTCTATCAGGCGCCGAAGAGCTGGTCGGAGCAGGCCTATCCCAAGCTCGTGCACTACAACAGGCTCCCGAAAGGCGGGCACTTCGCGGCTTGGGAACAGCCGGAGTTCTTCTCGCAGGAGGTTCGTGCGGGATTCCGGTCGCTTCGTTCCGTGCAGTGACGAGCGCGGCGCGCAGATCACACGCGTCGCCGCTCGAAAAGCGGCGTGATCCGACGATCGCTCCGTTATTCCGTCGCACAAGATTCTGCGGAGCGCTGATGCCGGGCATCGCTCCGCATAGTCCATTGGAGGTACACTGACAGTCTGATCCCGGATCTGTATTATCACCTGCATATCATCAGGCGGCCGATCATGGTATCACCCGCGCAGGATGACCGAGCGTTGGATCGACGGGTCCTTGCTGTCCTCTGCGCCGATGTCGCCGATTACAGCCGCATGATGGATACGGCCGAGGAGGACACGCATCGGCACCTGATGCGATTGTGGTCGACGGTGATCGAGCCGCTCGTCGCCTCCAATAACGGCAGGATCGTCAAGAACACGGGGGACGGCTTTCTGGCATCGTTCGACAGCGGACAGGACGCGGTCAGATGCGCCCTGTCGCTGCAGGAAACCCTGGCGCAGGCTCAGGCGCCCGAACCCGCCGAAGCAAGGATCCTGTTCCGGATCGGTGCGACCATCGACAGCGTGATCGTCGAGGAGCACGATATCTTCGGCAATGCGGTGAACACGGCGGCCCGCCTCCAGCAGGTTGCCGCTCCGGGCGGCATCGTCATCTCCCGGGCGCTCCTGTCGCAGGTGCAAGGCGTGATCGACCTCGTCGCGGATGATCTCGGTCATCTGCGGCTGAAAAATCTCCATAGTCCGACCCATGCCTTCGCGATCCGGTCGTCAGGGTTCGAGCATCTGCCCGTCTTCGCCAGACCCTATCACAAGCGGACGCGGCTTCCCTCCGTCGCCGTGCTGCCTTTCCGCACCTTGAACAGCGCCGGCGCGACCGACTACTTCGCTCAGGGAATGATCGAAGACATCATCGGCGCCCTCGCGAGTCTTCGCGACGTGATGGTCATCAGCCGAGGCTCGACTCTCGATTATACGGGAGACGAGCCGCCTGCCGCCGTCGGCAAGAAGCTCGGCGTGCGATATGTCCTGACCGGGACGATCAGGCGTGCCGCCGAGCAGGTCCGGATCACGACCACATTGACGGACGTCAGGCACGGCGCCGTTCTCTGGGCCGATCACGTCGATGGAGCACTGACGTCGATCTTCGATATTCAGGACCGGGTCGCGACCAAGATCGTCGGAACGATCGCGCCCCATGTGCGCGAGGCGGAACTGGCGCGGGCGGTCAGGAAGCGTCCCGAGAACATGGATGCCTACGATCTGCTTCTCCAGGGAATCGACCTGCTCTACAGCATGAACCTCAATCAGTTTCTTCGCGCGCGCAGGTTCCTTGCCAGTGCCATCGAAGCCGATGCCCGATATCCGGCCGCCCACGCCTATGCCTCGCTCTGGCATGTGTTCAATATCGGCCAGGGCTGGTCCGAGCATCCCGAGGCGGATGCTCAGCAGGCCTGGCAACTCGCTTCGTCCGGCGTGGCTCTCGATCCTTCCAACTCGCTGGCGCTCGCTTTGTGCGGCCATATCAAGTCCTATCTCTTCCACGACTACCTGGCTGCGACGTCCTTTTTCGATCGTGCGATCAACTGCTCTCCAAACCACGCCTGGGCCTGGACCCTCAGCAGCGGCACCTATGCCTATATGGGCCGCGCCAAAGAGGCCATCGAACGTGCGACGTTCGGATTGGCACTGTCGCCGGCGGATCAGCATGCATTCTACTACCTGTCGTTCCTGGGCCTCGCGCATTATGCCGACGAATCCTATGAGCAGGCCGTGGAATGGGATCGCACGGCCTTGGGACAGAACCCGCATTTCAGGGCGGGCTTGCGTGTTCTGGCGGCAAGCCTCGTCGCCCTGGGACGGCGGAGCGAGGCACAAGAGATCGCGCGCGCTCTTATCCGAGAACAGCCGTCGTTCCGGGTGTCGGTCTATGCGCCGCAATGCCCCTGGCAGAATGCGCAAACGCGGGAAACGTTTTTGAGACGTCTGGTGGAGGCCGGCCTTCCAGAGTGAGCGTGCCATCTGAAGCGATGCAATGCCTCGGTGGCCCGAGTAACCGGCTCGAACTGAAAAGGGGAAGCGCATGGGCAACTGCTTTTACGATATGCCGTTTCTTCCGGAATTCCTGTTCGATCCGGAGCAGCCGGGTCTGACGGAAGGGCGGGCCAAGATCCTGACCGATGTGCAATCGTTTCCGCGGCGATATTGGGATCCCGATTACGTCGGCCTCGCGATCCTTCCCGAGTTCGCCGGGCTTCGTTGGGAGAAGGAGATCAAGGTCGATCCGCCTCCGGCACCGGATTCCGACGAGACCCGTGACGAGATCGCCGAATTGCTGGCGCTGATGAAGGAGCGGGCACATGCGCGTGCGGAAATCATGGCCCAGAATACGGATTTTCCCCTTTACTGGCTGGGACTCCTCATGATGAACCGATCGTCCCACCCCGCGACCTATGAGATGATCAAGGTTGCCGCGCGCGTGGCTGAAATGGTCATGTTCTTCTACAAGATGAAATTCAACCGGCCGCGTCCGCATCAGCTGTGCCCGGCGCTGATGCCGATGGTGGCGGTGCCGGGGCATGCGTCCTATCCCAGCGGGCATTCGCTGATGTCCCATATGCTGTCTCATACGGGAGCCGAGGTCAGGCCGGATGCCGCAGACACCCTGTTCGCATTGGCCGAGCGTGTCGGACGCAACAGGGAGATCGCCGGCTTGCACTACCGGAGCGATACGAAGGCAGGGGCACAGATTGCCGAGGGTGCCTTCAAGGTTCTTTTGCGAAGCCGGAGTTTCCAGAGGCTGCGGACGGAAGCGAGGAAGGAATGGGAGGCGCAGTCGAGGCGTCGCGGCGGATAATGCCGGCCGACGAGGGAAGGCATCCCCACGACCGTTGATGCAGGTGGTGGCGCGGGTCTCGCATGGCGTAGTAACGTTCCTCTTCCAGCCTGAGGAGCATGATTCATGTCCTTTGAAACCAAGCGGCTCGGCGCGCTGCCCGATGTGATCGCCCCGGACGGTTCCGAGGTGCGGATTCTGTGCTGTGCGAGCCGGGGCAGCATGGCCCATTTCACGCTGCCGCCGCACGCGATTTCAAAGGCCATGGCGCATCGCACCGTCGAGGAGATCTGGTACTTCGTTTCCGGACGCGGGCAGATGTGGCGTCGCTCGCATGAGACGGAAGAGATCGTCGATGTGGAGCCCGGCACCGCCATCACGATCCCGGTCGGAACCCATTTCCAGTTTCGATCCCTTTCGCAGGAGCCGCTGGCGGCGGTCGGGACGACCATGCCGCCCTGGCCGGGCGAGGGCGAAGCTTTCGCGGTCGATGGAATCTGGGAGCCGACGGTTTAGAGGTGCTCTGCGTTCAACGATGCGCTCTCCAAAGAGTGGAGTATCGAGCCTTCAACCTGACGTGCTCGTCAGGCCATGGCGTACATCCTGAACAGGTCGGTGGGTGCAACGAAGAGCTCACGCACCTCGCTGAAGCCTGCCGCTTCGGCCATCCGATGCCAGTCGGAGCATGTTTCGGGATAATCGGCCGCCCGCACGTGATTCCGCATCATGGTCCAGTCGGCATCGTCATAGGCCGTCCAGGCGGGGCGCTGAAGATCCCATCGCGCCAGCCATTCGTCGCGGCTCTCGCCGTCGCGTCTCGTGTTCTCGTAGAACAGCAGGATCCCGCCCGGAGCCAGAATGCGTCGAACGTCCCGCATGACGGTTAGCTTGCCGCGGCGGCGACTGTGGTGGAGCGACAGCCCGATCCACACCACGTCGGCCGGAGCAGTGCGGTGGTGAAGCGCATGCGCGTAATCGCCCACCTCGAGACTGACCGGACAGGACAGGTCTGTCAGATTGATCTGCGCTTTGACGAGTGCCTCAGGCGCCAGGTCGATGCCGTGATAGGAAGCAATAGGCGTCTCCTTGAGCGCCACGGCCGCGCAGGCGGCGTCGCCGCAACCGACGTCGAGGAATCGGAAAGGAGCTTCGAGCTCCGCGAGAAACTCGTGCAGGCGGTCATAGACCTCCCGGTGGCAGAGGAAGTTCTCCTCCACCATGATGCGATAGACGCGCCAATGCTGCTGAAACAGAGAGATGGTGGTTTCGTCGGGAACGAAAGAGGACGGCATCGGGGAAGCCTCTCTGCAGTCGAAAACGGAAAACATGAGCCGCTATCGCGCCGGCTCGTCGGGGCGTTGACGGCTTCCGGCGCGATGCTGCTGCAGCCATTCCACCAGAAGGACATAGCCGACGGCCAGGAGCACGGGGCCGATGAACAAGCCGAGAAGCCCGTCGACGATCACGCCGCCGATGACGCCCATGAGAATGACCGGCATGGGCACCTCCAGCCCTCGGCCAAGCATCAGCGGTCTCAAGACGTTGTCGCTCAAGCCGACGACGATGTTCCAGACGAGGAAGAAAACCGCCGTCTGCGTCGCCTCGGTCGCAAAGACGTAGACGACGACGGGGAGCGACAGCAGGAGCAGGGGAATCTGCATGATTCCCAACAGGAGCGCGACGAGCGTCAATGGGCCGGCAGTAGGAAGCCCGACGACGAAGAAGCCGAGTCCCAGGAGCAGCGACTGGATCAGCGCCACGCCGACCACGCCGAGCCCGACGCCGCGGATCGTGGCTGCGGTCAATGTAACCAGTTGCTCCGCGCGCGCCGTGCTGCCGGTGACGCGTGCCAGCAGGCGTCGCGCGAATTCGGCGCCGCCCTTGCCGAAGGCGATGAGCACGGCTGCAATCGCGAATGAGACGACGAACGACAATTCGCCGATGGCCAGACCGCCGGCGAAAGAGCCCAGCCACGCCAGGGGGCCGCTCAGCAGATGGCCGTATTGCTTCAAGGCCGCGGGCAGGTTGGTGGCGACGAGGGTCCAGATCTCCGTCAGCTTCTTGCCGACCAACGGCGTGCCATCGAGCCATGGCGGCGGCGACGGCATCGTCACGTCATGGCTCTGCACGCTCGAGACCAGCGAATAGAGCGACGTTGCGAGCGAGGTCACCACGATGACCATCGGCCCCAGCATCAGTGCGACGCCGATCACGCCGATCAGCAGCGCCGACCAGCGCTCTCCGAGATAGGCGGCGAGGCGCAGATGCAGGGGATACAGCATCACGGCCAGGATCGCAGACCACATCAGAATGGACGCGAACGGCAGCACGATCCGCGCGCAGGCGTAGACCAGCAGAGCCACCAGCCCGATCCGCAGCGTAGTATCGAACATGGGCGAGGACCCAGGCCCGGTGCCGAGATCGGATGCACTTCGGCCCATCGGCCTGTTTCCCTGCACCATGCCCAACGTCCGCTCACCCACTTTCGTCGGAACGGCGATTCAGCGCCGGCCCACCCGATTGACGGGACCGCCGCGGTTCATCGGCGTTCCAGGCCGGACGCCGACGCCCGGTGCACCGACGCCCGGCGTCACCACGGCCCGCGCGACGGGCCGCGGCCGCAACACGACGCCGGGTCTTGCGACGCAGCCGACCGGATAATTGACGTACTGGCAGTAAATCACGGCCTGGGCCTCTTCGGTGCTTGCGGCCACAAACCCGGCGATGAGTGCCGATAATGCGATCGGAAGAAGCTTCATGTCTGCCTCCCTTCACCCGCATGCGCTCTCCAAAGCTCTATCCATCCCGCGACGCCATGCTTGATCGATCAGGACAGGAGGTTGACAGTTTGGGTCAATGGGAGCTCACCCCAGGTGAAAACCTATGTGAATGCCCGCGCTGTCCGCGTTCCGGTTCGTCACCGCTGCGCGCCATTTCTTATGCAGGCAGCGGAACCGCCAATCCTGCCTTGACCCGGTCCATGGCGACGGAGGTGCGGAACCGCTTGACGTTGCTGTTGCCGAAGAACAGGCGCCGCGTGAGCGCCTCGTAGGCGGTCATCGTCGGCACCACGACCACGAGCACGAAATCCGCCTCGCCGGTGACGTAGTAGCACTGCTGCACCTCGGGAACCGCAGCGAACTCGCGCTTTGCCGCGTCGATCAGCTCCGCCGTCTCGCTGATCAGCTCGACTTCGACGACGATCGTGATCAACTGCCCGACCCGGGCCGGATCGATGATGGCGACATTGGCCTGGATGATTCCGGCTTCCTCCATCCGCCGGATGCGGCGTTGCACGGCCGGCGCCGACAGGTTGACCGCCTCGCCGATCACCCGCTGCGGGGTCGCGTTGTCCTGCTGGAGGATGTGGAGGATCGCGAGATCGAAGCGGTCGAGGGTGATCGAAGACGACGATTTGGACACGAGTGACCCGTTCGCACGAAAAAATCTTGCATTCAGACAGCTCAAATAGAGCGCTTTTCTCTTCTTCTATGCAATATCTTCTCGCCATCCCACTCAAGGAGAACGGCGATGTTCCTTCCCAACCGGCACTCCGACTACCGCAAACCGCTCGATCCGCTCGACGCCGAGGCGCTGGGTGAAAGGGCCGCCGGCGAGGCCGGGCGGTATCTTTCCTTTCGCGACAATCACGCCCCGACCCCGTTGCATGCCCTGCCGGTCCTGGCCTCCGAGCTCGGCCTGGGCACGATTCATGTCAAGGACGAGGGCTTTCGGCTGGGCCTCGGCAGCTTCAAGGCTCTGGGCGGCTCCTATGCCGTCATCCGGCTCGTGCTGGAGGAGGCCGGCCGCCGGCTCGGACGGCCTGTCGATGTCGCCGAACTACACGCGCCCGAGATTCGCGCCGTCGCCGCCGGAATGACCTTCGCCTGCGCCACCGACGGCAATCACGGGCGCTCGGTCGCCCAGGGAGCGCAGCTCGTCGGCGCGAGGGCCGTCATCTTCGTTCATTCCGGCGTCAGCGCGGAGCGGGTGGCGGCCATCGCCCGGTTCGGTGCGCAGATGGTCCGCGTCGAGGGCACCTACGACGATTCCGTCGCCGAGGCGGAAAGGGTCGCCGCCGAGAAGAACTGGATCGTCGTCTCCGATACGTCCTGGCCGGGTTACGAGCGCATCCCCGGGCTGGTCATGCAGGGCTACACCGCGATGGTGCGCGAGGCCCTGCGCCAGTTGCCTGAGCCGCCGACCCATGTGTTCGTGCAGGCCGGCGTCGGCGGCGTCGCGGCTGCCGTTGCGGGGCACCTCTCCCTCGTGCTCGGCGACCGCCGGCCGGTCTTCGTCGTGGTCGATCCGGCGCGGGCCGCCTGCCTCTTCGAGAGCGCAAGGGCCGGCCATCCGGTCAAGATCGCGCATGGCGAGCCGACCGTCATGGCCATGCTCGAATGCTACGAGCCGTCGCTCGTCGCCTGGCGCGTGCTGTCGCGCGCGGCCGACGCATTCATGACGATCGACGAGGAGGATGCGGTCGCCGTGATGAAGCGGCTCGCCCATCCCGTCGGCAAAGATCCGGCCATCGTCGCCGGCGAGAGCGGCGGCGTGGGTCTTGCCGGGCTCATGCGCGCGGCTACTGACGCGGAGATGCGAACCGCACTCGGCCTCGACGAGACCTCCCGCGTCTTCGTCATCAACACCGAAGGCGCCACCGATCCGCAGCGATTTGCCGCCCTGGTCGGGATGCAGCCCGATCGTGTTGCAATCCGCGCCGAAGGGGCAAGAGCATGACCCGATTGTCGATCGACGCGGAGCGCCTGCTCGGCCGTCTCCGGGAGCTGGGGCAGATTGGACGCGATGCAGATGGCAGGTTGGTCCGGCTCGCCGGCTCCGATGCCGATAAAGCCGGACGCGACGCATTCGTCGCGTGGCTCCGCACTGCTGGACTGGAGGTCGCGATCGACCGGATCGGCAACATCTTCGGGATCTGGAAGAATGGCGCGAATGCGGATGCTGCCCCCGTTCTGCTCGGCTCGCACATCGACACGGTGATCGATGCGGGCATCTATGACGGCTGCTATGGTGTGCTCTCGGGCCTGGAAGTGATCGAGACCCTGAAGGAGGCGGGCTATGATCCCGCGCGGCCCATCGCGGTCGCGGCCTTCACCAATGAGGAGGGCGTGCGCTACGCTCCCGACATGATGGGCTCACTCGTTCATGCCGGCGGCCTCTCGGTCGACGAGGCGCTTGCGACGATCGGCACCGACGGCACGGTGCTCGGCGCGGAGCTGGAGCGGATCGGCTATGCCGGCCCCCAGGAATCGGGCTTCCTGAAGCCGCACGCCTATATTGAGCTGCATGTCGAGCAGGGTCCGGTGCTGGAGCGCGAGGGCGTGCCTGTCGGCGCGGTCGAGAATCTGCAGGGCATTTCCTGGCAGCGCATCACCATCGATGGCGAGGCGAACCATGCCGGCACGACGCCGATGTCGATGCGGCGGGATGCGGGCCACGCCGCCGCCTGTGTCGTCACCTTCCTGCGCGGCCGCGCGCGGGCCTCGAACACGCCCACCGTCGCGACGGTTGGCGCCATGAGCTTCGAGCCGAATGCGATCAACGTCATTCCTTCCCGCGCGGTTTTCACGGTCGATCTGCGCGACCCCGACGAGCAGCGTCTGCGCGAGGAGGAAGCGGCGCTTGCCGCCTGTCTGGAGCAACTGGCCGCCGCGGAGCAGGTCGCGATCTCGGTCGAGCGGCTGGCGCGATTCGAGCCGGTGATCTTCGACGCAAGCATCGTGGCGATGGTGGAGGATGCCGCCCAAAAACGCGGGCTGACCTCGAAGCGCATGACCTCGGGCGCCGGTCACGACGCGCAGATGATCGCGCGGATCGCGCCCTCGGCGATGATCTTCGTGCCGAGCATCGGCGGCATCAGCCACAATCCGCGCGAGTACACGCCGGAGCACGATCTCGTCGCGGGAGCCAATATCCTGCTCGATGTCGTTGCCCGCCTCACTGCACGATAAGGAGACCTTCATGGCAACCGATCTGAACGCGCTCGAACGGGAGATGACCGCGTGGCGGCGCGACCTGCACGCCCATCCGGAATTCGGCTTCGAGGAAAAGCGCACGGGTGCCTTCGTCGCCGCGAAGCTGCGGGAGTTCGGGCTCGACGAAGTCGTCGAAGGCATCGGCGGCACGGGCGTGGTCGGCACGCTCAAACGCGGCAGCGGCAACCGGGCGATTGCGCTGCGCGCCGACATGGATGCGCTGCGCATCACCGAGCAGGGCACACAGGATTATCGCTCGCGGAACTCCGGCACGATGCATGCCTGCGGCCATGACGGCCACACGGCCATGCTGCTCGGAGCCGCAAAGCTCCTCGCCGAAGAGGGCGGCTTCGACGGCACCGTGCGCTTCGTCTTCCAGCCTGCCGAGGAATGGGGCAGGGGGGCGCTCGCCATGCTGGCGGACGGGCTGATGGAGCGCTTCCCGTTCGAGGAGATCTACGGCCTGCACAACATGCCGGGCTTAGGCGTCGGGCATTTCCAGACCCGCGTCGGGTCGATCATGTCGGCGGAGGACAATTTCGAGATCGTGCTGAAGGGCGTCGGCGGACATGCGGCCCGTCCGCATTGGGGCAACGAGGTTCTGGTCGCTGCCTGTGCGACGGTGATGAACCTCCAGACCATCGTGTCGCGCCGACTGAGCCCGACGGATATCGGCGTCGTCTCGGTGACCGAGCTGATCACCGACGGCACACGCAACGCCTTGCCCGGTCTCGCCCGCATCCTCGGCGATGCGCGCAGCTTCCGGCCGGAGATCAGCGCCGAGATCGAGAAGCAGATGCGCATCGTCGCGGAAGGCACGGCGGCGACCTACAATGTCGCGGCAGACGTGACGTATACGCGCGAATTCGTGCCGCTCCTGAATGATGCGGCCTTGGTGGACGAGGCTTTCGCCGCCGCGCGGACCGTGTTCGAACATGAGCACGTCTCGATCGCGCAAGAGCCCATGACGGGTTCGGAAGACTTCGCCCAATTCCTCGAGCATGTTCCCGGCTGCTTCGTGTTCGTCGGCAACGGCAGGGATTCCGCGCCCCTGCACAATCCGGCCTACGACTTCAACGATGACGGTCTGCTCTACGGCGCGCGCTTCCACGCCGCCATCATCCGGCAGCGGCTGCCTGCGGCCTGATCGAACGCCGCGCGAAAAGGGGAGACAAAAGGAGAAAGAGCGCCATCGGCGGTTGGCCGATGACGCTCCGGGAGAGATGAGGGTTAGCCCTGGACGTTGAAGATGTCGGCGTGCTGGTTCGTGAAGGCGAGAGCGTCGCCGCCGTCACCGAAGAGGCCGAGCCCGCCGACTGCGGTGGTGTCGGCGACCTGCGTGATCGGGCTCGCATTCACGTTGAGGTCGGGGCCGAAGTCGGGTCCGCCGCCCCACGGGAAGTAATCGTGATCGCCCATCTGGATGTTCGTGCTATGGGCTTCCTGGTTCGTCGCGGCGACGGCATCGCCGCCATTGCCGAAGATGCCGACGCCGCCGACGGCGGTGGTGGTGGCAACCTGGGTGATCGGGCTGGCATTCACGTTGATGTCCATGTGCTTATCCTATCTCTGTTAAGTGGTGTTTCCAGTACCGCCTGAGTTTGATCTCCGTCGGCGATGAATGGACTTTGCATCACTTCGCAGGCAGGGACTGTGAAGCGCGTCACACAGGCAAATTTTTTTGAGTTCGGGAGCTGCGCAGGGGACAGCGACGGGTCGCGTCAGGGTCCGCATATGCCGGAAGCGGACGATGGCTGGCGGCAATTGTGCCGCCAGCCGCGATAAAACATCACCCGCGCCGCGCCGCCTCGATGGCGGCGACGTCGATCTTCTTCATGGTCATCATGGCATCGAAGGCGCGCTTGGCCTCGTCGCCGCCCGCCGCCATCGCCTCCAACAGCACGCGCGGCGTGATCTGCCAGGAGATGCCCCACTTGTCCTTGCACCAGCCGCAGGCACTCTCCTGGCCGCCATTGCCGACGATGGCGTTCCAGTAGCGGTCCGTCTCCTCCTGATTCTCGGTGGTGATCATGAACGAGAAGGCTTCGTCATGCTTGAACGCGGGGCCTCCGTTGAGGCCGATGCAGGCAACGCCCGCAACCGTGAACTCGACGGTGAGCACGTCGCCCTCCTTGCCGGACGGATAGTCGCCGGGTGCGCGATGCACGGCACTCACCTTGCTGTCGGGAAAGACTTCGGCATAGAAGCGGGCGGCAGCCTCGGCTTCCTTGTCGTACCAGAGGCAGATCGTATTCTTCGCCATTGCGTATCCCTTTCGCTCTGAGACCCGTGGTCCGGCCTTTTTTCCCACAGCTCTCCCAAAATGTGAAGCAGGCCGCATTTCTCGATGCCTGGCAGCTCCGTCCCGCATGGGGATTGCGAGAGAAACATCCAGCGATGACTTCGGGCCGGCGTCGTGATCTTGCGGCCGTATTCCCGCAGGCACGTTTTTGCAAAGGATCGAGGCACATCTCATCGTCCTCCTTTTTCATGAGCGATTGTTGTGGACGCGGACTGTCCGGAGGCGCAAAGTCGGTGGCGCGATCCGGGGGCAATCGTCTGCATCATTCAGCAGGAGACGCTTAACGGAGGACAGAGCCATGCACGCGGTGGTCAGAACCTATTCGGGTGAAGGTGCCAAGCAGCTCTTCGAACTGCTGGAGAAGCGTAAGGCCGATGTCGAAAGCGCAATGCGGCAGGTCAAGGGATTTGTCGGTTACGCCCTGATCCGCACGGGCGAGGGCGGCACCTCCGTCACGATCTGTCAAGACAAGGCGGGCACCGACGATAGCTTGCAGAAGGCCAAGGAATGGGTCAGCAAGAATGCATCGGACATCGCTGCGAGCCCGCCCAAAGTGTCGGATGGTCCGGTCATTCTCCACCTGAAATAGGTAAAGCGGCGGCGCGATCATCACGCGTCGCGCCGCGCACCCGCGCCACACCAGGAACTTTCACAATCCGGATCGGGGAGACCCAGGATCCGCCTTACGGTTTTGTCCAATGCATCTTTCTCGTGCCGAGCAAGATGCAAGGAGGTCGCGCCCGATGGGACGCGACCTCTCCCCTGGCACCATTTCCAGTTTCAGGACGAGATAGGCCGGCTGCCTCGCGCGGCATCGTCCTCAAGGGCAAGACCTTGGTTCATTCGGGCTTCGACCGGTACGTCCCGGGTCCGATGCTTTGGAGGCGGACACGCAATCCCGCCCGGCCGGAGGCGACACGGCCTGGCGGATGCTGTACAATGCCGAGGTCTGCACGACGATAACGACACTTGGATAACGACACCTGCCGGCGGCCTTGGGGGCGATCAGGAGGGATAGTCGCGATGCGTTGGCAGCCAGATCCCAGCTTTTACCCATCCCCGCGTCTCGCCGAAAAAGCCCCGCCCGAGACGCTGGCCTATGTGGCCATGTTCGATCCGGACCGGCAACAGCCCGACGGCATCGCCGTCGTCGATCTCGACCCGGCCTCGCCCAGCTACGCCCAGATCGTCAGCACGACCGCCATGCCCAATCTGGGCGACGAACTGCACCATTTCGGCTGGAACGCCTGCTCCTCCTGCCTCTGCCCCAACATGCCGCACCCTCATGTCGAACGGCGCTATCTCGTCGTTCCCGGGCTGCGCTCGTCGCGCATTCACATCCTCGACACCAAGCCCGATCCACGCAACCCGACGATCGTGAAGGTGATCGAGCCCGAGGTGATCGCCGAGCGGACAGGCTACACGCGCCCGCACACGATTCATTGCGGGCCGGACGGCATCTACGTCACGGCTCTCGGCAATGCGGAAGGCAAGGCTCCGGGCGGCATCTTCGTCATGGACCACGAGAGCTTCGAGCCGCTCGGGCGCTGGGAGGTCGAACGCGGACCGCAGCAGCTTGCCTATGACGGCTGGTGGCATCTGGGATACGACACGCTGGTGACCAGCGAATGGGGAACGCCCGACACCTTCGAAAACGGACTCGTCCCCGAGGTCCTGCTCGGCTCGCGCTATGGCCGGCGCCTGCATTTCTGGGATCTGCTGAAGCGCAAGCACCTGCAGGAGATCGACTTCGGCGAGGAGCATCAGCTCGTGTTCGAGCTTCGCCCGGCTCACGATCCCACCAAGGCCTACGGATTCGTCAACTGCGTGATCAGCCTGAAGGATCTCTCCTCCTCGATCTGGACCTGGTATCGCGACGGCGATCGTTGGGCCGTCAAGAAGGTCATCACCATCCCGGCCGAGCCGGCGAGCCCGGACGATCTGCCGGACATGCTGAAAGGGTTCAGCGCGGTGCCGCCGCTCGTGACCGACATCGATCTCTCCATGGACGACCGGTTTCTCTACGTGTCGTGCTGGGGAACGGGCGATCTGCAGCAATACGACGTCTCCGATCCGATGAATCCCAAGCTGACCGGCAAGGTGCGGATCGGCGGGATCGTGTCCCGTGCCTCGCACCCCAAGGCGAAGAACGGACATCTCACGGGCGGGCCGCAGATGGTCGAGATCAGCCGGGACGGGCGGCGGGTCTATTTCACCAACTCGCTCTACGGCCCCATCGACGAGCAGTTCTACCATCGCGGCTTCGAGGGCTGGATGGTGAAGCTGAACGCGGACCCGAAGGGCGGCATCTCGTTCGATGAGGACTTCTTCATCGAATGGCCGAAGGGACACCGGCCGCATCAGGTCCGGCTCGAAGGCGGCGACTGCTCATCCGACTCCTATTGTTACCCATGAGAGGCGCCACGCAGCTGGCAAGTATCTTGGCAAGTGGTTTCAGATGAACACGCTCTCATCCACTCTCTGGCCCTGGATGGCTCTTGCGGGGCTCGGCGCGTTTCATGGCCTGAACCCCGCCATGGGCTGGCTGTTCGCCGTCGCGCTGGGGCTGCACCGCCAGAGCCGGGGGCTCGTTGTCCTGGCTCTTGCACCCATCGCCGTCGGCCATGCCGTGGCGGTGGGCGTTGTTCTGCTGGCCGTGCTCCTCTTCGGAATGGTCGTGGATGCGACATTCCTCAGCCGCGGCGCCGGCATCCTCCTGATCGTCTGGGCGGTCACACATGTTCTCGCCGGCCATCGCATCCCGGTTCGCATCGGGATGCAAACCGGCCTGGCCGGTCTGGCCCTGTGGTCCTTCATGATGGCCAGTGCTCACGGGGCCGGCTTCATGCTGATCCCTTCGCTCCTGTCGCTGTGCGTGTCGTCGGGCATGGACGGCGACCTCACCGCCTCGACTTCGGTTCCGATCTCGTTCGCAGCTCTCGCCGTTCACACGGGGGCAATGCTGGCGGTGATCGGTGCCGTCAGCCTGATCGCCTACGACCAGGGACTCGCGTTCCTCAGACGAGGCTGGATCAACGTGGATGTCCTTTGGAGCCTTGCCCTGGCGGGAGGCGGCGTCTTCCTCCTGACGGCGTGAGGCGAGTGCCGCTAAAGCATCGGACCCAAAAGTGGATTTGCACTTTTGGGTCCGATGCTTTCTTCTTGCATGAGAGCATCGGTCAAGACGGGCCCTCTGGGTCCGTCCGATGCTCTAGTGAACCGAGCCCGAAGAAGGCTGCGAGAGCCCGAGCCGGCTGACTGTCTCGTCATCCGCCTGCTCGGAGACAGGTATCCCTTGATCACGCTGGAATGACGCCAAGGCCTTTCGGGTCTGTTTCCCGATGTCTCCATCGATGATGCCAAGGTAGTATCCGCGCACCGCCAACCGGATTTGAAGCTGCATCGCTTTCACGACCCCTTCGGACTTGCCTTCCATCAGGTGTGGCGACAGGCGCAGGAAGGTATCCATGGCCTCCCGGGCCTCAGCCGGGCGTTTGGCTCGCGCATAGGCCGTGGACAGCAGGGTCCATTGATAGGCCGGGGCCGCCGGATTAATGGCGATCGCCCGCTTGAAGTTCGCAATCGCGTCCTCCGCTTGGCCGAGATCCGACTGGGCGCGTCCGAGATATTGCAGCCACGTCCACATCTCAGGATCGCGCGGACTGAGCAGCATGGCCTGCTCAAGAAGTTTGAGACTGCGCTCCGGATGACCGGCCAGTCGGACCATGGCAGCCAGAAAGCCGTAAGCCGACGCGTAGTTGCGGTCGAGCGCCAGGCTCGTCTCGCAGGAATCGATTGCATCCTGCAGCTGGCTCCGGCCGAAGAGTACGCGGGCCTTGATGTAGGCGGCGATGGCATTCTGCGGCGCGACCGCGAGAGCTCGGGTCAGAGCAGCATCGGCCCGCTCCAGATCCCCGTCGTGATCGTCACTCCACGTCAGGAACACCATATCCGCATAGGTCATCGCCAGGCCGAGCAGGCCTGGACCATATTGCGGGTTCTTGTCCAGCGCGTCCTCGAACAGCTGCCGTGCGTCGAGCATCCGCTGGCGATCGGCAGGCTGGCGAAGAAGCCACCAGCCGCGCATCGTCAGATCGACCGTGTCGGGATTGTTCGGATGAGCAAGCTGCGCCTTATGCGCCTCGCTGGCCACGAGTTGCAGACTGAGCGAGTTGACGATCCGACCCGTCACCTCGTCCTGAAAGGCTGCGATGTCGCGAACATCGTGGTCGAACCGATCGCTCCACAATTGTCCGCCGGTGCTGCCGTCGATCAGCCGGGCATTGACGCGAACCTGATCGCCGGTGCGTCGGGCACTGCCTTCGAGGAGGTAGCGGACTCCTAAGATACGGGCGATGGTTTTCTCATCGTTTAGTGTTCCCTTGAAGGTGAAGGCCGTGTTGCGCGAGATGACGAAGCTTCCCGAAATCCGCGACAGATCTGTCGTGATGTCGTCGGTCAGGCCATCAGCAAAGTAATCCTGGTCGGGGTCATTGCTGAGGTTGCGGAAGGGCAGGACAACGATCGAGAGCCGCGGGGCTTCCTTCTCGCCATCAGCCTTCGCGGCCTGTGGCGTCGGTGCTGCGACCGCGGTCCGATCCCGGTCGCGTTGAACCAGATCATTCCCGGTCAGGAGCCAGACGGCGATGCCGAGAAAGACCGCGAGCCCGGCGGTGGCCAAGCCGACAACCAGCTTCGCCTTGCGGGTTCCGGGCTTGGCCACAGCGGGCGCGGCACCTTCGAAGCGGACTCGGTAGCATGGGATGGGGCGGGCGATGTTCCGAACGCTCTGCTCGCCCAGATACTCGAACCCCACCGGTAAACGATCGCGAACCTGATCGCGCACGGAGCGCGACACGCAGATTCCACCAACATCGGCGAGGGTTTGCAGTCGCGCGGCAATATTGACGCCGTCACCCAGGACATCACCATCCTCGGCGATCACATCGCCCAGGTTGACGCCAATCCGGAACCGGATGCGTCGATCCTCCGGGATCGGGGCTTCGCGTGCAGTCATTCCGACCTGGATCTCGGCAGCGCACCGCACGGCCTCGACGGGGCTGCCGAACTCAGCCAGCCACCCGTCGCCCATGGTCTTGACGATCCGCCCCGCGCGCTCGGAGATCTTTGGATCAATCAGATCGCTCTGATGCGTCCGCAGCCGCGCGATCGTTCCTTCCTCGTCCAGCCCGATCAGGCGCGAGTACCCTGCCACGTCGGCATAAACGATGGTGACCAGCTTGCGCTCCATCGAGCGCTCCCTGACCGGCCCAACCGGCCAGGCGAAGTCTACTCTCAAGCCCTTGCCGGGGAAAGAAGCTCGCCGAGATCGGGACTGCGATCCTATTATGATTCCGGCCGCGAGACCCCGTCTGCCCCGGTGGAGCCCTTATAAGAAACAGCAGGCTCCCGCCCAGCTGGCGCGCACGGCGCAGCGACGATGATTGATAAACTATCGCAGATTTCGCCCCAGGCGCGCTCACCCCATGACAGCGTTCATGATCGATGTGACCTTCGCAAGGGCGGCGCCTGCATCTTCGACTCCTTTGCTTTTCTGGTCGTCCGCCCAGGCAGACTGCACCTCCCGGTACTTGGTGGCGGTTTCGAACTGCGCCACTTCCTCCGTGCGGAGCACCCGCACGCTCGCGCCGGCTTTCGTCAGATCCTCCAGCTGCGTGTCGAAGCTTTTTTCCATCACCGCGCCCAGGGTCTCGTAGGATTTTTGGGCGGCGCGGCGGATCGCGTCCTTGTCTTCCTGCGCAAGGCTGTTCCAGACGTTCCTGTTCATCGTCAGGATATAGACATGGCCCAGCCATAGATCCTTCGAGACAAGAACATGAGGGGCGCTCTCGTGGACTTTCAGCAGGTATCCGCTGTCGACGTTCACCATCAGGCCGTCCAGCGTCTTCGCCTTCAAGGCAGCGGGGATTTCCGGCCCCCAATGCATGGTCACGGGAGTGGCGCCGGCATTCTTGAGAAAATCAAGGTGCCAGAAACTGGCGGACCGCCATCTGCCGCCCTTCAACTCATCGAGGCTCGCCATCGGCGCGTTGCGGAAAAACGCCACCGGGTACCCGGTGCCGAAAAAGATCTGAACGATGTTGTTCTTCTCCAACTCCGCCGGAAAAGCCGGCACCTCCGCATAGACGCGGTTGAAGAAGTCGATCTGCCGGCCGCCGACCGGGCCCCTGATGAAACTTTTGAAGATCTGGTGCAGCGGCAGTTCCTTGGCCGTGTATTCCGGCACGACGGTGCCGATGTCCGTGGTGCCCTTGGCGACGGCGCCCAGGGCGTCATAGGCGGCGGCGATTTCTCCGTTCCAATGATCCTCGATCTTGAGGCGACCATTCGATTCCCTCTCGATCGCCGGAAACACGACGTCCTTGAGGAACCGGGTCCGCATCCCACCGAGCGGTTCATGGTCGCTGAATTTGAGGATGCGCGGAGACGGCGCCGTCGCTTGCGCAACCGCATGCGACATGGACGACGCGGCCGCGGCAGCGCCGATCGTAGAACCCAGAAACAGTCTGCGGGTCAAACCATGTCCACCTGATCTGGTGCTGTCTTCGATCATCCGAATATCCTTTTTCCAACCTTCGCATTTTTGAAACATCCGAAGGCGATGGTCTGGCTGTCGACACGCGCTTGACCGGCGCGTCTTGTCATACCTATACCTGAACAATCCTTCAGTTAGGTATTCGCATCTTGGAAAACGCCAATCCGACGGTTCCGCAGCGTCTGAAGCCAAGGAAAACGCCGATCCAGGCGCGGTCGGGAGTGACCGTCGAGGCCATTCACGAGGCAGCGATTCAGGTTTTGCTCGCCGATGGCCTGGCGCGGCTGACGACCACCCGGGTGGCCGAACGGGCCGGTGTCTCGGTCGGCACGCTCTACCAGTACTTTCCGAACAAGGAAGCTTTGCTTTTCGCGATCCTGCAGCGTCATTTCGAGGAGATGGCGGAGTCCCTCGAGCGCGTCAGCCTCCACGGCCGCAAGCGGCCGCTCTCCGATCTGGCCGACAGCCTTGCCGATGCCTATGTTGCCGTGAAGATCGCGCGTCCCGAGGCGACGACCGCTCTCTACCGGGTCGCAGGAGCGATCGATCAGTTCAGGTTGTCCACCGGCGTGTACAAAAGGCTGCAAGACGCTGTCGTTCGCGCGCTGGCAAACGCTTCCGACGCATCCTTCAACGATGTCGAAAGGGTCGCTTTCACGCTTCTTTCCGCATTGGCCGGAGTGTCGCGCGGAACTTTTGGGAAGCTCGTTTCGGGATCGGAGGTCCTGGACAGGCTGCGGGACGAGACTCGCCTCCTGTCGAGGGCCTACCTCAAGGCGGCGGCGGACGCGCGCCCGTCCGTTTGAGCGACGGTGGACGTCACGAGGGGAGTGGGGCCGCTCCGGGTCAAACTTTTACATTCTGATTGCCCGACCTATGTCTGCTCTTTGGTGCGAAGGTAGACAAAGCGCTCACGTCTCAGGCGTGCCACGAGCGGGCCTCTATTCTCTCGCCAATGGGCGTACGGACCCGACAGACAGCCATCTCCGATCGGCCGAAGGTCAGCACTCCGCCAGCAGGACATCCAGATCTGCCGTCGAATGCTCGCCGAGGTCGTCGGCGCAGTCGTCCAGGAATTCATCTGCCGCCCGGCGTCCCTCCGTGCGCAGCATCGACACGAAGTCCCATTCGCCATTGAGCTTCGATGATGCTCCGAATTGAGCCAACATGTCGCTCCGGATCCGGTGCGTCCGCATCTGGGCCCAGCGAGCTCCCTCTCCTGTCCCGGGATCGGCGACCTGGCGCAGGAGAGCAATCATGCGGAGCTCCTTCATCAAGGGAGAGTTGAATGAAATCTCGTTGAGGCGGTTGAGGATGTCGGTGGCCGTACGCGGCATCTCCGTCCGCTCGGGCGGATTGATCTGCACGAGGATGGTGTCGTGCGCGTCGCTCTCGCGGACCAGCGGCGTAATCGTGGGATTGCCCGCAAAGCCGCCGTCCCAATATGGCTCGCCGTCAATCTCGATGGCGGCGAACATCGTCGGGAGGCAGGCGGACGCAAGAAGCACGTCGGGCGTGATCTCGCCGTTCCGGAATATGCGTCCGCGCCCGGTTCGAACGCTTGTCGCCGTGATGAACAGCCGGATCGGGGAGCGGCTCAGGCGCTCGAAATCGATGCTCTCGGCCAGAATTCGGCGCAGCGGATTGAAGCCCGACGGATTGAGGTCATAAGGGGAGAGAAGCCGTGATGCCAGGTCCATCGCGACATAGACCGGGGACGTGTCGAGCGTCCAGCGGCCCATGAGCCGGTCCAATGGCGAACGCTGCAAGGGGCTGAAGGCAGCAGCGCGCGACACCCGCTGCCAGTATCGGTCGAGGGCATTGCGGGCTCCTTCGGCGCCGCCCTCGAGCCAGCCATCCGCCAGCACCGCGGCGTTCATCGCGCCAGCCGATGTGCCTGAAATGGCGGCGATGTGAAGCCAGGGCTCCTCGAGAAGCCGGTCCAGAACTCCCCACGTGAACGCGCCGTGGGATCCCCCGCCCTGGAGGGCCAGATCGATCAGGACCGGACTTCGTTCCATTGTGTGCCTCCGCCGAGCCTGAAAATTCGAGGAACATCCACTCACGCGTCGAACCGGCAGGCCGGAACAGGTCGGATCACCCCGGATACCTGTGCCGCGGCATGTCGAAACCAGCCTCGTTTGTGCTGCTCGGGCGCCATCATGAGGGCGGCGGCTGTCGGAAGTTGGGCAGGCATCCAGGTGCCGCTATTTCTCCCGCGGCCGACTTTCATCAATCATCGCGATTGCCGTTCGGGGGGGTCGCGTCCGACAACGCCAACGCGGATTCATGCATGGCCGGTCGGTAGTGACTCAGTTTCCGCCTCGTACCGGGCCGGTCAGCTTTGCGGCAGCGTCCGCCGGGCGTATGATCGCCGTTCAGCCGGCGGATCGCCTTACCTCTCTCCTCGGAGGCGGCTATGAACAGGCTTGGAACGCTCGGTGTCGTGGCGTTGGCGTACGTTCTGCTGGCGGGAGGTCCGGCAACCTCGATCGAGACCGAGACCGACATCAACGTCGTGACGGGAATTGATTTCTCCCATTCCGTCGGCCTGGACGAACATTTGATCGTGCAGGAGGGGCTCGCCGAGGCCCTCCTTTCGCCCGAGGTCATCCGTGCCATTCAGCATGGCCAGCATGGCCGGATCGGCTTCGCCCTGTTCGGCTGGCATACCAAGACCCTGCCCATGCTGCCGTGGATGCTGATCGGCTCGGCGGACGATGCCAGGGTTGCCGTGCAACGGATCAGGGCAGCATTCTCCGAACAGATAGCCACCGAAACGACCCTGCGCCGGGTGGAGAAGCGCTTCGGCAGGCCCACCGATCTCTCCCGTGCCTTGTCGTCCGCGTCGGACATGCTCAAGGCTGCGCCCTTCCGGTCCACACGCTCCGTCATCAACATCGTCGGGAATGGTCCCGACAATGTGGGTGCCGACGCACAAGGAGTGCGGGATGCGACGCTCGCTCTCGGCTTCACGATCAACGGGGTCGTGCTGGGGCAGAATCCCGACGTGATCGAGTATTTTCAGCAGAAGGTCGCAGGCGGTCCCGGCTCCTTTGTCGAACACGTACCCTCGAGCGAGCTGATGGCCAGAGTCCTCACTCGAAAGTTCATCAACGACATCGTCATCGGGTTCGCCGATGGCGCCGCACCGAAGCCCGACCACTGATTGCAGCACCTCGCAAGGCCTTACGGCACCACGGCGAAGAACAGGAACGCCGCGAAGATGACAAGGTGGACGATGCCCTGAAGAACGGTGGTCCGGCCGGTGCCGAGCGTGATCACGCCGATGAGAAGAGTCAGGGCAAGCAGGAGCCGGCCCTTGTCGTCCAGCCCGAGTTCCAGGGGTTGGCCGAGGGTGATCGAGACGGCGACGACCGCAGGAATCGTCAGGCCGATGGCCGCCAGGGCCGATCCGAGCGCCAGGTTGAGGCTGGTCTGCAACCGGTTGGCCTGAGCCGCCTTGAGCGCCGCCAGGCATTCGGGCAGCAGCACCACGGCCGCGATGATGATCCCGATCACGGCCTTGGGCAGGCCGAGCCAAACCAGCCCCACCTCCAATGTAGGCGTCAGGGCTTTGGCGAGCGCCACGACGGCGACGAGGGAAACGAGCAGCAGCGCGGCGCTGGCCATGGCCGTCCTGTCGGAGGGCGGCGGCGCGTGCACGTCCTCGCCGCCCACGTCCGGGAGGAAGTAGTCGCGGTGCCGCACGGTCTGGATGAACACGAACGCGCCGTAGAGGACCAGCGAGACGATCCCGGCGAAGACGAGCTGAGACGTGCTGAAATACGGACCGGGTGCGCTCGACGCGACGTTCGGGACGACCAGCGTGAGGGTGGTGAGCGCCGCCAGAACCGCCAGCGCGGCGCTGGCCCCGTGGATCTGGAATCCCTGCTCGTGATGGCGCGCGCCGCCCCAGAGCAGGCAGAGGCCGACGATGCCGTTCATCACAATCATGACGCCGGCAAAGACCGTGTCCCGGGCCAGCCCGGCCTTCTCCCCGGGCGCCGCGATCATGACGGAGACGATGAGGGCCACCTCGATCACGGTCACGGCAATCGCCAGGACCAGCGTGCCGAACGGCTCGCCCGTGCGGTGGGCGACGACCTCGGCGTGGTACACCGCCGCAAACACGGTGGCGATGAGGACGATTCCTGCCACCGCAGCGATCGGGCCACCCAGACCCACGAAGAGCAGCGCCAGGAGGAGACCCCAGGCCACCACGGGCCATGTCCACGCCCACCAAGGCATTCGTTCCACAGCCATGACGAAACCAGTGCCGCCTTTCCTGCCGTTGGGACAAGTTTATGCAGGATAAGTTTATAACGGTAGCGGCTGTCGGAAGTGAGGCAAGGATCCCGATGCCCTCAGTACCCCCATCATTCCGCCGCCAATGATGGACCTGCCGCCTGCTCCGAACCTTTCTTTCGGGTCAGGAGCCGAGATGCCCTGCCTTTTGGAACGTCCAGTTCGATGCGGATCGCCGCCTTCGCGCTCCGGTCGCACGCGTGCCCCGACCGGACCTGCGCTTCTTTGCCTGGGCTCGAGGACTGGCCAGGAGGCCTGTCCTAAACTAGATACGCCGCATGCCGCACGACGCTGTTACATCGGACCTGACCTTCCTCGTGGGTGGAGGGGAGATGGGTGCCAGGATCCGCGCTTTCGACTGGTCCAAGACCTCCCTCGGTCCCATCCAGACCTGGCCGCAGAGCCTGCGGACCATGGTCGGCATGGTGATCAACTCGAAGTTCCCCTCCTATCTCCTCTGGGGGCCTGATCTGATCGGCATCTATAACGACGCCTATCGCCCCCTGGCCGGAGGCAAGCCTGAGCTTCTCGGCGTGCCCTTTCGCGAGGCCTGGTCCGAGGTCTGGGAGGACATCACCCCGATCGTCGAGAAGGCGCTCGCCGGCGAGGCAAGCTACTTTGAGAACCTGCTTCTGCCGGTCAACCGGTACGGAGAGCCCGAGGAGGCCTACTTCACCTTCTGCTACAGCCCTGTCCGGGACGAGAGCGGGCGCGTGGCCGGCCTGCTCGATACCGTCACGGAGACGACCCGGCACGTTCGGACCGAGCGCGCCCTGCGCGAGAGCGAGGATCGCTTCCGCAACATGGCCGACCATGCGCCCGTCATGATGTGGATCACGAATGCCGAGGGGCGGTGCACCTATCTCAATCGCTCCTGGTACGAGTTCACGGGACAGGTTGAGGCCGAGGCCTTGGGGCTCGGATGGCTGCAAGCGATCCATCCGGACGATCAGGTCAGGTCCGAGGACACCTTCCTTAAGGCGAATGCTCGGAAGGAGGCGTTCCGGCTCGAATACAGGATCCGACGGGCGGATGGCACCTATCGCTGGGCCATCGACGCGGCCAGTCCCCGGTTCGGCGCGGATGGGGCGTTCCTGGGCTATGTCGGATCCGTCACCGACATCACGGACCAGAAGCAGGCGCAGCAGGACCTTCTCTCGCAGAAGCAATCGCTCGAGAGCGAGGTGGTGCGGCGCACGGCGGAACGCAACCGCCTTTGGGAGACGACCAACGACCTCATGGGAACCGCCGGTTTCGACGGCTTCATGAAGGCGATCAATCCGGCCTGGACGCGCATGCTCGGCTGGAGCGACGAGGAAATCTTGAGCCGGCCTTTCGCAGAGTTCGTCGACCCGGCGGACCATGCCGAGACGGCCGACGTCGTCCGGCGCCTGAGGGCGCGGGAGACGGTCACGGGCTTCGTCGACCACGTCCTGACGAGGGACGGCGGCCAGAGGACCATCATGTGGACGGCCGTGCCCGATCCCGGCACGGACCTGTTCCACATCGTCGGCCGCGACCTTACCGACCAGGCCCAGCTTGAAGAGCAATTGCGCCAATCCCAGAAGATGGAGGCCGTTGGCCAGCTCACCGGCGGGCTGGCCCATGACTTCAACAATCTTCTGGCCGGGATCTCCGGCTCGCTCGAGCTGATGGACTCCCGCCTGACGCAGGGCCGGATCAAGGATGTGGAACGCTACATGACGGCGGCCCAGGGAGCCGTGCGACGTGCCGCGGCCCTGACCCATCGTCTCCTGGCCTTCTCGCGCCGTCAGACCCTTGACCCGAGGGTCACCGACGTGAACCAGCTCGTCGGCGGGATGGCGGAGCTGATTCAGCGCACGGTAGGGCCGTCCATTCCCATCGAGATCGTCGGGGCAGCCGGAGCCTGGCCCGCTCTCGTCGATCCGCCGCAACTTGAGAATGCCCTGCTGAACCTCTGCATCAATGCGCGGGATGCCATGCCCGATGGCGGCCGGATCACGATCGAAACCGCCAACAGGTGGATGGACGACCGGTCGGCCCAAGCCCATGACATGCCTCCAGGGCAGTATCTGTCCTTGTGCGTGACAGATACCGGGACTGGCATGACGCCCGACGTGAAGGCCAAGGCTTTCGAGCCCTTCTACACCACCAAGCCCATCGGCGAAGGAACGGGTCTCGGCCTGTCGATGATCTACGGCTTTGCGCGGCAATCAGGGGGGCAGGTTCGCATCTATTCCGAGGTCGGACAGGGAACCACGGTTTGCATCTACCTGCCGCGTTTCGTCGGCGATGCCGACGTGAGCGATCCGCTGGCCGCGCTGAGCGCCGCTCCACGGGCCCAGCATGGCGAGACGGTCCTGGTGGTGGATGACGAGCCGACGATCCGAATGCTGGTAACGGAAGTGCTCGAGGATCTGGGTTATACCGCGATCGAGGCCGCCGACAGCGTCGCCGGCCTGAAGGTCCTGCAGTCTGATGTCCGCATCGACCTTCTCGTCACCGACGTGGGATTGCCGGGCGGGATGAACGGGCGCCAGATGGCGGAAGCCGGACTGGTGAAGCGGCCGAACCTCAAGGTTCTGTTCATCACCGGTTACGCAGAGAACGCCATCCTGAACCAGGGTCATCTCATGCCGGGCATGGCGGTGATGACAAAGCCGTTCGCTGTCGAGGCCTTGGGGGCTCGCATTCGGGAGATGTTGGCGGCACGGTAGAATTTCGTCCAGGGTTCTCGGCAGGATTGAGGCTGGTACGCGCTCGCAGGGCAGGGTGCCCTCGGGCTATCGCCCCAGGTGGGGGTGGGCGGCCGCGCGCACCATGGTCGATACTGTTCCGCTCACACCGGGTGCCACCGTCAGTGCTTGAAGTCAGCGCTGCCGACGCCGTCGGTAATGACTGGACACCTGACCCGGCCGGCAGCAGAATTCCTTGCGGAACGGCACCGAGGCTCCCATGGGCCGACAGGAGCACAAGGTCGAGCGGCGGCTGGCAGCCATCTTCGCGGCTGACGTGGCAGGATACTCGCGCCTCATGGAGCAGGACGAGGTCAGGACGCTCCATACGCTGACTTCCCATCGCGAGATCATGGATCGACGGATTGCTGAACATGGCGGAAGAATTGCCAATACGGCAGGCGACAGTGTTTTGGCCGAGTTCCCGAGTGCGGTGGAGGCGGTTCAGTGTGCCATCGATATCCAGAGAGCCCTGGCACTGGCGAGCCAGAATACTCCCGAGGAGCGCCGCGTCCGGTTCCGGATCGGCGTGCATATTGGCGACGTGATGGTCCGGGACGGCGACCTGTTGGGCGACGGCGTCAACATCGCCGCCCGACTGGAAAGCATCGCTGATCCAGGTGGCGTCTGCCTCTCGGAAATTGCCTATGGATATGTGCGAAGGGTGATGCCTCTTGCCTTTGCCGATCTTGGGCCACAGAAGGTGAAGAACATTGAAGAGACGATACGAGCTTACGCATTGAAGACAGCTTCCCCCGCTCGCGTTGGAAAGAATCAGGCAAAGCAACTTCTCCTTCCCGACAAGCCCTCCATCGCCGTTCTGCCGTTCATCAGCATGAGCGGTGATCCCGAGCAGGACTATCTTGCTGACAGCATGGCCGAGGAGGTCATTGCAGCACTCTCGCGCTTTCGTTCGCTATTCGTCATCGCACGCAACTCGACCTTCGCCTACAAGGGCAGTGCGGTTGATGTGCGCCAAGTCAGCCGCGAGCTTGGGGTGCGCTATGTCCTGGAGGGCAGTGTCCGGAAAGGAGGCGATCGCCTGCGCATCATCGCCCAGCTGATCGATGCCACGAATGCCAGCCACATCTGGTCCGATCGGTACGACGGTGAGCTTGCCGACATCTTTGATTTTCAGGACCGTGTCACGGAAGCGATTATCGGAACGCTCGAGCCAACTATAACCTTGAGCGAGATCGAGCGGGCCAAGCGGAAGCGGCCCGACAGCCTTGATGCCTATGATTGTGTGATGCGCGCGCTGCCCGCCGTCTGGTCGCAGGATGCGGAAACCACGACAGAGGGACTTCGACTGACGGAGCAGGCAATCGCACTTGACCCGACCTATGCTCTTCCGAAGGCGCTTGCCGCATGGTGCCATGCGCAGCGCGTGAGCTACATGCGGTCCCTCTGCCCAGCCAAGGACCGGATCAAAGCAATCGAGCTTGCGCAGGAGGCGGCTTCTCTCGACAGCAATGATCCTTTGGTTTTGACCGTGCTGAGCGCCGCATTCGCCCTGGTAAGGAAGTTCGATCTCGGACTTGTGGCCATCGAAAAAGCTCTCGCTCTGGACCCGAACTCGGCCTGGGCTTGGCTTCGCAGTGGTTGGGCGAACCAATATGCCGGTAATCCCGACAGAGCCATTGAGCATTTCCAGCGATCCATGCGCCTCAGTCCGCTCGATCCGATGCACTTCAATGCCCTGTTCGGAATCGGAGATGCGCATTTTGCCAGAGGTCAGTACGATGAGGCAGCACATTGGATCGAGCAAGCTCTATGCGAGAAGCCGAGTGCCACATGGGTCTATAGGCTTCTCACGAGCGCATACGCCAATGCCGGGCGCCTGGAGGAAGCCAGACAGGCTGCGGCCAGACTTCTCGAGGCTTTTCCAGGCATGACCGTTTCACGGGCTGTCGATGCAGCCCCAGGTAACCCGATGTTTCTGTCTCGGCTTGCTCACGGATTACGGGAAGCGGGCCTCCCTGAGCAATGACGTTTATGATGCGGGGGATTTGAGTGCCGAAGCGGACCAAACGCTTACGTCGCAGGAGTGCAGAACGAGACGTTTCGGTTTGTCGCTCACATTCCGCGGCAACTCCGAAACGAAATGCTTTCGAAGCCCTCACCGCGTCCAGATTGGACGATAGAAAGTGGATTGGTCGGAGGTGGACGCATGTTGAAGCCGTTCACGACGGAACGCCTGGCAATCCGTCAGTTGCAGATCCAGGACGCTCCCGAGCTGGCCGGGATCAGCGATGTCCCGACTGTCAGCCAATGGATGGCCTTCATGGAGGGTGGTTTCCCGCTCGAGAAGGCGGAGGCTCTTATCGGCAGCCAGAACGACACAAAGGAATACTTCTTCGCGGTGCGGCTGCCCGATGAAACGCTGATCGGGGCCATGGGGGTGATCGATCACGCGGACGGGAGCATCGAGGTCGGCTACTGGCTCGGAGTCGATTACCAAGGCAAGGGCTATGCGTCCGAAGCACTTCTGGGGACGCTGGCGCAGATTGGCGCTGATCCTACGCTGGCGCCTCGTCCAATCTTTGCCGAATGCCGACCCGACAATGCCGCCTCCATCCGGCTGCTGACCAGGACCGGCTTCCACGCCACAGGGCGCCCAGGTCCGCGGCCCAACCGGATCGAGTTCAGGCTCGGATGAAGACTCTCGCGTGAGGGTGACCTCTCAATCAGCGCTTTGAACAGCGGAAGCATCCCGGCGTCTCGAAAGCTCCTGAACAAGTTTGCTCAGGACGGGCGGCGGAGGCCGCCGGAGCGGGTCAAGATACAATTCGCGCAGCCCGCGACCGATCCGCTTCCGTGCTTCCATCTGGATGTCGCGCCAGAGTCCGTCATCGCGCCAGGCGTGAGGAATGGTGATCAGGGAACCTTCCGGCCAATCGTCAGCGTCGTGACCCATCGGTGATCGCTCTCCAATCTCCTCGCAGGAGGTGGCAAATCAACCGCGGCGGCCCGCCTGCGTTCCCTGCGATCGGGCAGGCACCGCAAAATCAAGTTTATTTTTCGTAAACATCACAAGACCAGGAACAGGAAAAGCTTGGCCACGTTGCTCTCCTCGCCGGCAGGAGATGCACAATGGTTGGGATCGGAACAAGGCGTGTCAGAGTCAAAGCCCTCGCGGGCTTCCTGACGGTGTCCATAGTCTTGCCTCTTGCAATCGGCGCCGTCCCTGCGCGGGCACAAGGCTTGTTTGATTTCCTGCGAGGTTTTTCCCAGCCTGTGCCGGCGGCTCCAGTGCCGCAGCCCGTGGACGCTCAGTCGAACTCCTTTGACGATCAGCCCCGGCGAAGAGGCCCTGTGCAACCGAAGCCAGCCGCGGTCGAGGTCCTGCAGGTCAAGACGCCGGTCGAAGCGCGGCATCCCGGCGAGATGGACAACCCATTTCCCACCCTTCTCGCGGACAGCACCCTGCGGCCGGGCGACATGGTCATGTTCCCCGATGGCCTGCGGGTGTTCACCGGCCGGGTCGGATCCCGGCACAAGGTTTCGGACTTCACGCCTCTTGCCCAAGCTGGGAAGGCGGTGTCGCGCGAAACCCGAAAGCTCGTGTCCGGACTCCGTCCCGGAGAGAACGTGGCATGGAGCGCAGATGCCGTCGGGTCGCGCGGCAAGCTGGCAGACCTCACGAAGGACATCGCCACGACCGGAAGCGTGAAGCGCCCAGCCGAGGGTAAGGAACTACGTAAGCGTTGACGGACGCTCTGGGCTCATCCGTCTGCAACCCGCGCCAAGGATCCTCTCGTACGGATTAAATGAGCCAATCCATTGCTGCGGCATGCTGATGCGCGTGAGCTGGAGAAGCCGTGAGCCTTCCGAACAGGCCATGCGCTTCGTCCTCCACCCCGGCGGTGAAGTAAATGCTGTGCGGATCGCTGTTCGGACCATGATTGCCGGGCACAAGGGCCCAGAGATCGCCGATGACAACCTGGTTGCCGCTGGGATCATCCACGGTGCCGAGGAAATGGAAATTGTGAGGATCGTAGGCATTGATCCTCCCGTCCCCGAAGTTGCCGACCAGAAGATCGCGGGAGAACTCTCCGAAGCCGGAAGGTGCGATGGCCAAGCCCCAGGGCGAGTCGAGCGGTCCCTGCGAGGCGACCCTGTGAAGAAGGTGCCCTGAGAAATCAAACTCGTCGACATAGCCATGGCCTGCGCCGGCGACGTCGTCCTCCTTGTCCGCGTCCTGGAGGGCGAAGGTCACGAACAGATGACCGTTGAGCGCCTGCACATTGAACGGTGCATAGCCGTCCGGCAGGTTCGGGTCGGTGAAGTGCTTTACCTGGTGAAAATGGTTGTTGAAGACGTCGACGACCCCGTTATGGAAATCCGCCGCATACAGATAGGTGTGGCCATGCGCTTTCCCGATGGCCAGACCCTTGAACACCGCGTCGGACGGGGACTTGTCGAGAGCGATCACGGAACTGCCGCTATTCACGTTCGGATTCCAGCCAGAGATGGTTCCGTCTTCCGTCGCGAAGAGGAATCTGGCTGACGCGGTATGCCCGTTGCTGGAGATGTGGAATCCCTTGTGCGTGTAGTTGAAGACCTGGCCGGTCGGGGCAGATGGGTCCGTCTGTCCGAGAGGTGCTGCGATCGTGATCGACGAATGCCCGCCGATCGGAAGCAAGGTTCCATGGCCGTCGTAGATTGTGGCTACACCGGTTCCGTTGTCCGAAACCCAGAACGGACTGGTCCGGCTGTTGGCGACACCCCATGGATTGATCAAGTTCGGGTCGGTGTGCGCCGCAGGCAAGAATCCGTCGGAGACAAGATTCGTCTGAACATAGGAATTCTCCTGCTGCCCAGGATGTTGTGCGGCTTGGGAGCCAAGTCCATGCGGGTCGTAGGAATAGGTGCTCATCGATGCCTCCATGGCCCGAGAGAAGCCCCCACTTCCCCGACGCTCAGGTCAGGGGTCGATGAAACCCGCCTTCCCAAGAGGCGAGCCGGTTGAATCGAGCGCGTCGAATTTGCTAAGGCCGAGCGTTCGTATTCCGAGGTCTATAAGCGACCCGCCGGTGAGCTCGGTGTCGCAAAAGCGACCGAAGCACTCCTGCCGGGAGAACGACGGGGATTGTAGCAGGCTTCATGCATCTCATCCTCGATCTCCCCAGGTCGGCGTGACGCCTATCGCGGCTGTCATTGTAGATCCCGGGACTTAAAGCAGAATTAGATTCGCTGACGAGTGGCGCCGAAGCGATTTGGAGGCTTGTCGTCGTCCTGCACTCCGCACACCGAGAGGATAGATCGCGCCAGCCTTGGCGCATCGTGCGGGATCGACGATCTATGTTAGCACAACGTGGATCCCGTTTTTCGCGTTCAACGATGCGCTCTTCTAAAAGTGGAGCATCGGACCCAAAAGTGGGTCCGATGCTCTAGCGCGGCAAGATGTCCGGTCAGGGTCATCCTTTCACATTCCGGCTGCTCAACGAACTTCGGCTAATTCTCGCGACAGGCGTCCGTTGTACTCGGGCACGATAGAGGGAATGGATCTGCCATTGCCGTCGCGGGGCCTCGGCTGCATTGTAGGCATATCTCGCTTCGCAGGGAGCGAAGTCTGGCTGAAGAAGTGGTCCTCATGAGCGAACTCTTCTCACCCCTCCAGCTTCGTGGCGTGACCGTCAAGAACCGCCTCGTCCTCGCTCCCTTGTGTCAATACTCGGCCGTGGATGGCATTGCCAGCGACCATCACTTGGTGCACTTCGGCCGCTTCGCCCTGGGCGGCTTCGGGATAGTCATGGTCGAAGCGACTGCCGTGACGCCCGAAGGCCGCATCTCTCATGGAGATCTCGGGCTTTGGGCAGATCGGCAGATCGAGCCGCTTGCCCGCATTGCACGCTTCTTGAGGCAGCATGGCGCCGTCCCGGCCATTCAACTGTCACACGCGGGCCGGAAGGCATCGACACGGCGACCCTGGCGAGGCGAGGGAACCGTGATCGCAGCGGACCGGGACGAGCTCGGCGATGCACCGTGGCCCACGGTTGCTCCAAGCGTCCTTGCCCACGCGGATGGCTATGCCCAACCATCAGCGCTCAATGACTCCGGGATCGGGCATATCCGGACGGCTTTTGCGGATGCCGCATGTCGGGCGCTCTCGGCCGGGTTCGAGATCGTCGAGTTGCATTGCGCGCACGGGTATCTGCTCCACCAGTTCCTCTCGCCGATCGCGAACAGGAGAACTGATGCCTTTGGCGGCAGCATCGAGCACCGGATGCGCCTGCCGCTCCTGATCGCCGAGGACCTGCGCCGGATCTGGCCGGACAACCAATCCGTCTTCGTCCGTGTCTCGGCAAGCGATCACATCCAAGGAGGCTGGACCATGGATGATACGATCGTCTTTGCGAAGGAGTTGAATATGCTTGGAGTTGATGTCGTCGACTGCTCATCAGGTGGCTTCGACGGGGCGGCCTTCAATGCTTTCTCAGATTATCACGTGCCCTATGCCGAGCGGCTTGCGCGCGAGACGGGCACCCGCACCATGGCGGCCGGTCTCATTGTCAGTTCGGAGCAAGCGGAGAAGGTCGTCAGCGAGCGACAGGTGGATCTGGTAGGGCTCGCTCGCGCAGCCCTGCTCGATCCGAACTGGCCGCTCCGTGCAGGTTTGGACCTGGAGGGGCCAGCCTTCGCAGTTGCCGCATGGCCCAAGCAGGCCGGTTGGGCTCTCCGAGATCGTCTGAATAGCCTCACGAGTGAGACCACGCCCTTGACGTGAGACATACTCGCCGGCCAGACCTCGGGGGGGCCAGATGTCCGGTCAGGGGCAAACTGAGTATTAGCGGATGTCGGTGCGAAGGTCGGCTCATCCCAGTGGTGCGGAAGTACGGCTAAGGTCGCACGCGTGCCAAAACCGGTCATTGAATCAATAAGGGCAGCAAGTCGCTTCGGGGCTTCCGTACCAATGACTTTCGACGTTATCGGAGGGGCGGGACCGCGAGGATATCGATGGTGAGAGACCATAGGACCTCCTCGGCGACGCTTCCCAGGAGCGCCTTGGCGATGCCCGTGCGGCCGTGCGTTCCCATGATCAGGACATCGGGCGTCAGTTGCTCCACGATCGTGGAGATGACTGCGAAGGGGGCGCCCTCTTCGATGCGCATCGGCCGCCTGCGATCGTCGAGACCGCTCGCGTCGAGGAACGCGATCAGGTCTTTGGTGGCCCGTTCACGCTCCTCGGCCACGTACCCGTCAACGGTGTCTTGACTGAGCCCGGCATAGATCAACTTCCCTTTCGCCAGCGGCTCGAAGGCATGGACCAGCGTGAGCTCGGTGCCGGCCGGCAACCCCAGAGCCATACCAACCCTGACGGCGTTCGCTGACGGGTCGGACATGTCGACGGCGGCCAAGGCTGTCCGGTAGGGCTGATCCACCTCTCCGTTCACCATCAGGACCGGGAATGGACCCGTGCGGATCACGCGCTCGATGGTTGTTCCGACAAGGATATGGCTCAGGAGCTGCTTGCGAGGGGCTCCCATGACGATGAGGTCCGTCCGCGTCGATGCGGCGGCGCGCAGGATGCCGTCGAAAGGGTCTCCTTCCACGACGAGCGCGCGCGCCGGGAGGCCGCGCAGCTCCGCGATCGCGGCGATCTGCCCGCCGAGAACACGCTCCGCCTCGCGCCTTACGAGTGCGACGAGATCCGGCGGCCGATCATCGTCCACGACGTGCACGATGGTGAGCTCGGCGCCATTGCCCCTGGCCAGCAGGCCAGCCCGCCGCAAAGCCGCTTGTGACCGGGTCGAGAAGTCCGTTGCCGCGAGTATATGCATGGATTCATCTCCCGTGGGTTTGGATGACCCGGACGCTTCGTTCATATCCAGGACAGGGACTCCAAGCGCGGTGTCCCGATGCTTGCTTCATCACGGGGCACGGGTGCTCAACCGCTGAGGAGGCCATGGGCTTTTCGCGAACGGCCGTTTACGAGACCTCGGTCGCCTCTCGAAGCCTCGGGATCTCGTGCTCGACATGACTGCGCACCGAAGCGATGATGGCCTGAAGTGTCCCACGGGTCGAAGGCTGGGCGTTGCAAGGCACCCCCAGTCTTGTCCTTTCAAACCGAGTGCTCGAATGGGACGGGCACTCGCGTTCTCGATACGATGTGTGATCTGCGCGGGCAGACAAGAGCGCTACTTGCCTGGGCGTTTGTAGGTCTCCGCGACCTTGCCGGCGCCGGCAAAAACCTGCTTGGCCTCCGCCGTTGTGAACGCTTCCGTCGTCTCGTTGTCGGTGACGCTGCCGGATGCGGCCGCCGCCAGAATGGCCGCCGACGCCTCTTTGGCGCTGGGCGCTTCCGTGATGATCAGAAAATCATACTGGCCGAGGGTGACATAGAAGCTCAATAGCTTCCCGCCGGCGGCCTCGACCAGATTACGGACGGCAGGCAGGCGATCCTCTGGGTTGGCAACGAGGTTCCTGACGGCCTCTGCCGAATAGCGGCCACGTGTGATGAAGATGGGCATCCGACTTCCTCCTGAGTTTGACCGGAGTTCTCAAACGCCAATAACGGGCTGGACGGCAGCCCTTGAGCAACCCGCTGATCACACGCCCGCAAACAGTAATCGTCAAGCGAATATGCTTGTGAATTCGGTTGGATGGCATGCGAATAAGAGGCGTCTCACTGACTGAGATATCATCATGCTTACGACGCACCGGCAGAATAATTGCTGCCCGCCCGGACAATTGTCATTCGAATTTCGCTGAACGGGGCGTTGCGGAGTGCGGTGCCGCTAGCATTCCACACTATTCCAGCAAATGCCTATCCACCGAATGGTCCGGAATGGGCCACGCAATGAAATTCCTGGGTTCTTCGGAGCGTCCGGTAATCTAAGGATTGCTGCCTTCGGGCTAACGTTTCAGGTGCGCTATGAGCAGCCAATCCGAACTGTCCCAAAAGAGACTGTCGATAGGACGATCGATAGCAGCAGCCAACCATCGAGCGAATACGATCGTTGTTCCGGCACGTTCGCCCCAGGCCACCATGGCAGGTCTACCCAGGCGACGAGCGGACACGAAAGGGCTATGTTGATTTATCGACCCGCAAGCTGATCGACCGGGGGGTCGCGTGGAACGTCGCCTGACCGCCATTGTTGCCGCAGACGTCGTGGGCTATAGCCGCCTTATGGGGGCGGACGAGACCGGCACGCTCGCCGCGCTCAAGAGCCATCACACCGAGTTGATTGAGCCCAGGATCACCGAGCATCGCGGCCGTATTGTCAAACTCACAGGTGATGGCCTGTTGGCCGAGTTTCCGAGCGTGGTGAACGCCGTCGCCTGCGCCGCCGAAATCCAGCGCGGCATGCGCCAAAGAAATGACAGTGTGCCCCAGGATCGCTGGCTTGAATTCCGGATCGGCGTCCATCTGGGAGATGTTATCGTCGAGGGCGGCGATCTCTTCGGCGATGGCGTGAACGTGGCGGCGCGGCTCGAAGGGATCGCCAAGCCTGGCGGTATTGCGGTGTCCGGCTCGGTTCGCGATCACGTCGGCGCCCGGCTCAACCTCTCCTTCGAGGATATGGGAGAGCAAACCCTCAAGAACATCGAGAAAGCCGTTCGAGTCTACAACATCCTGCTGGACCCCTCTTCTGCCCACCCGGAACATGCCGCAACCCCTATGCCGACACAGGAGAGACAGAGGCGGTCGATCGCGGTGCTTCCGTTCACGAACATGAGCGGGGATCCGGAGCAGGAGTATTTTTCGGACGGCATGACCGAAGATATCATTACAGACCTGTCCAAGATCTCTGGTTTGCATGTCGTCGACCGCAACACCGTGTTCACCTGCAAGGGCAAGTCGCTCACGGTGCAGCACGCGGCACGGGAACTTGGCGTCCAGTTCGTCCTGGAAGGGAGTGTCCGCAAGGCTGGATCGCGGGTTCGCATTGCTGCTCAGCTCGTAGAAGGCCACACCGGTGACCATCTTTGGGCCGAGCGTTACGACCGCGACCTGACCGACATTTTCGCGATCCAGGATGAGATCACAGACGCAATCGTCCAGCAGCTCAAGGTGAAGCTCCTTCCCAAAGAGAAGGCAGCGATCGCTCAAGCCCCAACGGAGAATATCGAGGCCTACACCTACTATCTCAGGGGCCGGCAATTCTCCCACGAATGGTCGAAATCATACCTGCTCCTGGCGCGGCGGATGTTTTCCAAGGCGGTAGAACTCGATCCCCACTATGCCCGTGCCTACGCTGGCATCGCAAACTGCGACTCGGCTCTACACGCGTGGCATGCTGCCGAGGTCTCCCTTGATGGCATTCTCGAGATGAGTGCCAAGGCCTTAGCACTCGACCCCGACCTGGGCGAGGCCCACGCTGCGCAAGGACTGGCCCTGCATCAAAACGGGAGCCACGCGGAAGCCACGACCGAGTTCGAGTGCGCCCTTGCACTCGACAACAACCTGTACGAGGCCAACTTCTACTATGCCAGGCTTCTCTATACGCAGGGCGATTTTGCAGCGGCCGCCAAGCTGTTTGAGCGCGCCGCCGAGCTCCGGCCCGACGACTACGTGTCGCCAGTCCATCTCATGACTCTCTATCATGCGCTGGGCCGGCCGGCAGATCGAAGGAGATGGGCACAGCTCGGAGTCGAGCGGGCTGAGCGGGCGCTCGATCTGCATCCGGAGAACTCGGGTCCTGCCCACCGAGGTGCCCTCGCGCTGGCTCACATGGGCGAACACGACCGGGCGATGGACTGGGCGGCGCGCGCCATCGCGATTGACCCGGACGAGAGCTTGGCTCACTACAACATTGCTTGTGTGTACTCGCTCCTGGGGGAGCTTGATCAAGCGATGGACCATCTGGAGAAAGTCATTCCGCACATCTCCTCCGAGCTGGTGTTGTGGTTCAAGAACGATTCGGACCTGGACCCGATCCGCGCCCATCCACGCTATCAGAAGCTGTTTGAGACGCAGGACAAGCCGCGAGAGCCCAGCATCTAGAGCATTTTTCGGCTAGGCTAGGATTTCGGGCGGGCTGGAGGGCCGCTTGACGCCAATCTAAAAGCCATCCCTCCGCAATCCCGGTGATGATCAGGCCCGACCACGGAGTCGCATCGATCAGACGGATCAGCGGACTATCGCGCCTACGCGCAGGATAGCCGCGACCGGACGGGTCAGCCTGGGCGTTGCCCCCACACCGCCACTCCGCCCCCACCGAAAGCCCAGAAATCGGGCGAGGCCAGCAGGCGCAGCGCGTGATCCATCCGTTCGACGCTGATCGCCCCCGAAGCGATCATCCGGTCGTGCATCTGCTCGGCCGTGAGCGCGAAGAACTCCGCGCTTGGTGAGCCTCCCTGGAGCAAGGGGAAGTCGCCTTCGCCACCGATCTTCGAGAGGCCCGCGCGCGCGACGAGCTGCGGCAATGCACGGGCCCAGAAGCAATCCCGCCCAGACGCTTTGACGACGGTATCGGTCAGTGCCACCATGAAGTCCCGATATTCAGCGGACTCCGATGTGTGGACGGGGAAGAAATCCACTTCTTCGAGGAGCAGCCATCCCCCGGGCCGAACGGCCGCCACCATCCGCGCGATCGCGACGTCGGGTTGGGGTAGATGATGCAGAAGCCAACGGGTATGGACGAAGTCGAATGCGCCTTCCGGCAAGTCATCGCTGACGATGTCGTGTCGACGTGGTTCGAGATTGGGGCGCTGCAAGTCCTGAAGGAGCGCGGTGTTGATGTCGGTCGCGACCACTTTGCCGGTTGGCCCGACCTGATCGCTGAGCCATGTGGCGATCGAGCCGCCGCCCGCGCCGACTTCCAGGCAGTTCCAGCCTTCGCCAAGACCGAGAGCGATCGCACGTCGCTTCGTCATGGGATCGAGGTGCTGTTCGAGGAGGGACAGTCGCCGCCTGGCGCGTTCCCAGGAGTTATCCAGCGCGTAGCCAGCCATTTCGCCCCTCCGAAGATCGACCTGAAGGCACTGTCGCGTACTTTACATGACGAGATTGGGCCAGGCCAGATGCCGGATCGCCCGAGGCGCTCAGTATGAATCTTCGTGCCAATGGGATCAAACGCACAGTCGGGTATGCGTCCCAACCAAGGGATGGTCCGCGGTGGGTTCGGGACCGAGCTTCCTTGCGCCTTCGGAACGTTCGGTTCGATGAGGATTGCTGCCGGGAACGCTCCTCACCGGCAAGCGATCGGTTCTCGAGGTAACGCCAACCCGTCAATTCAGGCCGGCGCGGGCAAGTCCCTCGATCAGGCGCGCCCGATCCTCGGCGCGGACGAAAGATGATGTTGCTGCGATCGCGTCCCGTGAGATGTCGGGGACCAGCGACTTGAGCCGTCCGAGCAAGTCCGTGGCGGCCTCCCGGTCGTCCAGAAGTCCGGCGCAGGCCGTGCCGATGATGAGCGGAACCGCGTGGCCGGACCGCATGCGATGCGCCTCCCGTGCATAACGCAATCCAAGCTCGTAATTCGCGCCCTGGAAGTAAGCCATACAGTAGTAGAACTGGAAGTCGCCGAGAAAAGCCTCGCGCGGGCTCAGTCTGAGGGCGTAGTCGATGCAGGGAATGGCGTCCGCCGCGCGGCCCCCGTTGGCATGCGCAAGTCCCAACTGGCCGTGTGCGAACGCGGAGTTGGGGTTGAGCGCGACAGCCTGGCTGATCGCTGCCGTCGCCAGGACATTGTCACGCATCGCAAAGGCTATCATCGCCTGCGCAAGGTAAGCCCACGGTTCCTTGTCGTCCGCGGCAACGGCTTTCTGGACGATATCCCTGGCAAGGGCGAGGGCGTGTCCCATGTCCTCCCATCCCTGGAACGCGCGCCATATGGTAATCCAACCTTTCATGGCGAGCGCCTGGGCATAATCGGGAGCCAGTCCGATGGCCCGATCGAGCAGGGGGAGCATCTTACCGCTGCTCTCCTCGGACAGCTGGGAACACAGGAACACCGCGCGCACGACACATTCCCAGGCATCGAGGCCATGATGCGGCTTCGGGCTTTCGCGGGCATGCTCCGCCGCCAGGAGTTCCGGCCCGATGCGGCCGACGACGCTTGCGGTGATTTCGTCCTGAATGACGAAGATGTCGCCGAGGTCGCCGTCGTACCTCTCGGCCCAGAGATGGGCCTCGGAGGCCGCGTCGACGAGCTGCGCGGTCACCCTCACGCGGTTGCCCGACTTGCGGACGCTCCCCTCGAGAACATAGCGGATCCCGAGTTCGCGCCCGATGGCGCGCACATCCACGGGCTTTCCCTTGTAGGTGAACATCGTGTTGCGGGCGATCACGAAGAAGCCCTTGAGCTTGGAGAGCGCGGTGGTGATGTCCTCGGTGAGCCCATCGCTGAAGAAGTCCTGCTCCGGGTCGGCGCTCATGGCGTTGAACGGCAGCACGGCAATGGACGGTCGGTCCGGAAGTGCGGGCCTGGGCGACGCCGTTCGTGAGGTCGTCCCTTCCAGAAGGGCGCGGTACAGTCGCACCGGCCGCTCCATGTTCTTGAGCGCGCGTTCGCCGAGGTACTCGTAGTCGCAGTCAAGCTTGCCCTGAAGGTGATCGTACGCCGTGCCGGAAAGGCAAATGCCGCCTGGATCCGCCAAGGCCTCGAGGCGGGCCGCGATGTTGACGCCATCGCCGTAGAGATCCCCGTCGACCTCGTGGATCACATCGCCGAGATTGACGCCGATCCGGAAGATGATGCGTCGCGCCATTGGGATATCGGCCTGGTTCCCGGCAACGCCCTTCTGGATGGCGACCGCGCACGCGACGGCATCGACGACCGAGCCGAACTCCACGAGCGCACCGTCGCCCATCAGCTTGACGATACGGCCCTGATGCTCGGCCAGCAGCGGATCGATCACCTCCCGGCGCAGAACCTTCAGGGCCGACAGCGTCCCGGCCTCGTCATGTTCGACGAGGCGGGAATAGCCGACGACGTCAGCGGCCAGGATCGCGGCCAGCCGCCGCTCCGCTCTTGCCATGGCTGTCTCTCCCTCAGGAGATCCGCCGGATGAAGCCCAGGCGATTGACGCGACATGCACCATCCGGCTGCCCGACACCGCGACCGTGCCGGTTCATGATACCACTGAGACGGTCATGAGGCGACGCTTCACGAGAGTGCCGCCTTCGACGGGAACAGGATTCGCGAAGCGGTCGCTGCAAAGGTCTGTTGCGGTCCGATGGAAGGATGGCGTCCTTCGAAGGAAGGTCCGTTTTCGGGACTTCGAACCCACCGGCGCGCTGAACCTGCCGAAGCGGTTTCTTCCGTCGTCGGCAGTGGGAACGATCGCTCCGTCAGCCGCGTGTCCCAACCTCAGGATGGTCCGGAATGGGTCATCCTTTCACATTCCGGCTGCTCAACGAACTTCGGCTCCTGACCGCGAAGCGGACCAAGCGCTTACGTCGCTGGAGTGCCATAAGCGGGCATTCCCACTATCAACCTTCGGGAAGCATCAATCTGGAATGCCAGCCCCAAGTCTCGGCGAGGGGCTTTCAAGGCCTGCCCGCCATTCGGCGCCGCTCAGGACGCGGGCGTCGTCGTTCTCCCCTTTTCCGCACGGGACGGCTGGTACGGCCGGACCGAGAACGTCTGAAGACGCACGAGCGCGGCGCTCAGGCGGGCAGCCTCCTCGTAGCGGGTCTCGTCGTGCGGCGGCCGATCTGTGCGACCGCTGGCGAGCGCCTCGGCAGACGTAACCAGTCGGCCGAGTGGCTTGGCGAGCCATGCCGAAAACAGGTAGAGCAGGACGAGACCGACCAGCGCACCGGCGCCAAGGAGCATCCAGAACGCCTGCGCGATGGCTCGCGTGGGGTCGAGCACCGTGTTCAGATCCGCACGCACGATGAGGCTCCAACCGAAGCTGGGCATGTCATTGAACTTGATCGAAGGAACGACTGCCGCCATGTACTCCTTCGAATCCTGCCATCTCTCGCGAAGAGCGATGGATGTCCCCTGGCTGGCGGCGATGGCCGACCCTTCGGACAATTTGGTTTCCTGAAGCTCCGGCGGGCCTGAGAGGACCACACGGTCGCGGGAGACGAGAATCGCGTCGACCCCTTGTCCCCTCACGGCCTGAATGATGTCCCTGACCATGTTCCAGTCGAAATGGGCCCCGATGGCGCCGATCACGGCGCCCTGGTCGTTCCTGATCGGAGCGGAGAAATCGACGAAACGACGCGGCTCCTGCGTGGCAGGGAGGAGCTTCGCCAGAAGAACCGCCTCATGCACATCGACGGCCGTCGGGCCGTTCAGGCCGCGGCGGAACCACGGCCTCTCGGCAACGCTTGCACCCTCGAGCATGCCCTGCGACGCGGCAATCACCTTCCCCTGTACATCGGCCACGCCGATCCAGGTATAACGCCGATCCACCTTGCTCAGCAGGGTCAGTTGACGGCGGATTTCGTCAGGGTCGTCCAGGCGAACGACGCGCGCCATCCCCTCGACGGTCTGCCAGAGCTCCTGCATGCGCCGACCGAGCTGGTCGGCGACGATCTCGCCGAGAAGCCGCAAGCGTGCGCTGTTGGCCACCTCTGCGCGGCGCTGCATGGCATTCGTGAACATAGTACCGGCCACGATGGCAGGGATGAGCATCAGCAACGCGCCGATGACGAATACAAGTGTCTTGATCCCAATGCGCATTCCCGTGCTTCCCTATCCTGCGTCTACCGTGACGCCAGCCCGCGCATCCAACCTCTGATCATCTCCGGAAGATCGCCGCGCCCGGTTCCCGGCCTGGCATCTGCCGTGTGGAGCTTGCGCAGGATTCCATCGCGCTGTTCCGGAGACGGACGCAGTGACAGGCGGTAGCCGTCGTTCGTTTCGTTCAAGATGCGGACAGCGACATCGCCAACATCCGCAAGAGCAAGCGTTCCAAGGGCGCCGACCGTCAGCCCGGTCAATCCGCGGACGCGGGCATGGTCGATGCCGAGTTCGAGCACCCACGACGGCAGCCTTTGCGAGCCGACCGTGATCGTGGCCAGCTCGACGTTCTCGCGCTGGGGCCGGTTGACGCGAGGACGCTCGACGCAGACCAGCATAGTGATGGCGAGCACCATCAGATTGTAGATCGTCCAGAACAGGATGATCCTGATCCCGTCTCCGGCCTTGGCCACGTGGCTGAAATGATCAGGAAAGATCAGGGGCAGGAGGATTCCTACCAAGGTGAGTCCGAAGAGCAGCGCAAAGGGCTTCATCATCGGCCATTGCACAATCGTCTTCGTCCGGTCGCCGCCCTTCGCCGTGACGCGGAACTTGTGCGGTCCTTTGGTCAGCAATCCCATCGCAGCCGCGCGCGTGATCGGCCATGCGGCGATGAGCTGGGACACGTCGTTGAGCACGGGCCAGATCATGCCGTTGGAGATCCAGTTCAGCGTGATCAGCACGGCTGCGTAGTAGGGGAGATAGTACGAGACGACATCCGTCAGCGACGCATTCACGACGATGATACCGAAGTACCAGTAGAGCAGCGGGCCGATGAGCGCGATCAAGCGGAACGGGAAGGTGGTCGTCCAGAACAGCAGCGAGTCAACGAGGCTCAGGCGCTGCATGAAGCGCAAGCCATTTGCACCGAAGGGATTGTAGACGTTGCGCACGATCTCCATCATGCCCAGACACCACCGCCCGCGCTGCACGACATATTCATGCAGTCCTTCCGGGGCGAGTCCCTCCGTGAGCGCTTCATTGAGATAGACCGTGCGATAGCCGTGGCTGTCCAGGCGAATGGTCAGGAGGAAGTCTTCCGTCACGCTCTGCGTCGGCAGGCCGCCGATCTCGCGCAACGCCGAGACGCGCACCATCGAGGAGGTTCCGCAGCACACGGCGATGCCCCATGCGTCGCGCGCGGGTTCCAGATGCTCGAAGAAGAAGCGCTGCTCGTCGGGATAGGCGGAGGCGATGTAGAGATTGTGCTGGATCGGATCAGGATTGAAGAAGTGCTGTGGAGTCTGGACCAGGCCGGTCTTCGTATCGTGGAACAGGGCGACGGCCCGGCGCACGAAATTGCGGTGCGGCACGAAATCCGCGTCGAGGACGGCGACGAAGTCGGGGGCATCCTCTTCGGTCAGGCGCTGCTTCAGCGTGTAGTTGATGTTGCCGGCCTTCGCGTGCTCGTTGGTGGGCCGCGTCCTGTGCTCGGCGCCGTAGCGGCGGCAGACCTCGCTCAGCCACTCCCGCCGCCCGTCGTCGAGAACGAAGACGCGCAGGTTCGGATAATCGCTCGCCTGCGCGCCGGCGAGGGTGCGCTCGAGAACCTCCAGCTCTTCGTTGTAGGTGGCGATGTAGAGGTCGACGCGCGGCGGGTTGCTGCCCCACCAGGCGATGTTCCGGTCCGCTTCCCCATGCCGGTCCTTCCGGCGGGTGAGGAACAGATAGGCCGATGTCGAGGATACGAGAGCCAGAGCCTCGATCGCCACGAAAGTCCATCCGGCGATGACATCGAAGGTGATCCCATCGACCGCCGGCGGGACCGTCTCTGTGATCCGCCAGATCATGTAGCGCCAGCCCAGCAAGGTCGTCAGGCCGAGCAACAGGACGCGCATCCAGGTGTTCTTCGGCGTGGCGAGCGGCAGCAGCAGCAGAGCAAGGCCGACGACGATGGCCAGACCGGCGAGGCTCGACAGAGATTGGTCGAGGATGAGCATCTACAGGCCGAGATCCGCGAGCCTCTGCCGGATGCCCGCGAGCGGTCCGCCCGTGAAGACCACGCGGCCCGTGCGCCCGACGGCGCAGGAGAGATCCGGATCGCCCGCAAGTTCCGGAATGCTCAAGGCGACGTCGAAGCGGGTCAGGTGCTCGGGGCTCGGGCCAATGGCGAGGGTGCTGTAGAGGCCGGCTGCTCCCGATCCGCCGAGGCGTGTGATGGTTCCCTGCATGACCCGGTCGTCGCCGATCAGCCGGAACTGGGCTGGCATCCCAACCCGGAGGCTGGAATAGACCCGTTCGCTCACGCTGGCCGTGACCATAACGGCGGAGCAATCCACGAACCGGACGAGATCCTGCCCCTGGTTGACATGCTCGCCGCTGCTGGCGAGGAAGTTCCAAACAATGGCGGGGTTCTGTACCGAGAGTTCCGCCGCAGTCAGGCGGTTGACCCGGACCCGCTCAGCCGCGATCTGCTCGGCGGCCAGGTTCAGGCGGCGGCTGACATTGTCGGCCTCCGCCTTGAGCTCGTCCAGCCTGAGGTCGAACTCCCGGATCCGTTGGATCGAAAACGGCGCGTCATTGTACGAATCGCCGATGAAGACGCCATTCTGAGCCGACGAGAGTTCCGCAGTGAGATAGGTGATGCGCTCGCGAGAGCTGGCGATGTCCTGCTGCGCGACGTCATACTGGGCCTTGGCGCGGTCAAGGGTGATCGCAGTCTGGACGCCGCGGGAATTCAGCTCGCGGGTTCGGTCGAGGGCGCTGTCCGCCTCGCGGAACCGCGCCTCCGCGGAGTTCACGGCGGTCTGCGCCTCGGCGATGCGGGATCGGATCTGGCGCACGCGCCCTTCCTGATAGCTCTTGGCCTGGGTGTCCAAGACCTTGCGGGCCTCATCCACCGCCGCGGTCTGGGCCCGGAGCCGAGCGAGATCCGCCTCGAGGGTAGAGCGGGTCCGCTCAAGATCGATCAGGCGGGCATTGTCGAACTGATTGTCGGTGATGCGCACCACGGCCTCTTCAGGGGAGATCCGGGCTCCTATCGTACGCACGGAGAACTCGGCCAGTCCCTGGATCGGTGCTCTGAGCACGGTGGTCCGGGCATTGATCGTGGCGTCGGCGCTGGTTCCCGAGAGGTATTCGCCGACAACGACATAGAGGCCTCCTAGGAGCAGAATGACTCCCAAGAGGATTCGAACGAATTTCATGGGTCAGAGCTCGATCAGGGCGTGGGACAGAGTCGGTTACAACGACCTTTGCCCCTGCCCCTGATGAAGACGCACCCGCTATCAGGCTACAAGAGAGGTCGAAGACATAAGTCTTAACCTGGCCGTTAGTTTCCGCTGGGGTAACCCGAAAGACGTATTTTGAGCAACGAATTTGTGACAGCCTGATAGGCTATCCCGTCACCCGAGCGAGGATAGGCGCGTATTTCGTAAATCGAACGCTCCAGCGCAGAGACTGAGGTGAGCATGTGTGGCGCTACTCTAAAAGTCGGCTTGGGGTCAAAGGCGGGAGTCGGAAGCACGGCATGAAGGTCCACCTCCTCTCTCATTTCAGACCTGATGCACAGCCTCAAATCTCCCACCGCTCCTCAAAGTCCCGCTCCTCGTGCTCGATGCGCGGCGAGTTCGTCGCGCAGTTCGTGGATGGTGCGGCGGGGCTTGGGGGCGTCGATGTCGTGGTCTCGCCCAGCGTCCGGGTGAGGAGAGCGAGGGCCGACCTCAGGGCGGCGGCGGACGCTCTCCCATCCGTTTGGCCGACGGGTTAAAACTCGGTCTCGGTAATCGAACCTCGACCGATGCTCTCATTCAAGGAGACAGCATCGGATTGATCCCAAAAGTGCAAGTCCACTTTTGGGTCCGATGCTTTAGAGCTGCAACACGACGAATTGTTTGGTCTCGGGACAACCAGATTCAAAAAATACAGCGCACGGCGTCGAACCGCGCGCTGCTTAGGCGGAGATGAATGTTGAACCATTAACCGTAGGTTTCAGACAAGTTCGAAACGTCTCACTCGTATTGTGCGCAAACGCTTCCATTCCATCGCAGGCACCTGCGTTCTTCTCGGCGGTTGTGACGTTTTTCGATTCTGGACTCGCAGACGCCGTTGACCCTTGTCCTACCCGGCCCGCAACCGGCAACGACTGGCGTGACCATACTCTCCGATTGAATTGGCGAAAGGGGCATTGCCTGCGTCGGTGAAGCGATGGCTAAGGCAAAACCCAAAACAGCGATCACTCTGATCATTGGACGCCTCCCTTTCGAAAGCTTCATTCCAAGTCGAGAACGTCGGCTAACTTTGGTGTCCAGGCAACGATAGACCATCCCGCAAAATACACTCTTGGTCTGGCATTTCGCGAGACCTTTTGGAAAAAGTGAAAGCACAACAGAACGAGCGCCTCCAACGGTAATTTCGCAGCATTTGCCAACAGATGCACAGCACGGAGCAGGCGGTCACAAGCGGATCGATCGTAAGGCCATTTCCAGAGCAGGCTTGATCGTTTAGGCCAAAGGCTTGCCATTTTTTGACGACGGGCCCGGGCGCTGGAGCTGTTTCCACTTACGTGGAATCAGCTCTCCTCTTAGCTTTGCCGCATCTTTTTCGGCGAACCGGATCCACGTCGCCGAAAATTGCTCTAGTGAAGCCGCGCAATTGTTTCGGCGATATCCGCCTCCATCGCTTTTGCGATGGGTTGCCGGTAGTGGACCCTGTCGAAAAACCATGCGGCGTTCCTGGTCTCGGGGCGGTCGGTCCGCCAGTCGACCAGCGCCGTGCGGGCATGGGCCTTCTGCGCAGCGAACGCGATGGCCGCCTTGCAGGCCTGCAGGCGGAAAGCCTGCTCCGTTCCCTCCGGCGGCAGCGCATTCTTGTACAGCGGCGGCACGACCAGAATGAGAGCCGCATCCTGCGGGAGCGAGGCGGCGACAAGCCCGAGCCGATCGGCGGCGGGGAAGGGCCTCGTTTCCGCGACAGGATCCCGGTCGTAGCGCCGGGCGTTCGCATAGGGCTTGGCCTCGAGCTCCCGGCGGTGAGCTGCGGCCATCTTGTCGCCCCGCCGGGTGTATTCGGCATCGTAATCCCAGTAGCCGTCCGGCCGGGCGCGCTCGGCGCTCGTCCCCAGCAGATGGGACAGGCGCGGCGGTACCTCCTCCAGAGCCTCCCAGCGTAAGAGCCCGCGGGCATAGTCGAGCGGGCTTTCCGCATAGAGCCAGAAGGGAAAGGGCCCCTCGCTCGCGAGAGCGGGATCGGACGTGCACCACGTCTCGTCGATGCTCACCAGCAGCACCTTCGCCGGCTCCCTCCGATGGCTCAGGTACCAGTCGATCAGAGCAAGCTGCTCCTTCGGCCCCGAGCCGGGAACCGACATCTGGACGAAATCCAAGCCGGTCGCCTGCTTCAGCCGCTCCGGCGAGATGAGCTGGATCCGGGAATTGCCCACGATCGCGGCGTCGAAGGCTGGATTCCGGCCGCGGCTGGCATTGGCCATCGCAGGGGCGAGGGCGCGCACGCCTGCCTGGGAGAAGAAGGGCGAACGGCCGGTGTCATAGGGTTCGATCAGATAGATGATCGTCAGAACAAGGGTCAGGACGATGGCCGCGGCCGCCACGAGCGTGATCGCGAAGCGCTTCCAGAGCGAGCCGTCGTGCCGGGCGGGGTCAGAACTGGAAATAGATGAATTCATAATTCGCATCGTCGCCGATCTTGAACAGCACAACCACGAAGAGGATCGCGAAGGCGAGGGCGATCCAGCGGCGGGGCGGAAGCCGGTGCACGAAAGCCCAGGCCGTGGGGCCGAGCACGGCGACCAGCGCCGCGACCAGGATCGTTCGCCACTTGATCGACGGATCCGCGCCGCCGAGGCCGATCAGGCCCTCGTAGATCCGCAGCGCCGCCTCGAAGCTCGTGGCGCGGAAGAGCACCCAGGTGAGCATCACGAACAGCATCGTCAGGGTCCAGCCCGCCAGGCGCGGCATGGGAAGCCCCGCCCGCCGCCAGAGGACGCCGGCTCCGAGCACGAGACCGTGGGCGGCGCCCCAGGCGACGAAGGTCAGTCCCGCGCCATGCCAGAGGCCGCCCAGGGTCATGGTGGCGAACAGGGCCCCGAGCTGGATCGCCAGGCCCTTCCGGTTGCCGCCCATGGCGATGTAGAGATAGTCGCGCAGGAAGCGCGACAGGGTCATGTGCCAGCGCCGCCAGAAATCCTGCAGCGACACCGAACGGTAGGGCGCGTCGAAGTTCTGCGGCAGGACGATGCCGAACAGCAGCGCGAGGCCGAGCGCCATGTCGGTATAGCCCGAGAAGTCGAAATAGATCTGGAACGTGAAGCCGAGCATCGCCTGCCAGGCCTCGCCCAGGGCAATGGTCTTGCCCGCGGCGGCGGCCTGGAAGATCGGGTTGACGTATTCCGAGAGCGGGTCGCCGAGCAGGGTCTTCTTCGCCAGGCCGCAGACCAGGAGCATCAGCCCGCGCGCGAAGCGCTCGGCGGCGTCGGGCCTCTTGTAGGGCCGCTCCTCGAACTGGTGCATGATCTCGCTCCAGCGCACGAGGGGCCCTGCGAGAACCTGCGGGAAGAAGGCGATGTAGAGGCCGTAGCGCACGGGATCGTACAGGGGCGCTTTGCCCTTCTTCAGGTCCGTCAGGTACATGATATGATGGAACGTGAAGAACGAGATGCCGAGCGGCAGCGCGATCTCGAAATGGCGCGTCGGCAGCCCCGGCACGAGGGCGGCGAGATCGATGAAGAAGTTGAAGTACTTGAAGACCGCCAGGACGAGCAGATTGGCGGCGATCGCCAGCGGAACCAGAACCGAGAGCCTCGACCGCGTGACGGCTTTCGCGACGAGCCAGTTCAGGACGATGGAGCAGACGAGCAGCGGCACGAACCGCCAGTCCCAGTAGCCGTAGAAGAAGAGCGACAGCCCCAGAAGCACGGACAGCCGCCATTCGGGCCTGAACCGCTCCACGGCCCAATGGGCCAGCAACGCGGCCGGCAGGAAGGCGAACAGGAAGATGAACGAATTGAAGAGCATTCCCGCAAAGTCTTCGTTGGACGCTGCGGAAATGCTCCTCCCGCAGCGTCGGATCGCGTTGTTGTGCGGGAATGCGGGACCGGCGTCAACGCTCGACGGCGGGAGTCAAGGCAGGTTGCCCAGGATGCGGGTCACACTGCCGCAGCGAGGCAGGGGCGATCCCTCCGTCTCGTTCCTTGATGACCGTCTTGCGTGGCAATGGGACCAGCGCATCGCACTCAACGATGCGCCGGCCCAAAAAGGAGCATCGGATTGATCCCAAAAGCGGGTCCACTTTTGGGTCCGATGCTCTGGCCAAGCCGACCTTGAGCATTAACTGCTGATGACGGCGGGATCATCAGGGCTCGCCGCGGGCGGGAGGGGCAATTCATGCAAAAGCGGGTTCTGGGATGGACGGTCGGTGCGGCTCTCTCGCTGACGGCCTGCAACACCGTGACGCGCGGGGTCGAGGAGACGGTGACCATCACCGCCAGCCCGGCCTCGGCCCGGATCTGGACATCGCTGGGGCACAAGTGTCCCCGTTCGCCCTGCGAGGTGAAGATCAGTCGCAAGACGGAGTTCACGGCCTACGCCGAAGCCAGGGGATATCGACCGGGATCCGTGGACGTGAAAGCGGTGCTCACCGAGCAGGCTGCGCCGGGAATCCTCGGAAACGCGATCCTCCCCGGCGGATCCGTGGGCCTCGTCGTGGATGCCGCGAGCGGGTCCATGCTGGATCACAGGCCGAACCCGGCCCATATCGAGCTCGTGCCGGCCGGCCGGAGCAGAGGCCGGCCCCGCGTCGGAGGGAAGCGTCAGGCTCCGTCGGCCTCGGCGGCTTTCCTGCGCTCGGCGTGGTGGGTGTCGAGCGTTCCGAACTGAGTCATGATGTAGACGAGCACGCTCGACGTCCAGCCGAAGGTGAAGAGCCCCGAGACGGCGATGATGGGCCCCAATTGCCGCCAGCTCAGCGGCAGCCGGATGGTCCCCTCGCCGAGAGTCGTATAGGTCTCGGCTGCGAAAAAGGCCGCGGCCGAGAGCCCCGGAATGAGATTGAGCCAGTAGATCGGCAGCGCCCAGACCATCACCTCGATCAGGTGAACGATGACGAGCTGCGCGATCACGCTGCCGAACAGGAAGTTGACCCGCCAATGGGGCGTGTCCGTCGTCACATGCACCCATCGTCCGGCGAAGTAGCGCGAAATCCGCCGAATGCCGGCGCCGTGGATGAAGACCACGACGATCAGGATCGCGATGCCTAGTGCGATCTGCAGGAGGTCGAAGGACGTGGACACCACTTCGACGGGCAATTGGGCCAACGGGTCTTGTGGGATCATGCCGTCCTGGTCTCGGATCGAGCGCCGGTCGCGTGATGCGAGGTCGGGTGAGTGTCCGTCTTATTCGTGAAGTTTTCGTTGATGGGCCTCGCCAAGCGCGCCGCGCTAGCGCATCGTGCAGAAAAGCGGATAACCGGATCCGCTTTTCACTGACGTGGCCCTCCGGGTCCGCACGATGCGCTAGCAGAAAGGCCGGAGCGCGGGGTGGACAGGGTCAGAGATAGAAGTCGCCCTTGGACAAAGCCGAGACCCCCTTCAGGAAAATCGTGAGGTCCGCGATACCGTCTCCATCGGCGTCCGTTTCAACGTGGACACCGCCCGCGACCTTCTCGAAGCGCAGTTCCCCTGCCTGCTCGCGGAAGTCTGCCGCTCCAATCCAATGGAAGCCCTGGTTCCCGCCTAGGGTCTCGTTCGCGTCGATCTTGCGAAGGTCGATCTTGTCCTTCTGGCGAGAGGAGAAGTCGAAGATCGTGTCCATGGAGCTTCTGTCCTCGACGTCACCGAAGCTGTCGAGGGTTCGCGTATAAATGAACGTGTCCGCCCCGGAACCTCCGTAGAGCTTGTCCGCCCCGAGGAGCCCTGTGATCTTGTCCTTCCCGGCGAAACCATCGAGCCGGTCGTCCCAGAAATCCCCCGTGATGACGTCGTTCCCCGACAGCGCTGTCTTGATGAGTGCGCGGTCGTCGCTCGTCGAAAAGGTGGAGGCCGCTTTGACCAACGACGAGACGGAAATCTTCACGCCATCGAGCCTCACGGTCCGAACCCAACCTTCCATCCCGCTGTAGCTCGTGATGGTCCCGCCGACAGGGAGGCCCTCGAAGTCATAGGTGAAGCCATGGCCCCGGAACTCATCGCGGTTCCCTGAGCCATAATCGAGGATGTACCGTGATGAAGTCGCGACGGTGTTGACGCCCTCAAAAAGCAGGCTGAAGTCGATGTCCCGATAGTCGAAGCCGCGCGTTGCGTCCCAAGTCAGTTTTGCCATTCAAGCCCCCATAGCCAGCGCTACGCTTACATTGTGCCGTTAGGGAAGCAAAGGACCTTCATAGATGATGTGAGGGAATGTGACGACGGAGCCTGCATCCTCCCGGGTGTTTCGTTGCAAAATCCTCTGAGCCCACGATGAATGTCAGTGCGAATTGCTTCCCCCGGTGCGATGGAACGAGCCTCGCGCGGCATCGGGCGCGTGTCGCCATGCGTCCGGTCTCCGCGCAGGCGTGGTGCGGCGAGGAAATTCCATCCGCTGACGGTCTGGATGAAGTTCGAGGCTGATGCTTCGGCGGACTTCGACGAGCCGAACCACACGTCGACGAAACCATCGCCGGTGGCCGCGACTTTGTTGAAGCCGTGGATTGACGGCAGGAGTTGCGGCGGCTCGACTATCGTCCAGAGATGTAGCGAAATAGAAGTAGAGCAATGGACCAGCGCCGGCTCTACTCGTGCTGAAGTTGTATGGGTCGTGCCCAATTGGGAGCCCATGTGAACCATCAAAAGCGTAACAAATTGATGATTCACAAAATGTAACGGCGGTGCTATGAACACCGCCGTCGGTCCTTGATTTTCCTGACCCACATTAGAGCCGCCAACCCTGGCAGGGGTTAGGCGGCTTTTTATTTAGCCCGTGCCGTGTCTGTGGGCATTACATCGGCTAGAGCGACTCTTCTTTTCATATCCAACCTTTCTGACCACGACTCGCTAATGTGATCGGCCCCCATTAGGGGTCAAAACCCGCAACGTCGTCAACCCCCTTATGCTCTTCTATTCTCCACGTATGTTGCTTTTTCCTCTGAATAAGGTAATTTTAACTTGGATTAAGACCAAAGAAATAAAAGAGGAGTTAGCAGTGAGCCGTTCGCGAAGCCCTAGTTATCCGGTTTTCTCACTTCCCGAAGCGATAGCGCGAGTGCGTAAAATTCATGACGCAGATCGTCGAAATCCGGTTGAACGAATAGTTGTTGCTTCTCATATGGGCTATAGTGGGATAAGTGGGGCTTCTGATCAGGCTATATCTGCTCTCGTGCAATATGATTTAGTTGAGAAAGTTGCCAAAGGAGAGCTCAAGGTCTCTCAAACTGCTATAGATATACTTCATCCAGAGAGCGAAACCCAACGAAAGGCCGCTGTACTTCGTGCAGCCTATTCTCCAGAGTTGTTTAAGGGATTGAAGGAGCGATTCCCTGAAAGCCGCTTCTCTGATAGCGCGCTCCGCTCTTACCTAGTTCGAATCGGATTTGTTGAGCGAGCTGTGGACACGGTAGTGAAATCATACACCGAGACATGTAACTATCTGGAGCAGATTGGTGCCCATGCTTCTGAAGTTGCTCAGCCGGGTGCAATTTCAGAATTTAAGCGCGACGAGGTAGAGCCTCGCCTAGTTGTAACCCCTGTTGCTCCGAAGGCTGTAGTTGACGTTGCGCCAACCTCAACGGATGGGGAGCGGGTTCTAACAACTGGCCTTCTTTCGAAGGAAGCGACTTTCCGACTTTTGGTGAGTGGCAAAATCGGCGTCAAAGAGATCGAACGTCTGATTAGGAAGCTTGAACTTGATAAAGAGATCCTAGCAGACTCTGAAGATGAGACGGACCGTGATGACACCAGTGTCTTCGGATAATGGATCGGCTTGAGGATAATCCGAGAAATTTCCCGAGTTATCCTAAGCTCCTATTTTGCAAACATTTATCGTCGAATCGACCGTGGAACTCTAATCATGCTTCAGGGGGATTGCTTTCTAACCAAGCGTTTGTTCCGCTAATTGCGTTGCAGTAATCATATTGGCTGCGTCGAAGTCTTGTCACCCATATGCGATCGTCTTTATCTACAAACTTCTGGAGGTGTTTTCTAATCTCAGAAGCAGAGTTCGCGGCATTTAAAAGCCAGAGAGAGTATTGAGTTTTATGTGCGCCAACGCGTTTCAGTTCATCCCATAGTGGTTCATAATTGTGAGGGTGGGTTCAACCGGTCAGTGCACCATGATTGATTTCGTTGCGCTTCGGGAGAACTACTCATGGCACGCATGGGTCG
>NZ_JAERQD010000209.1 GCF_016735695.1 Microvirga zambiensis WSM3693 | reverse complement strand
GAAGACCTCGATCTGCTCCGTGCGCGCGGCCAACCAGTCTCGCACCGCCTTGGCCCGATGCACCGGCAGGTTGTCCCAGATCAGAAACACCTTGCCGTTGGCCTCTTGGATCAGCCGCCCGAGAAAGCGGATCAGGCTCGGGGCCTTAATGGCGCCCTCGAGCACCATCCAGCGCAACTCGCCCTTGTTGGTCACAGCTGAGATCAGACCCAGCCCCGCGCGCTTGTGGCTGGGGCGCACCACCGGCGTGCGGCCGCGTGGAGCGAAGCTGCGGCCGCGCACATCATCGGAGCGCAAGCCGGTCTCGTCCCCCCAGAAGATCATGCCCTTCTGCCGTTTGGCTTGCGCCACAATGGCCGGGTAGTCCTGCCGCAGCCAGCGCCGCACGGCCTTCGGTGACTGCTCGTAGGCGCGCCGGAGTGGCTTCTGGGCCGTGAAGCCCCAGCGCGACAGATAGGTGCCGATGGTGCGCACGGCCAGCCGGACCCCACACTGCCGTTCGATCAGCATCCGCACCGCCGCCCGACTCCACAAGGCGAAGGGCAGGCCGAGGTCGTCGGGCGTGTGCCGGCTGATCAGTGCGCGGATCTGCGCTTCCTGCTCGGCCTCGAGAAACCGTCCTGTGCCGGGTGCCGGGCCGCGCGGCCCGCTGGCCAATCCGGCTAAGCCCTGCTCGGCGAAGCGGCGGCAGATATCGAACACGCCGGTGCGGGTCAGGCCCACCTGGGCGGCAATGGCCTCATAGGTCAGGCCGCTTTCGCGCAGACCGACGACCTGCCGGCGGCGCTCCTCTTGCGCGGCTGCTGGCAGCTTGCGCATGTCAACATGTTTCATCCCGCCAAACTGGATCGCTCGGCCGAAGATTTCAAGATCACCCAAGCCGGATCAATA
>NZ_JAERQD010000208.1 GCF_016735695.1 Microvirga zambiensis WSM3693 | reverse complement strand
ATGATCCACCCCCATTGAATTGGTCCACCTTGAAGTATGTCTTGAGGCAGACAGGAGGACCCAAATGCCGAGAAAACGTCACAAGCCGGAAGAGATCGTCGCCAAGTTACGCCAGGTCGATGTGATGGTCTCACAAGGCCAATCGGTTGCCGATGCGGTTCGTGCCATTGGCGTGACCGAGGTGACCTACTATCGCTGGCGCCAGGAGTTCGGCGGGCTCAAATCGGATCAGGTCAAGCGTCTGAAGGATCTTGAGGCGGAGAATTCCCGGCTTCGCCGCGCGGTGGCCGATCTGACGTTGGATAAGCAGATCCTGAAAGAGGCCGCCTCGGGACCCGAAGGGCAGCGTCAGCAAAACTTCTGAGCCCCGCCCGTCGCCGCGCCTGCATCGATCATGTCCGATCCAAACTGAAGCTGTCTGAGCGGCGGGTCTGCCGCGTGCTCGGCCAGCATCGTTCGACGCAAAGGCGTGTTCCGCAAGGGCGGGACGATGAGGAGCGGCTCACCGCCGATATCATCGCTCTCGCCCGCCAGTATGGCCGCTACGGCTACCGCAAAATCGCAGAAATCCTGCGCTCGACCGCCGGCTGGGTCGTGAATGACAAGCGGGTGGAGCGGATCTGGCGGCGGGAGGGGCTCAAGGTGCCACAAAAGCAACCGAAGAAAGGTCGTCTCTGGCTTAATGACGGATCCTGCATCCGCCTGCGAGCAGAGCGGCCTAACCACGTCTGGAGTTACGACTTCGTGGAGGATCGCACTCATGACGGGAGGAAGTACCGGATGTTGAACGTGATCGACGAGTTCACGCATGAGTGCCTGGCCATCCGGGTGAACCGCAAACTGAAAGCCGTCGATGTGGTCGATGTTCTCTCGGATCTGTTCATCCTGCGCGG
>NZ_JAERQD010000207.1 GCF_016735695.1 Microvirga zambiensis WSM3693 | reverse complement strand
GATTGTGTGCGTCAAGTTCTGCAAAGCGGGGCGGCCGGTCAGGCTGGCTAAGCGGCTTCGCGGAGTTGATCCTTCTTGTGCTCCTTCAGGTCGTCCATGTTGAGGTAGCGGTGAGCTTCGAGCCAGTTCTCATGCGTCTCCACGGCCAGCGCCCGCACCAGGCGGCAGCATGAGGCCGCATTGGGAAAGATCCGCACCACGTAGGTGCGCCGCCGGATCTCCTCGTTCAGGCGCTCGAGCATGTTGGTGCTCTTGAGGTGCTTATGGTGCTGGCGCGGCAGACGGTAGAACGTGAAGGTCTCCTCGATCGTCTCCTCGGCCCAGGCCACCAGGCGCGGGTAGCGCGCCTCCCACTTGCCGATCCAGGCAGAGAGATCGCGCCGGGCCTCCTCGACCGAGCGCCGGTCGTAGAGCCAGCGCAGCTCCTGTAGGCAGTCGTCATCGGCCTTGCGCGGCAGGTGATCGAGAGCGTTCCGGAGGAAGTGAACGTAGCACCTCTGATAGGCGGCCTCACTCAGCACCTCGCGGATGGCGGCTCTCAGGCCGGCATGGTCGTCGGCCACCACCAGTTCCACGCCGGAGAGGCCGCGCTCGCGCAGGCCGAGCAGAAAGGTCTTCCAGACAGAGTGGCTTTCCCGGTTGGCCATCTCGACGCCCAGGATCTGGCGCCGCCCATCCCAGTCGATGCCCACCGCAATCAGCACCGCCTGCGAGGCGACGATGCCGCCCTCGCGCACCTTCTCGTAACGGGCATCCAGGATCAGGTACGGGAACGCCTCCTCGAGCCTTCGCGAGGCGAACTGGGCCAGGCTGTCGTCCAGGCGCTTGTTGATGGCCGAGATCGCGGAAGCCGAGAAGCTGTGGCCGCACAGCTCCTCGGTGATCGCCTTGACCTT
>NZ_JAERQD010000206.1 GCF_016735695.1 Microvirga zambiensis WSM3693 | reverse complement strand
AGAGTCTGACTCAGAAAGACGGGTTTGATTTCAGGGTCTTGCGAGCCGCCTCGTCAGCATCCGAATATGGGCGATAAAGGTCCAGGCGACGGCACTCTCGATAGAGGCTTCAAAGTCCTTGGCCAGACGACGGCAGCGTCCAAGCCAAGCGAATGTCCGCTCCACAACCCACCGGCACTTGAGCACCTGAAAGCCTTTGGCCACATCCGAGCGTTTGATGATCTCGATGGTCCAGCGTCCGAGAGTGGCGATCGCGTCGCGCAACTTGTCGCCCGCATAGCCGCCATCGGCAAAGACATGGCGCAGCCAGGGATACAGCGCCCGGATGGAGGTGAGCACCTCCACCGCACCATCCCGGTCCTGGATGTCGGCGGTATGGACCCTCAGCCCAACCAGATGGCCTTGCGTGTCGGTGATGATGTGGCGCTTGCGCCCCTTGATCTTCTTGCCGGCATCAAAGCCGCGCGGGCCTCCGGCTTCCGTGGTCTTGACCGACTGGCTGTCAATCACGCCGGCTGAGGGGCTCACCTGACGGCCGTCCTTCTCGCGCGAGGCCGCCACGAGAGCATGGTTGATCCGCTCGAAGGTGCCGTCTCGTGACCAGGCATAGAAGTAGCCCTGCACGGTCGAATACGGCGGAAACTCCTTGGGGAGCTGGCGCCACTGGCAACCGGTCGAGGCGAGATAGAGGATGGCCTCAACCACGGCCCGCAGGCAGGTGATGCGGGGACGCCCGATCTGCCGGGCGGCGGGCATGAAGGGTTCGATCAGCGCCCATTCGGCATCGGTGAGGTTGCTTGCATAACGCAGCCCGTCTCGCCGATACTGCCGGCGAGTGGCCTCGGTCCAAACCATCGTGACCTCCATCGAATCTTCGCAAATCCGACGGAATCACAGGGGCTTGAGGCCACTCAACCTTTTTCAGTCAGCCTCT
>NZ_JAERQD010000205.1 GCF_016735695.1 Microvirga zambiensis WSM3693 | reverse complement strand
CGTTCGATCTTGCCCATGCGAGCAGCATCGCACGTCAGACCAGATTTCGGAATTACCCGTCAGTGACAGAACACTAGTTTCCGTCCACAAACGCACATATTTTGGGGCGTTTGCAGGCACTTACGCTCATCGAGAAGCGATTGTAGGGGCATTGACAGCGAAGACCGCGCCGTTTTTGGCGAAACCGGCATCACGGGCGCGATGAAGTGCACGCCGCGAGACCGATGTTGGACCGGTACCACGGATTCCAAACGGCAGATCGGCGTCAGCTTGAGTTGAGGCGTGTGAAGAGGACGAGGTTGTAGGCCACGACCGAGGACCAGACATAAGCCTTGAAATGATCGAGGCCGCGCCAGGTGCAACGCGCCAAGCCGTAAGCGCGCTTGAGGCATGAGATACCGGCTTCGATGCCGGCCCGGAAGTTGCGCAGCTTGCGATAAACCCATTGGCTTCTGACCATGTCCTCGATTCTGAGGCCGGCTTTCTTGTGGAAGGCCATGTCGCAGACGCCCCACGCCTTCGCTGTGGCCAGGTTGTCGCGCGTGGCGAAGCCGCCATCGGCCGCCGCTTGCCGCGGCGCTTGGCCATAGAGGGCGACGTGGCGCGCCAGCATCGGCAGCAAGCGGTCGCTGTCGGCCGGGTTACCGGCTTCGATCACCAGATCGAGGATCATGCCACTCCTGCCGGTGGTCAGGTTGAGTTTGTGACCATATCAGTATCGCGGCTGCCTTTGACGATGATATCGGCATGCTCTTCGAACAGGCTCACCAACTTCTCGCTGGCGGGGACCGGCTCACCGGCCAGCACCCGCCGCTCGCTCTGTCTGATGATGCGTTCGACCAGCGGCCGATAGTGACGAACCTGGACCTGCCACCTGGGAGTTAAACCGGAAGGTGGGTGATGGGGTCGATCAGGCGACGTTGTGTGTTGGCGTCGTTGTGATCTCGGCGCCGT
>NZ_JAERQD010000204.1 GCF_016735695.1 Microvirga zambiensis WSM3693 | reverse complement strand
CTCGCGCCGGTATAGCGGATGAGCAGCGTCGAGAGCGAGGCGCCCATCACCGCCGCGAAGGCGAAGAAGGTGCCGCGAGCCGCAGCCGCCGACATCCGGTCCATCCGGAACGAGAAGAAGAAGATGAACGCCAGAGGCGCCAGGGCCACGACCCACATCAGGGGCGAGCCGTACAGCGTCGCGCCGAACTGGGTCAGGTTAACGCCGCCCATGCGGGCGACCGCCTGAGACGGATCGCTCGTCGTGGCCAGCATGTTGATGCCGAGCGCGACCACGGCCGAGATGGCCAGGCCCAGGACCATGTTGTTGTAGACGCCGAGCATGAAGGCGCGCAGGCCCTGGTCAACCTGAGCTGCCGTCCGGGCAAAGCCGGTGCCATAGGCGGATTGGTTTTGCTCATACGGTTGCATCAAGCTCTCCATCCGAGGGGACCCGTCCTGGATAAGACAAGTATTTCAGTTGGCTTGCCTTTCAAGATCAAGCCCGTCCCCGATCTGTCGGGGCTCCCTTTACGGAGGAGCGCGATGCGACAGACAGCGGTGGAAGTTACTGCATACATGCCCCAGCCGATCGATTGACTTTGCATCAAGTTGGACCGCAGGGGATCGGTCTCGTCGAGGCGCGTTCCCTCAGGGGACAGCTTAGCAAGAGTCAGGGCTGCCGGGATCGAGGCCTTGCGGGACACATCAGAAACCGGGCTCGTCTCCCTTAGTCGGTGACGAACGGAGGGCTGGTGTGGCATAAGACCCTGGTCAGCACGCGGGATACAGGGCCTCGGACCGCATCGCCGATCGGCGCTTGTTGCTACCGTTGAGAAACGGTCCGATGAGGACACCACAACGGCCGGAATCGCGGCTCGACTACGATCTCCCACCCATCAAGATCAGAGATTGTGTGCGTCAAGTTCTGCAAAGCGGGGCGGCCGGTCAGGCTGGCTAAGCGGCTTCGCGGAGTTGATCCTTCTT
>NZ_JAERQD010000203.1 GCF_016735695.1 Microvirga zambiensis WSM3693 | reverse complement strand
GCGCGCTTGAGGGCGGGCTTGCTGCGGGCGGGTGGTTTCCGCGTCACGGCGTGCTTCAGGTCAGCGTTCAGGCCCTCGTCCGGGTTCAACTCCGGACTATAGGAGGGCAGGGAGAAGACCTCGATCTGCGCCGTGCGCTCGGCCAACCAGTCCTGCACCGCCCGGGCCCGATGGACCGGCAGGTTGTCCCAGATCAGGAACACCTTGCCGTCGGCATCCTGGATGAGCCGCCCGAGAAAGCGGATCAGGGTCGGGGCCTTGAGCGCCCCCTCGAGCACCATCCAGCGCAACTCGCCCTTGTTGGTCACAGCCGAGATCAGGCCCAGCCTCGCGCGCTGGTGGCTGGGGCGCACGACCGGCGTCCGGCCGCGCGGGGCGAAGCTGCGGCCACGCACATCGTCGGAGCGCAAGCCGGTCTCATCCTCCCAGAAGATCGTGCCCTTCTCTCCTCTGGCTTGCGCCACGATGGCCGGGTAGTCCTGCCGCAGCCAGCGCCGCACCGCCTTCGGCGACTGCTCATAGGCCCGTCGGAGCGGCTTCTGGGCTGTGAAGCCCCAACGCGCCAGGTAGGTGCTCATCGTACGCACCGCCAGCCGGACCCCGCAGTGCTGCTCGATGAGCGCCCGCACCGCTGCCCGGCTCCACAGGGCGAACGGAAGACCGAGTTCGTCAGGCGTGTGCCGGCGGATCAGTGCGCGGACTTGCGCTTCCTGCTCGGCCTGGAGAAACCGCCCTGTGCCAGGGGCCGGGCCGCGCGGTCCGCTGGCCAAGCCGGCCTGACCCTTCTCGGCAAAGCGGCGGCAAATGTCGAAGACGCCGGTGCGGGTCAGACCCACCTGCGCGGCAATGGCCTCATAGGTCAGCCCGCTCTGGCGCAGGCCGATCACTTGCCGCCGGCGCTCTTCTTGCGCGGCTGCTGGCAGCTTGCGCATGTCTATATGCTTCATCCCGCCGACTTGGGCCGACGAACGCGGATTTCAAGAGCACCCGAGCCGGATCAATAA
>NZ_JAERQD010000202.1 GCF_016735695.1 Microvirga zambiensis WSM3693 | reverse complement strand
GATGAAGTGCCAGATAATGCGGGTCATCTCGTCGCCGTCGAGCTCGACGACCGGATTGGCTACCTTGATCTTCGCCATGATCTCACCTTGCGCTTTAGGGCTGAAAACTCTCCTGCCTGCGGCAGGATGGTTGCGGGGGCTATAGCGCGGTTAAGCCCGGGGGGGAAGGTGGGGACGCCAAAGGAATTCAGCGCATTTTGGCGTGTCCCGGCATTTTCGATTTTTCGGTGCACGGCGCCGCGCTGAAGCGGGAATTGACGGTCGCTCCTCGCTCCGGGCCGCACCCGTTCGTTCATGACGGAGATCGGTTGGGATTCCCTTCATGGGAATAGACGCCTGTCGCGTGTGCTGCCGCACGGAAAGCCAAGCTTATCCGTAGTTCTCATCCTTCCGTTCCGGAATGCTCCCCAGCGTCATGCAAGGGCGGGCGGCCGGAAGCTAGAGGCAACACAGAAGAGGAATACAATGCGTCTTGCCATCATTCTCGGAGCCGCGGCTCTGGTTCTCGCGGGCTGCCAGACGGCGGAACAGTCCATGGCCAATGCCGATTCCGTCTGCGTGGAATCGGGCCTGAAGCCCGGCACGAAGACTTACGAGCGCTGCCGCAACGCCAATTACCGCAACAACGTCGCCCAGTCGAACGCGGCGGCGAGCCAAGTGGCCGTTGGCACGGCGGTCGGCGTGGTCGGCGGCGCGGCCATCGGGGCGGCGGCGCGTCCGGGTTATTACTGCGGCTGGGGCGGCTGCTGGTAAGAGATCTGCGGTAATTTTCTGAAATGGCTGGTCTCTCCAGACTGCCGCAACTTCACCTCTCCCCGGATCTCGGGTGTTCCCGAGATCCGTTTCCGCTGTGCAAGTCGGGAACACCCGACTTGCATGGGGGAGAGGTCGAGCGCAGCGAGGGTGAGGGGGAGAGCGCTCTCCGGATAAGGCGTAACCCCTTGTAACTTCCCTGCTGCCGGATCGGGTATAGTTCCTGGTGCGGCGGCGGGCAGCAGACCGTCA
>NZ_JAERQD010000201.1 GCF_016735695.1 Microvirga zambiensis WSM3693 | reverse complement strand
TCCTCGTCCTTGTTGATCGCGACGATCACCTTGGAATCCTTCATGCCAGCCAGATGCTGAATGGCCCCTGAAATCCCCACCGCGATGTAGAGATCGGGCGCCACCACCTTGCCGGTCTGGCCGACCTGCCAGTCGTTCGGCGCATAGCCCGCATCGACCGCAGCCCGCGACGCGCCCATGGCGGCCCCGAGCCTGTCGGCGATCGGCTCGATGTACTGCTTGAAGGCATCAGCCGAGCCGAGCGAGCGGCCGCCCGAGATGATGATCTTGGCCGAGGTCAGCTCGGGCCGGTCGTTCTGGGCGATCTCCTCGCCCTTGAAGCTCGAGGTGCCCGGATCGTCGGCAGGGCCGACAGCCTCGATTGGGGCAGAGCCTCCTTCACCGGCAGCTGGGAAGGCGGCCATGCGAACCGTGATGACCTTCTTCGGGTCGGTCGCCTGCACCGTCTGGATGGCGTTGCCGGCATAGATCGGCCGCTCGAAGGTGTCGGGCGCGACCACCTTGGTGATGTCGGAGACCTGCATCACGTCGAGGAGGGCGGCGACGCGCGGCATCACGTTCTTGCCGGTGGTGGTGGCGGGCGCCACCAGAGCGTCGTAGGCGCCAGCCAGCGACACGATCAGCGCGGCAGTGGGCTCGGCGAGCTGGTGCTCGTAAGCCTGATTGTCTGCGAGGAGCACCTTCTCCACGCCTTCCAGCTTCGCGGCGGCATCGGCCGCAGCCTTCGCGTTCGAACCGGCCACCAGCACGTGCACGGGCGCGCCCAGCGCCTTGGCGGCGGAGAGAGCCTTGTGGGTGGCGTCCTTGAGGTGAGCGTTGTCGTGCTCGGCGATCAGCAATGTCGTCATGGGTCTTCAGTCCTCTTAGAGCACGCCGGCTTCAACTTTGAGCTTTTGCACCAGTTCGGCCACCGAGCCGACCTTGACGCCCGCCTTGCGCCCGCCGGGCTCGGCGGTCTTGAGCACCTTGAGGCGCGGGCTCACGTCGACGCCCAGCGTCTCGGGGGA
>NZ_JAERQD010000200.1 GCF_016735695.1 Microvirga zambiensis WSM3693 | reverse complement strand
CGTTTTCCGGTCTGCTCGTCGAAGAGGTGGACGAACTTCGGATCGGGCGTGATGCGGATCTCGTGGCCCGGCTCGGCATTCACGCGTTCGCGGAACACGCCGACGATGTCGGTGCCGCCGAACTTGGCAAAGACCTGCGTCTCCGAGCCGGTCGGCTCGACCACCGCCACCTCGGCCGGCAGGCCGTTGGCCTCGTCGAGGATGAAGTGCTCGGGCCGGATGCCGTAGATGATCGGCTGCCCGTCGGACGCCGCCGGCGCATGGGCGACCGGCAGGGTCAACCCGCTGTCGGTGACGAAGCGCCCGCCCTGCAGATGCCCTTTCAGGAAGTTCATCGCCGGCGAGCCGATGAAGCCGGCCACGAACAGGTTGGCCGGACGGTCGTAGAGTTCGAGCGGCGCGCCGACCTGCTCGACCACGCCATCGTGCATCACCACGATCTTGTCGGCCATGGTCATGGCCTCGATCTGGTCGTGGGTGACGTAGATGGTGGTGGTCTTCAGGCGCTGATGCAGCGCCTTGATCTCGGTGCGCATGGCGACGCGCAGCTTGGCATCGAGGTTGGACAACGGCTCGTCGAACAGGAAGACCTGCGGATCGCGCACGATGGCGCGGCCCATGGCGACGCGCTGGCGCTGGCCGCCGGAGAGCTGGCGCGGATAGCGGTCGAGCAGCTTGCCGAGGCCGAGGATCTCGGCGGCGCGGTCGACGCGGCTCTTGATCTCGGATTTCGGCGCCCGCTTCAGCTTGAGCGAGAACGCCATGTTGTCGGCGACCGTCATATGCGGGTAGAGCGCATAGTTCTGGAACACCATGGCGATGTCGCGCTCCTTGGGCGGGACGTCGTTGACCACCTTCGGGCCGATGCGGAGCTCGCCGCCGGACACGCTCTCCAGGCCTGCGATCATGCGCAGAAGAGTGGATTTGCCGCAGCCCGACGGCCCGACCAGGATCACGAACTCGCCGTCCTGGATCTCGATCGACACGCCGTGAATGACCGGGACGGTTCCGAAGTTCTT
>NZ_JAERQD010000001.1 GCF_016735695.1 Microvirga zambiensis WSM3693 | reverse complement strand
CAAACAAACCACACCGCGCCCCCCCCCCCCCCCCCCCCCCCCCCCGGGGGGGGGAGCCCCCGGGGGCCGGAGGGGGGGGCCCCACGCGCTTTCCGGATAGACCTGTGACCCCTCACCCGCCGCGCTGACGCGCGTCGACCTCTCCCCACCGGGGAGAGGTGAACCCGCGCCTCTCAATGAATGACGAGCCGGACGCTCAGGGCAGAAAAGCAGGATTCCAGACGATCTCCCAGACATGCCCGTCCGGATCCTGGAAATAGCCGGCATAGCCGCCGTAGAATGTGTCCTGGGCTTCCTTGAAGACGGTCGCGCCCGCTTTCCTGGCCTGCTCCATCGCCGCGTCGACCTCGCCCTTGCTGGCGACGTTATGGCCGATCGTGAACGCGGTCGGAGAGCGGGCGGTCTTCGGCAGGCCGGTATCGTAAGCGATGTCCTCCTGCGCCCAGACCGCCAGCTTCAATCCCGATTGCAGGTCGAAGAAGGCGACGGCGCCGTGTTCGAATTCCTTGCCGACGATGCCATCGGTCGCAAGCCCCAAGCCGTCGCGATAGAAGGCGACGGCCTTTTCGAGATCGTCGACACCGAGCGTCAGCACTGAAATGCGCGGTTTCATGGATCCTCCCGATGATCTCTGTCGCTCCCGATAGCAACAGGCTGCCACTCCGCGAGAGCGCCTGCAATCCTCGATAAATCTCGCTCCGATCCCCATCTGTCGGGAATGGATTCCCCACATAATTTCGAAGATCTCGCTGCGCAGCTTCGGGCGTGTCGCATCTGCCGCGATGCCCCGCGCTACGGCAAGGCGCTGCCGCATGAGCCGCGTCCGATCATCCAGGGCAGCGCCGCGGCGCGCCTGTGCATCGCCAGCCAGGCGCCGGGAACGCGGGCCCATGCGAGCGGCATCCCGTTCGACGATCGCTCCGGCACAAGGCTGCGGGACTGGCTCGGCATGGACAAGGCGACCTTCTACGATGCCTCGAAGGTCGCCATCGTGCCCATGGGCTCCTGCTTTCCCGGACAGGATGCGAAGGGCGGCGATCTCGGGCCGCGCCGGGAATGCGCTGAGGCCTGGCGCCAGCCGCTCTTCGAAGCGCTGCCCAATCTCGATCTCGTGCTTCTGATCGGCCAATACGCCCAGGCATGGCATCTCGGCGACGGCTTCAAGGACGGGCTGACCGAGACCGTCCGCCGCTGGCGGGACATCCTCAATAATCCGCAGAAGCCGCGCATCCTGCCCCTGCCGCATCCGTCCTGGCGCAACAACGGCTGGCTCAGGAATAACCCCTGGTTCGAGAGTGAACTGGTGCCCGTTCTCCAGCACGAGGTCTGTGTCATGCTCCAGCGAGATGGAAACTATTAGGAAATAAAAGTCGTTGAATTTACTTATAGTCAGAATAGAAAATATAATATAAATGCTAAATAATATTTTGGAACGATTTGAAATCTAAGTTGTTTTTCTAGTGAGAAATAGGTTTTTCATGAAAATTCATTATACCGATCGAGATGGCGATGTTTTCGCCGGGCGACACATGCGCAAGGTCCAGGCGAAGTGGGAACGATTGTCGATGTCGGACCTCGCGCAGATCAAGACAAAGGCCGAGCTCGTCGCTCGGGTCGAAGAGCATTACGGGCTGCCACATGAGGTAGCGGTCCGAGATGTCGAGCTCTGGCATCTGAATCGAAGCGCCTGATCGAACCGGACACCCGAAGGGCTATAGGGGGCTTAGCATCCGTCCGCGCATGCGCCTCGCACGGACGCGCGGAGGAAAAAGAGGACTCCCCATGAAAGCCCATCACTATGGTGTCGGAGACCATGTTCTTTATACGGAGCAGCGCTTCCCGCATCTGATCTGCAAGCAGCCCTACACCATCGTCGGGTGCCTGGATTCAAGGCGGTCCGAGCCGCAATATCAGATCCGATCCGTCAACCGGCCTTATGATTGTGTGGCCGGCGAGGATGAGCTCAGCCGCGATGCTTCCCCGATGAGTGCTTTCCGGCAGGTGGAAATCCCGGACTTCATGGATTGCAGCCGCGTGAGCGAGCCTGCGAATCTCAATCTCGTTCCCTGGCTGAGCCTGCCGCGCAGGGCCAGCCACAAGAACGAGCAGGCTCGCCTGTTGAGGCAGTAGTCTTACGATCCCTGAACATCCCGGAATAACAGGAGAGTCACGCTCTACCTTCAGTCCTTGGTCTGAATCGAACTTTGCCGGTTCTCTGCCCGGAGATCCGTACTATGTTCGAGCCCAGCCATAAGGAGCTTTGAGGCATGAGCCCGACCACCCTGCGCAGCACGATCGACGGTCCCGTCGGGACGATCATGCTGGCGCGCCCCGACAAGATGAACGCGTTCAACGACGTCATGCATGCGGAGCTGCGCGAGGCGCTCGATGCTTTCGAGCGCGACGAGACGGTGCGCGTGGTGGTGCTCACCGGGGAAGGGCGGGCGTTCTCGTCGGGGCAGGACCTGACGGTGGATCTCAAGCGCGACGAGAGGGGCCGCCTCGACCTCGGCCCTGCGCTTACCCGCGACTACAATCCGCTGGTGCTCAGGCTCTCCCATTATCCCAAGCCCATCATTGCCGCCCTGAACGGGCCGGCGGTGGGGGCGTCGATGAACATCGCGCTCGCCTGCGACATCGTCGTGGCGGCCCGCTCGGCCTATCTGCAGGAGGCCTTCGCCAAGATCGGCCTGATCCCGGATGCCGGCGGCACCTGGATCCTGCCGCGCCTCGTCGGCCCCAAGATCGCCCTCGCGCTCATGCTCAGCGCGGAGCCGGTTTCGGCCGAGGATGCCCAGCGCATGGGGCTCGTCTACAAGGTGTTCGACGATGCCTCCTTCACGGTGGATGTGGCGGCCTTTGCAGCAAGGCTTGCGGCCGGGCCGGGGCTCGCCTATCGCCTGACCAAGCAGGCGGTGGCGGAAAGCCTCGCCAATGATCTTCCCGCCCAGCTCGATCTCGAAGCCCGGCTTCAGAGCGAGGCGGGCTCCAGCGACGATTTCATGGAGGGCGTCGCCGCCTTCCGTGAGAAACGTCCGCCCCGGTTCGAGGGACGATAAGGAGCTTAACCGATGCGCCCCACCTACTGGATCCTCGGCCTCGCCACATTGAGCGTCGTGATCGGTCTCTTCATGTCGCGCGATCCCGAGCGGGCCGAGCGGCTCAACCAGATGTATCGCGACGCGGCGCTGACGGGCGAAACCCGCCAGCTGGTGCTCATGGGCCTCGCCCTCGCGATCGGCGCCTTCATCGTCTACCTGACCATGACCCGGCGGTGAAAAGGGTTTCTGCCCCTTAGCCCTCATCCTGAGGGCCGCCGGAGGCGGCGTCTCGAAGGACGAGGGCGGCTCCAGTGCACTTTGGAGCCTCCTTCGAGACGATCGCTTCGCGATCTCCTCAGGATGAGGCGGAGATTGATGAGCCGGCTTCTGAGGATGAGGGCGAGTGCGAGTATCTGTCTCCAAGCGTGCGTGATGCCTGACCTTACCTATCGTCCCGTTTTGTTCACGGGCCATTCAACTCTCCTGACCTTTTCTGTATGAAGGCCCGCATGATGGGTGAAAGGGTGCGTCAACCGTGTCTTTCCTGAAACGTGTTATCGTTTTTTCCGCGTTCGTCCTCACGGCCGTTCTCGGTGAGGCCTCCGTCGCCGCGGCGCAGGACCGTCTCGCTCTCGTGATCGGGCAGGGTGCCTATCAGGGGCGTCAGCTGCCGACAGCCGTGAACGATGCGGGCCTGATCGCCCAGTCCCTGACGAGCGCCGGCTTCGAGGTCGTCCAGGGCCGCGATCTCAACGCCAGCGACCTGCGCAGCCTCGTGCGCGACTTCCTCGACAAGGTGCAGGATCTCGAGCCTAACTCTACGGTCACGGTCTATCTGGCCGGCCATGGGGTGCAGCTCGAGGGCGAGAACTACCTGCTCCCCGTCGATGCCCGGATCGAGCGCGACGTGGACGTGCCGATCGAGGGCTTTCGCCTCTCCGATCTCGTCCGCTCGCTCGAGCGCAGCCCGGCGCAGGTGCGGGTGATCGTCGCCGACATGGCGCGGGACTATCCCCTCGGCTCGTCCGGTGAGCCCGTCGCCAAGGGCCTCGCGTTGATGGAGGCTCCGGCCGGCTTCCTGATGGCCTTCTCGTCCGCCCCGAACATCGTCGCCGCCGACGGGCAGGGGCCCTACGGTGCCTATGCGACCGCGCTCGCCGAGATGATCCGCCAGCCCGGCCTGCCCCTCGACGAGGTCTTCGCCCGCACCCGGCTGCGCACGCACGAGGCCACCAACGGCCAGCAGATTCCCTGGCACACCGCCAATCTCGGCAATGCCTCCTTCGCGTTCTTCGAGCAGGCGGAGGCAGGAGGCAGGCCGCTGGTGCGAGAGGTGCGCCGGATCGAGGATGTGCCCGCCGAGGAGGCCTATGCCATCGCCGTCGAGCGCGACACGATCCAGGGCTATCAGGACTTCCTGCGCCGCTACCCCGATCACCGTCTCGCCCGTCGCGTAACGGCTCTTCTCGCCGCCCGCCGCGAGGCGCTGGTCTGGCGCCGCACGCTGGCCAGCAACACGCGGGAGGCCTACTGGACCTATCTGCGCCATTACCCGAACGGCCCGCATGCCCCCGACAGCCGGCGCAGGCTCGCACGGCTCTCGGCGCCCTATGCGCCACCGGCCGTCTTCGACGAGGTGGTCTACGACGACCTGCCACCGCCTTTGCCTGAGGTCGAGCGCGTCGAGGTGGTCGAGGTCGTGACCATCATCCGCGACGTGCCGCCGCCGCGCACGCCGGCCTATCTTCTGCCGCGCTGGGACGAGGACGAGGAGTTCGTCACCATCATCCGCGAGCCGCCGCCGCCGCCCCTCATGGCCGGCGTGCTCCCGATCCCCATGGCGATCCCGGTTCCCTATCGGGCGCGGCCGCCGCGCTATTTCTATCAGCCGATCGCGCCCCGCACCCCGCGCGGGCCGGTTGCCATTCCCGTCGCCGCCCCGCCGGTCTTCGGAGCGCTCATGGGCGATGATGGCCCCCGCCCGCGCCGCGGCTTCCGGCCCGAGCAGCCGCGCGTGCCCCGGCAGCCGGGCCTTGCGGCTGTCGAGCCGATCCCGATCGTCGTCAACCCGCGGGCGCCGCGCGACGAACGAGGAATCCGCCCTGGCGAAGCGCCCAGGCCCCGTGCGTCCTTGCCGTCGCGACCGATCCCATTCCCGCAGGCCGGTGCCCCGCGTTCCGGAGAGCGGCCCGACCGGGATCGCGGCCCGCGGCCGATGAGGCCGGATCTCACGCCGCGCGAGGTCCGTCCTTCCGCGCCGGTGCGTGACGCTGCACGGCCCCGGGATCCGAGGCTCGATGCGGACGAGATCATGCCGCGGCAGCCGCGACCCCAAAGCCCGCCGATCCAGATCGAGCGTGAGCGTCCGGGCCGCGGCGACGCCGGTCGCGATCCGCGATTCGTGCCCGCGCCGCAGGCTCCCATCGTCGTCCGGCCGCCCAATGCCGCGCCGACGGAGGAGCGCCGTCCGCGCCGCGAGGCGGACATCCCCCGGCCTCGCATGGAACCTCGCCCAGAACCTCGCATGGAGCGCCGCGACGCGCCCGCATTCCAGCCGCGACCGATGCCGCGCATGGAGCAGCCGTCCCGCGAGGAGCGCGCCTTCCGCGAGCCGCCGCGACCCGCGCCTCAGCCGCGCATGCAGCCGCAGCAGGTTCGCCCTGCGCCCGCTCCGTCGGGCGGGGGGCGCCAGGGCGGCGGCAATGCCGAGCGCTGCCGGCCCGGTCGGCCCTGCGGAACGGAAGAGGTCCGCTGATACAAAAAGAAAGCGCCGGAACCGCGAGGCTCCGGCGCTTCGTTTTTCGGTGTGGATGGAAACTTACTTGTCGAGCCGCGCGATCAGGCTCGACGTGTCCCAGCGGCGGCCGCCCATCTTCTGCACGTCGGCATAGAACTGATCGACGAGGGCCGTGACCGGCAGGCTGGCGCCGTTCTTGCGCGCCTCGCCGAGGACGATCGACAAATCCTTGCGCATCCAGTCGACGGCGAAGCCGAAATCGAACTTGCCCTGGTTCATGGTCTTGCCGCGGTTCTCCATCTGCCAGGAGCCGGCGGCACCCTTGGAGATCACGTCGAGAACCGCCTCGATGTCGAGCCCGGCCTTCTTGCCGAAATGAACGCCCTCGGCGAGTCCCTGCACGAGGCCGGCGATGCAGATCTGGTTGATCATCTTGGTGAGCTGGCCGGAGCCGGCTGCTCCTAAAAGCCGCGAGGCGCGGGCAAAGCTCATGATCACCGGCTCGGCCTTGGCGTAGACATCCGCATCGCCGCCGCACATCACGGTCAGCACGCCGTTCTCGGCCCCTGCCTGTCCGCCGGAGACGGGAGCGTCGATGAAGGCAAAGCCCTTGTCCTTGGCGGCGGCATAAAGCTCTCGCGCCACCTCAGCCGAGGCGGTGGTATGGTCGACGAAGATCGTGCCCTTGCCCATGCCCTGGAAAGCGCCGTCGGCGCCGAGCGTCACCTGGCGCAGGTCGTCGTCGTTGCCGACGCAGGCGAAGACGATCTCCTGGCCCCGGGCGGCCTCGCGCGGGGTCGCGGCGGAGCGTCCGCCGTTCTCGGACACCCATTTCTCGGCCTTGGCCGCGGTGCGGTTATAGACCGTCACCTCATGTCCCTTCGACGCCAGATGCCGCGCCATGGGATAGCCCATCACGCCAAGCCCGAGAAATGCAACCTTCGCCATCGTCTGCTCCCTGAATTGCCGTTCGGTTCTAGCGCATCATGCCGAAAAAGGGACCCGGTTTTTCGGCACGTCATCGGTTCGCGCGGAACCGTGCTCATGTCATCCCCGGCGGCTGTAGGCTGGGAAGGGGATCCATAGCACCGAGCGTGTGGATGGATTGCCGTCCCCTTCGCTGCGCTCCGGCCGGGAATGACACCCTCCGCCGTCATGGCCGGGCTTGTCCCGGCCACCCACGCCTTCAGAATCCACCACGCTGCAAAGACGTGGGTCCCCGGGACAAGCCCGGGGAAGACGGCGAGTGTATTAAAAAGGGATGACGCTGAGGATGGGGATGACGCCAAGACTAAGGCCGGGAGACGCTGGAGGTCGGCCATGACGTCGGAGGGTGCGGGTGAAACGCCGCTACTTGATATCGAACGGAAAGTACTTGGCGCGGATCTGATCGTAGGTGCCGTCCGCCTTCACCTGCGCGATGGCGCGGTTGAAGCGCTCGCGGAGATCCTCGTCTTCCTTGCGCAGGCCGATGCCGTAGGATTCGCGCTTGTAGGCCGGCTCCGCCGGTGCGTCGCCGATGATCTGGCAGCAGGCGCCCTCGCGGGTGCCGAGGAATTTCGACAACAGCAATTCGTCGGCGAACACGGCATCGATGCGCCCGACGAGAAGATCGAGATTGGCTTCCTCCGCCTTGGCGTAGAGGACGACTTCCGAGTTTTTGTAGAAGGTCTTGAGATAGGCCTCGTGGTCGGTGCGCTCGATGGTGCCGATCTTCTTGCCCGCCATCGCCGCCGGCGTGACCGCGCCGGGCGCCGTTTCCTTGGAGCCGATGAACACCGCCGGGATGCGGTAATACGGGTCCGAAAACGCGATCCGCTTCTGGCGCCGCTCGGTGATCTCGAGCGATGACATCACCGCATCGTATTCCCGGTTCACGAGCGCACGCAGGATGCCGTCCCATTCGTGCTGAACGAGCTCGCATTCCGCGTTCATGACCTCGCAGAGGCGCTTCAGCAGATCGACCTCGAAGCCCTGCAGCTCGTTGTTGGCATCGATATAGTTGAAAGGCGGATAGGCGCCTTCCACGGCGATCCGGAGTGCAGGCTTCTGCTGCGAGGCGCTTTCCTCGGCAGAAGCGGCGGTCACGCCGAGCGCGAGCATCGCCGATGCGAGGATGGCCAGCTTATGATTCAACGGGGGAACGCGTGTACGCATGGATCGGGCCTAACCGCCTGTAACGCTCATATGGCGGCTCAGCGCAGGGCGGGCGTGGCGCCGGTCGATGATGAAGTCGTGCCCTTTGGGCTTGCGGGCGATGGCCTCGACGATCGCCTGCCGAAGCGGCTCGTCGCTCTCCGAGGCGCGCACGGGAGCGCGCAGGTCGGCGGCGTCTTCCTGGCCGAGGCACATGAAGAGCTGGCCGGTGCAGGTGAGACGCACCCGGTTGCAGCTTTCGCAGAAATTGTGGGTCATCGGCGTGATGAAGCCGAGCCGTCCTCCGGTCTCCTGCACGCGCATGTAGCGGGCAGGTCCCCCGGTGCGGTCGTCGAGGTCGGAGAGCGTATAGCGCGACGCCAGGCGCGCCCGTACCAGCGAGAGCGGCAGGAACTGGTCGATGCGCTGCCCGTCGATCTCGCCGAGCGGCATGACCTCGATCAGGGTCAGGTCCATGGCGCGGCCGTGGGCCCATTCCAGCAGGGTTTCGATCTCCTCCTCGTTCACCCCCTTGAGCGCGACGGTGTTGATCTTCACCTTGAGCCCGGCCTCCTGCGCGGCATCGATCCCCTGCAGCACCTTCGCGAGATCGCCCCAGCGCGTGATGCGGTGGAACTTGTCCGCATCGAGGGTATCGAGGGAGACGTTGATCCGCCTCACGCCGCAGGCGGCGAGGTCTTTCGCATGGCGGGCGAGCTGTGAGCCGTTTGTGGTGACGGTGAGCTCGTCGAGATCGCCCGCGTCCAGATGGCGGGCGAGGGAGCCGAAGAGCTTCATGATGTCCCGCCGCACCAGCGGCTCGCCGCCGGTGATGCGAAGCTTGCGCACGCCCTGGGCGACGAAGGTCGAGCAGATGCGGTCGAGCTCCTCGAGCGTGAGGAGGTCGCGCTTGGGCAGGAAGGCCATGTCCTCGGACATGCAATAGACGCAGCGAAAATCGCAGCGGTCCGTCACCGAAACGCGCAGATAGGTGATCGCCCGGCCAAACGGGTCCAACAGGGCCCGGCCGGTGTCGGAGTTCTCGAGATGAGCCGGGATGACTCCCATGGCGGAGAAGTCCTTGTTCGCGCGGCAGTTTACCGTCAACGTGATGATCAAGCAGTTAGCGTGGAATCGTATAGCAGGGAAGGGGTTTGAGGCTATGACATCTGAGCGCTGGCCAACGGAATTGCGCCTGGGCAAGAACAAGCGCAGCCTGCGGGTGACTTTCGATGACGGCACAACCTTCGATCTTTCCGCGGAGTACCTGCGGGTGAGCAGCCCCTCGGCCGAGGTTCAGGGTCACAGCCCCGCCGAGCGCAAGACGGTGCCGGGCAAGCGCAATGTCGAGATCATCGGCGTGGAGCCGGTAGGCAATTACGCCGTCAAGCTCGTCTTCGACGACATGCACGACACCGGAATCTATGGCTGGGATTATCTCTACCGGCTCGGAGCGGAGCAGGGGGAGAAGTGGCAGGCCTATCTCGACGAGCTGGCTGCCAAGGGCCTGTCGCGGGACAAGGTGCGGTGAAGACGATGCCGACACCCTCCATGTCATCACCGGCCTTGTGCCGGTGATCTCGATACGAAAGGCGCTGCGTTTCACAGAATCGAGATGGCCGGGACGAGCCCGGCCATGACGTGCAGGTGGGTGAATGACCCTCAGCGCTGGACGACGACCCGCGCGCCGACCTTGGCGCGGCTGTAGAGGTCCATCACGTCCTCGTTGGTCATGCGGATGCAGCCGGAGGAGACCGCCTCGCCGATGGTTTCCGGCTCGTTGGAGCCGTGGATGCGGTAGATGGTGCTGCCGATATAGAGGGCGCGGGCGCCGAGCGGATTGTCGGGACCGCCCTTCATGTAGCGCGGCAGGTCGGGACGGCGCTTCAGCATGGAGGCCGGCGGACGCCAATCCGGCCATTCGCGCTTCATGGTGACGGAATGGCTGCCGCCCCAGGTGAAGCCCGGGCGGCCGACGCCGACGCCGTACTGCATAGCCTGGCCGTTGCCGAGCACGTAATACAGGCGGCGCTCGCTCGTGGACACGACGATGGTGCCGGGCGCGTGGCGGCCGGTATAGGTCACCACCTGGCGTGGGATCGCCGAGGCCTGGGGCCTGTAGGTCTCTTCAGCGCTGTAAAGCGGCTGGCGGGTGAGTGGATCGATTGCCGTGAATGCCGCAGCCGGCGTCGCGAGAGCGACGGAGGCGCAGGCTAGCCCGAAAAGGGCAGCGCTTGTGCGTCCCATAATAGCCTCAGATAAGACATTGTTGATGGCAGGTCCTACAATTGCTCAACGCAACAGCCCCGCTTCGGATCCAATGTTTATCAAGGTTCTGCTATAAAATCCTAGTGGGCCGAAGCCTCATTCCCGCCACATCGTAAGCGAGCGGTTAAAGACACGGCGCCACAATTCGGGTTCGCAAAAACGGGTTCGCAAAAACTTGGGTCCCAAGCAGCTTCTTTGGCTTGACGCAAGGGGTTAAGCGCCTTTAGAAGGCCCTTGTCAGGGCGCGTAGCTCAGCGGGAGAGCATTCGCTTCACACGCGAAGGGTCACAGGTTCAATCCCTGTCGCGCCCACCATTCCTTCCTGACGGCAAGCTTCACTTTTTCGTGTGCGCGGGATCGTTTCGCGCGCGAGCGTTGTCGCGTCAGGCCGCAAGCGGCCGCATGACTGCCCGGACCGCGGCGAACAGCTCGTCGAAATGGTTGATGACGAGATCCGGTTTAAGCTCGCGCACCGGCACGTCCGTATAGCCGAACGGCACGGCGATCGATGGAATGCCGGCATTCTGCGCCGTGACGATATCCGTCCGGGAATCGCCGATCATCACCGCCCGCGCCGGATTGCCGCCGGCCCGCTCGATCGTCAGGGTCAGGTGGCGCGGGTCGGGCTTGAAGTAGGGGAAGGTGTCGCGGCCGCAATTGGCGGCAAAGCGGTGGCCGACGCCGAGCTCGTCCAGAAGCTTGATCGAGTGCTCCTCCATCTTGTTGGTGCAGACCGCGAGGATGAAGCCCGCCTGCTCCAGCCTGCCGAGGGCCTCGAGAACGCCCGGATAGAGCCGCGTCTGGACGCAGATATTCTCTCCGTAATGGACCATGAACTGCTTGAACAGCTCGTCCAGATAATCCGGCGTCAGCTCCTTGCCGGCGGCCTCGAAGCCGCGCTGGATCAGGGCGCGGGCGCCGGCGCCGATCATGTCGCGCGCCTTCGACACGGGCAGGGGAGCCAGCCCCTCCTGTTTGAGGATCACGTTCAGGGTCCCGACGAGGTCGCCGGCCGTATCGGCCAGGGTACCATCGAGGTCGAAGACGGCGATGGGCGAGACGATGTGCGGGATATCAATGGCCATGAAGGTCGGCTACCTGCTGGAGGCAAGGGAATCAAGCTTTGGGATGATATGGTCTTAAGGTTGATTCGTTCTTACCAATGGAGTGATGGATGCGGCCCCTTGGTTCCGCGGCGTTGATTTCTGCGGCGTTGTTTTCGGCAACCTTGGCGCTGGGAGGCCTTGTCGGCCCCGCGCTGGCTGCTCCTTATGATTTCGTCCCCGCACCCCAGACCGATCTGAACCGGATTTACCGGATCGACCGGATCACGGGCGAGGTGAGCTCCTGCCAGTATGGACTACAGGAAGGCACAATTGGGGTGACGCTGTGCTTCAGCGCGGGCGACGGCGCCGGGCCCCAGACGCCCGGGGAATACGGACTGGTCGCATCCCGCCACGAGCGGGAGGGCGGCATCTTCCGGGTCAATTACCGGACCGGCCAGATGAGCATCTGCTACGTCTTCGACGAGCGGGTGGTGTGCACCCCCCAGACGACCCCATCGCCTGCCACCTCGTCGGCCGCGGCACCGGTGGCCACGCCGAGCGTCAATCCGGGCACCGGGGCCTCGCCGCAGCGTCCCTGACCATCGGAGCGGCAATTTCCTGCACCCATGGGGCATGAAACGTTCTTTCTTCAAACCGCCCTGGCATGCTAGAGGCGAGAAAAAGCCTCCGGGCGGGCCAGGGCGGACGCATTCTTAGAGGATTTCAGTGAGCGACAATCTCAAGCGCGCTGCGGCCGAGAGGGCTGCCGAGCTCGTCACCGACGGCATGAGGCTTGGTCTCGGCACCGGCTCCACGGCGGCGCATTTCGTCGCCGCCATCGGCGAGCGGGTCCGGGGCGGTCTCAAGGTGGTGGGCGTTCCCACCTCCGAGGCGACCCGTGACCAGGCGCAGCGCGAGGGGATTCCCTTGTCCACCCTCGACGAGACGCCCGACCTCGACCTGACGGTCGACGGCGCCGACGAGCTCGACGACGATCTGCGCCTGATCAAGGGCGGCGGCGGCGCGCTCCTGCGGGAGAAGATCGTCGCTTCCGCCAGCCAGCGGATGATCGTCATCGCCGACGCCTCGAAGCATGTGACGAAGCTCGGCCGCTTTCCGCTCCCCATCGAGGTGGTGCCCTTCGGCCTCACCGCCACCGAGCGGGCCATCGTCAGGCTCCTGGACAGCCTCGGGATGACCGGCGAGCTGCGCCTGCGCCATGCCCCCGACGGCGCTCCTTACGTCACCGACGGCGGCCATTTCATCCTCGATGCGCATCTCGAGCGCATCGACAAGCCGAACGTGCTCGCTTCGACGCTGAACAACATTCCCGGCGTCGTCGAGCACGGTCTTTTCCTGGGCCTTGCCACCGGCGCGATCCTCGCCACGGCTGACGGGCTCGTCGAACTCGGTCAGCTCTGACCCTAAGCTATGACGATTGGAGCCACTTCTATGAACCTCATCACCCGCCTGGCTGCGACCTCGGTCGCGCTGTTCATGCTCGCCAGCCCCGCCTTCGCCCAGACCCAGCCGAGCGCGAGCCATCTCGCACTCGCCCGCGAGGTCGCCATCAGCTCCGGCATGACCCGTTCCTTCGACTCCATGTCCGAGCCTTTCCTCGAGCAGCTGCAGCAGATGAACGTGACCCGTCCCGAGATCCGGCAGGATCTGCAGCAGGTCGTCGCCACCATCCGGCCGGAGCTCGAGCAGCAGAAGCAGAAGATGATCGACAATGCGGCCAGGGCTTTCGCCGCCCGCCTGACCGAAGCCGAGCTGAAGGACATCTCGACCTTCTACAAGTCTCCGGCCGGCGTGAAATACGTACAGGTCCAGCCGGGCGTGCTCGACGACATCGTGCGCGACCTCGCCACCTGGACCCAGCAGACGGCCGAGTTCATCATGACCCGCGCCCGCGAGGAAATGGGCAAGCGTGGCCATCAGCTGAACTGACAATCCTCAGCTTCGATACAGAAAGCCCGGCTCGCCGGGCTTTTTCTTTTGCGGATGCCGTCCTTGCCGCTGCCAAGCTCGGCGCTACCCTTTCTCGGCAGGGCTTCTCATCGCCATGGTCGGGCCCTCGTGCCCGGCCCGACAGAGGAAGCCTTCCGACCCTGCTCGTCGATGCAGGGGCCACGAAGGAGTGGAGCATGGCTGAAGATTGGGCTGTCGACGTCAAGAAATATGCCCCGAATGCCGATGACAAGGCGATTGCCGGACTCGTGCGGTATCTCGGCATTGCACTGCAGAATCGCGATTCCGCCCTGGTCTCGTTCTCGGACAAGGATGAAGTGACGCGGGTGCGCGACAACTTCCTGAAGAAGAAGCTCGGGCTGACGGCGCCCGATTCCGAATTGGACAAGGCCATTACGGCCGTCGGAGAAAAGCTGAAGGGCGACCGCAGCAAGAACCGGGTGACGGTCTATTACCTGCTCGCCGACCAGTATGGGAAACTGTCGGCCTTCTCGGCGTAGAGCTCACCTGCCACGTCATCACCGGCCTCGTGCCGGTGATCCCGACCCGAAAGGCGTGGCGCTTCACCGTATCGAGATGGCCGGCCCAAGGCCGGCCATGACGTGGGAAGTGCTGTTCGTTTTAATCCTCGACCGCCTTGAAGCGGCTCAATCCCTTCAGGAAGAAGGGCAGGATGAGAGCGATCGCGGCGATGACGAGGAGCGTCGCCGAGATCGGGCTCTGCATCAGCACCATCGGGTCGCCGAGGCTGATCGAGAGGGCCCGCCGCAGCTGGCTTTCCGCGATCGGGCCGAGGATCAGGCCGACCACGACCGGTGCGATCGGGAAGTCGAAGCGACGCATCAGGAAGCCGAGCACGCCGAAGATCGTGAGCATGATCAGCTCGACCGGCGACGGGTTTGCCGCGATCGTGCCCATGGTGGCGAAGACCAGAATGCCGGCATAGAGCCAGGGCTGCGGGATCGCGAGCAGCTTCACCCACAGGCCGACCAGCGGCAGGTTCAGCACCAGCAGCATGGCATTGGCGATGAACAGGCTGGCGATCAGGCCCCAGACGAGATTCGGCTGGTCGGCGAAGAGCAGCGGGCCGGGATTGAGGCCGTATTGCTGGAAGCCGGCCAGCATCATCGCCGCCGTCGCCGAGGTCGGCAGGCCGAGAGTCAGCAGCGGCACGAGCGTGCCGGCCGCAGCCGCGTTGTTGGCGGCTTCCGGACCGGCGACGCCTTCGATGGCACCCTTGCCGAATTCATCGGGATACTTCGTCAGCCGCTTCTCGGTGGAATAGGACAGGAAGGTCGGGATTTCCGCGCCGCCGGCGGGAAGCGCGCCGATGGGGAAGCCGAAGGCGGTTCCGCGCAGCCAGGGCTTCCAGGAACGCTTCCAATCCTCCTTGGTCATCCAGAGCGAGCCCCGGACCGCTTCGAGCTTCTCCTCGTGCACGTGCCGGCGCGAGGCGACGTAGAGCGCTTCGCCGACCGCGAAGAGACCGACGGCGAGCGTCGTCACCTCGATGTTGTCGTAGAGTTCCGGCACGCCGAAGCTCAGGCGCGACTGGCCGGAAAGGATGTCGATGCCGATCAGGCCGAGCAGCAGGCCGATGGCCAGGCTGGTGAGGCCGCGCACCGGTGAATCGCCGAAGGTGGCCGAGACGGTGACGAAGGCCACGCACATGAGCGCGAAATAATCTTCCGGCCCGAAGCTGACGGCGATGTCGACCAGATAGGGAGCGAGGAAGGTCAGGCCGAGCGTCGCGATGGTGCCGGCGACGAAGGAGCCGATGGCGGCGGTGGCGAGCGCGGGGCCGCCGCGGCCGGCCTTGGCCATCTTGTTGCCTTCGAGGGCCGTGGCCATCGAGGCGCTTTCTCCGGGGGTATTAATCAGGATCGCAGTGGTCGAGCCGCCATACATGCCGCCGTAATAGATGCCGGCGAACATGATGATCGAGCCCGCCGGATCGAGCTTGAAGGTGATCGGCAAAAGCAGCGCCACGGTGAGCGCCGGGCCGATGCCGGGCAGCACGCCGACGGCGGTGCCGAGCAGGACGCCGATGAGGGCGAAGAGCAGGTTCATCGGCTGGATCGCGACGGACAGGCCGTTGGCGAGAGAGACGAAGGCTTCCATGGCGAGGCCTCAGAAAAGCCGCTCGAGCGGACCTGCCGGAAGCGACAGGGTCAGGAGCTTGGCGAAAAGCACATAGACGAAGACGGCGATCACCGCGCCGATGATGAAATCGGTCACGAAGGCCCGGCGTCCGAACGCGGTGGAGGTGGTCGCGAACAGCAGGGCGGTGCCGATCATGAAGCCGCCGCCGACGGCGATCAGGATGATCAGGGCCGCGAGGCCGCCGAGGATCAGGACGATCGGGGTCCAGTCGAGGCTGTCGCGGGCCGGCAGGTCGCCGCGCAGGGCGCCGATGGCGTTGCCGATGGCGAGCAGCACCAGGCCGCCCGAGACCACGATGGGCATGACCTTGGGGCCGAGATCATAGGGAGATAAAATCTGGAGCTTGGTCATGTCCCACCAGACGATGCCGGCCAGGACGAGAAGAATGAGGGCGATGGCGAGACCCGCCACGTCGACGCGCCGTCGAGGAGATGTGCTCATGGAATATCCCAAAAAAGAAGCGCCGCGCTCCGAGAACGCGGCGCTTCCAACCGGCTTTATCGTGAAATTTAGGACTTCACCAGTCCCACCGCAGTGAGCACTTCTTTCGTGCGCGTCTGCTCATCCGCAAGAATCTTGGCGAAGGCGTCGCCCGAGATGTAGGCGTCCTCCCAGCCCTTGGCCTTCAGGATCTCCTGCCACTCCTTCGACTTCGCCAGCTTGTCGACGACCTCGGTCAGAGCCTTCTTCTGGTCGGCGGAGATGCCGGGAGGGGCGACGACCGCACGCCAGTTGGCGATCTCGAGGTCGATGCCCTGCTCCTTGATGGACGGAACGTCCACATTCGCCGTCTTCTTGGCCGAGGTCAGGCCGATCAGGCGCAGCTTGCCCGCCTTCACCTGGCTCTCGAACTCACCGTAGCCGGAGATGCCGGCCGTCACCTTGCCGCCGAGGATGGCCGCGAGGGCTTCGCCGCCGCCGGAGAAGGGGATGTAGTTGATCTTGGTCGGATCGGCACCCGCCGCCTTGGCGAAGAGCGCCGCGGCGATGTGGTCGACGCCGCCGGCCGAGCCGCCGGCCCAGGTCACCTTGGCCGGATCGGCCTTGATGGCCGCGGCGAGATCCTTGGCGTCCTTGATCGGCGAGTTGGCCGGAACCACGATCGCCTCGTATTCCGTCGTCAGGCGGGCGATCGGCGTGGTCTGAGCGAGGGTGACGGGCGAATTGTTGGTCAGCAGAGCGCCCACCATCACGTAGCCCATGACCATGAGCTGGTTGCCGTCGCCCTTGGAATTGTTGACGAGCTGGGCGATGCCGATGGAGCCGCCGGCGCCCGGGACGTTCGTGACCTGCACGCTCTTGGCGGTACCGGACTGGGTGAGGGCCTGCTGCATCGAGCGGGCAGTCTGGTCCCAGCCGCCGCCGGGCGCTGCCGGAGCCATGATCTTGAGCTCCATCTGAGCTGCGGCCGATGTCACGAATCCTGCCACGGCCGCCGCAGCAATCGCGCTGCGCCAAAGACCTTTGCGGAACTGGCTCATTAGTTTCCTCCGTTGGCGCTGAAAGTGGGTCAGCGCGTCCGGGGCAGACCCTAATGAGGGAACGGAGGAGCGGCAAGCGCCTTGCACCTTTATCGCCGTTGAACCTTAGCGTAAGAGCTTCTCCTTTCGGCGAGCAGCCATGTCCCGGAAGCAGAGCTGGCGGGCGACTTCGCCCGAAACCGTTCTTATATGAATGGTTCTGAGACAAGAATTGAGCGGAGACCGCACCATGTCGTCATTCGATGTTGACCTCTTCGTGATCGGAGGCGGCTCCGGCGGCGTGCGTGCGGCGCGGATCGCGGCCGGATACGGCGCGAAGGTCATGCTGGCGGAGGAGTATCGCGTCGGCGGCACCTGCGTGATCCGCGGCTGCGTGCCGAAGAAGCTGCTGGTCTATGCCAGCCGCTTCGCCGACGATTTCCACGATGCGGAGGGCTTCGGCTGGAGCCTTGGCGAGGCCCGCTTCGACTGGGCGACCCTGATCCGCAACAAGGACAAGGAGATCGACAGGCTGGAGGGTATCTATCGCACCAATCTCGACAAGGCCGGCGTCGAGATCGTCGACAGCCGCGCCGTGATCGAGGACGCGCATACGGTCCATCTTCTGAAGTCCGGCGCCCGCATCCGAGCTCGCTATATCCTGGTGGCGGTCGGAGCCCATCCGGTCCTGGAGCCTGTCATTCCCGGCGGCGACCTCGGCATCACCTCGAACGAAGTCTTCCATTTGGAAAGCCTGCCGAAGCGCATCCTGGTGGTCGGCGGCGGCTACATTGCGGTCGAATTCGCCGGCGTATTTGCCGGCCTCGGCAGCGAGGTCACGCTCCTGCACCGGGGTGAGAAGCTCCTGCGCGGCTTCGACGAGGATGTGCGCGATGCGCTCGGCGAGGCCTATGCTCAGCGCGGCATCGGGCTTGCCCTCGGAAAAACTCTCACGAGCCTAGAAAAGACGGCCGAGGGCATCGCCGCGACCCTGTCGGACGGTTCCATCCTCACGGTCGACCAGGTTCTCGTCGCCACAGGCCGTCGCCCCAACACCAAGGGGCTCGGGCTGGAGAACGCGGGCATCACCGTCGACGAGGTCGGCGCCATCCCGGTCGACGGCTATTCCCAGACCCTCACCCCGTCGATCTACGCCGTGGGCGACGTCACCAACCGGGCCAACCTGACTCCCATCGCCATCCGCGAGGGCCATGCCTTCGCGGACACGGTCTTCGGCGGCAAGCCGACCATGGTCGAGCATGATCTGATCCCCACCGCCGTCTTCTCGACCCCGGAGATCGGCGTCATCGGCTGCGGCGAGGATGCGGCGCGCGCGATCTATGGCGAGATCGACGTCTACAAGACCGCCTTCCGGCCCATGAAGGGCACGCTCTCCGGCGGCAAAGACCGGGTCTTCATGAAGCTCATCGTCGAGAAGGCCACCGACAAGGTGCGGGGTGTGCACGTCATGGGCCATGACGCGGGCGAGATGATCCAGCTCGCCGGCATCGCCGTGACCATGGGCGCCACCAAGGCCGACTTCGACCGCACCGTCGCCGTTCACCCAACGGCAGCTGAAGAGCTGGTGACCATGCGCACGCCGGTGATCGTCAAGAAGCCGGTGGCTGTGGGGTGATCGGTCAGGGGGTTCAACACATCCTCTGGTTTTGCATGTGAAGTGTTGAAAACTCCGGTGAGCCATGGGAGGCCAAGTCGCGGCCTTTCGGCACTCGCCTTTTTGAATATGTCGTGTATAGGTGCCCGTTCATGCCGCTTGTTGCGGTGCATGATGAGCATTGACGAAAGGACACGGGGGTTAGTGTCATGAGCGAGCGGTGGACGCCCGATAGCTGGAGAAACAAGCCGATCCAGCAGGTTCCGGCCTTTCCGGACCTTGAGGCGCTTGAGAGCGTCGAGCAGCAGCTCGCCGGCTTTCCCCCGCTCGTGTTTGCGGGCGAGGCCCGCAAGCTGAAGCGGACCTTGGCGAAAGTCGCCAAGGGCGAGGCCTTCCTGCTTCAGGGCGGCGACTGCGCCGAGAGCTTCGCCGAGCATTCGGCCGACAACATCCGCGATTTCTTCCGCCTGTTCCTGCAGATGGCCGTGGTGCTTACCTATGCCGGCGGCTCGCCGGTGGTGAAGGTCGGCCGCGCCGCCGGTCAGTTCGCCAAGCCGCGCTCGGCCCCGACCGAGACCATCGACGGTGTCGAACTGCCGAGCTACCGAGGCGACATCATCAGCGACATCGCCTTCACGCCGGAAGCCCGCACGCCGGATCCGCGCCGCCAGCTCATGGCCTATCGCCAGTCGGCGGCGACGCTGAACCTGATCCGCGCCTTCGCGACCGGCGGCTACGCCAATCTCGAGAATGCCCATCGCTGGATGCTGGGCTTCGTGAAGGATTCGCCGCAATCCTCGCGCTACAGCGAGCTTGCCGAGCGCATCACCGAGAGCCTGAACTTCATGCGGGCCATCGGCATCGATCCCGAGACGCATCCCGAGATGCGCTCGACCGATTTCTACACCAGCCACGAGGCTCTGCTGCTCGGCTACGAGGAGGCCATGACCCGGGTCGATTCCACGACCGGCGACTGGTATGCCACCTCCGGCCACATGCTCTGGATCGGCGACCGCACCCGCCAGGTCGACCACGCCCATGTGGAATACATGCGCGGCATCAAGAACCCGATCGGCCTCAAATGCGGCCCGTCGCTCTCGCCGGATGGGCTGCTCAAGCTCATCGATGCGCTTAACCCCGAGGACGAGGCCGGCCGCCTCACCCTGATCTGCCGCTTCGGCGCCGACAAGGTGGGCGATCACCTGCCGGGGCTCATCCGGGCGGTGCAGAAGGAAGGGCGCACGGTGGTGTGGTCCTGCGACCCGATGCACGGCAATACCATCAAGGCGGCCTCGGGCTACAAGACGCGGCCGTTCGAGCGGGTCATGGGCGAGGTGCAGGACTTCTTCGCCATCCATCAGGCCGAGGGCACCCATGCGGGCGGCATTCACCTGGAAATGACCGGCAAGAACGTAACGGAATGCACCGGCGGCGCCCGCGCGCTCACCGATGCAGATCTGCGCGACCGCTACCACACCTATTGCGATCCGCGCCTCAATGCCGAGCAGGCGCTGGAAATCGCCTTCCTGACCTCGGAACTGATCAAGCGCGAGCGCCAGTCAAGGGAACAACCGGCCGCCCTCGCGGCGGAGTAAACGACTGGGCAGATTAAGCAAAAGGGGCGCTTTCGGCGCCCCTTTTGTTTTACGCATACGCTACTCTACTGAAATTAAACGTCAGCTCAGATAGCCCATGAAGAAGAGGATAAGAATGATCGGCAGCGGGATGCCGATGAGCCAGAGCAGGCCACCTTTCATCATTGTCAGTCTCCCATGTAATTTGTGCAGGAACAACGAACTGAACTGTTGCGGGTTCCCATAAAGCTTGAGCTTTCAAAAAATCAGTCGTGCGGATCCGGAAAAGGCTGTCGGGGAAAGGTTGCCGTCCTCATTGCTGAGCAAGGATCTGCGCGCTAAATCCGGAGCATGGCTCAGAACATTCTCAAGATCGCCCTCGCTCAGCTCAATCCCATCGTCGGCGACGTGGCTGGCAACGAGCAGAAGGCTCGCGAGGCCCGTGCGGAAGCAGCCCGGCTCGGCGCAGACATCGTGATGTTCGCCGAGCAGTTCCTGGCAGGCTATCCCGCCGAGGACCTGGTGCTGAAGCCGGCCTTCCAGGATTCCTGCCGCGCCGCGCTCGAGCGCCTCGCCCGCGAGACGGCCGATGGCGGACCCGGTGTGCTCATCGGCCTGCCCTGGCGCGAGGAGGGCGAACTCTACAACGCCTATGCTCTGCTGGATCGCGGTTCGGTTTCCGTGCGCTTCAAGGTCGACCTGCCCAATTACGGGGTCTTCGACGAAAAGCGGAATTTCGCCGCCGGGCCTCTGCCGGGACCGGTGAACTTCCGCGGCATTCGCTTGGGCCTGCCGATTTGCGAGGACATCTGGACCGGGGACGTTGTCGAGTGCCTTGCCGAGACCGGCGCCGAGATGCTGCTCGTGCCCAACGGTTCGCCCTATTGGCGCGGCAAGACCGAGGAGCGGTTCAACATCGCGGCGGCGCGGGTGACGGAGAGCGGGCTTCCGCTGGTCTATCTCAATCAGGTCGGCGGCCAGGACGAGCTGGTCTTCGACGGCGCCTCCTTCGTGCTCAACGCGGATTGCTCGCTTGCCTGCCAGCTGCCGGCCAACGAGGAAATCGTCGCGCTCACAACCTGGGTGAAGGGCGAGGATGGCTGGGCCTGCCGCGAGGCGCCGATTGTGACGGTGGAGGAGGGCGAGGAGGCCGATTACGCCGCCTGCGTGCTCGGCCTGCGCGACTATGTGAACAAGAACCGCTTTCCCGGCGTCGTGCTCGGTCTCTCCGGCGGCATCGATTCCGCCATCTGCGCCGCCATGGCGGTGGATGCGCTCGGGCCTGAGCGGGTCCATTGCGTGATGCTGCCTTACCGCTACACCTCGGGCGAGTCGCTCAAGGATGCCGAGGAATGCGCCGAGGCGCTCGGCGTCCGCTACGACATCCTGCCGATCGCCGAGCCCGTGGAGGGGTTCGAGGCGGCGCTGGCGCCCCTCTTCGAAGGCCGTGCGCGCGACATCACGGAGGAGAACCTCCAGAGCCGCGCCCGCGGCACCATCCTGATGGCGATCTCCAACAAGTTCGGCGCCATGGTGGTGACCACCGGCAACAAGTCGGAAATGTCGGTGGGCTACGCCACGATCTACGGCGACATGAACGGTGGCTTCAACCCGATCAAGGACCTCTACAAGATGGAGGTCTACCGCATCTCGGCTCTGCGCAATCGCTGGAAGCCGAAGGGTGCGCTCGGGCCGGACGGCATCGTCATCCCCGAAAACATCCTCATAAAGGCTCCGACCGCCGAATTGCGCGAGGGGCAGAAGGATCAGGATTCGCTTCCGCCCTACGAGGATCTCGACGAGATCCTGCGCGGACTCGTGGAGGAGGAGCTGCGCGTCTCCGAGATCGTGGCGAAGGGCTATGATCTGGAGGTCGTCAAGAAGGTGGAGCGCCTGCTCTACATCGCCGAATACAAGCGCCGCCAGGCCGCGCCCGGCGTGAAGGTCACCCGCAAGAATTTCGGCCGCGACCGCCGCTACCCGATCATCAACCGTTTCCGCGACCAGGGGCTGGAGACGCACCGCAAGGACGAGGCGCTGGAACGCGCCATCGGCACGCCGCGCACGGGGTCGGTGGACGTGTGAGCTTTTCCCTCCCCCTTGCGTGGGGGATGAAGGGTGGGGGTCGCAAAGTCGGCGCGGTGCGTCTGATCGAGAAGACGCGAGGTGAATACCGTGCACCCCTCTCCCGAGCGGGAGAGGGAGGATCGCGCATCTCCGCAATCATTCACCCGGTCGAGCCACCCCCACCCCTAACCCCTCCCCGCAAGGGGGAGGGGAAATGAGGCTCACCCCTTGCGCCGCCCTTCGCGCTTCGCCATAGCATTCACATGTCCAAGCCCATCGTCCGCTTCGCCCCGTCACCGACCGGGCACATCCATATCGGCAACACCCGCGTCGCCCTGCTGAACGCGCTCTATGCGCGACGGGAAGGCGGCACCTTCATCCTGCGCTTCGACGATACGGACCTGGCGCGGTCGAAGCAGGAATATGCGGAGTCGATTCAGGCCGATCTGGAATGGCTCGGCATCCCGCCCGATATGACCGTGCGCCAGTCGGACCGGTTCGAGCTTTACGATGCCGCAGCCGACAGGCTGAAGGCGGTCGGTCGGCTCTATCCCTGCTACGAGACGCCGGAGGAGCTGGAATTCCGCCGCAAGCGCCAGCTCGCGCGCGGCCTGCCGCCGATCTACGACCGGGCGGCCCTCAAGCTGACCGACGATGAGCGCAAGGCGCTCGAGAAAGAGGGGCGCAGGCCCCATTGGCGCTTTCGCCTCGAGCCGACGACCGTGACCTGGGACGATCTCGTGCGCGGCCATTGCCACGTGGATTGCAGCTCGCTCTCGGATCCGGTGCTGGTGCGCGAGGACGCGACCTATCTCTACACCCTGCCGTCCGTGGTGGACGACATCGAGCTCAACGTGACACACGTGATCCGCGGCGAGGATCACGTCACCAACACGGCGGTGCAGATCCAGATCTTCGACGCGCTCGGGGCGGACGCTCCCACTTTCGCCCATCACAGCCTGCTGATCACCGCGAGCGGCGAGGGCCTGTCGAAACGCCTCGGCCATCTCTCGATCAAGGGTTTGCGCGATGCCGGTCTCGAGCCGCAGGCGGTGGCCTCATTGGCGGTGCTCGTCGGCTCGGCGGAGGCCGTGCGGCCGGTGGCTGACCAAAACGACCTCACCCGCCTGATCGATTTCGCCCACATCTCCCGCGCCCCAGCGAAGTTCGACGAGAGCGAGCTCGATCATCTCAATGCCCGCCTCATCCACGAGATGCCCTACGACATCGCCCGCGAGAGGCTGGCGCAGCTCGGCGCGGATGAGGGCGAGACGTTCTGGAACGCCGTGCGCGGCAACCTGACGAAGGTTCGGGACGCGGTCGAATGGGCCAAGGTCGTGCGCGGTCCGGTAACGCCGGTCATCGACGACAAGGCCTTCATCGAGGCCGCCACGAAGGTGCTGCCGGCGGATCCGTGGGACGCCGCGACCTGGAAGGCCTGGACGGAGGCCGTGAAGGCTGCCACCGGCGTGAAGGGCAAGGCGCTGTTCATGCCGCTCCGCCTCGCGCTCACCGGGCTTGGCCATGGTCCGGAACTGGCAGCGCTGCTGCCGTTGATCGGCCCTGAGCGGGCGAGGGCGCGGCTTTCGGGGCAGGTGGCGTAAAGGCCTCTGCGTCATGGCCGGCCTTGTGCCGGCCATCCCGACCCTGTGAAGCGCAGCGCCTCTCACATCGAGATCACCGGCACCGATCCCCGGATCAAGTCCGGGGAGCTGATGACGTCGAGAGTTACGCCTTGATCTTGTAGCCCGTCCGAAAAATCCACCAGACGGCGGCGAGGCAGGTCAGCATGAAGACGAGCGTCATGGCGAGGCTCAATCCCACGCCGACATCCGCGACGCCGAAGAAGCTCCAGCGGAAGCCGCTGACCAGATAGACCACCGGGTTGAACAGGGCGACCGTCTGCCAGAAGGGCGGCAGCATGTTGATCGAGTAGAAGCTGCCGCCGAGGAAGGCCAGCGGCGTCACGATCATCAAAGGCACGACCTGCAGCTTCTGGAAGCTGTCGGCCCAGATGCCGATGATGAAGCCGAACAGGCTGAAGGTGATGGAGGTCAGCACCAGGAAGGCGATCATCCAGAAGGGGTGCTGGATGGAAAAATCCACGAAGAGCCGCGCGGTGACCAGGATGATGATGCCGATGATCACCGACTTCGTCGCGGCGGCGCCCACATAGCCGATCACGGTCTCCAGCGCCGAGATCGGTGCGGACAGGAGCTCGTAGATGGTGCCGGAGAATTTCGGCATGTAGATGCCGAAGGAGGCGTTCGAGATGCTCTCCGTCAGGATGGAGAGCATGATGAGGCCCGGCACGATGAAGGCACCGTAGCTGACGCCGTCGATACTCGCCATGCGCGAGCCGATGGCGGAGCCGAAGACGATGAAATAGAGCGAGGTCGAAAGCACCGGCGAGGCGATGCTCTGCATCAGCGTGCGCCAGGTGCGCGCCATCTCGAAGAGGTAGATGGCCTTGATGGCATAAAAATTCACGGGCGCCCCCTGACCAGGCTGACGAAGATCTCTTCGAGCGACGACTCGGACGTCTGCAGATCCTTGAAATCGATGCCTTGCTCGTTCAGGCGCCGCAGCAGGCCGGCGATGCCGGTCTCGTTGCTTTGGGTGTCGAAAGTGTAGACCAGCTCCGTGCCGTCGGCGGAGAGCTGCAGGCTTTCCGACTGCAGTTCGGTCGGTAGGGTCGAAAGCGGGCTCTGCAGGTGCAGGGTCAGCTGTTTCTTGCCGAGTTTCTGCATCAGGACATTCTTGTCTTCGACCAGGATGATCTCACCCTTGTTGATCACCCCGATCCGGTCGGCCATCTCCTCGGCCTCCTCGATGTAGTGGGTGGTCAGGATGATGGTGACACCGTTCTCGCGCAAGGCGCGCACCATGTTCCACATGTCGCGGCGCAGCTCGACATCGACGCCTGCGGTCGGCTCGTCGAGGAAGAGGATGGTCGGCTCATGCGACAGGGCCTTGGCGATCATCACCCGGCGCTTCATGCCGCCGGAGAGCGTCATGATCTTGCTGTCGCGCTTTTCCCACAGCGATAGATCCTTCAGGATCTTTTCGATATAGGCGGGGTTCGGCGGCTTGCCGAAGAGGCCCCGGCTGAAATTGACCGTCGCCCACACGCTCTCGAAGGCATCGGTGGTCAGCTCCTGCGGAACGAGGCCGATCTTGGTCCGCGCCGCGCGATAGTCGCGGATGATGTCGTGGCCGTCGGCGGTGACCTGCCCCGTGCTCGGATTGACGATCCCGCACACGATGCTGATCAGGGTCGTCTTGCCGGCGCCGTTGGGGCCGAGCAGCGCGAAGATCTCGCCACGCCGGATCGTCAGGTCGACCGTCTTCAGCGCCTGGAAGCCTGACGCATAGGTCTTGCTGAGGCTGGAGACGGTGATGATGGGATCCGATGCGCCCGTCGGCCGGGGCATATGGGGGGATTCGAGCGGTTTCATGCGGGGGGTGATAGCATGACGGGAGGCGGTGCGGAATGGAGGCCGCCTTTACCTGTCAGTTGTCATCACCGGCCTCGTGCCGGTGATCTCGATTAAGAAAGGCGCGGCGCTTCACAGGATCGGGATGGCCGGCACAAGGCCGGCCATGACGTCGAGGGGAGGCTACCTGCCTCAATTCTGAGCGTGAGGAACCGGGATCAGGTTCGGCGCGATCACCCGGACGGTCTTCTTCTGGCCGTCGCCTGCCACGACTTCCTGCTTTGAGCCCTCGCCCTGGCCGACCACCGCGTTGGTCTCGATCGATTGCGGGCCGATGCCGGCGGATTCCTTGCTGGCGGTCGGAGCGGCGGCGGCGGTCTCCGCGGCTTCCTTGGTCTCCTCGTCGGCCTTCTTGTCGGCCGCCTTGCGGGCCTGGACCACCTTGGGGCGCGACATCTCCTCCGCCTTCTCGGCGGTGACGATCAGGTCGCCCTTGCGCTGCTGGAGCATGCTTTCCGCCTTGCGCAGGACCACGGCCCAGCTCTCGTCGGATTTCTTGCAGGCGCAGCTTTCGTCGAAGGACTTCCGGAACTTGAAAGCGTTCGCCAGCGACGTATAGGGCTGGTTGCTCGACAGCGAGGCCGCCCGGTTGAGGCCGCTGTCGCCGCCCGGATAGGCATAGGCGAGGGTCTCCGTGCCGGGGCAGAGGGACTGGCACATCTCGTTGGCGCTCTGGCCGCCGCCGGGCGGGGTGACGAGCGGGAAGAAGGAGCCGTCGCAGGTCTTCACGCAGATCAGGCGTCCGCCGCCGAGGGAGGGCGGTCCGTCATCGGCGATGATCGGCTGGCCCTCGGGCATGATCTGCTGCTGCGGCTGCTGCTGACGCGGAACGCCGAAGAGCGATTCGAAGAAGCCGCGCGGCTGATCGGTCGAACAGGTCTGCTGGATCGCAACCTGCAACTGCCGGCGTCGGGCCTCGACCTGACCCTGATCGAGGGACTGCGAGGCAAGGCGGGCATAACCGCCCTCGAGCTGGCGGATCTGCTGCGCGATCGAGCCGCACTCGGCGGGTGCCGGGCCAGCCAGGAAGCCGAGCGGCCCACGCTCGCAGCCGATGCTGCGGTAATAGCCGACGAGACGGTTGATCTCCGCCCGCTGCGCCTGCATCTGCCCGGTGGGCGGGCCGCCGACATTGCCGCCGCGGTCGAGCGCCGCCAGCTCGGCCTGGAAGCGCTGGCACTGCGGCGACTGGGCAAAAGCCGCCTGGCCGGCGGCCAGGAAGGCCGTCACGGCGATGAGAGAGCGGAGAAGGAATGTCTTTGTCATAAAGCTGATCGCAGAACCGGTCCGTTGCGGCGTCATGGGCTTGAGCGAGCCTTTCATGTGCCGGTGGAATTTGACCCTATTGTGATTAACGCCTTGCCCGCTTCGAGGGAAGCTGTCTAGCTACTTCGTGATCGCAGTGGCCGAAGGGGATCCCGCATGTACTCCCACACGACCGTCGGAGCAAACGACCTCGCCCGGGCCAAGGATTTCTACGATGCGGTGCTCGAGCCCCTCGGCCTCGAGGTGCGCTTTTCCGGCGGCGGCATCATCGGCTGGGGCCTTCCCGGCGCGCGGCCGCAATTCCTGGTGGTGCGGCCTTTCGACGGCGGGGATCCGAGCGTCGGCAACGGCTCCATGATCGCCCTGCTTGCCGAAAAGCGCAGCATCGTCGATGCCTGTTATGCCGCCGCCATGGCTCAGGGCGGGCTGAACGAGGGCGCGCCGGGCCTTCGGCCGCAATATCATCGCAACTACTACGGCGCCTATTTTCGCGATCTCGACGGCAACAAGATCTGCGTCGTCTGCCACCAATCGGAATAGGCCCTCGTCAAACGTGTAAATCATCCCCACATGACAGCGTAACCGTGGGAGTTGAACGAAACGATGCTTGCTCGAGTTGCCTTGGCCCTGACCCTGACGATCGGCGCCGTGACCGGTGCCGCTGCCCAGGACCCGGACCTGATCTTCAAGAAGTCGACGGTCTGGCGCGCTTTGACGCCCGACGACAAGCTCGCCGTCTACGGCATCGACGACCCGCTCGTGGAGGGCGTGGCTTGCCATTACACGACCCCTGAGCGCGGCGGCATCTCCGGCACCTTCGGCGTTGCCGAGGAGGTTTCCGACATCTCGCTATCGTGCCGCCAGGTCGGCCCGGTGAAGTTCAAGCAGAAATTCGGCCAGGGCGACGTGGTGTTCAGCGAGCGCCGGTCGCTGATCTTCAAGAAGATGCAGATCGTCCGAGGCTGCGACGCGAAGCGCAACACCCTGGTCTACATGGTCTATTCCGACCGTCCCATCGAGGGCTCGCCCAAGAACTCGACCTCGACCGTGCCGCTGATGCCGTGGGGTACGGAGGCTCCCTCGAAATGCGGGGAGTGGCTGAATAAGTAAGCAGACCGGCGCCGGTTCGGCTCTGAAAACTTTCACTCTTCCCTCATCCTGAGGAGCAGCGAAGCTGCGTCTCGAAGGAGCGTCAGAGAGCACTGGATCCTCCTTCGAGACGGTCGCTGCGCGACCTCCTCAGGATGAGGTAGAGTCAAGAAGCAGCCCCTTAGACAGAGCCGTCATTCAGCAGCAGCCGCGCCGCCGTCGCCCACATGATGAGCCCGATGGCAATGTCGAGGATGCGCCAGGTGACCGGCCGGGCGAAGAGCGGCTTCAGCAGCCGGGCGCCGAATCCGAGCGACAGGAAGAAGGTGAGGGAGGCTAGCATGGCCCCTGCAGCGAACAGGCCCTTGCCGTCGTCGAACTGGGTCGAGATGGAGCCGATCAGGATCAGCGTGTCGAGATAGACATGCGGGTTGAGCCAGGTCAGGGCGAGGCAGGTGAGCAGGACGCGGCCGAGCGCGGCGGGGGCCTCCTCCGACGGCCTTAAGGATTCGGCGTGGAAGGCGGCCAGGAAGCTGCGGGCTCCATAAGCGAGTAGGAAGGCGGCGCCGCCATAGAGCAGGATGGTCTCGACCCAGGGCACCCGTGCACTGAGCTGCGCGAAGCCGGAAACGCCAGCCAGGATCAGCACCGCGTCCGAGACTGCGCAGGTCAGGCAGACGGCGAGAACATGCTCGCCGCGCAGGCCGATGCGCAGCACGAAGGCGTTCTGCGCCCCGATGGGGAGGATCAGACTGAGCGAAAGCAGGAAGCCGGCGAGAAAGGGAGAGGTCATGTCATGGCCCGGAGAGGAATCGCCATTTCCCTAGACGCGCCATTCGGTTTAGGACAGTTAAAGTCTCTGATCTCGATTTACCAAAACTAATCCGATGCTCGACTATGCCCTTCTTTCTGCGCTCGCCGCGGTCGTCCGTACCGGCAGCTTCGAGCGGGCAGCAGAAGTGCTGCATGTGACCTCGTCCGCAATCTCCCAGAGGATCAAGCTGCTGGAGGAGAGGATCGGAACCGTTCTCGTGGTCCGCGGCCAGCCGTGTCTCGCGACTGAAGCAGGCCAGCGCCTGTGCCAGCATGTGGAGCAGGTCTCCCTGCTCGAGAGTTCCCTGCGCCGGAGCCTGCCCGGCCTCGCGCCCGACAGGCGCCCGGTGACCCTGCGCATTGCGGTCAATGCCGACAGCCTCGCCACCTGGTTCGTTCCCGCGATGGCGGCGACGGAAGGGTTCCTGTTCGATCTCGTGGTGGACGATCAGGACCACAGCGCCGAATGGCTGCGGCGCGGCGATGTCGTTGCCGCCGTGACCTCTCATGGCAAGCCGATCCAGGGCTGCGACTGCTTTGCCCTGGGCTTCCTGAGCTATCTCGCGACGGCCAGTCCGGCCTATGTCGAGCGCTGGCTGCCGGGTGGGCTGACCCGGGAAACGGCCGCCCTGGCCCCGTGCCTCGTCTTCAACCGGAAGGATCAGCTCCAGGCGCTCTGGCTCCGGAGGGCGCTCGGCGTGGACGTCAGGCCGCCGGCCCACTGGCTGCCGTCATCGCAGGCCTTCGTGGATGCGGCTCTCGCGGGGCTGGGATGGGGAATGAACGTAGGGACGACGGTCGAGGATCATATCCGCGCCGGCCGGCTTGTGGCTTTGGCGCCGTCGGAGCCGCTGGATGTGCCCCTGTTCTGGCAGCAGAGCCGAATCGTCGGTCCTCTGCTGTCCGATGTGAACCGAGCTGTCCTGACGACAGCCCGGGCCATGCTCTCGCCGATGCGGACTTAGGCGGGTGGGGCTCAGTTCGAGCAGGTCACCGAGACAGGCCGCTCCTTGGGGGCGAGGGAGGCCTTCTGGATGTTGCCGGTGAACTCTTCAGGCGTCACCTGATGGAAGGAGACCGCCTTGGCGTAGCCATGGGCTTCGCACCAGGCATTAGCCACAACTTGGCCACAAGCCTGGTTAGAGATCAGGCATTCCGCGACGCCATAGCCATCGGCGGCGGGGACCATGAAGGTGGCCTGAGTTAAAGAATCTTGGGTCGAAGAGGCCTGGGAGCCGTTGGGAAGCAGCGTCAGGGACGCGGCGGCAAAAAACACAGCAGTACCCATCCCGAGCATGGTGAATGCGCGGCGCATCGAAGACCTCATTGGTTGAACTCGTGCCATTATGTCACGAGTGTGCGTGAACAAAGCTCTAACGCGCTTGGCCGGAACGCGTTTCATGCGCAGTTGCAAATAAAACATGCTTACCAAATCGGAAACCTTGACGTCCAAGGGGCGAAAAGGCATTGATGGCTTCATGAACACGGCAGCAATCCTCATTTCCGGGATTATTTGCGGCTAGCGCACTTCGCTGGCTGGAGCCGTCTCGTTCTCATTCCAAGATCGAAACCATCCTCCGGCCTGCGGCCTGACAGGGGTTTGGTTTCATGGCGGTCCAGCTTAGGCTCTACAACACGCTGACCCGGTCGAAGGACGATTTTGTCCCGATCGACCCTCGGAACGTGCGCCTCTACGTCTGCGGACCCACCGTTTACGACTACGCCCACATCGGCAACGCCCGCCCGATCATCGTCTTCGACCTTCTCTTCCGTCTGTTGAGACATGTTTACGGCACAGCTGCCGTAACGTATGTGCGCAATATCACGGATGTGGACGACAAGATTAACGCCCGCGCCGCCCGGGATTACCCGGACCTGCCTCACAACGAGGCCATCCGCGAGGTCACGCGTAAGACCGAGGCGCAGTTCCATGCCGACATCCGGGCGCTCGGCGTGCTCATGCCGGAGGACGTGAACGAGGCGGGGGAGGCCCCGCTTTTCGTCGAGCCCCGGGCGACCGAGCATATCGACGAGATGCGCATGATCATCGAGCGGCTGATCGCGCGGGGGGCTGCCTATGTGGCCGAGGAGCACGTGCTCTTCTCGGTCGCGGCCATGCAGAACCTGCCGAACGTCCCGCAATACGGCGCCTTCTCGAAGCGCTCCCTCGACGAGCTGCTCTCCGGCGCCCGCGTGGACGTGGCGCCCTACAAGCGCGACCCGATGGATTTCGTGCTCTGGAAGCCTTCCGGACCGACGGACCCCGCCTGGGCCTCACCTGCCGGCATCGCGACCCCCGGCCGCCCAGGCTGGCACATCGAGTGCTCGGCCATGGCGTGGCGGCATCTGGTCCAGGCCTTCGAGACGCGGCTCACCTGCGCCGATCCGACGAGCCGCGAGATCTTCGACATCCACGGCGGCGGCATCGACCTCGTCTTCCCGCACCACGAGAACGAGATCGCGCAATCCTGCTGCGCCTTCGACACGCCGCGCATGGCCAATGTGTGGATGCACAACGGCTTCCTGCAGGTGGAAGGCGAGAAGATGTCGAAGTCTCTCGGCAACTTCTTCACCATCAACGAGCTGCTGCAGGACTGGCCCGGCGAAGTCTTGCGCTTCAACATGCTGCGCACCCATTACCGCCAGCCCATCGACTGGACGGTGAAGGGACTCGAGGAAAGCGAGAAGACTCTCGACCGCTGGTATGAATTGGCGGGCAGGGGCGAGGCAGCTTTCCTTTCAGATCAGATCGTCGATGCCCTCGCGGACGACCTCAATACGCCGAAGATGCTGGCGGAGCTTCATGCTCTCGATGGGCAGGGCGCTTATGAGGAGCTCGGCGCCAACCTTCGCTCGCTCGGCTTCCTGCTCGAAGGAGCGGAGGGCTGGAAGGCACGCAGGCGGGCTGCATTGAGTATCGACCCTGAGCAGGTCGAAGCCCTGATCGCTGCCCGCAAGGACGCGCGCGCCGCGAAGAACTGGGCCGAATCCGACCGCATCCGCGACGAGCTTGCTGCGCTGAGCGTCGTGGTGAAGGACAACAAGGATGGCACCACCACCTGGGAGGTGGCGCGATGAGCTGCAACATTCTCCAAGTCCCCATCCTCCTCTTCCTCTGTCCTCATCCTGAGGAGGCGCGCAGCGCCGTCTCGAAGGAGCTTCCAGTGCGCGCTGGATCCTCCTTCGAGACGGTCGCTACGCGACCTTCTCAGGATGAGGCGATCGAATATCGTGAACGTGTGGGAGGGTCATGCTGATGGGACAGGCCATGCCGAAACCCGGGCTTCGTCCCTTCCTGCCGGCGGACTTGGCCGCCCTCGTCGACATCTACGAGGAGAGCATCGCGGAGTTGACCGGCGAGGATTACAGCGAGAGCCAGCAGGAAGCGTGGATCGCACGCGCCGAGGATGATTCCTTCGCCGAGAAGCTGGCGAAGAGTCTGACCCTGATCGCGACCGTCGAGGGCTCTCCCGTCGGCTTCATCGCGTTGAAGGACAACGAGGTCATCGAGCTGTTCTATGTGCACCCGGCCGCAGCGGGGCAGGGGATCGGCACGATGCTCTACGACGCGATCGAAAAGCTCGCCGGCGCGCGCAACGCCGCGCGCCTCGTCGCCGAGGTCAGCGACAACGCGCTGCCCTTCTTTCAGAAGCATGGTTTCCAGCCGCAGCGCCGCAACACCATGCCGCTCGGCGACGAATGGCTCGGCACCACCACCATGGAAAAGCGCCTGGCACCGCCCGAAGACAGGAAGTTGTCGTCATGAGTCGTGAACGCGTCTATCTCTTCGACACCACTCTGCGCGACGGTGCGCAGACCACCGGCGTCGATTTCTCCCTCGAGGACAAGAAGGCGATCGCGACGCTCCTCGACCGGCTCGGCATCGACTACGTGGAAGGCGGCTATCCGGGGGCGAACCCGCTCGATACCGCCTTTTTTGCCGAGAAGCGCACGACGAGCGCCAAGTTCACCGCCTTCGGCATGACGAAGCGGGCAGGGCGCTCCGTGTCGAACGATCCGGGAGTCGCGGCTCTGCTCGAAGCGCAGGCCGATGCGATCTGCTTCGTCGCCAAGGCCTGGGATTATCATGTGCGCGTGGCGCTCGAGACGACGCCGGAAGAAAACCTCACCGGAATCCAGGACAGCGTCGAGGCCGCGCGCGCGAAGGGCCGCGAGGTTCTCGTCGATTGCGAACATTTCTTCGATGGCTACAAGGCCAACCCCGCTTACGCGCTCTCCTGCGTGAAGACGGCCTATGAGGCCGGCGCGCGCTGGATCGTGCTCTGCGACACCAATGGCGGGACGCTGCCGCACGAGGTGACGGAGATCGTCACCGCCGTGACGAAGACGGTACCCGGCTCGCATATCGGCATCCACGCCCATGACGATTGCGGCTGCGCGGTCGCCAACTCTCTTGCCGCCGTGGAAGCCGGCGCCCGCCACATCCAGGGCACGCTCAACGGCCTCGGCGAGCGCTGCGGCAACGCCAATCTCATCACGCTGATCGGCGCGTTGAAGCTGAAGGACAATTATGCCGCCCGCTTCGATCTCGGCGTCACCGACGAGGGTTTGAGCCAGCTCACCCATGTGTCGCGGCAGGTGGACGAGATCCTCAACCGGCAGCCGAACCGGCACGCGCCCTTCGTCGGCGCCAGCGCCTTCGCAACAAAGGCCGGCATCCATGCCTCCGCCGTGCTCAAAGATCCGCGCACCTACGAGCATGTGGAGCCGGAAATCGTCGGCAATGCGCGAAAGGTTTTGGTCTCCGACCAGGGCGGCCAGTCGAATGTCCTCGCCGAGATGAAGCGCTGCGGCTTCGAGCTGGAGAAGGGCGATCCGCGCATCGCGCGCGTGCTCGACGAGGTCAAGCGGAAAGAAGCCGAGGGCTTTGCCTTCGAGGGCGCGGACGCGTCGTTCTACGTGCTGGTCAAGCGCATGCTCGGCGAGGTGCCGGCCTTCTTCGACGTAGAGCGCTTCTCGGTCAACGTGGAGCGCCGCTTCAACGCGGTCGGCGAACTCGTCACCGCGTCGGAGGCCATCGTGAAGGTGCGTGTCGGCGACGAGGTGCTGATCTCGGCAGCCGAAGGCAATGGCCCCGTCAATGCGCTCGATGTCGCTCTGCGCAAGGATCTCGGCAAGTACCAGAACCTGATCCAGGATCTCGAACTCGTCGATTATAAGGTGCGCATCTATCAGGGCGGCTCGGATGCGGTGACGCGCGTGCTGATCGAGTTCATGGACGCCTCCGGCGAGCACTGGACCACCATCGGCGTCTCCGCCAACATCATCGACGCCTCCTTCCAGGCACTGACGGACTCCATGGTCTACAAGCTCTTGAAGGGCGGCGCATCGCTATGACGATTAACCTCGACTTCACGCTGATGTCGGCATCAGCCTGAGCAAGTTCCCGATCGATCCTTCACGATCATTCAGCGGCAAGCATGCCGATGACCATCGTTTCCCATGAATGTATTCGAGCCTGGGTCGTAGGTCCGGAATCTCTGCGAGCAATTGAATGCGTGGGTTTGTACCGAGCCAGCGTGCGGCATGCTTCCTGCAACGCTGCCGGTCGATAGAGGGCCTGCGACACCCGGGAGATCGGGATCATATGGATTCCTGGTGGTCGTCGGACCGTTCTTGCCGAACTGATCCCGATGGTTGCAGTAATAGGACAGCGAATCCGGAACTGCTGTGCAATCAAGGTTTACGTCCTGGGCATGGACGGGGGTCAAGAAACCAAAGGCCAAGCCACAGGCTGCTATAAGCGTAAGCGAGGTTTTCACGGCTATCTCCCTCGGTGGAGATTGCAATCGCTTGCGAAAATGCGCTGGGAAATTGGTGCAAATACGGGATTGGAAATCACGTTTGCGATACTCGGTCGGCAGTCTCTCCAAGAGCCTAGCTTGAACAAAGCCAGCCGCGCCATCCGTGAACGTGGAGCTGCGGTTTGTATGGATTGTGTCTGGATCCGCTTTATACAAGCAGTCGTCCGCCACAATGGAATCGTCATGAACATCTCGATCCTGCTGCCGCTTCTCGGCGTCCTTGTGGGCGGCGTGTTTCTTTCCACCCAGGCACCGATCAATGCCGCCCTCGCACGGACGCTGGGCGACCCGGTGCTCGCCGCCTGCATCTCCTTCGGGATCGGTTTTATCGTTCTCGCTGCAATCAGCGCTCTTCGCGGCGCGGGGCCATCAGGCGCCGCCATTTCCGCGGCGCCTTGGTGGTCCTGGCTCGGCGGCTTTCTCGGCGCCTTCTACGTCGCCATCGTGATCTGGGGCGTACCGCAACTCGGCGTGGTGAGCACTGTGGCCGCCCTCGTCTTCGGCCAGGTCGCTGCCGCCCTGATCCTCGACGCCACCGGCGCCTTCGGCCTTCCGGTCCAGGCGATCACGTGGCAACGTCTCCTGGCGGCAGGCATGATCCTGGGCGGGCTCGTGTTGTCGCGAGCGGGATGATGTAGGTCTCTTCCTCTAAGGAAGTGGACCGCTTGAACGCAGTTGCCATGTGCGAATACGCACATGGCAACGACGAGCCCTCGAAAAGGCGTCTATTTCGTAGCCTCTCCCCCATATTCATAGAGTGGTGCAGGACGATAATCCCAATAAAGCTTGGCGGAGCAATTTGCCCCGATGGGGACAAGGAGGGCTCGGCCATGGATCGCACGCCGCTTGAAGTCGCAATGGGTCATCTTCGTCACGACGCGAAGGCTGGAGTTTCCAAAGGCCCCCGGATCCGCGATGACATCGACCTCTCGCTCGAAGAGATGATCGCTGCGATCCTCGACGAGCCCACCGACGATGGCGCGCACAAGCCGTCGCAGACGAATGCGAGCTTGGGCAGCACCCTTACCGGCGGCATGGACAACGACCTTCTGCAGGGCGGTGAGGGCAACGATCTGATCACCGGCAATGACGGCGACGACCAACTTTTCGGCCATGGTGGTGACGACAGCCTCCTCGGTGGCCTCGGGAACGACAAGCTTTATGGCGGCGCCGGTGCGGATTTGCTCGACGGCGGAGAGGGTGGCCTGGACACGGCGAGCTATTACGGTGCCGCCGCCGGCGTCGGAGTCTATCTCTGGAATATCACACGCAATACCGGAGATGCGGCCCGCGACAGTTATGTCTCCATCGAGGTGATCGACGGCTCGACATATGACGACACGATCGAGGGCAGCACTGGATCCGATGCCTTTTGGGGCGACGCCGGCCACGACCTGCTCAAAGGCGGTGTCGGAGCGGACTCGCTCTCCGGCGGCGCCGGCAACGATCATCTTTTCGGAGGTGAGGGCGCGGACCATCTCGACGGCGGTGCCGGCTTCGACATTGTGTCCTATGCCGATGCAGCCTCGGGCGTGCTGGTGGATCTGCTCGACCGATCCCGCAACGTGGGCGACGCATTGGGCGATGTCCATGCGTCGATCGAGGGCCTGATCGGCTCGTCCTATAGCGACATTTTGGGCGGTACGCATGAGGGGGATGAGCTATATGGCGGAAACGGAAACGACACTCTCGAAGGCCGCGGTGGCGGTGACGTGCTCGATGGTGGCGAGGGCATCGACTATGCGAGTTACGAGAGTGCGACTTATGGAGTCTTGGTCGACCTGATCAATACCGGCCGCAACACAGGTGATGCGGTGGGAGATAAGTATATTTCGATCGAGAAAGTCATCGGCTCGAGCCACAACGACACCATCTTCGGCGCGCTTGGCACCGAGTATCTCTATGGCGGGGATGGCGATGACGTCCTCGAAGGCGGAAAGGGTGGCGACCTGCTCTATGGCGGCACAGGCTCTTCCGATATCGCTTCATACTCGTATGCTTCCTCGGGCGTGACCGCTAACCTGGCGGCAGGAGGTGGCTTCGTGGGCGATGCGAACGGAGACCTCTATTTCGGCATCGAAGGCCTCAAGGGTTCGGATTACGCCGATACGCTCTACGGTGACGCGGACCACAACTCGCTTTATGGCGGAGGCGGCAACGATTATCTTCAGGGTGGCGTGGGCAACGACCATCTCGACGGCGGTGACGGTTTCGACGTTGCATCCTATGCCGCTGCGACCTCCGGCGTGACGGCGGATTTGCTCGACGGATCCCGCAACAGGGGCGAGGCGGCGGGTGACATCCATGTGTCGATCGAGGGTCTGATAGGCTCGTCCTATGACGATCAGTTGCGCGGTGCGAATGGCTCGGAGAGCTTGTCTGGCGGAGCGGGCGACGATTGGCTCGAGGGCCGCGGCGGCGGCGACCGGCTCGATGGCGGCGAGGGCCTCGACTATGCGAGCTATGACAATTCAAGTTCTGGGGTTGTGGTCGACATGCTCAACACTGGTTTCAACACCGGTGATGCGGTTGGAGATACGTATGTCTCGATCGAGGGCGTCATAGGCTCAAGCCATAGTGACAACCTCTCCGGCACGGCTGGCGTCGATTCCCTCTTTGGCGGGGCTGGCGACGATGTGCTCCAGGGATGCCAGGGCGGCGACCTGCTCGATGGTGGCGAGGGCTTCGATTTCGTTTCATACTGGAACGCTTCGTCGGGCGTGTACGCCAGCCTGGTGGCAGGGCAAGGTTATGCAGGCGATGCATCCGGAGATCTCCTTATCCGCATCGAAGGCCTCCAGGGTTCTAACTACGGCGATAGGCTCTACGGCGGTGACGACGGCAACACACTCTATGGCTGGGGTGGCAACGATCAGCTCTTCGGGGTTGCGGGCAACGACTACATCGAGGGCGGAAGCGGGGATGACGTGATCTCCGGCGGCGTGGGCCTCGACTGGCTCCTGGGCAATGCCGGCGCGGACGAGTTTCGAATGAATACGGATCCCTGGGTCGGCGGCACGAGCACATCACCGCAGAATGTGGATACACTCGCAGACTTCAACGGAGCGGAAGGTGATTGGATCTCGATCAACACCACCCAGTTCCATGGCTATAGCTCAGACGGAACCGTCATCCAGGCGTTTCCGACGGCTCCGCCGGGAGCCTATTATGGGCTTGCTTACTTCGAGTTCGGCGTCGGGACGCAAGCCACGACGTTGGCCCAGCGCATCGTCTACGATCAGGCGACGGGCTCAATCTACTTCGATGCGGATGGCTTGGCGAGCTTGAACAGCCAGATCCTGTTCGCCAAGGTGGCCGCAGGCACGGTACTGACAGAGGCTAATTTCCAGCTCTACACACTCTGACCCATCGCGTTCGAAGCCACGAGATAAGCAAAAGAGCCGGCCGCGAGGCCGGCTCTCGATGTTTGAGCGTTCGAAATATGCCGAGCTTTGTCTAAAACTTCGTCTCGATCATCTCCGCATTCTCGACAATCCCGACCCGCCGCGCGGCGGCTTCCAGCATCGGGATCACCTCCTCGACGCGCTCGGCCACGAGATAGTTGAGCTCCAGGCCGGGGCGGATGAAACCCTGTTCGCGCATATGGGCGATGAGGGTGAGAAGCGGCTTCCAGAAGCCCTTGGTGCTGAGCATCAGGATCGGCTTGGTGTGCCGGCCGAGCTGCGACCAGGTCATCTGCTCGACGAGTTCTTCCAGGGTCCCGATTCCGCCGGGCATGGCGACGAAGGCGTCGGCCTTCTCGAACATCAGGCGCTTGCGGGTATGCATGTCCGGCACCACGATGGTCTCCTGCACGTCGTCGAGGAGCTTCTCGCGGGATTTCAGGAAATCCGGAATGATTCCCGTGACATAGCCGCCATTGTCGAGAACCGACTGCGCGACGGTCCCCATGAGGCCGACATTGCCCCCGCCATAGACGAGGTTGATGCCGCGCTCGGCCATGGCGCGGCCCAATGCCGCCGCGTTCTCGGCGAAAACGGGGTCGTCTCCGAAGCCGGAGCCGCAGTAAACACAAATGGATCGAACAGGTTTAATCGAGGGCATTTTCATCTCGGGGAGGCGGGGAGCCTCCCGCGCTGAGTCGTAGGGCAATATTTTGTCCTTTATGGCCGTAGCCTTTTGAAAGATAAACGGTTTAAATGCATGAAAGTGCCGCGTACGAGAACTAGCATCATGGCGCATCCGAAGGAAATTAAAGGGACTCTTGCGCTGCTCGGCGCCGCTGCGGCAGCCGTTGTCGCAGTTCTTCTCGGAGTGCTCTATTGGTCCTGGTCCGGCAAGATCGGGGCTCCGCAAAACGCGGCTCCGGCCCAAACGGCACAGCCCTCCGCTCCATCCCAAACGGCACCCGCCCAGCCGAATTCGAGCCAGCAGGCCGAGGCCAAGCCGGCCGCTCCGAGCTCGGCTCCAGCGGCGCCCGCCAAGGATGCACCCATCGTTCCGTCCTTCGACCTCGTGCGGGTGGAACCCGATGGGGAGAGCGTGATCGCGGGGCGCGCAGCGCCCGGGGCCACCATCGAGCTTCTCAGGGGCGATCAGGTTCATGCCCGCGCGGCAGCCGACGCCTCGGGCCTGTTCGCCATCGTTCCGCCGCCCCTGCCGCCGGGCTCGCACCAGGTCGCGCTGCAATCCATCGCGCCCGACGGCACCCGCCAGCGGTCCGTGCAGATCGTGACGGTGGTCATCGCCGATGCCCGGACGCCGCCCCTCGTGACCTTGACGACGCCGGACAGGCCGACGGTCGTGCTGTCGAACCCGATGCCGCCCGAGAAGGCGGCGGAAGCCAAGCCCGCCGAGCCCAAGACAGAGCCCAAGACAGCCGAGACGACACCGGCAGCCCCGCAGCCGGCCCAACCCGCTCCGCAGCAGCAGGCCTCCGCCACGCCGACGTCCCCGCCGGCTCCCCCGGCTCAACCTGCGGCGCCGACCCCGCGTCCCGAGATCAAGATCGTGACGGTCGATGCGGAGGAGGGGAAGCTCTTCGTCTCCGGCCTCTCCGCACCGGGAGCCACGATCCGTCTCTACCTGAACGAGAGCTTCATCGCGCCCGGCGGCGCCGGAGGCGACGGCAAGGTATCCTTCTCCATCGGCAGCGGCGTGAAGCCAGGCGACTATCGGATCCGCCTCGACGATGTGGATCCCGTGTCCGGCCAGGTCCGGTCGCGCGCCGAAGTGGGCTTCAACGTGCCCGTGCAGGTGGCCTCCGCACAGCCTCAGGCTCCGGCCTCGTCGCAGGCCGCGTCCAACGGCACTCAGCCTCAGGCCCAACGTGAGGGCGCGTCCAGCCTGCCTCAGGGGCAGGTGGCCGGCGCCGGAACGGTCGTGATCCCCAACATCAACACGGCCATCGTCTCCCGGGGCGACAATCTCTGGCGGATCAGCCAGCGGGTCTATGGCAAGGGCCTGCGCTACACCGTGATCTACGGCGCGAACCAGGAGCAGATCCGCAACCCGGATCTGATCTATCCCGGTCAGGTCTTCGTCCTGCCGGGCGATCAGGAAGCCAAGAGCAACTGATAATATCGGGTCCGGCTAATCACCCCTCTCCCGGTCAGGGCAGGGGTGAGGGCGGGGTGCTTCACCAGTGGAGCGCTGTCGTTTCACCCGCGACATGGCACCCGATGCATTTCATCCTGCGCCGGCCTTCCCTCACCCCGACCCTCTCCCAAACGGGAGAGGGAGGATCATGCGCCTCTCGCCGCGATTGGCTTGCCTATCTGGGTTGCCTGGAACGATTACAGTCTTGGGGTGAATTCATCTCCGCAATCGCCTATATCGGGGTCCGATATTTCGATTGGATCCTCCCCGATGCCTCCCTCCACCGCCGTCCCTCCGACGAGCGCTGCTGAGCCCGAGCCCAACAGCCTGGCTGCCACCTGGAAAAAACTCTGGCCCTATCTCTGGCCGCACGGCAGGCCCGATCTCCAGCGACGGGTCTTCCTGGCCTTCGGGCTCCTGCTCGTCGCGAAGGGCGTCACGATGGTCACGCCCTTCGCCTTCAAATGGGCGACGGATGCGCTGGTGGCGGTCAGCGGCGGTGCCAGCGGGGGCGCGGAGGCGGCAGCCACCTCCGGTTCCTGGCTCTGGAAGGCGCCGGTCCTGCTCACGCTCATCTACGGCGTCACCCGCATTCTCATGGCGGTGCTGACACAGGTGCGCGACGGCATCTTCGCCAAGGTCGCCATGCATGCGGTGCGACAGCTCGCCCTGCAGACCTTCGAGCACATGCACCGCTTGTCCCTGCGCTTTCACCTGGAGCGCAAGACCGGCGGCCTGACCCGCGTTCTCGAGCGCGGCCGCGAGGGGATCGAGGAATTGTCGCGCCTCGTGGTGCTGACCCTTCTCCCGACGATCCTCGAATTCCTGCTCGTGCTCGGCCTGCTCGCCTGGGAGTTCAACTGGATCTATTCAGCCGTCGTCTTCGTGATGGTGGTGATCTATCTCGCCTATACCTACAAGGCGACCCAGTGGCGGATCGAGATCCGCCGGCAGATGAACGATTCCGACACGGACGCCAACACCAAGGCGGTGGATTCGCTGCTCAATTACGAGACCGTCAAATACTTTGGGGCCGAGCAGCGGGAAACCGCTCGCTACGACCGCTCCATGGCGCGGTTCGAGAAGGCTTCGACCCAGACCTATACCTCGCTCGCCGTGCTCAATGCCGGACAGGCGGTGATCTTCTCGATCGGCATGGCCATCGTGATGGTGCTGGCGGCGCAGGACATCATCGCCGGGCGCGCCTCCATCGGCAGCTTCGTGCTCGTCAACGCCATGCTGGTGCAGCTCTACATTCCGCTGAACTTCATGGGCATGCTCTACCGCGAGATCAAACAGGCCCTGATCGATATCGACGACATGTTCGCGATCATCGAGCGCAACCCCGAGATCCAGGACAAGCCAGGCGCCAAGCCGCTCCATGTGCCGGATGGCGTCGTGCGCTTCGAGAACGTGCATTTCGCCTATGTCCCGGAGCGCCCGATCCTCAAGGGCGTGAGCTTCGAGGTGCCGGCAGGCCATACGGTTGCCATCGTCGGGCCCTCGGGGGCCGGCAAATCCACCATCTCCCGCCTGCTGTTCCGCTTCTACGAGCCCACCAGCGGCCGCATCCTCATCGACGGGCAGGACATCGCCGAGGTGCAGCAGGCATCCTTACGCAAGGTCATCGGCATGGTCCCGCAGGACACGGTGCTGTTCAACGACACCATCGGCTACAACATCCAGTACGGCCGCTGGGACGCGTCACCGGAGGAGGTGAGGGAGGCAGCAACCCTTGCCCAGATCGACCGATTCATCGGCCTCTTGCCGGAGGGCTACGACACGCCGGTGGGCGAGCGCGGCCTAAAACTCTCGGGCGGCGAGAAGCAGCGCGTGGCCATCGCCCGAACGATCCTGAAAAGCCCGCCGATCCTGGTCCTCGACGAGGCGACCTCTGCGCTCGACACCTTCACGGAAAAGGAGATCCAGGACGCCCTCGACCGGGTCAGCAGGGATCGCACCACCCTCGTGATCGCGCATCGGTTGTCCACAGTCATCGGCGCGGACGAGATCATCGTTCTCGACCAGGGCCGAGTGGTCGAACGCGGCAATCACGCCAGTCTGCTGGCCCATGGCGGCGTCTATGCGGCCATGTGGAACCGCCAGCGCGAGGCGGATCTGGCCCGCGAAACCCTCAAGCGGGCCGAGGAGGAAGAGCGCAGCCCCGAGAGCGTGGCAGGTTGACGGACGCTCTTTCCCCTGCCATCCCCGATCAAACGTTCTGAGGCTGTGAAAATATGACCGATATCCTGGAATCGATGCGCCGCATCTTCGTGCCGATCCACAAGGAGGGCTATCCCTTCATTCTGATCGCGCTGTTTGCGACGATCGTCCTGGCCTGGCTGTGGTCGCCGCTGGGCTGGATCGGCGCCATCCTGACCGTGTGGGTCTGCTACTTCTTCCGCGATCCCCCGCGGGTGACGCCCCTCCGGGAAGGCCTCGTGGTGTCACCCGCCGACGGGCGCGTGAACCTCATCACCACCGCCGTGCCGCCGGCCGAGCTCAACCTGCCGGCCGAGCCGATGACCCGCATCTCGGTGTTCATGAACGTGTTCGACTGCCACGTGAACCGCTCGCCGGTCACCGGCCGGATCGAGCAGATCCTCTACACGCCGGGCCTTTTCCTCAATGCCGAGCTCGACAAGGCGAGCGAGGACAACGAGCGCAACGCCCTGGTCATCGAGACGGCGGGCATCAAGATCGGCGTAGTCCAGATAGCCGGCCTCGTGGCGCGCCGCATCGTATCCTTCGTGAAGATCGGCGACCATTTGAGCACCGGCGAGCGCTTCGGCCTGATCCGGTTCGGCTCGCGCCTCGACATCTTCGTGCCGCTGAATGCCCAGGTTCTGGTCGGCCTCGGTCAGACGGCGGTCGCGGGCGAGACCGTGCTGGCGGACCTGACCGCCAACGAGCCCGCACGGCAGTATCGCCTGGGCTGATGCCTTGCGCCGGCGGGGAAGATCTTCTTCCCCGCGGGTCTTTTGCGCGGAACCGTCTCCAGCAGTTTGCGCTTCTCCCATCACCCGCAAACTGCCCAGCTCTGCTTGCCGCTCGGGCTGGCTCCCCCTAGGTTGGTGCCATGAGTGACCTTTTTCCGCCTTTCGCTCCGGATCCGAACGAACCGCGCAAGCGGCTGTTCAAGCCGGTTCCGTTCCGGATGATCGCCCCGAACATCATCACCCTGATCGCCCTCTGCCTTGGGCTCTGGGCGATCCGGCTGGCTTTCGACGGGCAATACGAGAGGGCGGTCGTGGCAGTGATCGTCGCGGCCTTTCTGGACGGCGTCGACGGGCGCATCGCCCGGCTCTTGAAAGGCACCTCCCGCTTCGGTGCCGAGCTCGATTCCCTGGCGGACTTCCTGAATTTCGGCGTCACCCCGGCGCTGATCATCTACAGTTTCGTCCTGCACGAGCTGGGGCGCGTCGGCTGGATCGGCTCCATCGTGCTTGCCATCGCGGCGGCTCTGCGGCTTGCCCGGTTCAACGTCATGATCGACGATCCCAACCGGCCCGAATGGAAGAAGAACTTCTTCGTCGGCATGGCCGCGCCCATGGGCGCCATGTGCGCCCTGCTGCCGCTCTACCTGTCCTTCCTCGGCACGCCGATCCAGGATTCCTCGGTGGCGCCGCTCATCCTCGTCTATGTGGTGGGCATCGCCTTCCTGATGGTCTCGACCATCCCGACCTATTCGGGCAAGACCATGGGCAAATATGTGCCGCGCCAGTGGGTGCTGCCCATTTTCGTCCTGTCCGTCGCGGCGTTCGGGCTTCTGATCAGTTTCCCATGGGAGATGCTGAGCCTGATCACGGTCGTCTTCCTGCTGACCATTCCGGTCAGCGTGATGCGCTACCGCAAGCTGGATAAGCGGGACGTTTCGCGCGATGCGGAGGTCAAATCCACCCCGTCCGGGGTCGAGCCGCCGCCGGTCGCCTGACGTCTTGATTCAATTGTTCCCGGTGCCATGCTGTTGCCGGGCGTAGAGCGTGGAGAAAACAGTGGCGTCGTCTTCCGAGATGTCGAACCCCAGCGGGCGTCCGAAGCTCATTCTCGCATCGGCCTCGCCGCGCAGGCTCGCTCTGCTGCAGCAGGCCGGAATCGAGCCCGACGCGCTTCTGCCCGCCGATGTGGACGAGACGCCCCTGAAGAACGAGGGCGCGAAGGAACTCGCCAAGAGACTTTCCCGTTCGAAGGCGGAGGTGGCGCGCCGTGTCGCCCGCACCCGCGAGGACCTGAAGGATTCCTACATCCTCTCCGCCGATACGGTGGTGGTTGTCGGCAAGCGGGTTCTTCCCAAAGCCGAGGTGGTCGACGAGGCGGCGGCCTGCCTGCGCCTGCTCTCGGGCCGCGCGCACCGGGTCTACACCTCGATCTGCCTGATCACGCCGAAGGATTCCGTCCGCGAGCGCTTCGTCGAGACGCGGGTGCGCTTCAAGCGCCTCTCCCGCGATGAGTTCGAGCGCTATCTCGCCTCCGGAGAATGGCGCGGCAAGGCCGGCGGCTATGCCATTCAGGGGCTTGCCGGAACCTTCGTGGTCAAGCTCGTCGGCTCCTATTCGAACGTCGTCGGCCTGCCGCTCTACGAGGCAGCGGCGCTCCTCGACGGGGAGGGCTATCCGGTCCGCTCCTCCTGGCTCGACGCGGCCTGAGGCACCTTGTCCCCCGCCCGTGAGACGGCCTTGCGCGGGACGAGCGCGGCGACCACGTTGCCTGTTCAGGAAAGGAGGCGCGGAATGAACGCTGCCAACGAGAACAATCCCCTGGCATCCTCCGGCAAGTGCCCGATCTGCGGCAAGCCGACGGAGCCGGCCTACCGACCGTTCTGCTCCAAGCGCTGTGCCGATGTGGACCTGAACCGCTGGCTCTCGGGCAACTATGCCATTCCGGCTGTCGAGAGCGAGGAGGACGACCGGGACGAGGACGACCGGCAGGCCTGAGCCGAAGATTCTCCGAACTTTTGTCGGCCAAGGCGCTGGACATGCGCCGCAGGTCTGACTATACACCCCTCCACGACGCGCACGGCCCCGCCGCGCATCGGATGCCCAGGTAGCTCAGTTGGTAGAGCATGCGACTGAAAATCGCAGTGTCGGTGGTTCGATTCCGCCCCTGGGCACCATATCCCCCTTTAAGCTGTTGATTTAATTGACTTCTTCGGAAGTGGGACTCGCAAGGTGGGACTCAGGTTCGACCCCTAGAGCCCTTGCCGCGAGCCGCTTTTGCTCAGCTCCGCGCGTGTAGCGATCCACCTCTTTCGAGGTTGTGTGGCCGGTCACGGCCATGATTTCCCGCGTTGTGCGGCCACGTTCTGCCAATCGTGCGGCGGCGGCCTTCCTCAGGCCGTGTGCGGAGCAATGCCCCAGCCCAGCCTCGTCGCACCATTTCCGCATCCGGTTGCCGAAGCCGTTTGACGTGAAGGGCTTGCCGAACTCCGTCACGAGGAAGGCGTCCTTCCCGCAGGGCGATGCGTCGATAATCTCCCGCAGCTCCGGTACGAGTGGGATCTCAAGCTTGACGGGCTTGCGGTTCTTGTTCTTTTGCTGGGTGAACACCAGCCAGCCGTTTTTGAGATGCTGCTTCCCGAAGAGCACGATGTCCGACCGCCGCTGCCCGGTATAGATCAGAAGGGCCAAGGCGAGGCGGGCGCTCGTCCCAATAGGGTGGGCAGCCTCGTATTGCTCAACCTCGTCCAGGGTCCATGAATGGTGTCCCTGGCTGCCTGTCTTCAGATAGGCCACATCCTTGGCCGGGTTCCTGTCGGCCTCTTCCGCCTCCACGGCCCATCCGAATACCTGCCTCAAAGCCTTCACAAGCCCATTGGCGGCCTCGGGCGTCTCCGCCCTAGCATCGCGCCACTTCCTCACGTTCTTGGCCTCCAGGCGCGCGAATGGAAGATGCCCGGCCCTCTCAGCTACCTTGTCCAAAATTCCCCGTCTAACCTTCTGCGTCCGCGGCTCCAGGCCCTTGAACTCGGCAGAGCCGTAATAGGCTTCGAACAGCCATTTCAGACTTCCGGGCGTAGCCGTCTCCTGCTTGGGCTTGATCGGCGCCGCAGTGCGTTTGGCCGTCTCGTACTGCTCCATGAAATCGGGCGTCCAGGGCGTTCCCTGAAGCCGGACCTTCCGGCAGCCCCGCTTCTTAAAATAGATGCGGATGTTGCCGTGCCGGTCTCGGTCCTCCACGCAGTACTCGGGCAGTCTCTGGGGCATCAAATGTCAATCTGATCAAACGGGTTGTTCTGGGCGCTGTCGTCATCCGGCAGGGCGGCCCAATAAGCCTCCACCCTTTTCCGGTCCCAGACAACGCGGCCGTTGATCCGCTTCGGGCCCGGCATCCGGCCGTCCTTGACCATGAGGTCGAACATGGACGGGGACACGCCGATATAAGCCGCCGCCTCAACCCGGCTGAGCCCGAGAGGCGGAAGCGAAGGCGGCAGTTGATGTGTAACTTGCGCTCTCATTAAGTGACTCGTCTTTGAATCATTTCGGTTCGGTGGGCGTAGTGAAATCCGGCGTTGATACGGTCAGGAGTCAAAGTCCGTTTAATCGCAGGTAGGTATCGATAACTGGCGCTTATCGCTATCAATCGTAATCGTATGGATCGTCGTCGCTGGCGGCATCGCAACAGGCGGTGCAGATGTCGCTTTCCTCCTGCTCAGTGACGGCGAGCGCATCATGCTGCTCTATCGTCAGATCAGGGAAATGCCACTCGACGGCGTAGTAATTCACGTCGGGCTCGTCCACCACGGTAAACTCTACCGTGCGATCCTCGCCTCGAAAGTTGACGGTCGTTCTCATTGGTTAACACTCCCGCGCATAACGCCTGTTCTGACAAGAAGTCAGACTAGAAGATCCTCGAACGTCTCAATGACGTGACAGACCTCGATCTTTTCGACGCTCCCGCGATCCGTGTCATAGCCAACGGCATAGTCGAGCGCCTCTTGCTTGGTGGGAAAATACTGCCGGTGCCACCAGTGCTCATGATGAACAATGACCAGCCACTCGCCCTTTACTTCGTCCATGTGATTTTCCTCCTGCTCCCGCGCATAAGGCCGTTTTTGGAAAGAAGTCAGCGCATATCATGGGCGCTTGTGATTTAAGCCGGGATGTGGCTAGGATCACGCTTGGCTGGCACCCGTCGACACCTGCCGCGCGTGCGCGGGGGCTGCTACCTGGAAGGATGCAGAGGTGCCGGCCATTCCGCTCCCCTGAGCCGCGCATCCTCATACGCTCGGATGATCTTGTGAGACTCCTCCAGCGCCTTGGTCAGGCGCCTGATCTCGGCCTGCTGGCTTTCCAGCGCGTTAGCGAGATCCCCGATGTATCGCTGATCTTCCATGTAGGTTCTGGTCTCCATGCGTTTTGCCAAAAGAGCCGCGACCTTTTCGTCGTTGCCTGTCATCTGCTTTACCCTCTTCGAAATGCATCCTCGGAAAACGGGTGCGTCGTGTCGCCGTGCCAGAGGTCCCACTTCTCGGCCTCGGCTTCCCGCTCGGCGTTCGCTGCGATGAACTGCGCCCGGTTGTGGTAGCGGTCCTTGCACAGATGGCGACCGGCGTTGGTCTTGCCGCAAAACCTCTGCGACGGGTGGCGGCGCTCGAATGTTTTCTTACAGTAGAGGCAAGCTCCGGTGCTCATCCGCATTTCCTCCTGTTAATTCGCATAAGATGCCTTTTGATAACTATCCGACTTCATTCCGTGGGTGGGACAGGAAGCGGCATCCAGTGGGTCACATCCTCCTTGTCGGGAGAGTGAAGCTGTCGGCTGCTGCCGTCCTCGAAGGTCAGCCCAGGCCGCAGGGTCATTTCGCGACAGCCTGAGATGAAGATCTCAAATTCCGGCTGATACCAGCACGAGACGATCCGGCCCTCGCGGTGGCTCTCGGCCCAGGGCTGCTTGAAGTAGCCGCCTATGATCGTCGTTCCGTCCTTCGGGGCGGTCGCAATTGGTAGCCATTTTTGTTCAGTGGTCTGCATGTTTGCTCCTACGGATAATGTTGTGAAACGTCTGCAAAGGATCGGTTGTGCGCGGGCTCAGTTCTCCTTGGGGATAATGGACAGCGCAGCTTCCAGCGTCGGATATGGGTAGACCGAAACATGCTTGGTGAAGCTGAACTCGTCGCACCCTATGGCGAGGACTGGTCTGCCACTGGCCAAGGCCGCTCCGACCTCGACAAATGCACCCTTCAGGACCTCTCCCGGCTCGCGATAGACGATCAGGTAATCCGCCTCCGCAGCCTCCGAAATGCAACGATGCCACAGGTCTGTGAAGCACTCCGTTTCGCCAATTCCGGCCTCGTCGATCCAGGTCGATATGACGTTCCAGCCATCGGCTCGGAGCGCCTTCCACTTGTCGGCGTGGCTCGTCTTGCTTGCGGTGTAAATCTTCATTTATTCCTCGTGATGTTATAGCTCAAATCGGCCTAGCGACGTTTCCAAACGATCGTTTGCTCATGACTTCCGAAACTGTACAAACCGCCTAAGCAGCCGAGAGAACCAGCTTGGTTGCGGCTCAAGCATCTGCTTGAGCCCCGCGAGCCTCTGTGCGACCCGCTCGCGTTCCTCGGGTGTCATTCGAGCATGGACCTGGGCGATTGCTTCACGCAGGCGTTGCTTACTCGGCATGCTCGCCCTCTTCAGGCTTGGCGATGAGTGTCACCGAGCGGATCCCGTCTGTGACGGTGACATAGCCCCATTCCTCAATGGCTCGCGGGATGTTCTCCAGTTGCTTGCGGAGGGCCGCAGCCTCGGACTTCCAGAATTCCATTTCTGCGTGGGTGAGGGCGAGCTGCCTGCGATCGCTGGTCTCGCCATAGGTCGGCACTTCGACGTTTACGTAGGCCATGTTTCTCACCCTAGTCGTTATCTGCTGCATCACAGCAGGCGGTGCAGATGTCGTTTTCTTCCTGCTCGGTGACGTTGAGAGCGGCGTGGCCGTCACCGTCCAGATCGGGGAAATACCACTCGACAGCGTAGTAATTCACATCGGGCTCATCGATGATCTTGAACTCGACGGTTCTATCCTCGCCTCGAAAACTGATGGTCGTTCGCATAGGCTTCCCTTCACATTCCTACTTAGGAAAATCGTTCCTGAGTGCGTCTACAAACGAAGGTTTGATCACGCCCGCGAGGCCTCGGCTGCGGCCTGCGCCTGGGCCAGGGTGTCGTGCTGGCCGAGGTCGTTGGTCGCGCTGCCGAGCATCTTGGCCGAGACGGAATAGCGCCGGTAAAAACGATCATCCTCAATGCAACTCGCGTCGTAGCTGATAATGAAACTCGCTAGGTCGCTTCGCGCGCCCCAGACCTGCATGCCGGGTAGAGGAGACTGCATCGGCTCCCATTTAAGCCTTCGCGTCATCGCTTTTCTCCTTGTCTTGGCTGTCTTGGAGGGATGTGAGGAGGGCGCGGTACTGGACCGCAGAAACCACGCCGCCGATCAGAATGCCGAGGTTGATCCAGAGGGTAGGGAACTCGTACCAGGGATGCCGGATGAAAGGTGTCGTGAGTAGGAAGCCGATCAGGCCGCCTATGCCGATCCCAATTGCAATACTCATCGTCCGCTCTCCTCTGATGTGAAGAGAGGGATTATGTGCCCGCCGTCCTCACTGTCATTCGTCCTCGGGAAAGTGGTGTTTTCGGTCACTGGCACGCCGCTATGTTGATGGGCGGCTTGGGCGGCTCGAAAATGCTTGCCGTAGATGATCCTTCCCTGCGCGGGAGCCCAGATCATTTCCTTATCCAACCTGCCATCAGCGGGAAGCAATTCGGCGGCCTTGGCGAAGGGCTCCAGCGCTTTGGTCAGGGTGGAGAGGCGGGCTTCGGATTTTTCAGCCCATTCAGCGTACTCGACAACCTCTCGGGCAAGGCGACGGTTGTTCGCCTTTTCAATGTCATGTGATCGCTTGAGAGCATCTATCTCCGCTTCGGCGGCGTTCAGGCGTGCTTCCATGTCGTTACCGAAATGGACCCACTTCTCGCGAAGCAGAACCTCTTCAGTCTTTCGAGCTCGTGCCTCATCCCTCTCCGCTTCCAGTCTTGCGGCTTTGGCTTCGGAGGATTGGAGGCGCTCGCCTATCCGATGGATGGCCTGAGACATTTCGACAGGCGTCCATCTGGTAAGATCGACGGGCGTGCATTCGCCATATTGAGACACGACGGAAGCAGCGCAGCGCCAGTGCGACAGTGCGGATTGGACGGCCTCTCTCTCCCCCTCTGAGCTTTTAATGGGGGGATGGATTTTGTGCCCTCCTTCGACTTCTTGCGATGCTTCCTCAGGAAAGTTCGTTCCAGGGCTCACCCGGTCGCTGTGTTGCGTCATTGGGTGGCCTCAATCGTCACAAGGACAGTTCGTACATTCGCGCCTGCCGCGCGAAAAGCATCGGGCGGCAGATCCTCAATCGTGCCACCGTTGGCCTGCAGGTGTTCGAGAAAGGTCTTTGTAAGCTGATTAGTGCGGAACTGAATGCCTGCCGCCATAATCGCAACCAGCAGGCCGCCCGGACGCAAGAACTTGTAGGCGTGCAGAACGTGCCGAATATCGTCCTGCTTCGCGAACGGCGGGTTCATCACCACTCGGTCATAGATTACTTGCGGTTCGACAGTAAGGAAGTCCGCTTGCTGTATGACTGAAAACTTATCCTCGTCCGCCCGGAGTGATGCAATTCGCTTCGGGTCGATCTCATAGCAACCGACGACACCCCCGGCAGATGATGCCGCGCGGGCGAGATTGCCAATCCCTGCGCTCGGCTCAAGGACGGACATCCCGTGCTCGATCCTAGCCCGCTCGATTACACTGGCGGCAAGAGATGGTGGGGTATCGAACTGTCCGAACTGCTGCTTTACGAGTGTGACTTCGCCGGTCAGAATTATTTGCTCAATAGCATCAGCAGCTGAGCCATCGAATAGGTGCGCTTGCGCTTTCCGGTTCCATTTCCCCCCAGCAGCTTCAATCACCTTGTTTGTTGTTTCGTATAATTTGCGATCCAATTTGCCGACCAGGCGAAGCGCATCGCCATTAATCTCGGCAGCATCAAGTGCAGCAAGGACGTCGGTGTTTACTCGCATAGTCTTAGTTTCCTCGGTTTAATTCAGATGATGAAGTTGGCCGGCGCTACATGGCGGTTAGCAGTACTGCCGTTGATCTTTCCCGAACGGAGAGCGTCAGCTCGTAGTGGAGGGCACCCCATTCCATCTATCTTCATTATGATGCATCCCTGTAGAGAGAGAGCTTTGGAAGGGGCGGGAGATTGGAAGCAAGGCTTCGCGGCTCGCGGCGCGTCTTGGGAGGCTGCTTGATCTTGACCTTCTTGCGGGTCAGCCCGAGGTGAGCATCCCGCATGTTGTCAGCCTTCTGCATCAGGGGCTTGTCGTGCTGCTCGGTCTTCAGGGAATGGCAAGAGGTCTTGGAACCGGAGCACAGGACCATACAGTTCTCGAGACTGTTGTCGCCTCCGAGGCCGTCGGCCTTGTCGTGGTCGTACTGGAAGCGTCCGGCGCGAAGAAGTTGGCCGCATTCCTCGCATTTCGGAATGCCGTCAGGCCGGCAGCAGCGTGCGAACGCGGCCTTCTTCGTTGCCTTGGCGAATTCGGATCGGCTCATCGTGCGCCCCTCTGCCAAGCCCAGAAGTCTGCATCCAAGCCTCGCCATTTCTCGGCGGCGTAGGGATTGATGCTAAGCTCTGCGCGGCTTCCGATGTTGCAGACCGTGCGAATGACTTGGGCGGCCTCCTGATCGTCTGATGGAGCTTCCCACCCGCGAGGGGCGCAGATCTTCTCTCCTAGGAACCGGCGAAACTCGGGATCTTGCCCGCGAATAGCGGCCTGCTTCGGGAGAGGCTTGGCATCCCATGGCTGACCCTCCGGGACGGCGATCTGCTTTGGCTCTTCCACCGGTGTCTCGTCATTGTTTAGACGGACGACGACGATATGGATCCGCTCGCCGCCGAGGCCCTCGAACGGGTTCGCGCCCTCTGCCGGGATCTCGAATGTCACCTTGCGAACCCGGCCCTTAGCCTTGGTCTCATTGGTGCTGGTGGCGAGGACGATAGCCTCGATTGCTTCAGGACGGTTCATGTCACTGTGCCTTCTTCGTCGGCCAGCCGAGGGAGACTAGCTTCTGCTTGGCGTGATCCCTGACCTGATCGCGGATGCCCTCAGACAGGGAGGCTAGGTCATTCTGGGTGTCGGCGTGCAGCATGAGATCTGTGACGGCATTGATCGTCTTGCACTTGTCGATCTTCTGCTTGAGGGCGACCTCGATGCCGGCAGGACTGTCCGGATCGATGGAATGATCATTCGCGGGCTTGCGCTCCTGCTGGGCAGGCTGCGCCTCAGGGGCTCCGGGTCGGCCTTGCTTGAACTCGTCGGCTTCCTCTTCCGAATAGACGTCGCCAGAGAGCTCGATGAGCTTGAGGATCACCCGGTCCTTGGCGCGCTTCTCTGCCATGGCGTAGACGTAAGCCGCCTGCTTGCCGGAGACGCGGTAGTTCACGCCGATCAGCGCCTCGCCCACCGACCATTCCGTCCGCTCGCCCATCCGGCCGGTCACCTGCATTACGCACTCGTCGCGTTCGGCACGGATGATCTTGGGCTCGTCGAAGGTGATCTTGGCCTGAGCGGCAATCCGCTCGAGCGCCTTATGATAGATCACGGCCGTGCCCTGGACGCGCCAGACGTTGCCGGCCATAGGCTCGCCGAACTTTGCGAGAGTGTCGCTGATTTTCTTATCGGTGGTATTCATCAGACGGCCACCTTCTCAACGATGATGTCGAAGCCTGGGATATCCTGCTGACCGGCGCGCACGTCCTTCTCGGCGAGCGTGAGGAGGAAGGCCTCTAGTTCCGATTGCCGCGTCTTCCAGTAGTAGCGGGCGGCCTCTCGGGCATCCTTCAGCACTGGGCGATAGGTCGTCCGGAGCGTCACTGCCCGCGAGCCGCCCTTGCCGTGCGCTTTGTCGTTCTCGGCGCGCTTGGCTACTGCCTCGGCCTTCTTGGCATCTTGGATCAGGGCCTCTGCTGCTTCACGTGCGGCAAGATCGGTCGCCTGGGCTGCGCGAATGGCTTCCTGGGCCGCACGCGCCTTTCCCTCAGCCTCTCTGCGGGCAGCCTCGGCCTTGGCCCTCTTCTCGGCCTCTAGCTTCTCGAGGAAGGGGGCAAGAGCCTTCTTGGCGGCATCCGCAGCTAAGTCGCAGCGGGTGAGAAGCGGCTTATACTTTTCCTGAACCTCTTTGGCCGCTTCATCATGAGGGCGTTTCTCTTCGACGCGCGCCTCATCGGCAGCTTTTTTGGCCTTCCGGATCATGTCGAGAAGCTTCGACACATCATCGGCTTGCGCCTGAGTGGCGATCCCCTCGCCATCGAGCCAGTTCTTGGCCTCGTCGAACAGCATGATGATCTGTGCCTCGGCCCTCTCGAAAGGCGTCGGCTCGGGCGGGTTGTTGTGGCCGATTACGGCAAGTGCGGCGGTCGCGTTCATGGTTCACTCGGCTGCGATAAGATGAGGATTTGTTTGATCGGCGCGCCTCTGCTCGACACGGGCATGCATCTGGCGAAGCTCACGGGCGGCAGCCTCTAGATCCGCCGCGGCGTAGAGAAGGTCGTAATCCGCATCGCCGGCGCCGTTTGCCGTGTCGGAGACGTAGATCTCTGTGCAGCGGGCATCCTGGGCGAATGCGCGGGCAGAGCGCTTAAGTGCAGCGGCCCTATGTCCGAAGGTTGCGAAGATGCTCATGATGCTTTAGCCGCCATGCAGATTGTGAAGATGATATAGAAGGCGAGGGAGCAGCAGACGGCGCCGAGGAGAACAGCACGGGCTGTCTGGCAGTAGGCCTTGCAGCGGGGATGAGTGAAGGACATCACGCGGCTCCCGGATAGGTGGGAGCAGGGAGGGTGTCGGGAGCACCGCACGGGCAACGCTCGCGGAAGTACTCTTCGCCATCGGTCCAAGGCGCCCAGCCGGTGTCGAGGCACATGCTGCAGCAGTTCAGGCTGCGGATCAGAAGATCGCGGATCTCGATATCTTCGACCGGCTCGCATTGGATGACACGCAGACGCGGCTTGAAGCGGATGACCTCACCCATGGCTGAACCTCCGGACAAATGCGGCGATGGCGATCAAGAAGAGGCTCAGCCCGAGCGTGACGTAGGCCAGGGCGAAGGCGAGTTCCGAGCCGGGAATGTCTGCCCAGCCGAGCAGAGCGCCGATGAGCGTCCAAAGCGGGCTGACGAGGATGAAGGCGGTGATGAGCATGGGCATCAGCGCGCCTCCTTCTTGGAGGAGGCGAGAGCCTTTGCGATGTGTCGCTTGGTGAACTCGGAGCAGCGCTTGCCGCTGGCGACGGAACGGTCCTGGCGCAGATCGCGCAGGGCTGCGTTCCAGTTGATCTTGCGTTGGAGAGCCATCACGCGACCTCCCCATCGGTATCGCCATCGCGACGGTTGCCGGGTTCGCTTGGCACGATGGAGAACGGGCCGTTCCCTGCCAGGCGGTTCGCTTCTGCGACAGCGACGGCACCAAAGCGCTTTATCGTGGATGGATCGAACTCGGCGCGAAGGGACTGCTCAGTGCAGCGTCCCATCTCTTCGGTTGCTTCGATAATCTTGAAGGCTATCGCCCGGATCGTTTGCTTGTGATGCAGGGCGGCCTGCCGGTCCCATTCCATGCGAGCCTGATGGAACAATTCTTCCCAGGTATCTGCATCCACGGAGACACGCCCCGTGCCAGTGATGCCGTTCGGATAGATTGCCAAGTTGGGCTGATACTCGGCCCCGATGACAATGCTGATCTCTGCTTTTGGACCGACGTTGCTGGCGATGGCGCGGAGAGCGTCCCGGATTTCGGTTGGCGTCATCTCAGCCTCCGAACCCAATCGCGAGGCAGGCGACACCGCTGATGAAGGTGCCGAGGCAGGCAAGCTCTAGGAGATTTGCGAGAGAGGATCGGAGGAAGGGCATGGGGCTCATCCGTCTTGAGTGGATGAGCTAAATCATAAACGGTAAAAAAACCGCGTCAAGGCTAAATCAGTAAAAATACCGCAATACAACGGCTTTTCTTCTCGCTAGGCCATTCCCCGTTATCCACAACTCCTAAGACTCGACTCCCATGCGACAAAGAACATAATAGGAACATTCGCAGTCGGAGACCATCTTGCAGCATGCTTTCATTCCTCCCGTCCCGGCAACTCCGCTTCCAAAAGAGCATCGCTACAAGCTTCGGATGCGTTGCATGAACTGCCTTACAGACAGCTATCCAGTTGCCTGTATGGGCGTCCGCCGCCTGTCGGATGGCGAGGTGAGCAGAAGGGTATTTGAGTTCGCAGAGCGCATCGGGCGCCCGTGCCCGACCTGTGAGAGCGCATCCTATCGACTAATCAGCTATTTCCCCGAAACCGAGGACAGATCCCATGCCAGCCGTAGCTAAGACTTTCTACGTCGTTCAGCCATTTATCAGAGGGAAGCGGGGTGGACTAAGGGCAGAGCAGGCCATTCAAGCGCCTAGTGAGAGCGCCGCAATCCTCAGGGCGGAGCGGATGGCAGAGAGCAAAGCGGGCGTGCTAGTTTTCTCCCAGACCGGCGATCCTGAGATGGGTGATTTCGATGAGCCCGTCTTCCTCGCCCGCTTGGGCGATGTGCCGTCCCAAGACTAAGGAAGCGTCATGACTGAAACAGAACCGAGCAATCTGTTCCGGGGTAGGGGGGATGCCGAGAGCATCGCCCTGCGGGTTTTCGAGTTCATCACTGCCGACGTCGACCGGATCATCCAGTTTATGAACATCACGGGGCTTCAACCGGAGACGATCCGGGAATCGGCTAAATCGGCGCACTTCCTGCTAGGGGTGCTCGACTATGCGTCCAAGGACGAGGGCCTGCTCAAAAAGATCGAGGAGGAGATCGGCATCAGGCCAGCCGCGATCCTGGTGGCGGCCGTGCACCTGGCGCCACAGCCTGAAGGCCAGCCAAACGAGACGAGATCAAATGAAAGGGCACCGGAGTTGCCGCGTCGGAACCTGTTCCAATGAGAAAGGCCTCCTCATCCGCCATTGCCAAGGGAGATGAGGAGGCCAAGGTAAGGAGCCGTCTCGAAGTCTATGGTTCCCGCGCGTCAACTAAGGCGAGGCTTGGATGTTTCAGCTTGGCCAAACAAAAACCCCGGCTTATGGCCGGGGTGTGGTGTTGGGTTGCTGCTGCGATGGGGTCACTGTCTGCGGTGCTCTCTTTGCCTCAATCTCGGTAACGGCAGAGTTTACAACATCGCGGATTTGGATGCCTCGGCTGAAGATAGCATCGCCATAGGTCATAACGCTGACCAAGAGGGCGGCGAGCGCAATGCCCGTACCAACTACAGTCACGATAATTGTAGTGCGGGTAGATTTGTAATCGGCGCGCACTTCGAACCTATTGGCATCGAAGTCGCTCCGCATAGCCGCAATGTTATCGAAAAGACGGTCAAACTTCCCGTTTAACTCGACAAAGCGAGCCTCGGTTCGAGCCTCCGCAGCTTCTAGTTTGAGATCGATGTACTCTCGGTCTGATGCCATAACATTGCTTACTATGGGTGACGGCTTCTCGATTGGCAAGACTGTCCAGTCCCCTGACGCTTGCTTGCCAGGAAAAGTGACGATATCCGCACCGCCCCTGCGAATATGTACCTCATCCACGCGCCTTCTCCGCTTTCCACTCTAGGATAAACCGTCTGGCAAACTGCCGAACATTGCCGCAGTGATTGCAGACCATAAGGGCGGTTTCGATGTAGGGCCCGCCGAAGACATCGGGGCCGCGAAACGTCGCGACTGATATTACAGGCCAATAATTATCCGTAATTCGTTCGGTTACGACCCAGTCATTGTGGCTGCAAAGTTCACATTCAGGCGAAACGCCTTTGGCTTTGAGATAAGCCAGAAAATCATCTTCTCCTAATTCTTGCTGCTTCCTGCGCTCGGCCTCTTGATCGTCGCTCATGGCTTGTTCCTGTGAGATGCCCTCGCGCCTGCACGCACGTGAGGGCTAGTAGCTGAAGGCGCTATGAGAGCCCTTGACCAGGCATAGGATCCGCACGCGCCGGCCATCATCCTCGCTCGGATCCCGAAAGACCGTGTTCGGCACTACGATCGGCTTGTGCTTCTTGTTGGTCGACCGGGGGCAGAACTCGTACCGATCCTCATAGATCTCGAGCTGCTTGACCGACCATTCGCGGGTGTGACCGCCGTCCCGGGTCTGCTCGATGACCACGATCATGCCTTCCCGTAGGACGACAAGGTGGTCGATATCGTCGAAGACCGGACCATAGACCTGGTCGCCTGGCATGAGCGGCCGCGGCTTGAGGTCGTTCATAGAGTCGCCAGAGACGTCGAAGCTGAACCGCCGAGCATGGGGGAAATCTCTGTCCGGTGGAGCAGCGATGTATCGCGTCTCGTCCGGATCATACTCGGGGGCCTCTCTAAAGGCGCCGGCCTCGACCTGCCCGATGATCGGGATCGGGAGCATCTTCTCGGAGGTGATGGCGATTCCTTCAGAGGCGACCTGTTCGGTCGGCGTCCCAATACTCGCAGTGTTTTCACCCAGTTCCTCAGGTCCTGCCCCAGCGAACAGCCAAACGGCAGTAGTCTTGAGAATGGGAGCAAGAGCATTCAGCGTGGCAGTACTGACCCCCTGCCGGTCGTCCTTCTCCACCGCTCTCTGAAGGTTGCGAATAGCGTCAGGTTTCCCCGCAGCCTTCGATGCGGCGGTGGCAGAGAGGCCAACTGCTTGCAGGCGCTTTTCAATACGCCCCAAAATCTCACGGAGTTCCATAGGGCGGTAATCTAACCGCGGTGCTAAAAACTCACGAGCGGTAAAAAGGCCGTTGACATTAGCGGTATTTATACCGATAGTCTCATGCATGAGTGGCAAAGATCATCTTCTCCGGCTGGCAGCCATATTCGGGCATCAATCAGGGCTTCCGCAAACAACGGTCAGCTGGCGGCTGTTTCAGGACACCAACAAGCTGGAAGGCATCGAGCGCGGCCGGGATCTGTATCTGGGCCGGTTCGAGCGCGCGGTTCGGTATCTATCGGACAACTGGCCTGCTGGAGCGGAATGGCCCGCTGATATTCCTCGACCGCCGTCCTCCCATACCGGCGAGGCCGCGTGATGTACGTGTACGTCGTCGAGGCTCAGAACGGTCTGGTCAAGATTGGCTGCTCGCGCGTCCCGGAGAGCCGAGCTGCATTGATATCCGCGCATAGCCCCGTCCTGGCCCGTCTCATTGCGAAGTGGCCCGGTTCGCAGGCGGAGGAGCGTGAGCTCCATGCCCGGTTTAGCGAATATCGCCACCACAACGAATGGTTCTCCCTCGTTGGCCCTGTTGCCGCATTTGCTGCGGAAGTCCGTGGCAAGGACGTGGAAATTCCCGGCTGGGATTGCCTGATGTCCTTGGCGGAGCATGAGAGGAAGCTCCAAAGGTCGGAAAGAGCAAGCCGCAGAGCCCGCGAGCGTTGGGCTAACCCCGAGTGGCGCTCGAAGTGGATGCTCGATCGCAAGTTCCAGCGCATCTGGCGAGACTTCCTCAAAGAGGCGCAGGCTGAAAGGCGCAAGGTATCGCAAGAGGATTTTCACCGCGTTCAAGAGCAAGTCTACGGCCCTCCGAAAGTTGAGCACCTCAGCAGTCAAAAGCGCGAGGCTGCCTGATGTCCTCCATCCCTCATCCCCCTTCCATCGGTACCGCCTCCTTAGCTGCCGATGTGGAGAGCGCGGGCGGCTCAGTCCCCCCGGCCGCCCGCGCTTCCCATTCCTCTCGGATCCTTTCCAAGAGGTCAGGGATAGTGACTGCTTCTCCGTTGGCTTCGAACTCGCCAACGGCCTCGAGTAAAACTTCCGCGGTCGCGAGCCTTAGGTCCATCGCCTCGTGGCTCGCCTCCAGTGTAGCCAATCGCCTCGCGAGTTTCTGCATCGCCTTGTTTCTCGGCTCGCGTGCACGCACGAGCGATGACCTCGCGGGCAACGTCTCCAAGCTGCTGCCACGCGTCTTCATCCACGACCGTATCCAGGACCGATTTTTCATACCGGCCACAATGCAAGCGTGGCCACAAGCCGTCACCGTGCACTCGTAGGGGACTTTGCACATGCACCCGACACGCTCGACTACAGAGCAGGATCGCTTCTCGCTGAAGGCGTCCTTCCGTCAGCTTCTCAAGCGGGCAGGCGGGCAGGAAGCCGCCGAGCTCGTCACGCGTGGCCGGCATCAGACTCTCAACCGCTACGGCAATCCGAAGGAAGAGGATTGCCATGCCCCGATTGATGTCATTGCAGATCTCGAGCGCGAGATTGGTGATCCGATCGTCACAAAGCATCTGGCCGACATGAGCGGCTACATGCTGGTGAAAAAGATCGCTGTCGAAGCTGACGCCAATCTTCTCGTCCACATCTCCGCCCTTGCCGGAGAGACGGGTGAAGCAGTTCAGGCGGCGGTCGAAGCCTATGCCGACGGCACGGACACTGACGAAGAACTTGAGAATATCGTCAAGCAGGCGACGGATGCTGAGCACGCAGCGGCCTCTATGCGGATCGCAGCCCAGGCGAAACTCGATGCTCGCAAGAACATCACGCGCATTCGTGGGAGTGTTGCCTAATGCCCGGCTGCAAGCTTCCCCCGGAGACGATCGCCGAGATCAAGGCTCTTCGTGCCAAGGGGCACAGCATCAGTGAGATCCAGGCTCTGGCGAAGGTGAGAGGCAGGGGCACCGTCTCCCGGCATATTCAGGGCATCAAGCTTCCGAATGGACCGTTGAAGTCCGGCAAGCGGTGGCTCGTCGCTCGCAATGTCTGCCGTGATCTCAAGAACCAGGGGCTGAGCATCCGGGCGATTGCCGCTCGACTTGGATGCGGCGCCACCGCCGTTCACCGCGCCATCCATTCGTAAGAGGTCCGCCATGGACGATCAAGCGTTCAACACAGAGTCCGTCGCCGCCGATCAGCTCAAGTCGTTCATCGAACGCGCTGAGCGTCTGAATGAGGAGAAAGACGGCATCAACTCCGATCTGTCCGATCTGTTCAAAGAGGCAAAGGCCAACGGCTTCAATACGAAGGTGCTGAAGAAGATCATTGCTCTGCGCCAGCGGGACTATTCGGAGCGCCAAGAGGAGCAGGCCATCATGGACCTGTACCTTGAGGCCCTCGGGATGGCCGGCTGATGGCGGTCCCTCACGTGCGTGCACGCGAGGGCCAGCAGGCGATGTTCGCTCTCGGCCGCCTGAAGACTGGTCAGATGAACAAGACCGAGGCTGCCTATGCCTCTCACCTTGAGATGCGCCGGATTGCCAGTGAAATCGCCTGGTACAAGTTCGAGGGCCTCAAGCTTCGGTTGGCAGACAATACCTTCCTGACCGTCGACTTCGCCGTCATGCTCGCGGACGGCACGCTCGAGATGCACGAGGTCAAGGGCTTCTGGACCGATGACGCCCGCGTGAAGACCAAGGTTGCCGCCGACCTCTACCCCTTCCGCTTCATCGCCGTGCAGCAGCTGCCCAAGAAAGAGGGCGGCGGCTGGAAAACCGAAGAGTTTTAAACCCCCACAAGGATGCCGCCATGTCCATGTCGCCAGCAGCAGAACGAGAGATGCTCCAGAAGCACGGCACCGCGGCTTTCACCTTGAAGCCTGGCGCCATCCTGGGCGCTGCGCAGCAGGATCTCCGGATCAGGCGGAACAAGAAGGACGACATCGACGAGCCAGGCAGGCCGTACGCTTTTCTGTGCACCCATGTGCGGAAGGCCAAGACGGAGGGCGAGCTCCTGGAGCTCGCCCTCGCCAATCCTGACAAGGGGCTTGAGAGCGGGAAGTACAATACGCGGCTGATCTACGGTAACCCCGATCTGCTCCGCGCAGCGCTCCAGTTCTACAACGATCGTCACCCGGTTGCGGAGGCGGCAGAATGAACCGCTTCCCGTATTCACTGAATGCGCTTCAGGCGTTCGACGAGATCGAAGCTGATGCTTTGGCTCTAGAAGCACTGGCTGAGGAGCGCGAACAGGCTGGGGCCGCAATCCAGAAGATGGAGGGCGGATCGCTCGATGCGGCCCGCTGCCATCTCTTGATGGCTAAGCGCCTTCGTCGCATCGCCTCATGCCTCGGCTACATGGCCGGCCGAGTGGATCGCCTGCAATTGCTCAACGAGCCGGTCCGTCGCGAGACCAACTACGGCAAGACGGACTATCAACGGAGTGTTGCCTGATGGGTCAGGTTGTCTCTCTCAGGACGCCTATCGACGAGGCATATGATCGTTGGGTCGCCGCGCGTCAGAAGGCCGCTGCGACAGCTGCCATGGAAGATGTTCGTTATGCCGCCCGTTGCTTCGAGCGGTTGATGGATCTCCATCTCTCCGTCGAGAAGCGCTGGCCGCGTGATCCTGATACCCTGCGCATGCTCACCCCGTCCGAAATTCAGGCTGGGAAGGCAAGCATTCGATGATGGCCCAAGCAGATCAGGACCGGTGGGCGGAGAGCCTTAAGCTCGCCTTCGATGCCGAGCAGGGGCTTTTGGGCTGCCTCTTGATCAATCCAGAGTCCTATGGTCTTGCATCAAGCCTTGTGAAGCCTGAGTACTTCACGGAGCCGCTGCACCGAAAGGTGTATGAGGCCATGGCGGAATGCCGCAGGGCCGGACGTAAGGGCTCTCTCGGCGAATTGCGGCATGCCCTAGGGGCGACGGCCCTATCGCAGGATCTTGGTGGCGGTGTCACCATCACCGATTATCTCGGCAGGCTCCGTGACGACGGGACTACTCATCTCTCTGTCTCAGATTATGCCAGGACCGTCAGGGACTATTGGGCTATCCGGTGCCTGATCGCGACAGCTTCCGTCGACATGGCCGGATTGCCGGAGAACCTGCTGAAGACCGCCTTCGACAAGCTCGACACGCTTCGGATGGAGATCTCCGACGCTACCGGCACCCGTGAGAGCATCGGATCCATCGGTGCCGATGTTCTGGCACGCGCCGAGCGCATCGCCGACGGCGAGGAGGAAGAGCCGGGCGCGACGACCGGCCTCCCGGATCTGGACCGCGCGATGCTCGGCTATCGTCCCGGAGAGCTCATCATTGTTGCCGGTCGCCCTGGCATGGGCAAATCAACCTTTGGGACATCCTCAGCGTTGGCAACGGCGAACGTGACCCGTGACGGCCGGCACTGCGGCGTCGGGTACTTCGCCCTGGAATTGGGCAGAGAAGCCATCGGCGCCCGCTGCCTCGCGGATCTAGCCTATGAGCGGGCCAACTCTCCGACCCACTCTGCAATCCGTGGCGGTCAGATTGATCGGTACGACCGTGATCTGCTTCACCGAGCCTCCCAAGACCTGCAGGGCAGGGCGCTGGAGATCGACGGGCGGTCGGTAGCCACCGTAGGTGAGATTGAAGCTACCTGCCGCGCCATGCAGCGCCGGTTCGAGCGCCAAGGCTCGCGTCTCGGAGTGGTCTTCATCGACTATCTCAAGAACGTGACCGCCTCGGACCGCTACCGGGGGCAACGTGTCTATGAGGTGGGCGAGATCACCACAGGCCTCAGGGATATCGCCAAGCGCCTTGGTATCTGCGTTGTCCTGCTGGTGCAGCTCAACCGCGGTGTCGAGGGCAGGGATGACAAGCGTCCGACCCTTGCTGACCTGCGCGAGTCGGGGGATATCGAGAACGACGCCGATGTCGTCCTGATGCTCTACCGGCATGCCTATTACCTGCGTCGCGATATGCGGGCAGCCGATCCCGCGCAACAGGCAGCTCTGATGCATGAGCTGACCGAGTGCGAAAACAAGCTCGAAATCATCATCCCGAAGAACCGCAACGGCGAAGGCGAGCAGACCATTCACGTGTTCTGCGACATCGGCCGCTCGGCCATTCGACCACTGGCGAGGCATCAATGAGCAAACGTTGGTACAAGCGCTGCGGCGCTGACTTCATCCATGGTACCTTGGGCCTCACGCTGGAGGAGAAGGGCGCGTACAGCCTTTGCCTGGATCTGATCTATGAGTACGGCGGTCCGATTGCCGATGACGCGCGCTGGCTGTCAGGGATTTGCGGGGTATCGGTTCGCAAGTGGAACGCCATCCGTGAGAGTCTGATCAAGGCCGGAAAATTGACCCTCGAAGACGGTCGTTTGATGAACATCCGAGCTGCCGCCGAGATCGCGAACTCAAAATTATCTTCGGATAATCTCGCCGAAAACGGCGCGAAAGGTGGACGAAAGCGCGCTGAAAATGAACGCCGGTCTAAGGAAAACAATGACTTAGGGCAAGCCGGGCTTAAGCATCTAGATAAGATAAGAAAAGATAATCCTCCCTTACCCTCCTTTGAGAATTTGGACGAATGGCTGCGCGGGCTGGTCCAGGATCAGCCGCTCATGCTGGCCCTCGATACCCATGAGATCAAAGCTCTGATCGATGATGGGATCACAAGCGCGGATATCGAAGCGGGCATTTCGGCAGCCCTGAAAGAGAACTTCCGAGCCAGGAGTTGGCGGCAGATGGTGGGATGGGTCCGCCGCGCCGCTCAGGACCGCCTAGCGAAGGCGCCGAAGGCCAGCGCAGGGCAGACGGCGTCCCAGCCTGACGCCAAGCAGCTGGATGATGGCTACCGGTTCATGCTGCGCCGGTTCAAGGAGTTCCCCGGCACCTGGCCACCCAAGGCTGGCCCCCGGCCCGGAGAGCCTGGTTGCATGATCCCCGCTCACATCCTGGCAGAGTTCAACTTCCACGCGGCGAGGGCGGCATGAAGTGTCCTCACTGCCATCGCGATACCCAGGTGAAGGATACCCGCCTTCAGGCAGATGGCACGATCCGGCGGCGCCGTGTTTGTGAGAGCGGCCACAAGTTCAGCACTTGGGAGACGATGACCAATGTAATGGCCCTCATCGAGAGCCGCCGCAAGAGCGTCAGGGCATGGAAGGCTCGTAACCCTGAGAAGGTGAAAGCCCTCAACCATCGCCGGAAGCGTCGACAAGAAGCCCGAAATGAGTCCGTAGCCACCGGTCGACCTATTGAAGAGATTTATCAGCTATGGGGTGTCGCATGACGCTCCCCAAGGACGACATCGTCTGGCTCTGGAACACGACAGATCTCAGCGCTTCTCGGATCGGCCGCAAGTTCGGGCTCACCAAGGGCGTTGTTCTCGGCATCGTTCACCGCGATCCCCGTGCCAAGATGCGCCGGCCGCCGACGCCGATGCAGATGAAGGACCGCCGGATCAAGGCCCTCGAGGCTGAGGTCGTACGTCTGCAAACCCTTGAAGCCCAACTCGCCCGCACAGATCGGAAGGCAGCAGCATGAGCCATGATCAGTCGTTCTTCGTCGTCTGGAACCCATTCGCCGGCCCGCCGACCTTTCGGCACCCAACCTATGACGATGCTCGCCGTGAGGCTGTTCGCCTCGCTGGCCTGAACCGAGGGCAGGAGTTCATTGTCCTTGAGGCCCGTGCCATCGCAAAGCTCCGCGAGCCCGTTGAGGTACGCGAGCTCCGTGATGCCGAAGAATACATCCCGTTCTGAAAGGCAGCTGCATGAGCAAGCCGCAGTTTGAGAAAGAGGCGGACCTGTGCGCGGCCTTCATCGAAGCCGCCACAAAGGACGGGACATGGAAGGCTTATCCGGAGACGGCAGGCTTCGACATCCTGCTCGTACGCGATGATGGCGTGCAGATCGGGATTGAGGCAAAGCTGGCACTGAACGCGAAGGTTCTGTCTCAGATCCTACCCGGCCATGTCAGCTATTCCTACGCCGCAACAGGACCTGACTATAGGGCTGTCCTCGTCCCAGCTGGAAAGGACGGTGCTCTATCCTCAGTCTGCGCGGCACTCGGCATCACGGTCATCACCTGCCGGGGTGATGATCCAGGCAACCGCTGGTATCGGAATTACGGCCCTGAACTGCCGAGCACCAGAGACGTGGATGCAAGAGATTGGCACGAATGGGCCCCTATGAAGCGGTGCGAAGTGCCTGCCTATGTGCCTGATGTCGCCGCCGGCGTTGCCTCGCCTGTGTCTCTGTCGGTCTGGAAGGTCAAGGCGATCAAGCTTGCAATCATTCTAGAAGAGCGGCCCGTCACCCGAGCGGACTTCAAAGCCCTGCAGATATCTCCGACCCGCTGGACTGACCCTTATACGGGCTGGCTGAAGAAGACCGATCATGGCTACGTCGCAGGGGCCTATCTCCCCGATTTCATGGCTCAGCACCCTCGCAATTACGAAGAGATCAAGGCTGATAGGGACAGGTGGATGCCTCCCGCTGCGCCTATGCCTCGCAACCCAAATCCCGCCCTTCAGGAGGCATTTCTGTGAGCAAGAACCGTCGCAAGAAGCCGTCGACCCATCGCCGCAAGCCGTCCGCACTCACGCATCGTGTCGTGAAAGTTCGCCGTTTGCCTGCGCCAGCCGATATTGACGTCGAAGCAGTTTGGTATCTGGTCGCGACCAATCCGCAGAAAGAGCGGCGTGCTCAGCTCGGGTTGGAGTTCCGAGGCTACAAGACCTTCCTTCCGTCCTACGCGAAGGAAGTGAAGAGCGGCCGTCAGATCAAGGAGGTCACGCGCCCGCTGTTCCCCGGTTACTTGCTCGTCAATCTCGCCGGGCAGCCCTGGTATCCGATCCGCCAGGTGGATGGCGTCCACCGGATCATCACGAATGATCTGAAGCCACTGGCTCTGCCAGAGGGAGCGATGAAGGAAATTGTTCGCCTCAGCCATGAGGAGCAAGACTTGGCGCCGCAGCCATGGGCGCAGCAACTTCAGGAGGGAGCACAGGCCCGGGTTGCAAAGGGACCGTTCGCATCGTTTCTTTCAACGGTTGTCGCTGTGTTGCCGAATGGCCGTGCGCAGGTGCTTGTTGATATTTTCGGCCGAGCAACAGAAGTGGAACTTGAACTACTTTACTTGGAAGCTGTTTAGCATTAGATACGTTGTTGTGGTGCACGGTGCTCGCCCAATTGGGCTTGAGCTCTACCGCTTGGGAGTGAAGGGCTGAAGCCTATTTCACCCGCAAGTGCGGTGCATGCGCCAAATTCATCCAGACCCGCCTGGTTCGCCCGGCGGGCTTTTTTCATGCATCGGGCATCTTGTCCTAAGACTAGCCTATGTTAGTATCGAGCCCTGCGCTCCGGAGGAACCCGGCGCTTGGGTACGGTCATTCCCGAGCGAGCAGCACCTCCACCCGCCATCTGCACGGCGGGTTTTTCTTTGCCCCATGTCCTCACGCAAATCCTACATCCGGGACGATGGCTGTCTCATGATCGAAATCAGCCTCAACCTTTACGTCGACTCCACCCCTGCCGAGTAACTGAGAGGCTGGGGCTTTTGATGAGCTAAGGTGCCGGAATGAACGCGACTTTCCGGTGCAATTCCCAGATTTCGACGGCGCGGCCATCGGCAAGTCGACGAGCCTGCTCAATCGCGTCTTGGTCATCCCGACAAAAAAGCTCGAACACCTTCAGGAAATGGCCGTTGTCTTTGAGTTGGTAGGCCCGGTAAACGTGCAAAGGTGTTGATTTGTCGAGGGGAGGAAGCTTCTCGATCATGATCTCTCCTGACAGGGCTCGCTAGAAAATCAGCTGCCTCGCAGCGTGGATCAGAATGGATACTGCGAATGCTGCGAGGACTGCTAGCACGACTTCAAACACAATATCCCGAAAGCGATCCTTAGGCGGCTCCATGGATTGCATCCATTTGCGGTTCGAATGCCGCTATATACTAAATCGTGACTAAATGCCCAAGCTACTGGACCACAAAGCAAGGCGGAGAGGGAAGTGCGGTGGATGAGGTCGGCCGTATTGAGATCTGCGACAGTGAGGGCCGACCGCTAAGCCTCCTGCCCCGGAGATGTCATTGCCTCAACGAGGTTAAGAGCACACCGATGCGCACTCAGGTTATCATCCGTGTGAAGGATCATATGGCTGCTATCCAGCCTCTGGTCGAATATCTGTGCGCAAGCGTGGATGACAGCAGCCGTCCTGAGAGGCCAAAGATCGGCGCCGTCCTCAGGGAGTATGGCCGGGGGAGCAATACCGTGCTTCACACACTCCCGTCAGCTGAGTTCCTTCGCTGGTTGGCCGATATGGTGGAGGTCAGTGAGACACAGCCAGATCGGGCACCACCCCCGTCGAAGGACGATTAGAAATGGCCGTTCATCTGCGGATTGATACCGTCGACATCAGTCGACTTGCGAACATGATCGCCGCAGCGGGTGATAAGGCGCCGGTCGCCATTGCTCGAGCGATCAATCGAACTGGTGGGAAGGCTCGGACAGCAATGATCCGGTCGCTCACTGCTCAAACGGGCCTGAAGCGTAAGGTGGTTGTGCGGGCTCTTCGCACTAACAGGGCAACGCGAACAAATTTAGAGTTCTCGATTGATAGCAGTGGCGGGAACATTCGTCTCAAGTACTTCGATCCGAAGGAGACAAGATCGGGGGTGAGCGCAAAGCCATTCGGACGTCGTCAAGTTTTCCCCGGCACTTTCATGAAGGGCGGCAGCTTCCCAAAGAGAACTGCCATCAAGCGCAAGCTTACGGGTGGTCATGTCTACCGGCGCACCGGCGGCGGCAAGTGGCCAGTTGAGCAGGCGAGATCAGGCGTTGTAATTCCTGAGGAGATGGTTCAGGGCGCAACCGAAGATGCCTTTTTCAGGGTCGCTCAGGCTGAATTGCCTGGTGATATTGCACATGAGCTAGGGTTGATTCTCGGTGGCCATGTGTTCAAGACCAAGGGCGGGAAGGTCTTTTAGATATACACTATAACATGACAGATCGTGGGTATGATGCAATATCATTGCGTGTAATAGTATTGCGGGTCCTTCTAAGGCCGCCCTCACTGCGGGCGGCGTCGATCCCGGAATTCCTCTAGTGTTGCAACAAAATTTCAAGGTGAACGATTGTGCCCACGGGCATCAGTCTCAGCGAGTTAGCCAGGCGTCTCGACAGAGCCAAATCGGGTTTGTCGAAGCTCGCCAAGAATGGGCAGATCCCTAGGCAGGCAGACGGTTCTTTCGACGAGGCGGAGGTGCGCACGGCTCTTGAAGCCAATACTGATCCGGCGCGCCGGAAAGTTGTTCACCGTTCACCTGATGATGTGAACAGAGAACGGGGTGAACGCACTCCTGTTGTTCGCACCGAGGATGAGGCGAGGGCAGCAGTCGGTCTAATCATCAAGGTTCTGCGCTCGGAAGGGTCTAGCGTCGAGGAGGATGCCGAGGTCGATTTCGGCATGGCCCGGACGGCAGACACGATCCTTAAGGCCTATGAGCGCGATTTGAAGATGGCCCAGCGGCGCAAGGAACTCGTGCCGCTCACCAAAGTCCAGGAACACGTGGAGAAGGCTTTCATCGGTTTCCGGCAGGTCGTCCAGCGGCTGCCAACGCGCCACGTGGCGGCGATTGCTGCGGAGGTCGGATGTGACCCGGCCATTCTCGATGCGGCGCTCTCGAAAGCCATAGCGGCGGAACTCGATGCTCTCTCAAGCCCGGTGGTCCGAGCCTGACGCAGCCTATGATGGCGCGGAGGCGATCGAGAACGCCATACGCAAGTCACTCCAGCCCGATCCGGTTCTGACTGTTTCGGAATGGGCTGATCGATACAGGATCCTTTCGACCAAGCTTGCCGCAGAGGCAGGTCCGTATCGCACGGATCGAACTCCGTTCCTGCGAGAGGTGATGGACGCTCTTTCACCGACGCATCCAGCGCGCCGGGTCGTGTTCATGAAGGGCGCGCAGGTCGGTGCGACAGAGGCAGGCAATAACTGGCTCGGCTATATCGTCCACTGGTCGCCGGCGCCTGTCATGGGTGTATGGCCGACGGTCGACACGGCAAAGAAGGTTTCTCAGCAGCGTATCGGGCCCCTCATTGAGGACAGTCCGGAACTTGCGAAGCTGATTGCACCGGCGAAGCAGAAGGACAGCGGCAACACGGTTCTGGCCAAGAGCTTTCCCGGCGGCATCCTCGTGATGACCGGAGCGAACTCGGCAGTAGGTCTGCGCTCCATGCCAGCGCGGTACGCATTCTGCGACGAGATCGATGCCTATCCTGGCGACGTGGACGGGGAGGGCGATCCGATCGCATTGGTCGCCAACCGCACGACGACCTTCGGGCGGACGGCCAAGATGTTCCTGGTGTCGACACCAACGGTACACGGGGAGTCACGCATCGAACGTGAGTTCGAGATGTCCGATCAGCGCCGCTACTTCGTGCCATGCCCTCACTGTGAGGAAAGGCAGTGGCTGCAGTTCGAACGGCTCCGGTGGGAGCGCGGACAGCCTGAGACAGTTCACTACGTCTGCGAGCATTGCGGGGCGCTTATCGAGGAACGGCATAAGGCGACGATGCTGCTGGAAGGGATATGGCAGCCGACGGCCGAGCCAAAGGATCCTGGCACGATCGGGTTTCATATTTCGGCGCTCTACTCACCCCTTGGTTGGATGTCCTGGGAGGACATCGCTAGGGAGTGGGAAGCAGCGCAGGGCGACGTCTCGAAGCTCAAGACCTTCAAGAACACTCGCCTTGGAGAGACGTGGTTCGAGCAGGGCGAGCAGGTTGACTGGGAGCGGATCTACGAGCGGCGTGAGTCCTGGAAGCCTGGGACCTTGCCATCCGGTGTCACTCTCCTGATTGGTGCTGTCGACGTTCAGGCCAGTCCGGCTCGTGTCGAGCTTCATGTCTGGGGCTTCGGCGAGGGGCTTGAGAGTTGGGCCATTGATCGCAGAGTCGAATACGGGCAGGCCGATGATCCCAAAACCTGGGAGATGGTCGAGCAGGCTCTCGAAGATACCTGGACCCACGCCTCGGGAGCAGAGCTGAAGCTGGATCTATTGGCCGTCGATACCGGCGACCAGACGACAGCCGTCTACTCCTGGATCTCGAAGCAGGATCAGAGCCGCGTCTACGCTGTAAAGGGCAAGCGGGGGTATGAGATCAACGCTCCGGTCGCGGCACCGACGAACATCCCGTTCGGCACGCGGAAGCGGGCAATCCGTCTCCGGTCGGTAACCGGCGATGTCTTCAAGGCGGAACTCTACAGGTTTCTGGCGCTTTCCCGCCCGACGGATGAGGAGATCGCCGAGAACGGCTTTCCGCATGGCTACGTCCATGTGCCGGACTTCATGGATGCCGACTGGTGCAAGCAGCTGACGGCCGAGAAGCGGATCCGCCGCAGCACTGGCCGGTACGAGTGGAAGAAGGAACACGAGCGCAACGAAGCGCTGGATTGTCGGGTCTACGCCCGGGCGGCTCTGTGGACCATGGGAGTGGCTGCCTGGAAACCGACGAGATGGGCGACGCTGCGTGAAAACCGAGACCTGGACCGCGAACCTGAATTAGCGCCGACGAAGCGCGCGACACCCACGAGCCTGCCCAATCGAGCGCTCATGCGACCCGTAGCTCGGGCCTCTGACCCTTATCTCTGAGAGTGACATGGTGGATATCGTCATCCTGCGGCAACGCCTGACCGAGGCGGAGCTCGCGCTTCATCGCCTGTCGCTCGGCACGTCAGTTGTGTCGATCACGGATGGCGAACGGAAAATCACCTATACCGCCGGCAATATCGGCCAGCTGCGAAACTACATCGACGACCTCAAACGCCAGATCGCGGCGCTTGAAAACCCGGTTGTTCCCCGTCGTGGCCCATTCGTGATCTCGTTCTGATGCAGCCATCTTGGAATCATAGAAGTGCGCCAGGCCTGAAAGCCCGGAGCGTAGGATCTGGCCGCGAGTTGATGGCGGTACCCGAGGTTGAGACCTCGCACCATGCCGCCTCATATCTGGCGAAGGACATGGCGACTTGGCCGTCGTCGCGCCTGTCGCCGGATGCCGCGCTGCTGCCCGAACTCGACACGATCTCCGGCCGCATCGACGACCTCGTCCGGAACAACGGCGTCGCCGCTGGTTCCGAGCGGACGTTCATCGATAATGTCATCGGTCCTCGCATCACCTGCAAGCCGAACCCGGACCGGGTTACGCTGGGCAAGTCGGCCGGCTGGGTCGATGGCTGGGCCCGAGAGGTGGAATCTCTTTTCACCACCTTCACCGACACCGACTGGTTCGACGCCGGTCTGCGTTACAACTTCCACACTTCGAGCCGCTTGCAGGCTCGCACGATCGCGGCCACCGGCGAGGCGCTTGCCTTGCCGCTCTGGACGAAGCGGAATGGATCGCGCTGGAATACCTGCCTGCAGCTGGTCGATCCGGCCCGCCTGTCGAATCCGATGGGCAAGATTGAGAGCGTCAACTTCCGCGGCGGAATCGAGCTTGACCCCGTCACCACGGCGGCGACCGCTTATCACATTCGCAAGTCCCATCCTGGCGACATCTATGGCTTCGGGCTTGCGGGCGGCATCGGCGAATGGGAGCGCATCCCGGCCTACATGCCGTGGGGGCGTCGGCGCGTCATCCACATATATGAGAGCGAGCGCGTAGGGCAGACCCGCGGCAAAGCCGTTGTCACGTCGGTCGCGCGGCTCTTCAAGATGTTCGACCACATGACCCGAGAACACCTCCGCAAGGCGGTGCTGAACTCGCTGATCTTCGCGGGCTTGGAAACCCCGATGGAGGGGCAGCAGATTGCGGACATGCTTGGTCGCGAAGACGATCCGATGGGATACTATCGGCAGTCGCTCGACGAGTGGCGGATCCAGATGTCAGGCGGAACGATAATTCCGCTGCCACCGGGCACCAAGCTGAACACCTTTGCTCCGAACCAGCAACTGACAGAACTAGACAGCTTCGCAACAGTGATGCTGCGGAGCATCGGCACTGGCCTGAACATGCCCTACGAGCTCGTCTTCCGAGACTTCTCGAAGACGAACTATTCCTCGGCCCGGGCCGCGCTCCTCGAGGCCTGGCGCTACTTCGCGTCGGTCCGGCAGTTCCTGATCGATCACTGGTGCGCGGTAATCTACGACCTGTGGTTCGAAGAGGCGGTGAACCGGGGCATGATTCCGGACTGCACGCCAGATGACTACTACGCCAATCAGATCGCATGGACCCGATGCAAGTGGATATTCGCCGGCCGTGGCTGGGTCGACCCGCTGAAGGAAGCCAAAGCCGCCACTGAGCGCCTTAGCAATGGGGTCTCGACGCTTGCCGACGAGGCTGGCGAGCAGGGGCGCGACTGGCGCGAGCAGATCGATCAGAAAGCCCGCGAACTTGCCTACGAGAAAGAGACCTACGAGACCGCTGGTCTGCCATGGCCCCCGGCTCAGAAAGACGATGCCGCCCGGCGGGCCGCGGACGATGCGTTCCTCGCCAATGAAGAGCAGCCAGAGGTGATCCCGAATGCATAACTCACTGCTGGCGAGCTTCGACTTGCAGCCATCGCTGATCGCGGTCGAGATGAAGGGGATGTTCGAGGCCTGCTTGTCGCGGGCCTCTTCCATTTTAGAGAGCATCGAAAAAGCTGAGGCGCCGGCCGTCATGGCCGACGACTTCTGGTTTGACGCCAGCGACTGGCGTTCGGTTTACCGGCCCTACATCGTCAAGGACGGCGTCCTGCTGATCCCGATCAAGGGCGTGCTGCTTCACGACTTCGGCTATCAGCTTGGCTCCTGGGCCACCGGCTACAACTACATCTGGAAGGCATTCGAACGCGGGCTCGCCGACGGCAACGTCAAGGGGATTGCGCTGATCATCGACAGCCCGGGCGGACACGTTGCCGGCAACTTCGACCTGGTCGACAAGATGTTCGCCGCCCGCGGTGACAAGCCCATCCGGGCCTTCGCTGCTGAGAGCGCCTATTCCGCCGCCTACTCGATCGCGTCGGTTGCCGACAAGATCGTGGTGTCCCGCACTGGCGGCGTCGGCTCAATCGGCGTGGTGACGTTCCATATCGACATCAGCAAGGCGATGGATGCCTCGGGCATCAAGATCACTTTCATTCACGCCGGCAAGCACAAGGTGGACGGCAATGCCTATGAGGCCCTGCCGGACGATGTGAAGGACCGGATTCAGGCTCGCATCGACGAGCTGTACGGAGTTTTCGTGTCCACCGTGGCACGGAACAGGGGCATGGACGAGCAGGCGATCCGGAAGACGGAAGCCCTGACGTTCACGGCCACACAAGCACTGTCCAACGGCTTGGCCGACGAAATCGGCTCGCTTGAGGATTCCACGGCTGCGTTTGCGGCTGAATTGTTCCCTGAAACAGAGGATGACGAAATGTCTACTCAGGACAAGGCAGCGGCCGACAAAGCCGCTTTGGATACCGCGCGCGCCGAGGGCCGCACGGAGGGCGAAAAGGCCGGTCGCGAGGCTGGCGTGAAGGAAGGCGCAACCGCAGAGCGGACCCGCGTCAAGGCAATCCTCGGCTCTGACGAAGCGAAGGGCCGCGAAGATCTCGCGAGCCACTACGCCTTCGATACTGACGATGCGCCTGAGAAGGCAATCGCCGCGATGGCAAAAGCTCCGAAGACCGACGCCAAGGGCAAGGAGCCGAACCGCCTGGAGCAGGCGATGGGTCAGACCCCGAACCCGGTCATTGGCGCCGGCGGCGAGAGCGGACAGCGTGATCCCGACGACGTCGAGGGCATCTTCGCCAGCGCCGGCTACGCCCCGCGCAAGGTCGCCTGATCATCCCGTAACGCATCCGGATAGAGGAGACCTCATCCCATGGCTATCGACATCCCGTCCAGCGCCGATACCGCCGGTATCGCCGCCAGCTCGACCGAGAGCATCACGAACTTCGATCCGTTCATCACCGGCGATGAGCCCTCTGTGGTGACGACGGACGAGCTCGTGGCTGCCAGCCAGACCATCCCGGCTCGCACACCGGTTGGCTTCTCGTCTGGGGCTCTTGTCCCGGCCGTGCAGGGCACCACGCAGGCTGTCGGCATCACCGTCGTGGCGGTGACCACCGGCGCCGGCGAGACCACGACCCGCGTGCCGATCTACCGTCAGGGGGTCTTCAACCCCGACGTCATCAACTGGCCGGCCTCCTATGACACCGTCGACAAGAAGAAGACGGCGTTCAACGGCGCTCCGTCCCCCACCAGCATTGTCATCCGCGCGCCCCGGACGATGACCGTTCCGTAGAAACGGCAATCCGGTAGCTCGAACTCAGGAAAGGCGTCACATACATGGCCCTCGATTTCTACACTTCTCGGCAACTCTACAGGATCATGTATGATGATCGCCTGGACGCGCCGACCTCCTACTGGCTCGACCAGTTCTTCCCGGATACGTTCCTCTCGACGGCCGAGGAGATCTACTTCGAGAAGATCCCCTCGAGCCGTAAGATCGCTCCGTTCATGCTCCCCAATGAGCAGGGCAAGCCGATCTACCGCCGGCAGGGCGAGACCCTGCAGTCCTTCAAGCCGGCCTACACCAAGCCGAAGGATGCCGTCCGCCCGACCGAGATGCTGAAGCGCCAGCCCGGCGAGATCCTTGGCATGCCCCAGGTGACCCCTCAGGCTCGCTTCGACGCCGAGGTGATCCGGATTGCGCAGTTCCAGCGCAACGCCATCACCCGCCTCTGGGATTTCATGGCCGCCAAGGCGATCCTCGATGGCGCGGTGACGGTGAACTACATCCGCGACGGCGGCTCTAACTATCCGTCTGTGACGGTGTCGTTCGGCCGCGATGCCGGCCATACGGTCACCCTCGGCGCCGGCGCTCGCTGGGGCGATTCCGGTGTGTCTATCCTCGGCACGATCCAGGGATGGGCCAACACGATGGCAGGAGCTGCGTTCGGCGGCTTCCCGAACCGCATCACCTTCGGTGCCAGCGCGTGGGCCGTAGCCCAGGCAGACACCGGTCTGAAGGACGCGATGGACACCCGCTATCGCAGCCCGTCCGACATCAACCTGAACCGCGGGATTCTCCGCCGCGACGTCGATCAGCCTGCCACCTATGTCGGCACTCTCGGCGCCGGCATCGAGTGCTACGTCTACTCGGGCACGTTCCAGAATGATGATGGCTCGACCGCCAACATCATGGACCCGCGCGATATCGTGCTGTCGGCTCCTGGTGTGGAAGGGGTGCGTGCCTTCGGCGCCATCCTCGACCACAACAACCTGCAGCCGACCGACATCTTCCCGAAGATGTGGGACGAGAACGATCCGCCAGCCCGCTTCATCATGAGCCAGTCGGCTCCGCTGATGATCCCGGTCAATCCGAACCGGACCTTCCGGGCCCGCGTCCTCGCGTAATTGAGGCCGGCGCGGGCTTCGCGCCGTGCCCAACTCATTGGAGAAATCTCATGGTGAAAGCATTCGCGCTTCACGGCGTGTACGTGGTCGCTGAAGCGGCAAAGGTGAGCGAGGATGGTCGTGTCCTCAAGGCGCCAAGAATCAACCAGCACCAGCCTGGCGCTGTATTCGACCTCGATCAGGACGAGTTCGACGAACTCGAGGCTGAAGGCGCCGTCCGGAAGGCATCCAAGGGCGAGGTCGCCGAGGCGCAGGCTGTGGCCGGTGCTTCAGCGTCGGGCCGCGCGCGCCGCTCCGTTCAGCCCACGGGATCCTCGGAGGCTGATCCCCTCGACAGCATGACGAAGGAGCAGCTGCTCGAAGAGGCCAAGACGCGCGGTGTCGACGTGAAGCCCGCTCAGTCCAAGGACGAAATCCTCTCAGCGCTCAAGTCGCCGGCAGAGTAAGCCCATGTCCAGCCTGTTCCGCGAGGCATGGGCTGCGGCACAGCCCACCTTTGACGAGGTGTTCGGCGAGGAGTTCATCCTCCTCGCCCGCACCCGTTCCCAGACCGATCCCGACGCCCGGCAGACCGGCGATGGCTCCCGCCCGCCATTCCCGTTTATCGGCTCCTTCACGGCCGAGGGCGCAATGGCCCGGGCGCAGGGCAGGGGGCGTTCTGGCGAATGGACCGGTCAGTACGTGGCCCAGCCTGCCTACATCAAGGTTGCAACCGTAGCTCTGCCTGATTGGATCGCTTCCGGTGACCAGGCGAAGCGCGTCGCCACCAACGAGACGTTCACCGTCACCAGCGTCGTTCCTGACGACCTCAACACGTCCAAGATAAACTTGAGGATCTGATGAGCCTTGCTCGAACGGCATTGAGGCTGGCTGTCTCGCGCGACCTGCTGGCCGATCCGGTCATTGCTGCGCTCTGCCCCGGCCGAGTGTTTGACAGCATCATGGATCCGCCGACATCAAAGGAATTCCGGCCAACGATTACCGTCACGAGCGAGGATGACAACGGAGAGGCGTTTGACCCCCAGAACGGTGGCATTCCCTTCGACCAGACCGTCGATCTCGTCCTTGAGATTGCGATGGTCGCTCTCGGAAAGGGTGAGGGTGAAACCATCTCAATCGAGAATCCGGTCACGGATCGCGAACTTGAGGCCGCACTGGATCTTATCGAGCATCGTGCGGTCGAGGTCATCACGGTAGGCGAGGGGCCGGCGCTGACCCGCAAGGTGTCTCGCCGAGTGACCAAGTACAAGTCCTCGCGGTTTCCTGACAATGAGAATGGCCTGCGCCTTGCGATCCGAGTTATCACCCTGACCTTCGATATGAAGGGCGAGGACCAGTTGGACGCCACTGTCGTTCCCACCGGCCCATTTGCCAACCTGCCGGATCCGCTGCGCACCGTCTGCCAGCTTCTACCGGCAGGCACATCGGGCGCCGTGGTCTGCCAGATGATTTCCGATGCCCTGCCGCCGGTCGGTGTCGAGTTTTTCGAGGGCGCCGACATCACCATGCGCCCCGATCCCTCCGCGCCTCTGCCGCAGCCTACCGAGGGCGAACCTCATGCGCCGTTCGTCGGCGTCGATGCCACCATCACCCAGGAGTGAGCCATGTCCGACACCGAGCGGAAGTTCATCAAGCCTGCCCGCAAGGGCGCGTCCATCCCGGACCCCGATCGCGGCAGAGACCTGCCTTGGGAAGGCATCGAGGTTGACTGGTCGCCCTATTGGGCAGGCCTGCTCGAGCGCAGCGACATCACCGTGAAGGAGGTCGAGACCGAGCCGGTCCAGGCGAAGCCGAAGGCCAAGCGCACCGCGGCGCCCGCACAGCGGGCCGAGCCCGAGAAGGCCGACGACCGGCCCTCCGTCGATGCTCAGCCGACGTCCGATCCGGAGCCATACTCCGACACCCCCGAATCCTAATCTCCACCGGGCCGACTTGCGCGGCCGTTTCTTCAAGGAAAGACCGCGATGGCTGTCGCTTACAACAACATGCCCGGCGATATCCGCGTCCCGGGCGCCTACTTCGAGATCAATGCCGGCATCCCGCCGTATTCTGGCACCTCCCGCACGCTACTCCTCGGCCGCAAGCTCGCCGGCGGCTCGGCGCAGCTCGGCATCCCGATCAACCTCGGCGCCGGCGACCCGAACTCGCTCTTTGGTCCGGGTTCGATGCTGGCCGAGATGGCGATCATCGCCCGCTGGCACAATCCGAACGGTGAGATCTGGGCGCTTCCGGTCACCGACCCGTCAGGCACCGCGGCCACAGACACGATCGCCATCACCGGCACGGCGACGGCGGCCGGCACCCTGGTCCGCTACATCGCCGGTGAGCGCTACTCGGTCGGTGTTGCCGTCGGCGACACCGCAGCGACCGTCGCCGCGGCTCTGAAGGCAGCCATCGACAAGGGCTACACGAAGTACAACCGCGCCCAGCTGGCACCTGTCACGACCAGCGTCGCCACCGGCACGATCACCCTGACCGCGCGCCATGTCGGCACGGAGGGCAACTCCATTCGCGTCGAGGCTGGTCTCGACGGCAATGAGGTTGATCCGGCCGGTCTGACGGTCACGATCGCTTCTGCCACTCTCACCGGTGGCACCGGCGACGTAGATCTGGCGACGGCTCTGGCCGCCCTCGGCGACCAGCCCTTCGATCACATCGGTGGGCCGTACTCTTCGACCGCGCAGCTCAACGCCGTGCGGCAGTTCCTGTCCGACAGCGGCTCCGGCCGCTGGTCGCCGACAGTCGGGTTGTACGGTCATTTTTTCACGACCAACAGCGGCAATCTCTCGGCTCAGACCTCTCTGGGCTCGGGCCGCAACGACCCGCATGTCTCGATCCTGGGACTGAATAACTATCCTCAGGCTCCCTGGGCTTGGGTGGCTGCTCTGACGGCGGTGGTCGGGTTCTCGAAGAACCTCGGGCGCTCCGTTACAGAAGCCGTCGAGATTGCGCGCCCGCTTCAGACGCTCGTACTTCAGGGGCTGCGCGGCCCGAAAAGCGTCTCCGATCAATGGAAGATGGCGGACCGGGACAGCCTCTACCGGAACGGCATCTCGGCTGTCGTCTTCCGCGCCGACGGCCAGGCGGCCTTGGATCGCGTGGTCACCACCTACCAGACCAATGCCTGGGGCCAAGCCGACACTACCTTCCTGGATGTGGAACCGGTCTACATCGCCGCCTACGCTGCCCGCTACTTCAAGCAGCGCATCCTGGCGACCTATCCCCGGTCGGTGCTGAAGGACGAGAACCCGCGCTCTGTGCAGGGTGTCACGACGCCGGCGCAGATTCGGGCCACGCTCATCCACGCCTATCGGGAGATGTTCGACGGCGGCCTGGCCGAGAAGCCGGAACTCTTCGCAGAATACGTAATCGTCGAGCGCTCGGCCGATCCGAACCGGGTCAATGCCTACATCCCCTTCGACGTGGCCAACCAACTCCGGGTCTTCGCGGCGAACGTGACCATTTTCCCGGAACTCAATGACCAGATCGCCGCTCTTCAGTGAGCGGCCCCCTCTCGTAAAAGGAATTGAGCCGTGGATACAAAAGGCGGACGAGCCAGCTTGGAAATTAACGGTCGCATCTACTCTGGGCGCGGCGAGGCAACGATCAATCCGAGCCGGGTCGGGATCACGGCTGAGGCCAATTCGGACGGTACGGGCTACCGGACCGTTCAGCCCCGGCTGGCGACGCTCGAACTCTCATTCGATCGCGGGATCGGTTTGAAGTGGGATGAGGCGATGTTGTTGCAGGAGGTCAACGTCACGTTCATCGAGACGGACAAATCCGGGGCAGCCAAGACCCACCTTTTCACTCGCGCCAGCTTCGTCGGTGATGGTGCCGCGATCAACACGGCAACCGGCGAAGTGTCCGGTATTAGCATCGCCACCGACAGTTACCAGGTGGTTTAGGGGGCGAAATACCTGAGCAGCCCAGCGGCTGCCATGACCGCAACCACAAATGCCAAGAGTTGGAGCGTTGTCGGGAGGTTGGATACACGCCCCTTTACCTCGGCCAGATCGGTGGCAGACGCCCGAATTTTCAGTTCGGCTTCGATGGAGGCAAGGTGAACTTCGGTGTTGCGGCGGAAATCGCCTACGGTCTCGATGAGCTTGTCCAGCTTGCCATCGATCTTCTTGAAGTTCTCTTCCAGGGCTGTGACGCGTGCTTCCATAGGGTCAAATGTGCTCCCGCCACCGCCTCCTGACAAGGAGGGCTCGCCAGATTGGGGGTGATCGTCTCGGTTCCGGATCGGTGAGGACATGTAATGGACGTTCCCGCTGGTTTGAGGTTCCAGGCTCATTTCTTCTCTTTGGCAGGTCTTTTGGCGCCGACGCCCCCACCCAGCTTGCGAGCGGAGGACCGGGCTTCTTCCTGGTCCTTTTCGTATCCCGGGACATCTATCTGCACTTGGCGCTTCACGTTGAGGGTGTCCGGAACTTTCTCGGAAGAGGGTTCGTCGACATTCGCATCATGGAGCCGGCTCTTGGAAGGGGTGACCTCGACGTCCTGGAGGCGGCTTGAGGCGGAGGATCTGCTCTTAACTGGTAGTTTCGTGATCGCCTCTCGCAGAGCCTTGTGGGCGTTCTTCTGCATCTGGTCGATCTCTTCCAGACGGGTGAGCATATGCAGGACGAGGTCTTCATGAGCCATACCGGCAAGCTCATCGAAGGACTTGAAATTCAAGGACTCCTCAAGGCGAGCAACGACCTCAGCATTCACGCTTCGCTTATTCTGCTCGGCAGCTTCCTTTAGGCGCTCACGCATGCCTTCGGGGAGACGGACGACGATCTTATCGAGGGAACGGCTGGGGAAATCTTCACTCATTGCGCGAGCATATTGGCTAATGGCCAGCAAGAAAATCTTGGCCACTGGCCAACAATCGGTTGACAATGATGGCCAGTGGCCCATAGTAAGCAACGTAGGCCACTGGCCAGCATGGAGAAGGAGATGAATGCAACGGCGCCAAGCAGAGATCTGGACAAATTAGTTGTCCGATTGCCGGATGGTTTTAGGCACTGGCTTAAAGATCAGGCTGACCGGAACGGCAGTTCTCAGAACTCGGAAGTGATCCGGTCTATCCGCGAGAGGATGGATCGAGTGGCGGCGGGGGAAGGCCCTCGACAAGCATACCCCGCCGCCGAAACCCAGCCTGTTAGCGCAGGCTGACCGTCAACCCTGGTTATGTGAGAACCAACGATGACTGATGATACAGATAATCAATTCCCCATCGTCCGTGAAGGGGCGATTGGCGGCAATATCATCCAGACCGTTAACGCCCGCGATTTGCACCGCTTCCTGGAAGTTGGTCGGGATTACACCACTTGGATCAAGGATCGCATTGCGTCCTACGGCTTCGAGCAAGACGTTGATTTCGTTGTGATTGAGGCCGCTCCCCAAAACGGGGGAGCGGGAAATCGTGGGGTCAAAACCGAGTATTTTCTTAGCCTAGACATGGGCAAGGAACTCGGGATGGTCGAACGCAATGAGAAGGGTCGCCAGATCCGGCAGTACTTTCTTGAGTGCGAGCGCCGCGCCAAAGCCAATCCAATGGCGGCGGCTCTCAACGACCCGGAGTACCTTCGCAAGGCGCTTCTAATCAACGTCGAGAAGGTGATTGCCCTTGAGGGACAAGTTGCCGAAGCCAAGCCGAAAGTCGAGTTTTACGACCAGTTCGCGAATGCAGATGGTGTCTACGGTCTTCAGAACGCCGGCCGCGTCCTCAAGCAGCCGCCGAACAAGTTCATCGACAGCCTCAAGCGGAAGTACCTCTTCTATCAAGGCGGAGCCCTGGTCCCTTACCGGACCTATGTCGAGCGCGGCCTCTTCACCGTGAAGATGGAGATGGTGGAGGACAAGGCCCGATACCGGACCTTCGTCACGCCCAAAGGCATCCAGTTCTTTGCCGATCAGCTCGGCCTGAACTGACCCCTTAAATCAGTCGGCCCCCGAAGGTGTAGCAGCACCGACGGAGGCCTTACCGAAACGACGATCAATGGAGTGATCGGCGATGGCTGAAGTTATATCTACGACACGTCGGGCGTTTTTTGTAGGGGCGGCTGCTGCGATTGTTGCCACAAGCGTTGCAGGAGCCTCTGTTGCAGCCGCTGATCCTTGCGATTGGTGGACGCCTGAGATGTGGGACTGGGCGGTCGAAGGAACGTTGGATCAGTATGAGCGCTTCGGGGTGAGGTTCATCCCGCAGCCCAACGGCCAAATGCATCAGTCGATTAGTGTTTGGGTCGACAGCCCGTACGACCATGATGCCGTGACCAAGCTCAATGAGACATTGAGATCTAACCCTAAGCTTAGGGAAGCCGTCTTTGCGCGGGTCCGCGAGATGTACGGTCTGGCCGCCTAACTCGATCACAAGACATTTGAGAATTCCCTCGCTGCCATGAGGGATGAGCGCGACACGGAGCTTCATCGGCCCCGGCGTCGTGAGAACGACCCCCGATGCGCTCAGGGCTTGGCAGGCCGGGCGCCGATGGAGACATGATATGGCTAAGAAGCCCACCGAAACTGCCGAAGTTACAATCCAGCCGCTCCGCCGCGCATCGGTGAAGCTCCGGATCATCGGCGTGACGCCGCTCTTCCAAAACCGTATGGCCAACAAAGCGAAGCAGCAGCTTTTGGTTGGTGGATCGAAGAAAGGTAAGGCCGACCGCGTTCAGATTAAGCACAATCCGCTTCAGGAGTATCGCGACAGCGCAGAGATCCTTCCGAGCGGCCCAACTGCTCTTGGCCTGCGCGTCACGGCCGTGAAGGCGGCAATGGCAACGGCAGCCCTCGAAACTCCCGGACTAACCAAGTCCTCAGCGCAGCGGCTCCTGTTCATGCCGGGCGATTTCGTCCCGCTATACGGTACGCCTCAGCTTCGGATGGATGTCGTTCGAAGTGCTGACATCAACAAGACGCCGGACGTCCGTACTCGTGCATTCCTGCCCAAGTGGGGTGCCGAAATCGAAGTCCAGTTCATCACGCCGCAGTTGTCGGTATCGTCGGTCGTAGCGCTTCTCTGCAATGCAGGCGTCCTGATCGGTGTCGGTGATTTCCGGCAAGAGAAAGGCAAGGGCGCTTTCGGAAGCTTCCGAGTGATCGGTGAGGGCGAGGAAGACGCTGAATGGGATGCTCTGGTTACAAACCATGGTCGAGCCGTGCAGGAATTGGCGCTGAACGAGCCGGACTATGCTGACAAAGATACCGAAGATCTGATGGAGTTCTTTCATTCTGAAGTGAAGAGACGCGCAGCCTAAGCAGTTAACTTGGCACGGCAGGCGAGGCGTGGAAAGGCCGGGCAGGTCGCGTTGCGGCTAGGCTTGGCAGGCTCATCCGACAAGGAATGGAAGCATGACTAGGTTCACCAAGGAACTTCGGCAGCAGATCGTCAAGGAGTTCGCGCTTCGTCACAACGGAGTGTTCAACCCAACTCTCTTTCTTGAACATGTACGAGAGACAGGTCCCGAGCATCCAGCCTTCGAATGGTTCGAGTGGGATCAGAACAAGGCAGCGCTAAACTATCAAATTGAGCAGGCACGCAGCTTTGCTCGCGACCTGCGGGTCAGCTTCACAGTCGAGGAAGTAGGACGAAGTGAGCCGGTTCGGGTTCGACAGGCGGCAATGCCTCTCGTGCTCAGTCCGATGGAGGGCCGAAAGGACGGCGGGGGTTATGTTCTCGTCAATCCCGACGACCCAGCGCACATGATCGAGCATTGTCAGCAGGCCGCCATTGCACTTCGGGCTTGGCAGAACAGATATAAGTCAGCGCTTCTCCACGCAGGAGGATCGCCGGAAACTTTAGAAGAAGCCATCAGGCAGCTTGAAGCAACCAAACCTCAGCAACTGGCGGCAGAGTAGAGTAGCGCGGAGCCGATTGCCCTAATCGGCTGGCGAGGATCACGGCAGGGCAGTCAAGGTATGGTGTGGTGAGGCGGCGCAGGGCTCGGACGGGCACGGCAGGGCAGGCTAGGTCAGGCGAGACAAGGCATGGACAGGCGCGGCGGGGCTGGGCAGTCATGGCACGGTATGGGACGGCACGGCGAGCTGAGTTGCGGAACGATGGGGCGAGGCAGGCGAGGCATGGTCGAGCAAGACTAGGCTAGGTGAGGCCAGGAATGGCCGGCATTAAAGACGGGATGATCTCTATCGTCATCCCGTCTCTGCCTAGTTACTTTTTCTTCCCGCCGCCAGATGGCTTCGGGGTTGTTGGCTTAGGAGCCGGACGGGGAGTCGAAGCCGTCCCTCCCTTCCGCGTAGTACTACCGCTCGGGCCCTTTGATCCGGTTGGCGGCTTTCCTGGAAGCGCCTGTACAGAGGTATGCATATGTCGATCCATGAGAGTCTGTCGAAAGCCGACAAGGACACGCTAAAAGAGATCTGCCGCAACGCGGAGTCGTATCTCTCGGCGCAGTTAACGTCGGCTCTGGCAGCCAACCAGCGGGCCATGACCTTCACTGGACTGCTGGCTGCCGCAACGGTGGTCCTTGGCGGCGCCGGCGGAACACTCGTTCTCAATCACAAGGACTGGCTCCTGGGCTCAGTCTGCTTCGGCATAGCGGCCGCCTTTCTGCTGGCTATGGCGATCGCTATGCACGTCGCTAAACCCATTGGTTTCGAGTTCGTCGGCAATTCCCCTGCTCAGTGGGTTGCCGACGTCGAGAATGGGACTAGCCTTGAGGCATCACTGGCAGAGCAATGCCATCACTATGCTGGCATGATCGACAGCAACAACACCTGCATGGAGTTGGGCAATAAGAAGCTGATCATCGCCATGCGAGTGGCTTGGGGAAGCCTTCTCGTCGGCGGGATAGCAGCTCTCGTCCTGCTGTGGATGAAGTAGGGTTCCGTAGCACGTCCTTCACTCCACTAGGATATGATTTTGAGGAGTTTCTGCGCCCGCTTGGCCGAACTATCTCCGCCAAGTCTCGAAATCTCGGTTGCGAATTCCCGAACAAGCGCCGCCTCTCGGCTGGTCCGCGAGATGCGCGCAAGGGCACCAGCGGAGGAATCGAAGGTTGACCGTTCATTCTCAATCTCAATTCGAGCCAGATCGCGGTTCCAGGTTCTCTCTCGCGATGGACCGGCGAGCTTAGAGCGCTGGTCAACAAATCTCAGAATGATTTGAACTTCGTCCTCTGACAGTTCGTGGTCAGACCGCGCGATCCACGTTAATGCTCGCAGTCCAGGTCTAACCCGGGCCATGATTGCTTCGTGATCTGGATCAGGGAGCGTCGCCGGGTCGATAAAAGCCGAGAAGTGTGAGACAGGATCAGCGATGGTCCCAAGGTCTGTATGAGACAGAGATAATATTCTATCAACTCGGAAAGTGCGCTCTGACCCCCGATAGAAACAGTGACAGATCGCGTAGAGATTGCCGGAATATTGCTCCGCTCTCTTGAGCTTGAACTCGCGTCGAGTAACCACGCCATCTACGTCGCCATACTCCATAGAGTATGTGTCTGACCTTGGTGGTCGGTTTGTTAACGATTGCGGGCCTTGTGTGTTTAGAGGTGGCTTAATGGCATGCTTGTCAAGCAACTCATGCCGCACCGGCGGCAGAGGCTTAGACGAGTATCCTGTCTGTTCTCCGGTGAAAGAAGATTTATTCTTGGTTCGAGTTCTCCACGCTGCTGCAATAAGAACGATTACGCCTAGGCCGAAAAGCCACTCCATGACATGCCCCCATATCTGAAAGTGCTAATAAAAGGCGCAAATGCCGGGGAGTCGATTCAATCTTTAGGATCGTGCAGTCTACCTCACTCGCTTCATTGTAATAGTTCCGCGACGCCCGGCCTCTGCAAGTTGAAGTGAACCATCCTCAAGGATGTGGGCAACGAAGTTCTTTGATCCAATAGAGAAGGTAATACTTTTCGCCACCACGCTTTGGATCGTCAAAGAGCCAGCAATTTTAGTCCCACCATCTACGTATGTCGCGGTACTGTTGGACGAATTGTAGGACATTGCTACCGGATTTACCGTCCCTTGCCATTCCCCGTTGAGGGCTTGGCCAGCCTCCTCAACAGTGAATCCCATGAGTGCCACGCCAGCGAGAGCCGCCGTGGCCGTAAAAGCCTTCTTACGCATTCCCACCCCTTGGAAAGACACATGACAGAGCCGAAGGCAGGTAAAATCTCCTCAAATGCCGATGGAAGCAAGACCGTCCGTCTTGATGTGCCCCTGACAGGGCATAGCGGTCCCATCATCCAAGTGACCATCAGGCCGCCGACCTATGGTCTTTTCATGCGCCTCGGTGATCCCACTGTCCTAGTCTATGGCCAGGGGTCGGCGGTACCGATGGAGGCGATGGACGTCATCAGGGAATATGCTGAAGCCCTGATCGACACCGATCCTCTGCTTCTGGAAAAGGCTTCGCTCGCGGATGCCATGGCGATCCGGGACGTGATCAAGAGTTTTTTTCGTACAGCGGGCGAACCTACGATCTGATTGCTGATCACTTCGTCTTCCGGCTCGGTCGGCCCTTTGGTGAGATCGAGGCGATGACCCTTGACGGTCTGATCAAATGGCGCGTCCGCGAGATCGAGCACAGTAAGCGCAAATGACCCGAACCATCAAAGCAGAAGCGGTCATCTCGGCTCGGGATGCGACCGGGCCGGGGTTCGCTTCGGCCACCGCGAAGGCGAAGCTGCTTGAGCGCTCCCTGAAAGGGGTCGAGCGCGCCTCAGGTGTCTTCTCCCGGACAGGCGATCTGAGCCGCGGGCCGGGCATGCTGGCCGCCCAGTTGGTGCGCGCTGATCGTGCCATCACGGCCTTCGCCGGCGGTCTGGCTGTCGTGGCAGGCGGCGCGGGCGTTGCGGCCTTAGGCTCTGGCCTGATCGCCAGCGCCAACGCGGCCAAGGATTTCGAAACGTCCCTGGCTGATGTGCGGAAGTACGTCACCACGACGGACGAGATGGACTTCAAGAACCTCCGGCAGGAGATCCTTGACCTTTCGAGGGAGATCGAAAGCGGGGCAAGCCCCGAGGCGATTGCAGCTGCATTTGCTCGCGGCGGGCAGTTGGGTATCGAGCGTGGAGATCTCAAGCAGTTCGCTCGCGACACGGCAGAGGTAGCGGTCGCCTTCGACATGACGGAGGAGGCGGCAGCCTCGGCGATGGCCAAGACGCGGAACGTCCTGCAGTTGACTCAGGGAGATGCTCGGAAGCTGGCAGATGCCGTGAATGCGCTGGCCGACGCTTCGGTCTCGGGCGAGTCTGATATTCTCGGGTTCCTACAGCGGACCGGCGGCCAGGCGAAGATGTTTGGCCTTCTCGGCACGCAAACGGCGGCCCTGGGATCGACGCTTCTATCCCTTGGCATGAGTGAGGAGGTCGCGGCTACAGGCGCCAATGCGCTCTTCACCAAGCTCAGCACAGTCAGCAAGTCATCCCCGAAAGTGCAGAAGGCCTTCCGAGGACTGGGCTTGGATGTAAAGAAGTTTGACAAATTGATGAGGAAGGATGCGCAGGGCGCGATCCTCATGTTCCTCGATGCGATCGAAAAAATCCCAGAGAAGGATCGGATTGGAAAGCTGCTCGAATTTGCTGGGGCCGAGTACTCCGACGATATCGCCCGCCTTGCCGGCTCGGCAAAGGAGTACCGCCGTCAGCTGGAGCTAGTCGCCAAGGAAGAGAACTACGCCAATTCGGTGTCCAAGACCTTCAGTCAACGGGCGCAGACAACTGACGCTGCCCTTCGGCGATTAGGCACCAACGCCAAGATCCTCGGGATTTCGATCGGTGACGGTTTGTTGCCCTATATCAACAAGGGCGCTGAAGGGCTGATCAAGTTCATTGAACGAATGAACCGTGGCGAGACGGTCTTCAACGATTGGGCTTCGGACTTCGAAGCCCGCGCCAAAGGCTTTGCCAAGGGCCTGGGCTACGACAGTCTCGGCGCGGCACTGGAAGACCTGAGCAAGAAGTTCACGGCCCTTACGTCTGCGGCTTCCGGTGAGGATGCTGGCGATAAAATGGGGCAAGCTTTTGCTCAGGCGCATACTCAGGCGCGAGAGTTTCTGGACACGCTGAACAAGATCAGCGCATGGTTCGATTTTGTCACCAAGACTGGCCCCGATGCTGCGAAAGCTGTTGAGCAAAAACTCAACGAAAACGCCTTAAATCTCAAGGAAGACGACACCAAGAAGCGGGCCTGGATGAAGGGCCGGATGGAGGCGATGTTCGGACCTGGGGCAGGGGACTGGATACGGGACAGGCCGCTGTTCAATACCGGGCCGAATGATCCTTGGGTCAAGGAGAATGCCAGCAAGCCGCTGACATTCAGGTCTGATCCGAACTTCGATACGGCCTTCAACCGGAACCGTCGCCAGCTGCGGCAGGCGGCCGGGCCGTCCGGCAACTATCCGTATTATGCGGGTGATATGACCCGCGAGGCTCCGCCGCTGGTTGCTCCAGCACTCACGGCGGCAGATCTGTCTGGGAAGATTACGGCCGAACTGACCGGGACCATTCAGGCATCGGTTACCGTCCGAACGGAGCCGACACCGGATTTCATCTCTCGGGTGACTTCGATGGCGGTGAAGGCGACCGGACCGATCCAAGCGAGGGTTGGAACGAACGCCCCCATGGACAGCACTCGTTCATTCAACCCTTCGGGTCGTTAAAGCATGCGCAACTGGGTCGAAACTCTCCGATCGGCATCGTTTCGGGGAGTGCCATTCTATGTCGAGAGCGAGGGTGTTTCGGCGGGCCGGAACATCGTTGTTCACGAGCATGTCAGGTCAGAGGAGGTCTGGGCCGAGGACATGGGGCGGAAGGCAACGCGCTACCGCGTGAATGCCTATGTAGCCAATGACCTTGCTGACATCCATGGTCAAGCGCTCATCGCGGCACTGACTGTCCCTGGCGCCGGCATGCTTGTGTTGCCGATGGCTGGTCCGGTCTCAGTGATGATCTCAGGGGACATCGGGACCAATCACGAGCGTTCGAAGCTGGGTTACTTTGGGATCCAGTTCGAGGCGGTGGAGGCTGGTGGTGCCTCACTCTTCCCAAGCCTGCCGCTTGGTAATCGTTTGGCAGCCACGGCTGCCGGCACCATCGCCGGGGCAGCCCGAACCTATCTCGGAGGCTTCAGACCATGACGGAGCGCGTAACGATCGCCGCCGGCGTGGTGCAGGGTCTCTGCGATCAAGTGGAGAGCCTTCGCACCGGTCTGACGCTCGACGCCGATGTGGCAGCTGATATCGCGACGCGCATCGCCCGCACCCGGGCGGGGCTCGTTGGCGCCGTGCTGGTCTCTACCATCGCCAATGCTGTCGGTGACCTATGCGACATCATCAGGGATATGGGCAGCGAGGCCGACCCTGCTGAAGTCGAAGGCCTAGGCGCGGCGGCCATACCGCTCCTGACCAATGCCATCCCGGCGACGTCTTCGCCGGCGGTGACCCTGGCCTCGGACTTCGCTCGTGCAGCGGTTGCCTGTGTTGAGGCTGCGGTCATGGCTGAGGTCGCTGTGGCGGTGGCCGAGCGCTCCTACATGGATAGGCCATCGGCGCAGGCGGCGTCCGGTCGTCTCGCCAATCTTGCAGATGCCTCGCTTGAACGCATCGCTGAGAACGGCGGCGAGGATGTCTGGCGGGCAGCGTCCGACGCTGTGCGGCAGGCTATCGACTATCTCGGCCGTGGCGCCCTGGATCTGAAGCCAGTCGTGCTCGTCGAGGCGATGCGCTCTTTCCCGGCCACGGTGCTCGCCTGGCGCCTCTATGGCGACCCAGAGCGCGCTGAGGAGCTGGTAGAGCGGAATAGCTGCACCACCCCGCTCTTCATGCCCACGTCACTGGAAGCCTTGGCAGAATGATCGACGAGATCGTCACACTGGTCGTTGGAGGCCAGAGGCTGTCCGGTTTCGAGGAAGTCAACGTCACGAGGTCCATCGACCAGGCAGCGATTACCTTCGGACTGAAGGCGACCAATCCAGCTTGGCATCAAGACGCCTGGGCGTTGCGACTGGGCGCGAAAGTCGAGCTCTATTCCAACGGCGACCTTCTATGCAGTGGCTACATCGACAGCTACGAGGCTGATCATGGCGAGGGCGCCACACATGAGGTTCGGGTTTCCGGACGCTCAAAGGCGGCCGATGCCATCGACTGTCCGCCGGCGAAGCACAAGACGGGGCGCGTCGAGGGCAAGAACCTTGAGGAAGTCGCGCGGGAATTTGACGAATTCGATGTCGGCTATAAGGCGGACGTCGAACTGAAGCCCATTCCGAAGGTGCAGAGGCATCCGCTGGAACCCCTGCATCAGACGCTGGCACGGGAGGCCTACAAGCAGGGCCTCCTGTTGGTGGGCCAGCCGGACGGGTCGGTCCTCATTACGCGAGCCGGGACGAAGCGTCATACCGGCGCGCTGGTCGAGGGCTACTCTCCGATCAAGCGATATGGCGTGAAGTTCTCGTCCGAGGGGAAGCACAGCGATATCATCGTCAAAGGTCAGAGGGCCCTTGGCACGAGTCCCAAGGATCTCCGGCAGGAGGTCAAGGAATACGACCCGGAAGTCGGGCGCTATCGACCGCTCATCATCTTCCTGGAAGGCGACGGCACCGAGAAGGAATTGAAGAACCGTGCCCAATGGGAGCGCCTGCGTCGGCAGGGCGAGGGTACCTCAATCACCATCACCGCAAGCACCTGGCGCGATGAATCTGGCCTCCTCTGGGACCCCGGACGGTTGATGGCGATCAAACTGCCGTCGGAGCGGGTCGATCAGGACATGACGCTTTCCAGCGTCACATTTCGGCAAAGTGTGACCGGGGGAACAACCGCAGAACTGACCTTCGTCGACCCGCGCAGCCACGGCGGCAAGGATCCGAAGGGGAAATCTGACAAGGCTTACGGCACCAAGGCAGGGACATTCGAGTAATGTTCGATCCATTCCGCATGCAGTTGATTGAGACCCAGGATAGTGACGGTCAGCAGACCGTCAGCGTGATCGGCGTCAATGGGGATGAGTATACGAAGGTCCATCGTGTCCAGCAGTTCGGACGCTCCGCGATCCCTCCTGTGGGTTCACATGGTATCGGCATTCCGCTGCGAGGGCGTAGGGACTTGGTTCTTGCCTTTGGGCTTGAGCATCCACAACACCGGCCGCGCCTGCAGAACCCAGGCGAGCACATCATCTACGATGCGTTCGGATCGATGATTTCTCTCGTCCAACAGAACATGCGGTTTGTACACGCTCAGAAGGTTGAGATGGTCTGCGACGGCGCCACCATCGTCATGGAAGGCGGCAAAGTGAAGATCAACGCCTGATGCCGAGAGTGGCCAGACTAGGCGATCCTTCCAGTCATGGTGGGGTCATCATCTCGTCGGCATCCCGGACGGAAGCCGACGGCATCCTGATCGCCCGCGTGGACGATCTCCATTCCTGCCCAATCCCAGGCCATGGGGTGACCCCGATCCTCACCGGATCTCCGAATCTTGAGGTCGAGGGCAAGCCTGCTGCCCGTGTTGGATCTGTCTGCGGGTGCGGTGCCGTGATCTCCGACGGCTCGCCGAATTTCGAGTGCTCCTGAAAGGGCGCCCATGCTCACAATTAAACCGCTGTCGACGGCGGACCGCACGGTCCTGCCGCCCGATGTCGTGATCATCGACGGTACGACGGGCGACTTCGTTCTGGACGAGCGCACCGGCCTGAGGGCTCAGAACCCGATCGCCACGGCGATTGCGCTCTGCCTGCTGACCGATGCCCGCGCCTCTCAGGACGAGCTCCGCCACGAGCATGCTGGCGATGCCCGCGGCTGGCCGGGCGACGGATTCGACATCGATACCTCACGCGGAGAGACCGAACTCGGCTCCAAGCTCTGGCTCTACCGGCGGCATGAGCTGATCGATGAGACGGGCAGGGCGGTCGAGGACGAAGCCCGGCGCGCTTTACAGACTCTCATCCGTCAGGGCCTCGCTACCCGCATCGACGTCAGGGCGACGGTGCAGAAGGCTGAGGGCCGCATTCTTCTCGAGGTGGCCGTTATCGGTCGCGATGGCCGCAACACCGCCAATGTCCGCTTCGATCCACTCTGGAAGCTCATTCAATGACGTTTGTTGTTCCGAAGCTGTCTGATCTGTCGCAGCGGGCGCGGCTGATCATTTCAGAGGCGACCGAAGGCGCCACGATCGATCTGTGGCCGAATCTCTTTCCCATCCTGGCCAAGATCCTCGCCCTTCTCGGCAAGGAGTGGCACCTCCGGCTGAAGTTCCTTTATCGGCAGTTGTTCGCGTCCACCGCCGATGAGGTCTGGCTGGTGCGCCACGGCTTCGAGCTCGGCATCACTCGGATTCCGGCGAAGGTCGCCACGGGCTATGTCACGGTCGATGTCCCTGTCTCGACGGTCGTGCCGTACGGCATCACCTTTAGGCGCGCCGACGGGGCGCTATTTAGGACCCGCACGAGCGCGATCGGGGCAGGGGCAGGCACCAGTCTGGAGTTCGAGGCCATCGACGCCGGCACGCTCGGCAATACCGATGCAGCTCAGACCTTGACGCTGGTAGACACCGGCGTCGTCACGGGGCTCGGCGATACAGCGACCGTCTCGGCGGGCGGACTTGGCGGCGGCGCAGATGTAGAGCCCATCGAAACGCTCCGGCAGCGCATTCTAGATCGAAAGCGCAACCCGCCTCAGGGCGGATCTGCAACAGACTGGATTAGGTGGACCAAGGAAAGCTCCGGCGCAATCACTCGTGTCTTCGTCGACAGTTTCATCAACGACAGCCGTGAGGTCTGGATCAGCTTCCTTCGATCTGATCGCACCAATGGAATCCCGACGCCATCTGACGTAGCCGCGGTACAGGCCTATGTCGAAGATCCGATCCGGCGCCCGGTAACGGCACGTGTCTCGGTTGTGGCGCCGGATCCCCAGCCAGTAGACATCACCATCACAGGCCTATCCCCTGACACTCCGGCCATACGAGCAGCGGTCGAGGCTGAGCTCGACGCCATGTTCGCGGACAAGGTCGCCCCAGCGACGCCTTCAACGAACTTCATCCTCTGGCGGGCTTGGATCTCAGAGGCGATTTCCCGGGCGACAGGCGAGAATAAGCACACGCTGACGGTTCCGGCATCCGACCTGACGTACTCGACGGCCGGCCAGATGCCGGTGCGCGGCGTCGTCACTTACCCTTCCTGACGAGATCTCAATGGCGATTCCTGACGGCTGGCCGTGCGCACTGCTCCCAGCGCAACCACCCTCTGTGGCTGACCGGGAAGGCGGGCCGGCTGCCAGCGATCTCCTGCCTCAAGTGATCGCGGTCGCGCCTCGCGGTCCGATCTGGGGAACGGACGAGGTCAGCGACGGCTCTGGCGCTTCCCCGGTGATGCGCAAAGTCTGGACAGCATTGGCCGGCTGGCTGTCTGATTACTACAAGGCAGCGTTCGAGGCGGCGATCCAGACGTTTCCCTCAGCCATCACCTATTCGCTCGACGATTGGGAGGCTGAATACGGACTGCCGGATCCTTGCACTTCGCCGGCCTCCGGCGACACGGGCCGCATTAACGCTGTGCGGGCTCGCTACGGTGCGCAGGGCGGGGCAAGTCCAGCCTACTTCATCTGCCTTGCCGCATCGGTTGGCTTCGACATCACCATCACAGAGCCAAGCGACTTCATCTGCGGCGTCTCTGAGTGCGGCGGAGATGACACCGTAGTCGCGGCGAACATGCATCACGAGTGGATCGTCCACCTGATCAATCTCGGAGACATCTGGTTCTACGCGGGTGAGGGAATCGTGGGCGAAACGCCGCTCGGCGGCTTCGTCGTTGCAACTGACCTGGAATGCATTCTGCGGCGCGTAGCGCCCCTTCATACCACCCTCATATTCGACTACAGCGGAGTCGCCTAATGAAGTACCAGCCTCCCGTCGGCGGGGCCGCCAATGACCCTTATGTCAACCGGAACCTCGGGACCGGCACGCAGGGGTCCCGCGTGCCCGCCGAGGCCATTGAGCATCATCTGCGCGAATTGCACTCGCTCATCGAGAAAAGTGGGCTTACGCCGAGCGCAACGGACCTTTTGCAGCTTTTAAAGTCGGTTCGTTCGCAGGCCCTGAACTGGCGTACGATCGGCGGCACCGCGAACGCTTTAACCATGACGCTGGATCCGGCGCCGGCGTCATATGCCGACCTGCTCGGCGTGCCGCTGCGCGGGTTGGTTGCGACGACCAACACGGCAGACGCGCCTACAATCAATGTCAACGGACTCGGCGCCAAACAAATCACTCGCCGAGTTGCCGGAGCCTTGGCGAACGCCAAGAAAGGCGACCTTCCTGCGGGGTCTGTTGTGGAACTCTTCTACAACGGGACAAGCTTTGAAGTCCTGAACCCTGGAACGGCTGACATCACAAACAGCTTCACGACCATCCAAGCTTATACCGTGCCGGGCTCCTATACCTTCGTTGTTCCGGCGGGAATCCGGCGTCTTTATATGGAACAGGTCGGCGGCGGCGGAGGCGGAGGCGGCGGCAACCAGGGCGCTGGCGGATTCTCAGGAGGTGGCGGCGGCGCCGGTGGCTATGTCGTGTCCGGCCAGTCCGTCAATCCCGGCGACAGCGTTTCCATTACGGTCGGCGATGGCGGCGCGGGCGGCGCGGGAACGACAGTTGGCGGGCAGGGCGCGGCCGGGCAGTCCAGCGTCATTTCACTAGGTGGGTCATTCACTATTACTGCGGCGGGCGGCGGAGGCGGCAACGTCGGCGGCCCTTGCGCTCCGGGCAACGGCGGTGCCGGCACCGGCGGTGCGTCTAACAGCCTCGGCATCGCCGGCGGATCTGGACAGGCCGGGCTCCTTTCGGCCGGCGTGACCTGGGTCTTCGGCGGGCTCGGCGCGTCGAGCTTCTTCGGCGGGGGCGGGTCGTCCAATTCTGGGTCGGCTGGATCGCCAGGACCGTCCTTTGGATCGGGCGGTGGTGGCGGCTGGTGCCAAAGCGGCTCAAACGCTTATGCCGGCGGCAAGGGCGGCGTGGGCGCTGTCATCATTCGTTACTAAGGGTAGGCATCATGAAATATGTCCGCATTGTCGGAGACCTCGTCACGAACGTCATTGAGTTAGATCACGAACCGACATGGGGCACCGAAGAGGAAGCGGCGCTCTGGCGTCGCGTCCACGGGAACACGGTCGTGGAAAACTATTACACGGTCAACGAGGATGGCACGTTCTCGCCTCCGCCTGGTCCGGCACCGGTGGTGCAGAGACAGTTCACGTTCCTCGAGTTCATGGACCTGTTCACGGACCAAGAACAACTGACACTCGTCGAGGCGTCGATGTCCATACCGGCAATCAAGCTCTGGTACGACAAGGCCCTCGGTGCGCAGTTCATCGACCTCGATGATCCTCGGACCGAGCCGGGTCTCCAGGCTCTCGTGAACGCTGGGTTGATCTCTTCGGAGCGCAAGGCGGCTGTCATGGCAGGGCGGGGGCCAGAATAACTCGCTTCGCATTCTGTCGATTGCGCCCGCTTCCGAGCGGGCTTTTTCATGCCCGGAGTCCCCATGAAGGCCCCGACGTTCAATTCCAAGGCGGACTGGCGCTTCAATGCCCAGTTCCTGCGGACGGATCCGCTTTAGCGGCCTGTAATCCCCTAGCCCGAGACATCGATGAAGACCCTCAACTTCAACACCAAGGCGGTGTGGAGCGCGCCCGTGCGCGTGGCCGACGCCGACGGGACGACCTATGGGGTGCCGGTGATCCTGACGGGCTCCCGGCTGAAGCTGTCCTGCATGGATGCTGCCGGTGCCCTGGTGGGGGAGGCCACCACTGACGACGGCTCAATCGTCATCGTGGATCCCGCTCCGACCGCATCGAACCAGCCCGAGCCGAACCTTGAGATCACGCTAGCCGTGGATGACCGCCCAGGCTTCGTGCGGAGCCCATCCCAGCCCATCAGCGTCATGGCTGACCTCTACCGCTCCACAGACGGCTCTGAGCCCTCCGAGTGGGTCTGCCGAATTCCCATCACCCTCTATCCCGGAGCCTGAGCATGGCCGTTCCACAGCCGACCGGCACAAAGCTGGTCACCGCTTTCACGCGCGGCGTTCAGGGGCCTCTGCCTGAGCACGAGGTCGACGGAGCCCGCATCCGCTTCAGGCAGCAGGACAGCACCTGGGGCGACTGGGTCGAGTTCGACCAGACCGAAGAGATCGCAGCGCCGCTCGTCCAGATGGCGACCGCCTATGCCAACCAGTCCACCCGCATCATTCAGCTTATTACCGGGCAGATCTGACCATGACGATTCAACAGGATATCGCTGCTCTCACGACTGCTGTCGACAACATGACGGCTGCGGTGGTGGACGACGCCACGACCCGTCAGCAGGCGGTGCAGGCTGCGCAGACGGCGGCCACAGAGGCAGCCGGTGCGGCTGAGACGAAAGTGGCTGAGGCGATGGAAGGCCTTGGCTCTGTCCCCATCACCCCCACCGGCTCCCCAGTCTCTGACACGCTGGGGAATATTCTGGCTGCCAGTCAGCCAATCCTACCGACGATGGCTGCCCTCGGGGACAGTATCACCGACCAAAGCACGATCATTGGTACTAATTCTGTAAGCTTTTCACCGCGCGGGTTTCTAACTTGGTTCCGGTTCTACACCCGTCAGCGGTTCCATTTCCCCGCCAGCAACAACTTCGGTGTGCCCGGTGATAAAACTTACGACATGGTGCAACGCCTCCCTGCCGTTATAGCGGCAGCTCCGGGCCTCTGTCATATCCCCGCTGCCACTAACGATGTTAATTCCGGTGTTGAGGTTCAAGACACTATTGATAACCTGACTGAGATTTATGATGCGCTCTATAAGAATGGAACCGTTGTTTTTGCTTATCTGATCTTAGGCCGTTCCGGTGCTAACGCCTTCTCCGCTCTACAGTTAAAGAAGGCAAATGCCATCAACTCATGGATCAAGGCACAGGGGCGTATCCGCCGCAACTTCTATGTTGTGGATTGCGGCACGGTCTTTGATGATCCGGCCGCGCCGACATGGACTGACCGTACCGGCTACACGACAGACGGACTTCATCCAGCCAACATTGGAGCCCGCGCCATTGGCAGACGCGCCGCAGACATAGCGGATAAGGTCTTCCCCGATTGGTTCTACAGCGTCACGAACCAATCTGATCTGTACGATCCAGGCGAAAACCCAAGGGGCAATCTTGTCCCTAACGGGATGTTCAACGGTGGCACGACAGTGGCCACAAGTTGGACGTTTAATACCTCCTCGATGGGTGGTGGCGTAGCTACGGCATCCAAGGTAACGTTGGCTGATGGGCGTCCAGGACAGAAGATTGCTCTCAGCGGCGCGGCTACAGGATCAAACCTCGGCCCGCATCTTCAGGCGAACCTAACGACGGGAAGCTTTCAGGCTGGCGATGAGTTGGAGGCGAGCGTCGAGGTAATCCTCAACAATCTTGTAGGCGCCTTGTCTGTGACAACAGAGCTTTGGACCGTTGAAAACGGAACGAACTACTGGGTCCGCGATTTCGAGCGGGTGGCAACAGTACCGTTCCCAACAGCAGCCGACGCGGGGGTTATGCTGACCCCGCGCCGCAAACTGATAGCCAATCCGAGCGCCATGTACCTGTTCTTGTATGTGCGCTTCATGTCCCCCGCGTCATCGCTGGCCGTCTCGGGCGATGTGACCTTTGCATCCGCATCGGTGCGGAAGGCCAACTAACCCCCTCCCATTCCCACGTCCAGCCATAGGCTCGCATAAGGCGGGCCTTGATTGCGGAGAGGATGATATCAGCTATACTGAGAATGCCCGCCGCGTCATTACGTAAGCCAGTGGTCGAGCTACCTACTTCGGTAGGTGTGGCGTTGGTTCAAATCCAACCGGAAGACGCGGCGGGCAGAAGCATTACTTCTTGGTGCTATTCAGCACACGCGGTTCCAACGGGTGTCCCGTCCAGACTTCTGTGGTCGCTGAAATGATGTCCTGAATGTCGCTCGGGCCTACCGCGATGGCGGGGCGTTCAACTCGTCGCCAAGGCACTGATGATCTAACCCCTCCCATCCCCACGTCCAGCCATAGGCTGAGGGAAGGGGGTGAGACCCCCAATCGACATTGGGAGAGAAACGCCCCAGCTGAGGCCATTGTCGAAAACCTCAGCCAGGGCGCCCAGCGGAGGGGTAGAGCCTCCGCATTTGTTCGGGTGAGTACTGAGCTACCCGCCCGGTGCAATCATCCTGACCGAGCAAGGTAAACAACAGGTGTTTGATTGGGGCGCCCTAGCCAAGTGAGTTTCGCTTTGATCTTGGCCAGGGCGCTGGTGGTTGCTTTTCCAGGGGGGATACAAGCAATCCACCAGTAACAGGATAATCTCTTCGGGCTGTCTCTCAATGTCCCAGAAGGTGGGGCCTGTGGTCCCTGAATATGCGTCATCGCATTCTGGAGTAGTTCCGAGATAGAAACGCCCCGACCGAGGGGTGTATGTGAGTACCTCCGGCCAGGGCGTGTGCGGCTCATGAGCATAAGTCGCGGGGCATGAACTAGGCCTCGATCTCTGAACTGTCAACGCCGCCCTCTGAGGCGGGAATAGACCTCCTTGCTTATCTGTCGAACCTGTGGCGCAGCTCTGTCTAAGCAAAGAATGAACGTCACCGCGAAGCCTGCAGTGAGGGTGGCGACAGCAAGGGCAATGCACACGGACAGCATTGGATAGGCAACCGCTGAAAGAATGGCGACGAGGCGCAGACAACAAGCGGTTGATCAAGCCTGATTCCGTAGCTGGATCTATTCGGCATTGAACTGAGACTTTTCTGCATCATCCATATCACGAGGACATCATGAACGTTGCTGAGATCCAGCGCGCTCTCTTGGCGCGCGGCTACGCCTTGGGCAACAGCGGCCCTACCAAGAACGGCGTCGACGGCGATTGGGGACGGCTCTCCACCGCTGCCGCCAAGGACTTCCAGGCTAAAATGGGCCTGAAGGTCACCGGTCAGCCCGACGAGACGACCATCGTGGCGCTCGGACTGCGCAAGGCGGGTCCGGTTCTCCCAGTCTGGCATATCGAGGCGGAACGGCTGAAGGGCGTCAAGGAGATCGCGGGCGCGAAGTCAAACCCGACAATACTCGGATGGGCCAAGGCGCTCGGCGGCTGGGTCGCATCCTTCTACAAGAATGACGACACGCCCTGGTGCGGACTGTTCATCGGCCACGTGATAGGCAAGACGCTGCCGGGGGAGGTTCTGCCGTCGAACCCACTGGGCGCGCTGAACTGGCTCACATTCGGCCGAGCGCTCACCGTGCCGACCGTCGGCGCCATTGCGGTCTTCAAGCGTCCCGGCGGCGGACACGTCGGTCTCTATGTCGGTGAGGACGCGACAGCGGTGCATGTGCTCGGCGGCAACCAATCGAACACGGTCAACGTCACGCGCGTCGGCAAGGACCGCCTGCAAGGCTACCGCTGGCCTACAACTGCGGCCGCGCCAGCCACTGGCCGCGTGCATCTGACGAGCTCCGGCAAGCTGTCCACGAACGAGGCCTGACGCCTCCTGCGCTCGGTCGCGCGCATATCCCGCGGCTACTTCCCGAAATGGAGATACCCATGAACCTAGTTCGTTTTCCCGGCGTGCTGATGCTCGTCTTTATTCCCTCCATTGCCTGGGCTCAGGTCTTCGATACCCGCCTCGGTGCCGAGGGTATCTACGACATAATCTCACCGTACGTCTTCATGCTCGCCAGTGCGGCCGTCGTCGGCATCCTGACTTGGCTCACGAACATCGTGAAGCAATGGACTGGGATCCAGATCGAGGCGAAGCACCGCGAGGCCCTGCACAGCGCCATGATGACCGGTGTCGCAGCTGCCCTCGCCAAAGGGCGCCTGAAGGCGTCAGAGGTGTCGATCGACGCCAAAAGCGTGATCATCAAAGAGGCTGTCGAATGGGCTCAAAGGTCTGTTCCGGATGCCCTCAACGCTTTGGGTGCAAGCCCGTCGGCGCTAGCTGAACTGGCGGCCAGCAAGATTACGCTTCTTGCAGAGGCACCGGCTGGCAACGCGGCGGGCTCGCCTGAGAAGCCTGCCGGGGTCTGATTGAATGACGGACATCCCCGATCTCGGCACGAGCCCGCCCGCCATCATTCCCATTAGAGAACTTGAGAACCTGGCTAGATTGGCGGCGGATCATGCCGTTGCTCAAGCCCTGGCAAAGGCACCTTCAAAGGAAGAGGTGAAGCAGATCGCGGAGACGGCGGCCATCAACGCAGCGGAGGCGGCGGTGGACAAAGCCATTGACCGCTTCCTCGAGCGGATCGGCGTCGAACCTGACGAAATCGGACGGCTTCGCAAGGACCTCGACGCTCTGCGCTCATGGCGCGAGATCAAGGAGGCCATGGTCAAGCAGGGCTTCCTGTCGATGGTCGGTCTCTTCGTCATGGGTGTCTGCACCCTCATCTGGTTCAAAATGTCAGGTGGCAAATGACCAAGCGCAAACTCCTGGCCGGCGCCGTGGTGTGGCTCGTCATGGGTCTCCTCGGCATGGTGCTGTTCTATTACGTCAGCCCGATCTTAGAGGCGCGCTTCGCCCCGGTCCTGACCGAGCAGCGGGTTGAGGTGATAGAGCGTGAGCCGACGAAGGTCTGCTGGCGCTACTCCTGGCACAAGGAGCGCTATGCCCAGCCGACAGTCATCGCCTGGTCGCTGGTGGTCGATGGGACGGCGGTTGAATACCCGGCTGTCGTGTCCCGAAAGAGGGACGGAGAGTTGATCCGGGATATCAAGACAGCCACCCTCGGTCCTGGATCCAATGAGTTCTGCGCGAAGATCCCCCTCGAGTTGGATAACGTTCCGAACCTGACCCTTCGAGGATCGGCCAATTACGCGCTTCGGCACGGTCTCTGGACCGTCTGGCAGGAGCTGCCCGTCCTCAAGGTCCCACCTATCTAGAGCTTCCCCGTCGGCTGGCGTCGGCGGGGGAGGCCCCGGAAGGGGCGTTTCCTCCCTAAACTTGGCCCTCCCGAGCTTCGGCTTTGGAGGGCCTTTTTGTTTTCACCGCTATTCCCGCAGTTCACAGGGCGCACTGCATGGTTTGATCGTCCTGCCCGGCATATGTTCTCATTCTGTTCACGTTGAGGGGCTATGCATGAGTCGCCGCAGAGGGATGTCGATCGAAAACTACCGGAAATTCCATGGGCCGGATTTGCTCAAGATGCTGGGCGAGACGCGGCGGCAGCTATGCGGGGCCAGCATCCCGCTCAACACTGCGGAGTATCGGGCCGCCGGAGAGATTATCGCCAGGATCGATGACCTGGCCGAGCTGCTGACGGGCGACCGAACGCACTTCCACCTGAAGGCCGGTCCATCGCCTTACCCTTATGGGCCGTCGAGCAAGCCGCCAGGGGCTTAGGCTGCCTCTGGCTGGCCGGTGAGCTCGGGGAGGGCGGTGGTTTCGCGGGAGTAGGTCATGGGGGAGGGGTGAAGGGAGGCTTGCGTGAGCCTTATCTCCGAATTGCCGAGGCAGAAAACATGACTTGGCAGGAACTGGGCTAGCCTATAAGGCGTATTAACCATACATTTTAAACCGGAATCAACGCTCCACCCGTGCATATGACTTTGCAATCTGGGAGGTAAGCCATTGATCGAAGGTAATAAAGGAGGCGCTATGACCGATCTTAGGACCGATGAGTCGCTCTTGGCACGCCTGAAGAGGGCCACCTCAAGAAACCCGTCGCGCGCTCAAGTCGAGCGGCAGCGGATATCGTTCATCATGGGTTCGCTCCCCGAGGAGAGCGATATGACCCGTGAGCAGATCCAAGACGTGCTGGAGCAGCAGGAAGGCAAGAAGCAGGGCTAAAATGATTATCCACGAGCTGACCAACAGCGAAGCTCACCCTGTATACAAGGCCCTTGAAGTCGCTAATGGTAATCGTCAGTACGATTTTTTGAGATCTATCGTGGCCGCTTCATTAGATATGGGGCGGCCCTTTCTCTCTCAGCACGTTATTAAGGCCTTGAATTTCCAAGCGATTACTTGTCTGCATATCGCTGCAGGCGAGTATAGGCCTTGCGACGTGCAGGTTGGCCCTCATATTCCGCCGCCATACTATCGCGTTTCTGCGGCGATGGATGACTTCATCAACCAAGTGAACCGCAACTGGGAGTCTGCGGATCCGATTTTCCTCGCAACCTACGTCCTCTGGCGGCTCAATAACATTCATCCATTTATTAATGGCAATGGCCGTACTGCGCGAGCAGCCTGCTATTTCGTGCTCTGCCTCAAGCTTGGCGGATGGCCTGATGGCGCTCCGATCCTGCCCGAACTTATCAGACGTGAGCGAAATGAGTACTGTGATGCGCTCCAGAAGGCTCATGATTCATTCTCTGCGACTGGCAGTCCGGACCTCGCCCACCTTTTTTCAATCGTCGAGCGCCTGATGAACGAGCAAATCCAATCTGCGCAGGCGGCTGCCCCACTTCAGCCCTGATCACTCCTCTGGAAGAGAAGCAGGAGGAGGAGACTCCATTTGCCGTTTCTTGGCGAGCCATCGCCACTCGGCCTGTTGAGCAGCGTCGAGCAGCCGGCGCCATTCAGGGCTTCGGGTGTGCCCTTTGTAAGCCCTGACCTGCCGGTTGGCCTCATAATAGGCGGCTTCCTCCTCGGTCACGTCACCTCCCTTTCTTGTAGAGAGAGGGCTTTTGTGCCCTCCGTCCTTATTACATTCGTCCTCGGGAAAGCATAATCAGCCTCCCGCCAAGCCGCTATGCCGATGATAACAAAATCGGTGGGACTCAAGGCGGAAAAAGCCTAATGATTCCAGCGAATGACTTTGGGTCCCACTTCGGCCTAAGTCTTTGGGGGATAAGGCTTAGTGTGTTCCGCCCCTGGGCACCATTTATCTCCTTGAAGTAAGAATCCTTTTCGAGCCCGCTTCGGAGGTTCGCGCACTCCTGTTTCCTCTCCGCCGGCTCCAGAGCCTTCGAACGAAGAGCAGGGAACAAGCGGGGCATCGCCGACGGCCTCCATAGCCTCAGGATGGATCCATCCTGCCGCTGCCAACCCGTCAGAGCACGGCAGTGATCGGCCCGCTCCGGGGACATCTCCGTGAGTCCATCGCCTTTGTCGCGATCACGTTTGCCGGGCACCTCGCACGTTCGATGGTCCAATTTCTGGAGATCTGGAGAGAAGATCCACCGCGGCGCGCGCCCTTAAGATGTACTTCAATTGGTAGCCTTGTGCCGTCGTTCGTAACCCAAATAGAATCTAGCTGCGGCGTGCCGACATGCGTAATCTTTGCCTATGGGAGTGATTGCTTATCAATCAAACGAACGGATTAACCGGGTACAACTGGGTCGGAGTAGATCAGCAGACGCAACTTGATCTCATATTCGCCTCGCGTGAGATTCGATGAAGAGGAGGCCATGAGCCCGCAGCGCAAGCGGTCCCTGTCGACAACGCTCGTGACCGAGGTTCGTGTGTCTGAATTGGATCGATCTGAATAGCTACCTACCCTCCAATCCCAGACGCACGCGATGATTCACTCCTTCCGGGTCTTCCGCATGTCGCCACTTGCTAAGTTAGATTCAAGGAAGCGCAGGTTCCGTACTGCAGCCAAATAAAAAACGATACCGGGTGAGGAGACAGGCAGAATGTGCGGCATATTCGGCGAGTTTGGATCTCCCCAATCCTCGACAAATTCCGATACATACGCCGGGCTGCTGAATGTCCTGGAGCATCGAGGCCCGGACGATTACGGACTTGAAAGCGGCAATAACTGGATGCTCGGCTTTCGGCGGCTTGCGATCATCGATTTAAGCCCGGCAGGCCATCAGCCCATGTCCACGCCCGACGGGCGTCATTGGCTGGTTTTCAACGGCGAGATCTACAACTATCTGGAGCTTCGCCGCAGCCTTGAACAGGACGGTGTGACGTTTCGGAGCGGATCCGACACGGAAGTGCTTCTGCAGCTTCTCGTGCGCCATGGCCCCGCTGCATTGCAGCGCTTGAACGGCATGTTTGCCTTTGCCTTTGTCGACTTGACGAAAAGGACATTTCTTCTCGCGCGCGATCGTCTCGGGGTGAAGCCTCTCTACTGGTACAATCAGAGAGGAAAATTGCGCTTCGCTTCCGAGTTGAAAGGGCTTCTTGCTTGGCCCGACGCCCCGCGAACGATCAACCGGAAGGCTGTTCTGGAATTCCTCTCACTAGGCTATATTCCAGCCAATTCATGCATCCTGGAAGGTTATGGGAAGCTGGAGGCCGGCACGTATGCTGAAGGCTCCCTGGACAGGCCGGCCCTCAATACCACCCGCTACTGGTCCGTCGATATCTCTCCGGATTCCGGTTCCGGTCCGGTCACGACGGAACGGCTGTCGGAGTTTCAGGATCTTCTGGCCGATGCCGTCAAAATTCGCCTTCGAAGCGATGTGCCCGTCGGCATATTTCTGTCCGGTGGAATCGATAGCGGCCTCGTGGCATCGTTCGCGGCCGAGTCCGCCGCACCACCTCTCGCACTGACGGTCGGATTTGCGGAAGAGTCGTTTGACGAAACGTCGATCGCCAAGGAGACGGCGGCGCATCTTGGCTTGAAGCTGAAGGTTCTGCAGCAACGCGCGGCAAGCATCGACGACATAGACCGGCTTTCATGGACCTTCGACGAGCCCTTCGGCGATGCCTCGGCTCTGCCGACCATGCTTCTGTGTTCCGCCGCGTCCGAGCACGCAACGGTCTTTCTGTCGGGGGACGGGGGAGACGAGGCTTTCGGTGGATATCGACGCTACCTCGAAGCAGCCCGGCATTGCTGGATCAGTAAAGTTCCGAGCGCCGCCAAAATGGTTGGATACGCGCTGTCGCGTGTGATGCCGCTCCATTCCGGCTTGCGCTATCGCCTGGCCAAAGCGACCCTTCCTCATGACCAGATGGCTGCGGTTTTCGATGGGCAGGGCATGACACGCGACCCCGCGCTTCGCTCCATCCTGCCGCGGGATCTGCTCGCTCAGGCCGGCGATGTGCTCGACTCCGTGCATGTGAATTGGGAGAACGGGTCGAGGCTCGATTCGCTCTCACGTCAGAGAGCTTTGGATTACCGATTGTATCTGCCGGACGATGTCCTGGTCAAAGTCGATCGGGCTTCGATGGCGAGCTCCATCGAGGTCAGGTCGCCGCTCCTGGATTATCGGGTGGTCGAATGGGCTGCGACGCTGTCTCCCGCGGCTCTCGCGAATGGCGAAGAGGGAAAGCTGCCTCTCCGCCAACTTGCTCGCCTCAGGCTGCCTGCCAAGACGGCACACGCGAGGAAGAGTGGATTTGGGGTTCCGATCGGCGCCTGGATGCGGCAACCTCAATGGAGGTCCATGATCACTGACCGTCTGATGGGTGACGCATCCCGTGGGTGCGACCTTTGGGACGCGGCTGGAGCAAGCCGTCTGCTGGATCTGCATAACCGCGGTCGCCGTGACTTTTCCGAGTATCTCTGGCGGCTTCTTGTCCTCGATTCATGGAAGCGGCAGCATTTGGACGAGAACTCCTACCAACATCAACTCAAGGGTAGTGCGCTTCGACCCAACACCAGTCGAGTAGCCGTGAGAGCATGAGGCTGGAACGGTCCCGGGCTGATGCGGCACGTTCGCATGACGGCTCACAAACCCAGAGGACATCAGCGTTGCGATAGAACTCTAGAGTGCTTCGAGATCGCTGATGACAATATGTGAATCGATATGGTTCGCTCAAATGTCAGGTAAGCCCAAGTGATGGGTGAGCGCACACGAATCTTGTTCTTTCTGCCAACCTTGGTCGCCGGCGGCGCTGAACGTGTCGTGCTGACGATCATCCGAAATCTCTCGAAAGAAAAATTCGACATTTCACTTGCCGTTCTCAATCGCCACGGCGATGTGCTCTCCCAGGATCTTCCTCCCGACATAAATCTGATCGACCTGAAGCAGATGCGTGTCAGATCATCCTTGCCAAGCATCACGCGGCTTATTCGCGATCATAATCCCGATATCGTTTTCTCGACATTGGACTACTTCAGCGTAGCCTTGGCCGCGACACGACGCTTCTGGCCACGCCATACGAAGTTCGTTGCCCGTCCAACGATCTTGCTGAGCGCGTCGTTGGCAGGGCGCCGCATCCCTCACATCTGGCGCGGTCTCACCAAAGCTGCCTTGTCGACTGCCGACCAAATCGTGTTCCAGTCTCCGGAGATGCGGGATGATTATGCGACCCATCTCAACTGGAAAAAGAAATCCGGAATCGTGATCCGCAATCCGATCGATCTTGCGCATCTGCGAAAGTGCGCGATCGAAACTTCCGATGAGGTTGAATTAGCACCCTCGACATTCAATCTCGTCGCGGCGGGGCGATTGGAGGCACAAAAGGGTTTCGATGTCGCCATCGAGGCGATCAAACTTGCGAAGCATCGGGATATCGACCTCACCATCCTGGGAGCAGGTCAGCTCCGCGAGGAATTGGAGCAGTATGCCTGCCGGATGCAGGTGCAGCATCAGGTGCATTTCGCCGGGCATAGATCGAACGTCTACCGGTTTTTCTCGCGTGCCGACGGGTTCCTGTTGTCTTCGCGTTTTGAGGGCTTCCCGAACGTCGTGATAGAGGCGCTCGCCTGTGGCACGCCGGTCGTCGCAACACCTGTTCCCGGTCTTGAAAGCCTGTTCGAGCAGCTTCCTCAATGCCGGTTGGCCAAGGGTTTCACCGCGGTGGCTCTTGCCGAAGCGATCGACGAATTCGTTCAGGCAGGGCGGAGGCACGTCTCACCCGATGCCGTCAGCGCTTTCGAGCTTCAATCCGTCATTGCTCAGTACGAAGAGATGTTCGTCGACATTCACCTTGCGGGCCGAAGGGGACGTTCAGGATAGCCGGCGGATTGATTGCTCTCGAGGCGACGGCGCGATCGCGGACCTGACGGCAGCATTCCTGCGCCCCGACGGAGTGTCATCAAACTGTCATAGAAACTTCACTGTTTTCGGTGCGCCAAGGCTGCTAACCGGGAGCGCCCTTACCGAAGAGAGAGCCCTATGGCAAAGAAGTCCCGTGTCGTCGGCGATGAACTCGTTCTCACTGCAAAAGCGATCCGGCGTGGCGAGAAGCTGGAGCGCACGCTGACCAAGCTCACCATTGTCCAGGAGGCGGGATCGCCTGCAGAGGCCTTCCTGAAGGCCGTGCAGAGGGGACTGGCGCAGCTTCGCAAGGAGGATGTCCCCGCCAATCGCGAAAGCGCGGAGAAGAAGGCTTCGGTCGAAAAGGCGGAGCCGGCGCCTCGCAAGGCGCCACGGACATCATCATCGCGCAAGACAGTCCGCAAGCCGAAAGCGATCGCCGAGAAGGCAACTGAGGCCGCTGCTCCCGCTGCGGAAACAAGCAAGCCGTCAACCGAAAGCTGAGACCCGGCGGGTTTCGCAACCGTCACCGCATCCTGCCGTTCAGCAGAATGCGGAGTGGCACTTCCGGTTATTTCTTCGCGCAGATTGCCCGTGCCTTCATGCCGGTCGGGCTCTCGCTGGTGGAGAAGCAGTAGACACCCGCCTCGTCCATGTCGAAGCGGTCGCCGCGGTTGCATGTGCCGTTGACGGGATATTCATCCTCGTCGCAGCGGGCCATGCATCGCGCCTGCGCGGCACATTCCTGCACCAGGACCCGCAGGATCGTTCCGGCCAGTCCCGACTTTCCTTCCGGTCCCGACTTGCCTTCCGGTCCCGCCTTTCCTTCAGGCCCAGCCGGGCCCTGCGGGCCGATGGGACCAGTGAGGCCGACAGGGCCGATGGGCCCTATCGGTCCCGGAGGTCCGATCGGACCGATATCACCGGCACCGCCCTGCGGTCCGGGAGGGCCCATAGGGCCAATGGTGCCGGCGAGTCCCACGGGGCCTGCCGGTCCGATGGAGCCGGGAGGTCCGGCCGGGCCCGGTTCGCCGCGCGGCCCGGGAAGTCCTTGCGGCCCTTGCGGTCCCTGATGTCCTGCCAACCCTTGCGGTCCCTGCGGCCCTGCAGGCCCGGGAGGTCCTTCGGAACCCGTCGGACCGGCCGGCCCGACGGGACCCGGCTGACCATCGGATGCGAGGCGCGCTTCTGCGGTCCCAGTCAGGCCGGGAGGTCCAGGAGGGCCTGCAGGCCCCTGCGGGCCCATGGGACCGGCCGGACCCTGCGGCCCGTCGCTGCCGCGCTCACCCTGGAGGCCTGAAGGCCCAGCGATCCCCTGCGGACCCGGCTCGCCTTTCGGCCCGGCAGGGCCCTGCGGGCCGGCCGGCCCGGGCGGGAGCGACGTCGCAGCGGCCTTCAGGGCATCGCCCGAAGCGGCCGGGCCCTGCTGCCCGCAAAATCCGATCACGACCTGCCGCTGCTCCTCCTCCGCCTGGATCGTCACGATGCAGGTGGCGGGGTGATACATGATGCGAAAGGCGAAGCGTCCATTGGCTTCCGATTTCGTCTGATACTGCTCGTCGAGGGATACCGGCGCCTGACGGGGCCTGCTCAACCGCCCGAGAACGCGCAATTCGCCGCCGGCGATCATGGCCTGATCGATGACGATCTCAGCCCGAACGGGGAGGCTGCCGGCAAGCACCATGGCGCCGGCAAACATGTACTTCAGCATCGGGCCCACCCCGCAACAAAGACGGCAAAAAGCGTCACCCGAGCGGGGCAGCGGGTCAATTCACCCGGAAGGATATCCGGGTGGTGCAGAAGTTATTCCCGGATCGCCGTACCGTGACGGACGATCCGGGACGATTCAATCAAGGGGCCTTGCCGGAGGCAGCAAGGGTATTGGGAGCCCCCGTAACATCTTCGACCTTGATCTGCCCTTTTGCGGTGACGGATCCGAGGAGCGTGTCGAGGGCGTTGCTTCCGCCGGAAAATCCGGCTTCGGCGAGAATGCTGTTCAGGATGGGCTTGTTCGCCTGAAGCGACAGGAGCTGCCCTGCCAAGCCATCCCCAAGACCAATTCCGCGTTCGGAGTTCGCCTTGCCGTTGACCAATCCGCCGGTATCGAAAATACGGATGTCCTTGATCTTCTCGATGGGCTTCACGGCCTCCGCCAGAGCCTCCGGAATGATGCGGATCCGCTCGCGGGTGAGCTCAAACTCGATGATGGCCGCAGAGAGCTTGTTGCGGGCCTCCGTCATCGCAGCCTCGGCCTCGGCCTGGGCGGCACCTTTCTCGCGAATGCCTGCGGCTTCGATCTTGGCGGCTTCTGCGTTCGCGAGCGCGATCGTCTTGATGGCATGCGCCCTGTCCTCGGCTGCGTCCTTGTCCGCCTGAGCCGCGACGGTCACATTCGTCGCCTCGGTCTCGGCATCCTGCTGCGCGGCGATGACGGCGATGCGCTTCTGGCGCTCCGCAATCTCGACCTCTCGTGCCGTTGCAACCTTTTCGTCGGCTGCGACAGCGAGCGCTTCTGCCTCCTTGGCGGCGGCCTTCGCCTCCGATTCCTCGCGGCTCTTGTTGGCAACGGCGATGGCGCTCTCCTGCGCGACGATCTGCACGTCGCGTCTCGCCTCCAGCTCGGATTGCTGAACGGCGCGGCTTGCCACGATGTTGGCGCTCTCCTTGATGCGCTTGGCTTCCGCCTCGCGCTCGGCAATGGCGAGCTCGGAGGCGATCCTTGCGGTTTCCTCCGCCTGGCGCGCCGCTGCTTCCTTTTCAGCCTGCTCGGCGCGGGTCTTGGACGTGGCATTGGCGATATCGCGCTGCTGGGCGAGTTCCGCTTCCTTCGAGGCTCGATCGATCTCGAGCTTGCGCTGAAGCGCCTCGCGATCCTTCTCTGCGATGGCGACTTCCGTATCGCGGACGACCTCGTTGCGCTCCTTCTTGCGCTGCTCGGTGATCTTCGTAAGGGTCGCCAGACCTTCCGCATCGAAGCTGTTGTTCGGGTTGAAATGCTTGATGTCGGTCTGGTCGAGCCGCGTCAGCGAGACGCTTTCGAGCTCGAGGCCGTTGGAGGTGAGATCGGCTGCAACCGTCTCCTGCACGGCTTTCACGAACTCCGTGCGCTTCTCCTGGAGATCGTTCAGCGACATGGTTGCTGCCACCGACCTGAGCGCGTCGACGAATTTCGCTTCGATCAGCTGACGCAGAGCATCGGCATTGTTCGTGCGGTCGCCGAGGGTCTGGGCCGCAAGCGCGATGGAATCGGCTTCCGGGCGCACTCTCACATAGAACTCGGCTCCGATATCGACCCGCATGCGATCCCGCGTGATCAGCGCATCGCCTTCGCCGCGGCGAACCTCGAGCCGCAGGGTGTTGAGATTGACCCAGGCGCTGGAGTGAAAGACGGGGAGAACGACGGAGCCGCCGTCGAGCACCACTTTCTTGCCGCCGAGGCCGGTGCGAACATAGGCTTGGTCGCGGGTCGAGCGCTTGTAGAGGATGCCGACCACCACGCCGATGCCGAGGATGGCAAGGAGGCTGAGGGCGACCGGGATGATGATGCCATTGAGCATGGTGGGTTCTCCGGAAGATCTGTTCTAGGTGATTGTCTTGAGGTCGTCGGGCGCTGGGATGACCAGGAACGTCGTTCCGTTTCTCTCGACGAGAAGAGCCTGGGCTCCGACCGGGATGGGATCGTGCCCGTCGGCCAGTTTGGCCATGGGAAAGTGCCAGTTCCCATGGGTGTCACGAACCTTCACGCGGCCTGCAGGGCCTCGGTCGAGCGGTCCCAGGGTGACCTCCGCAACACGGCCGATCAGGTCGGCATCGGACACCACATAGGTTTCATCGCGCGGAACGATGCGGGACACCAGGCGTGTCGTGAATCGCGTCGCGGGAGCGGCGAGGCCGAATGCGATAAAGCCGGCCACCGCGACGGGCAGGGGAGCCAAGAGGCTTGCGGCAAGCGTTTGAAGCATGAAGCCCGCGGCGGCAAAAGCCGCAAGCCACGTGATGATGACGATCAGCAGTGGAACCCGGCCCGCATTGATCCAGCCCATCAGGCCGCCGATGAATCCGGTCTCGCCCGTGTCGGCGTGGTACCCGCCGAAGGTTTCGGACTCGAAACTCTGATCGATGAAGTGGCTCAAGGAAAAGCCGGCGACCAGCGATATCGTCTCGATCGCGACAAGACACGTCATGACGAGACCGGCAACGATGAAGGGCTGGTAGCTTCCTGACAGCAGGACGTCCATGGAACGCTCCGTTTATTCCCGGGTCTTGGCCTTGAATGCGGCAAGACGCTCCTCGACGGTCCGGTCCCTGTGCAGCCGTTCCAGTTCGTTCATCTGCGAAGCGTGGGGATGGCCGTCCGAGGATGGGACGCCGGTCACGCGGGATATCGCTTCCAGGGAGCGGAGGCTCTTGTCCGCAGGCGATGCCGTGCGAGCAGCGCCGGCATGTGACGATGTCGCTGCCTGCTCGCTGGCCAGAGACCGCTTCAGTTCCGCAAGCCGCGCCTCGCCCTCGCGGCGCGCGGCGATGACGGCCTGAACGGCTCCTTGAGCCTCTTCGATGCGCTCGTTGACGTCGGCAACGGCAACCTGCAGGGCCGCTATCTGCGCCTCGATATCGATCTGCCGCCCGATCCCCGCCTTTGCGAGATCCTCACGCCCCTGCTGCAGCGCGGTTGCGATCTTGCCGGAAAGGGAAAGCTGTTCCGTATCCAGCTCGCGGGCACGGTTCTCGAGCCTGTGCTGTTCGGCCGTATGCTTGCCGAGCGCGGCGCGGGCCTCTTCGGCTTCACGGTCGATCTCCCGGATCGCCTGCTCGACGAGGGCGGCGGGATCCTTCTGCTCGGCCATGTCGACCGCTGCATGTGCGAAACCCGCGACCAGACGGCCGACACGGGATAGAATGCCTTCGTAAGCCATCGACTTCTCCTCTTGTGGACGAATGAATGGTTTGACCCCGATGACGATCTCGAAGCCTGCATCGCTGCGAACGAGGCGGGCGGGGGCCGACCCGCGCCAGCCCTCCAGGTAGCCGGCGACGTCGTAATGCACGGTGACGCGTCCCTGAACGGTCGATAGCGTCAGCGTCATCGGCCCCTTGATGGCATAGAGCTTCTCATCGAGCGGGATGCCGGGCAGGTCTTCTCCCCAGCTGCGCTGGGCGGCGAAATCGCGGATCCCCAAGAGAACCATCTGTGCGGGAAGCTGCGTCTCCGACCGGATGCGCTCGTAGGAAAGCCTCTGCAGCCGAACGATGTCGGATTTGATGCCCTCCCGGGACGCAACCTCCTCCAACAGGACCATCATGGAGGCGTATTGCACCAGGGTATCGGCAATGGCCTCCTGATCCGCCGGTCGGAGGTAGAGGACGTAGCGGAGACTGGACGACGGAGCTGATGCCCTGAATTTCATGTAACAATGTATAAGTGACCAACTTAGTCACTTCAAGACAAAAATAACGTTATCTCGTTAGAAAATTCGAGGTATCGGCTTTGTCTGTGTTTCCGCAACGAGAGGTCTGGGTGGGGTCCAGGTGCAGGTCAAGACGGACACCGGCAGCGCTCGCGCGCCGCTCGGGATGATGTTTGCGCGGTCAGGCTGATCTGCCGGTTGGCTTGGACGGCGACAGGACGCGAAGCATCACGCGGTGCTCAGGCCTTGCTGCGACCGCTGATCAGCTCAATGCACGCCTTCCGCCTGCATCGCCTCGACGCGAATCTCTTCCGTCAGCTGCGCCTTCAGGGCGGAGAATTCCGGCGTCGTCTTCATGGTGTAGTGGCGCGGATGCGGCAGGTCGACGGGGATGTCGGCCTTGATGCGGCCGGGGCGGGCGGACATGACGATGACGCGGGAGGCGAGGAAGATCGCTTCCTCGATGTCATGGGTGACGAAGAGCACGGTCTTCTGCTCGCGCTCCCAGATGCCGAGCAGCAGCTCCTGCATCAGGCCGCGGGTCTGGTTGTCGAGGGCGCCGAAGGGCTCGTCGAGAAGCAGGATCTCGGGATCATTGGCGAGCGCGCGGGCAATGGCCGTGCGCTGCTGCATGCCGCCGGAAAGCTGCTTCGGATAATGGTTCTCGAAGCCGCGCAGGCCCACCTTCTCCGTATAGGAGGCGACGATGTCCTGGCGCTGCGCCTTCGGCACGCCCTTCTCGCGCAGGCCGTAGGCGATGTTCTCGCCAATCGTGAGCCAGGGAAACAGCGTGTAGGACTGGAACACCATGCCGCGATCGGCACCCGGTCCCTTGATCTCGCGATTGTTGAGCAGTACGCGCCCGCCGCTTGGGCGGTCGAGGCCGGCGACGATGCGCAGGAGCGTAGACTTTCCGCAGCCGGACGGGCCGAGGATGGTGATGAAATCGTTCTGCGCCACCTGCAGGTTCGTGGGCTCGAGCGCACGCACGGGCGCGCCGCCGCGCACGCCCGGAAACACGCGGGAGACGTTGTCGATCTGGAGGATCGTGCCGGTCATGCGAGCCTCCAGGCAAAGAGCTTGCGGTTGAGGGCCTTGAACAGGAAATCGGAAATCAGGCCGATGATGCCGATCACGATGATGCCGAAGATCATTTGTCCCGTCGCGAGCAGCGCCTGGCTGTCGATGATCATGTGGCCGATACCGGAAGACGAGCCGATGAGTTCGGCGACGATCACGTAGGTCCAGGCCCAGCCGAGCACGAGCCGCAGGATTTCCGCGATCTCCGGCGCGTTCGCGGGGATGAGCACGCGCTGCACCACGCCTCGATCGCTCGAGCCGAGCGTGTAGGCGGCCTCGACCAGGTCGCGGCGCGTGTTGCCCACAGCCACCGCCACCATCAGGATGATCTGGAAAACCGATCCGATGAAGATCACGAGGAGCTTCTGCATCTCTCCGATGCCGGCCCATAGGATGAGCAGCGGCACGAAGGCGGAGGCGGGCAGGTAGCGCGCAAACGATACGAAGGGCTCGAGGAAGGCCTCGAAGGATTTATACGCCCCCATCATGATGCCGAGCGGCACGGCAATAAGCGCCGCTATGATGAAGCCGCCGACGACGCGCCAGACCGTGATGCCGATATCGCCCATGAAGCCGAAGCGGGTGAGCAGCAGCCAGCCGTCCTGCACCATGGTGATCGGATCGGCGAGGAAGGTGCGCGAGACGAAGCCGCCCAGCGTCGCGAAGGCCCATGCCGCGAAGAACAGGATGAAGAATGAGATGCCGAGCGTGACGCGCGTGCCCTGGCTGACGGGTTCGAGAGGACGAGGCATGAAGGATCTGCTCTGCCGTTCGGACCTGCTCGTCCGAACGGCCTCGATGAGGAAAGGATACGGCAATGGCCTGCGTGGAGGCAGGCCATTGCCGCGGCAAGATCGTTACTGGATGAAGCTGGTATCCGCCAGCGCGTCCATGTCCGGCTTCTGCTTGATGATGCCCGCCTCGAGCAGCAGGTCGGCCGCTTCCGCCGAGAAGGTCTTGAACTCGCCGGCGAAGAATTTCTTGTTCGCCTCGCGGTCCTGCCAGCGCAGGAACTGCGCCGACTTGCCGAAGGCCTCGCCAGTCTGCTTCACGTCGGCGCCCATGATCTCGTAGGCCTTGGCCTGATCCTTGGCGATCATCTCGAGGGCTTCGAAATAGCTGTCGGCGAGCGCTTTCGCTGCCTTCGGATTGTCGGCGAGGAATTTCGGCGTGCAGCCGAAGGTGTCCATCACCATCGGGTAATCGAGAGTCGTGGCGATGATCTTGCCGGATTGCGGCGCCGCGCGCACGGAAGAGAGATACGGCTCGTAGGTCATGGCGACGTCGTTCTGGCCGGCGATGAAGGCCTGGGCGGCGGGGCCTGGCTCCATGTTGACCACGGTCACGTCCTTCACGGAAAGGCCGTTCTTCTTCAGCATCCAGGCGAGGGCGAAATAGGGCGAGGTGCCTGGCGCGGAGGCCGCCACCTGCTTGCCCTTGATGTCCTTGATCGAAGCGACGTCGTTCCTCACCACCATGCCGTCGGCGCCGTAGCTCTTGTCGAGCTGGAAGATCTGCTTGGTGGGAACGCCGTTGGCATTCCATACGACCCAAGTCTCCACCGTGGTGGCGGCGCATTGGATGTCGCCGGACTGGATCGCGAGGTGGCGGCTCGCCTGCGGCACCTTCTTGATCGTCACGTCGAGGCCGTTCTTCTTGAAGATGCCGGCTTCCTTCGCGAGCGTGAGGGGCGCAAAGCCCGTCCAGCCCGAGATGCCGACTGTCACCTTCGTCTCCTGCGCCGAGGCGGACCCGACCGCCAGGGCCAACACGGCCAAACCACCCAATAACGCCTTCATCTCAAGCCTCCGTTCTCTTCGAATCTCTGTCTCGCACCGCCGACCGCACCCTCTGGAAGGTTTTGCAGGTTCTGCGTCCGGCAGCGTTTTCGAGCGGGCGAATGGCACCATGACGCAGCGGCAATGTCAAATGTATAGACATTTATCTCTGCCGTTGTTTTGAGCATTTCGCGCCGAAAATTGCGCTCCTTAACGTCTGGCCATGAGCAATGCTCTTCTGAGCCCTCATCCTGAGGAGGCCGTCAGGCCGTCTCGAAGGACGAGGGCGTCTCCAGTGCTTTCTGGACCCTCCTTCGAGACGCCACTTCGTGGCTCCTCAGGATGAGGCGGGAGATTCACGATTCAGGCTTTCGGGATCGTCATGGGCGATCTCGACGAGAATCGCCCGCCCGGTACCGGAGAGCAGGATCAGCTCCTGCGTCGCCTCCAGCATCAGCGTGTCGAGCACACCGAGCGAATGGATCGTCGAATCGAGGGTGACGTCGAAGGAGCCGTCGAGGGCGACGATGAACGCAACACTCGTGTCCTCCGACAGCAGAGCGACACCCGATTCCACGAACCGCGTCCGGTGCCGGAACCGCCCCCGCCGCGTCATGACGTTAAGATCGCGGATCGGGCCCGAGAGCAGGCGCCCGGTCGTGATGTCATCACCCGAGAACGAGAGCTTGGGCGAGGCCTCGTCGAGCGGATAGGCAATGCCCTCCACATCGAGCTCGATGCCGTCGCCCTCGACCACGATCAAGGTGCGGTCGATGCCCTGAAAGATCGAGAACGGCCCGTCGGAGGCCACATCCGCCATGCTGATGCGCCAGCCGAAGGACTCGAAGCTCGAGTCCTTCGGAAAGGCGGCGAGTTCCGCAGTGGTGCCGCCGCCGTTCTTCCAGGGAACGCGGATGAGATCCGCGTTGCGGATGATCCGCACCATCAGCGCAGGCTCGGCAGGTTGAGGTTGTGCTCGCGGGCGCAGTCGATGGCGATGTCGTAGCCTGCATCCGCATGGCGCATCACGCCGGTCGCCGGATCGTTCCAGAGCACGCGCTCGACGCGCCTGGCCGCTTCCGGCGTGCCGTCGCAGACAATCACCATGCCCGAATGCTGCGAGAAGCCCATGCCGACGCCGCCGCCATGATGCAGCGACACCCAGGTGGCGCCGGAAGCGCAGTTGAGAAGGGCGTTGAGGAGCGGCCAGTCGGAGACGGCGTCCGAGCCGTCCTTCATGGCTTCGGTCTCGCGGTTCGGGCTTGCGACCGAGCCGGAATCGAGATGATCGCGGCCGATCACGATGGGCGCCTTCAGTTCGCCCTTCGCCACCATCTCGTTGAAGGCGAGGCCGAGGCGATGGCGGTCGCCCAGTCCCACCCAGCAGATGCGCGCCGGCAGGCCCTGGAACTTGATGCGCTCCTTCGCCATGTCGAGCCAGTTGTGCAGGTGCTTGTTGTCGGGCAGGAGCTCCTTCACCTTGGCGTCGGTCTTGTAGATATCCTCCGGATCGCCCGAGAGCGCGGCCCAGCGGAACGGGCCGATGCCGCGGCAGAAGAGCGGACGGATATAGGCCGGCACGAACCCCGGGAAGTCGAACGCGTTGTCGACGCCTTCCTCCTTCGCCATCTGGCGGATGTTGTTGCCGTAATCGAGCGTCGGCACGCCGGCCTTGTGGAAGGCGAGCATGGCGCGCACGTGCTCGGCCATGGATCGCTTCGCGGCATGCTCCACGGCCTTGGGATCGGTCTCGCGCTTGGCTTCCCACTCAGCGAGCGTCCAGCCTTTCGGCAGATAGCCGTTGATCGGATCGTGCGCGGAAGTCTGGTCCGTCACCGCATCGGGACGGATGCCGCGGCGATAGATTTCGGGGAAGATTTCCGCGGCATTGCCGAGAAGGCCGACGGAGACCGGTTTCTTGTCGCGGCAGGATTGTTCGATGATGGCGAGCGCCTCGTCCAGCGTGTCGGCGCGCCGGTCGACATAGCCCGTGCGCAGGCGAAACTCGATGCGGCTCGGCTGGCATTCGACGGCGAGGCAGGAGGCGCCTGCCATGGTGGCGGCGAGCGGCTGCGCGCCGCCCATGCCGCCGAGACCCGCGGTGAGGATCCAGCGGCCGGAGAGATCGCCGTTGTAGTGCTGGCGGCCCACTTCCACGAAGGTCTCGTAGGTCCCCTGCACGATTCCCTGCGTGCCGATATAGATCCAGGAGCCGGCCGTCATCTGGCCGTACATCATGAGCCCCTTGCGGTCGAGCTCGTGGAACTTGTCCCAGGTCGCCCAGTGCGGCACGAGGTTGGAATTGGCGATCAGCACGCGCGGCGCATCGGCATGCGTGCGGAACACGCCGACGGGCTTGCCCGACTGCACGAGCAGCGTCTCGTCGTCATTGAGGTTCTTCAATGCGGCGACGATCCGGTCGAAGCTGTCCCAGTCGCGCGCGGCGCGGCCGATGCCGCCGTACACGACGAGCTCGCCGGGCCTCTCGGCAACGTCCGGGTCCAGGTTGTTCATCAGCATGCGCAGGGGCGCTTCCGTCAGCCAGCTTTTGGCCGACAATTCGGTGCCATGGGCGGCGCGGATCACGCGGGCGTTGTCGATGCGGGTCATGGGACGGATCCTCAAGCTTTGGAATTGGCGAAGGTAAGACAGGTCTGGAGAATGAGGGTGAGAGCTGCGCGCATGGGCGCCGCATAATCCTCGTCGTAGCGTGTCGGCCACTCGTCTTCCGCGACCGGGCCGAGCGGCTCCTTCATGTAGCCGCGACAGGCAAGCTCCATCTGGACGGCGTGGACGCCGGCTACGGGATGCCCAAGGCTGCGCGTGATGTAGCCGCCCTTGAAGCGGCCGTTGACCACATGGCTGAAGCCGCTGCCGATGCAGATCTCCTCGATGGCATCGCTCAGCACGGGGGCGCAGCTGGTGCCGCCATTGGTGCCGATGTTGAAATGCGGCAGGTTGCCCTCGAACAGGCGCGGGATGACCGAGCGGATCGAGTGGCAGTCGTAGACCACGATGTTGGCGTGCTGAGCACGCAGACGCTCGATCTCCGTTCCGAGCGCCGCGTGATAGGGATCGAAGTAGCGCCTGCGACGCCCGGCGATGTTCCCGGCATCCGGCTCTGCGCCCGGCACATAGAGCGGCTCGCCGTCGAAGGTGGTGGTGGGGCACAGTTCAGTCGTCGCCTGGCCCGGATAGAGCGAGATCCCGGACGGATCGCGGTTCACGTCGATCACCGTGCGGGAAATCGTCGTGCGGATCACAGTCGCGCCGAGACCGACGGCGAAGTCGTAAAGCCGCTCGATCCACCAATCCGCATCCTTGCGCGCGAGCCACGGCGAGACGAGGCCATTCTCGTATTCGGCCGGGATGTCCGTACCCGTATGCGGCAGGCTCACGATGAGGGGTGCGCCGCCGCGGACGATGGTGAGCCAGTCGGGATGCTCGCTGCTCATGCGGACACCTCATCCATCACGCGCGGCAACACGTCGCCACCGGCGGCATCCGCCAAAGCGCCCGATGCAACGAGCCCGGTCGATTGCTCCATGTCGGGCGCCATGTGCCGGTCGTCGTCGAGATGCGCCACCTTTGCACGCAGCTGAGCGCGGGCGCGTTCCAGGCGCTCGCTCGACTGCATCGGCGCGTGGAAGTCGCAGCCCTGTACGGCGGCCAAAAGCTCGATGCCGATCACGTTGGCGGTGTTCGCGGCCATCGGGATGAGCCTGCGCGCGCCATGGGTCGCCATGGAGACGTGGTCCTCCTGGTTGGCGGAAGTCGGGATCGAGTCGACGCTCGCCGGATAGGCGCGCTGCTTGTTCTCGGAGACGAGAGCCGCTGCTGTCACCTGCGGAATCATGAAGCCGGAATTGAGGCCCGCCTTCGGCGTGAGGAAGGCGGGAAGACCTGAGAGAGCGGGATCGACCAGCATGGCGATGCGGCGCTCGGCGAGCGAGCCGATCTCGCACAGGGCCATGGCGATCATGTCGGCGGCGAAAGCCACGGGCTCGGCATGGAAGTTGCCGCCTGAGATGACCTCGCCGGTGTCCGAGAACACGAGCGGGTTGTCGGAGACGCCGTTCGCCTCCGTGCCGAGGGTCTCGCCAGCCTGCCGCAGCAGGTCGAGCACGGCGCCCATCACCTGCGGTTGGCAGCGCAGGCAATAGGGATCCTGCACGCGGTCGTCGTTGGTGAGGTGCGATGCGCGGATGGCGCTGCCCTGCATCAGGGTGCGTAAGGACGCGGCTACCTCGATCTGCCCGCGATGCCGCCTGAGCTTCTGGATGCGCGCGTCGAAGGGGCCGTCGGAGCCCTTGGCGGCATCGGTCGCGAGCGCTCCGGTGACGAGGGCCGCCTGGAAGACGCGCTCGGCCTCGAACAATCCTGCCAGCGCCAGCGCCGTCGACACTTGAGTGCCGTTGAGAAGGGCCAGGCCTTCCTTGGGACCGAGAACGAGCGGCGTGAGGCCGGCTTCTGCGAGTGCGGCTTCCGCCGGCACGCGCGCGCCGTCGACGAAAAACTCGCCGACGCCCATCAGGGCTGCCGTCATATGGGAGAGGGGAGCGAGATCGCCGGACGCGCCGACCGAGCCCTGACCGGGAATGACAGGGATCAGGTTCGCTTTCAGGCAGGCGCTGAGATGCTCAATGGTGGACCAGCGCACGCCCGAGGCGCCTTGCGCGAGGCTCGCGAGCTTGAGGGCCATCACGAGCCGCACGACGGCCGGCGGCAGTGGCTCGCCGACGCCGGCCGCATGCGAGAGCACGATGTTGCGCTGGAGCGTCGCGAGATCCGCGGTGCCGATGCGCACGCTGGCGAGCTTTCCAAAGCCCGTGTTGATGCCGTAGACCGGCTCGCCCTTGGCGACGATGGCCTCGATGGTCCGGGCGCCGGCCTCGATGGCAGACCGGCAATCCTGATCGAGGAAGACCTCTGCGCCGCGATAGACACGGGCCCAGTCGGCCAGCGCAACGGAACCGGGATGAAGCGTTACTTTTTGTGTCACTGTCCCCTCCAGATGCGGGCGTGAAGCGGGTTGAAACCAATGCGGTAGACGAGCTCCGCCGGGCGCTCGATATTCCAGATCGCGAGATCGCAGGATTTGCCGGCCTCCAGCGTGCCGATCTCACCAAGCTTTCCGAGGGCGCGCGCAGCCTCGCGGGTGACGCCGGCGATGCATTCCTCGACAGTCATGCGGAACAGGGTCGCCCCCATGTTCATGGTCAGCAGCAGCGAGGTCATAGGCGAGGTGCCGGGATTGCTGTCGGTCGCGAGCGCCATATGCGTGCCGGCCTTGCGGAAGGCTGCAATCGGCGGCAGCTTCGTTTCGCGCAGCATGTAGAAGGCGCCCGGCAGCAGCACGGCGACGGTGCCGGCCTTCGCCATGGCGGCGGCGCCGTCTTCATCCGTATATTCGAGATGATCGGCTGAAAGCGCGCCGTAGTCGGCGGCAAGCTTCGCGCCGTGCAGGTTCGAAAGCTGATCCGCATGAAGCTTGATTTGCAGGCCATGCGCCTTGGCTGCATCGAACACGCGGGCGGTCTGCTCGGGAGAGAACGCAATGCCTTCGCAGAAGGCGTCGACCGCATCGGCCAATCCTTCGCGGGCGAGCGCGGGGAGCATCTCGGTGCAGATTTTGTCGATGAAGGCATCCTTGTCGCCATTCGCCTCCGGCGGCAGGGCATGAGCGCCAAGGAAGGTGGTGATAACGGAAACAGAGCGCTCATCGGCGAGACGGCGTGCGGCGCGCAAGGACCGGGCTTCCGTTTCCAGGTCGAGGCCGTAGCCCGACTTGATCTCGATGGTGGTGCAGCCCTCGGCGATGAGATGGTCGAGACGGGGCAGGGCGCTCGCCACGAGCGCGTCTTCGCTTGCCGCCCGGGTCGCCTTCACGGTGGAGACGATGCCGCCGCCGGCGCGGGCGATCTCCTCGTAGCTTGCGCCTTTCAGGCGAAGCTCGAACTCGTGCGCACGGTCGCCGCCATAGACCAGATGGGTGTGGCAATCCACGAGCCCGGGGGTGACCCAGCGACCCTCGCAGTCGATTCGTTCACCCGCATCCCAACCCGTGGGCAGGTCCCTGGCCTGCCCTGCAAAGGCGATTCGGCCATCCTTTGAGGCAACAATCCCGCTTTCGACGATCCCGAGACCGTCGCCGGCAAGCGTAGCAAGGCGAGCGTTGAGCCAGACCCGATCGAAGCGCATGTTTCTGCTCCGGTGCATCCGCGATAATGTCTATACATAATCGCAAAAGATCGGTATTGTCTATACTTATTCGATCGGTTTTGATGATCGGGCGTCGGAATGGCTTTTTGGCGGCTTCCGGGACCCGGGCCGATCCGCAGCAAAGGTGACAGCGATGCGCAGGCTCATTCTCGATCACGCCCTCCTTGCCCACGGATGGGCCCGGAATGTCGGTCTCGACGTTGAGGACGGCACGATTGTCGCGGTGCGTCCTGAGGCCGCTGCCGAGGGACGCGAGCGCGTTGTCGGCATTGCGTTGCCGGGCCTGCCGAACCTGCACAGCCACACCTTCCAGCGCGGCATGGCGGGGCTTGCCGAGACGCGCGGGCCGGAAGGCGACAGCTTCTGGACCTGGCGGCAGGTGATGTACCGCTTCCTCGGCTCCCTCACACCGGACGATGTGGAGGCTATCGCCGCATTCACCATGATGGAAATGCTGGAGGGCGGCTTCACGTCGCTCGCCGAGTTCCACTACTTGCACCACGATGCCGACGGCCGTCCCTATGCCGACATCGCGGAGCTCTCCCATCGCATTGCGGCCGCGGCGCAGGAGACAGGCATGGGCCTGACGCTGCTGCCGGTCTTCTATGCCCAGGGCGGTTTCGGCGGTGTTGCGCCGACGGAGGGACAGCGGCGGTTCATCAACGATGTGGAAAGCTACGCGCGCTTGGTCGAAGGCGCTCGCAAGGCCGTCGCGGGTCTCGACGATGCGGTGGTCGGCATCGCGCCGCACAGCCTGCGCGCGGTGACGCCCGAGTCGTTTCGCGACGTCGTCGCGATGGCGGGCGAAGGGCCGATCCACATTCACATCGCGGAGCAGGTGAAGGAGGTCGAGGATTGCCTCGCCTGGTCGGGCCAGCGTCCCGTCACCTGGCTGCTCGACCACGCGCCCGTCGATCGGCGCTGGTGCCTGATCCACGCGACCCATCTCGACGGGCGCGAGGTCAGAGGCATCGCCGATAGCAATGCGGTGGCGGGCCTGTGCCCGATCACCGAGGCCAATCTCGGCGACGGCATTTTTGATGGCGTCGACTATCTCCGTGCCGGCGGCCGCTTCGGCGTCGGGTCCGATTCCAACATCGAGATTTCGGCGCCCGGAGAGCTCAAGCTTTTCGAGTACAGCCAGCGCCTCAAGCATCGTGCCCGCAACGTGCTCGCCGAACACGAGGGTCAGTCGACCGGGCGCAGCCTCTACGAGAAGGCGCTGTCCGGCGGGGCAAAGGCGCTCGGACGCAAGGTCGGTGGGATCGACGTGGGGCAGCGCGCCGATCTCGTGGTGCTCGACGCCAGCCACCCGGATCTTTGCGCCGTCTCCAGCGACCGTTGGATCGATTCTTACGTGTTCGTATCCGGCAAGGCCGCCATCGACACGGTGTTCGTGGCGGGCAAGCCTGTGGTAAGGAGCGGCCGGCATGTCCATCGCGAGGCGATCCGCGCCCGCTATGAACGCGCCATGGCGCGCATCCTGGCATGAAGGCTGAAGGCAGCATGAAACATCTGCACCAGCGCATCCGCGACGATATCGAAGCCCGGATCATGTCCGGCGAATGGGCGCCAGGCTATCGCATTCCGTTCGAGCACGAGCTGATGGCCGAATACGGCTGCTCGCGCATGACGGTGAACAAGGTGCTCTCGACGCTTGCCGCCAACGGCCTCATCACGCGCCGGCGCCGGGCGGGCTCCGTGGTGGCGGAGCCGAGCAGCCAGCAGGCCGTGCTGCAGATCCAGGATTTCGCGCTGGAGGCGGCGCGCGCCGGCATCGAGTACCGCTTCAAGATCCTGCACCGCGCCGTCGAGCCGATCGACGCGGCGGCCGCGCAGCGTACGGGGCAGCCGGCGGGCATGAAGATGCTCTGCGTGTCCACGCTTCACGTGATGGACGACGTACCGCAGGCCTTCGAGCAGCGCCTGATCAACCTCGCCACGGTACCCGAAGCGAAGGATGAACCTTTCGATGACGATCCGCCAGGCACATGGCTGCTGCGGCGCGTGCCGTGGACTGATGCGGAGCATATCGTTCGCGCCGTCAGTGCCGACGGCGTGATGGCGAAGCGGCTGCAGATTCAAACAGGAACGGCATGCCTCGTGCTCGAGCGGCGCACCTGGCAGGCCGGCGCCTTCGTCACGGAGGCGCGGATTACTTATCCGGGCGATCGGCATCAGCTCGTGGGACGGTTCTCGCCGGTAGCTTGAGTAAGCCGTCATTCCGGGGCGGCCAAAGGCCGAGCCCGGAATCCATAACCGCTAACGATGCAGAACAAAGCGCAGAGCCGCTCGCCACTTCCTGCAATGTCGTGGCTATGGATTCCGGGCTCCGCTGCGCGGCCCCGGAATGACAGTGGTGTGTGTCTCTTCCCGTCATGGCCGGGCTTGTCCCGGCCATCTCGATAAGGAATAGCGACGCGCTTCAATTAATCGAAATCACCGGCACCGATCACCGGATCAAGTCCGGGGAGGTGATGACGTGGGACAATTAAGCCAAAGCCGAGCGCAGGTCCTGGATCAGATCGTCCGCGTCCTCGATGCCGACCGACAGGCGCACGAGGCCGTCGTCGATGCCGAGTTCGGCCCGAATGTCTCCCGGCACCGAGGCATGAGTCATAATGCCCGGATGCTCGATCAGGCTTTCGACGCCGCCTAAGCTCTCGGCCAGCGTGAAGAGCTGGCAGCGCTCCAGGAAGCGCGTCGCGCCCTCTAACCCACCCTTGATGCGGGCGGTGACGATGCCGCCGAAGCCGCGCATCTGGCGCTTGGCGAGCTCGTGCTGGGGATGCGAGGCGAGGCCGGGATAGATCACGCCGTCGACGCCCGGATGGCTTTCGAGGAACTGGGCGATCCTGAGCGCCGAGGTGCAATGCCGCTCCATGCGCAGCGACAGGGTCTTGAGGCCGCGCAGAGCGAGGAAGCTGTCGAAGGGGCTGGAGACCGAGCCGACGGCGTTCTGCAGGAACGCGATTTTTTCGCGCACCTCGTCATTGCTCCCGACCACCACCGTACCGCCGACCATGTCGGAATGGCCGTTGAGATACTTCGTGGTCGAATGCACCACGATGTCGAAGCCGAATTCGAGCGGCCGCTGCACGTAAGGACTGGCGAAGGTGTTGTCGGCGACGAGCCATGTGCCGTGCCCGCGCGTGGCGGCGGCGATGGCTTCGAGATCGGCGAGCTTCAGAAGCGGGTTCGTCGGCGTCTCGACCCAGACGAGCTTGGTGTTGGGACGAAGCGCCGCCTTCACCGCATCGACGTCGCCGAGATTGACGTAAGTGATCTCGAGACCGGCCGACTTCTTGCGCACGCGCTCGAAGAGACGGCGCGTGCCGCCATAGAGATCGTCCGAGGCGATCATGTGCGATCCCTGCTCGAGCATGTCGAGCACGGTCGCGCTCGCGGCGAGACCGGACGAGAAGGCGAAGCCCGCCGTGCCGCCCTCGAGATCGGCGATGCAGCGCTCGAAAGCCATGCGGGTCGGGTTCTGCGAGCGGGCGTAGTCGTAGCCCTTGTGGACGCCGGGGCTCTCCTGCGCATAGGTCGAGGTGGCGTAGATCGGCATCATCACCGCACCCGTGGTGGGATCCGGCGACTGGCCTGCATGGATGCAGCGGGTGGCGAAATCGAGCTGGTTGCGGGCGGTCATTGGGCCTGGATCCGGAAGTAGTTGATGAGGTCGATGCGGGTGGCGAGGCCCACGAAGGCGTCGCCGTCCATGATCACCGGCACGAGGCCGGCGGCGAAGAGCGGCAGAAGCTCCTTGACGGGAGCGTCGGCGGAAATGGTCTTGAGGCGCGTCACCATCACGTCGCGCACGGACTTGTCGAACACGCTCTGCGGCGCGTGCTCGTTGGCGACCAGCGCGTCGAGGATGTCGCTCTCGTCGATCAGGCCGATGACGCCGCCGTCCTCGATCACCGGCAGCTGCGAGATGTCGGAGGAGCGCATGCGGGCAAACGCCGAGCGCAGGGTCTCGCTCGGCGACACGAAGATGGTGGCGCCTTCGCCGAAGGGGTTGATGACCACGTCGCGCGCGGTGCCCGTCGCCTTGCGGTCGAGCCAGCCTTCCTGCGCGATGAAGGCATCGTTGAACACCTTCGACAGATATTTGGCGCCAGTGTCGCAAACGAGAGTGACGACCCGCTTCGGCTCGGTCTGTTCGCGACAGTAGCGCAAAGCCGCGGCAAGCAGCGTGCCGGTCGAGGAGCCGGCCAGGATGCCCTCCTTGCGCAGCAATTCGCGCGCGGTGGAAAAGCTCTCCTTGTCGCCGATGGAATAGGCCTTCTTCACCAGCGAGAGATCGCAGTTCGGCGGCACGAAATCCTCGCCGATGCCTTCGACGGCCCAGGACCCGGCTTCCGTCATCTTCCCCGTCTCGACGAGAGGCGCGAGGATCGAGCCTTCGGGATCGGCCAGCACCATCACGGTCTTCGGCGAGGCCTTCTTGAGATAGCGCCCGACGCCGGAGAGCGTGCCGCCGGAGCCGACGCCGACCACGACCGCATCCACGTCGCCATCCATTCCCTCCAGGATCTCGGGGCCGGTGCTCGCCTCGTGGGCGGCGGGGTTTGCGGGGTTCTCGAACTGGTTGATGTAGACGGCGCCGGGAGTCCTGGCGGTGATGGCCTGGGCGAGGTCCTGGTAATAATCCGGATGGCCCTTGCCCACGTCGGAGCGGGTGATGACGACCTCGGCGCCTAGGGCCTTGGCATGAAGCACCTTCTCGCGGGACATCTTGTCCGGCACCACGAGCAGGGTGCGATAGCCCTTGCTGGCGCCGACCAGCGCGAGTCCGACGCCCGTGTTGCCTGCCGTCGCCTCGACGATGGTGCCGCCGGGCTTCAGCCGGCCGTCGGCCTCCGCCGCCTCGATCATGGCGCGGGCCGGCCGATCCTTGATCGACCCGCTGGGATTGGCGCTTTCCAGTTTAAGGAAAAGGCTGCAGGGACCGGTATCGAGACCTGTCACCTCGACGAGAGGAGTTCGCCCGATCAGATCCAGGGCACCATGGGCCGGCATATTTTGCATCTTTCAGATGTTAAATAGTTTATTTGTTTCTTTTCTATGTGAAACGTGGCCGTCAGTACACTTATGAATGTGAATTGTCACCTGCCGCATCGATCACTAAAATTCGATCCAACGGCTTCGCTCCGCCTGCGGATCGCCGATTTCCGCCGCGTCTCAAGGCGAATGGACGCCCACCGAGAGGCGTTCCCTCAAAAATCCGGAAAAGAGAAAAATCTTCTTTTTGTTCGTCAAAAAGAACAATTGTATTGACAGGCCGGATCGCGGGGACAACCCTGCCTTCGCACGCGGGCTTCCCGGGCCTGTCGATGCCGCGGTGATTTGGTGAGCAACTTGCGCCGCGTAATCAAACGCTAAGATGCCGCGAAGCGTCCTCCGCCTCGTGGTTCGAGAGAGGAACGGCCGGTCGGCCGGTGGATTTCTTCATGACATACCCCCGCATCGTCGGCATCGCCGGCAGCTTTCGCCGTCCCTCCAAGACCCGCTCCCTGGTCGAATCCATCGGAGCGGAGGTCGGGCGGGCGACGCCCATCGATTTCGTCGTTCATGACCTGGTGGAGATCGGGCAGGGGCTCGGCGGGGCCTTTTCCCGCACGCAGCTGACGCCCGATGCCGCGCGCGTTCTGCGCGACATCGAGACCGCCGATGCGCTGATCGTCGGAACGCCCGTCTTCAAGGGCTCCTATACCGGCCTGTTCAAGCATCTCTTCGATCTCGTCGACCCCGATGCCCTGCGCGACGTGCCGGTGCTGCTGACCGCCACCGGCGGGGGCTTACGCCATGCCCTCGTCGTCGAGCATCATCTGCGCCCGCTCTTCGGCTTCTTCGAGGCCTTCACGATTCCAACCGCGGTTTATGCCAGCGAGAGCAACTTCATCGACGGCACGCTGGTCGATTCAGCCGTCCGTGCACGCGCTTCGGCAGCCGCAGCACAGCTTGCGTCCGTGCTCGGCCAGCGCGCCGAACGGGCGCCGAGCACGGCACCTGTCCGCCTCGCCGCGGCCCGCTGAAGATCAGACACAGCATTCATCGAGAGATCAGAGACATCATGACGAAGCAGATCCGGCTCAACGCCTTCGACATGAATTGCGTCGGCCATATCCAGCACGGCATGTGGGCGCATCCCCGCGACCGCTCGATGGCCTACAACACGCTGGAATACTGGCAGGATCTGGCGCGCATTGCGGAGCGGGGAAAGTTCGACGGCATCTTCCTCGCCGATATCGTCGGCGTCTACGACGTCTACAAGGACAGCCCCGATCCGTCCGTCGCCCATGCTGTCCAGGTGCCGGTGAACGATCCGCTGCTCCTGATCCCGGCGATGGCGGCGGTGACGAAGCATATCGGCTTCGGCGTGACCTCCAACCTCACCTACGAGCCGCCGTATCTCTTCGCCCGCCGCATGTCGACGCTCGACCATCTCACCCGCGGACGCATCGGCTGGAACATCGTCACCGGCTATCTCGACAGCGCGGCGCGCGGGATGGGTTTGACGAAGCAGATCAAGCATGACGAGCGCTACGACGCGGCGGAAGAATACATGGAGGTCGTGTACAAGCTCTGGGAAGGCAGCTGGGAGGACGACGCCGTTCTGCGCGACCGCGCGCGCGGCCTCTATGCCGATCCGAGCAAGGTGCATCGGGTCCGGCACGAGGGAAAGCATTATCGCGTGGATGCTCTGCACCTCGCGGAGCCCTCGCCGCAGCGTACGCCGGTGCTCTACCAGGCCGGCGCCTCCGCCCGCGGCAAGGATTTCGGCGCAAAGCATGCCGAATGCATCTTCCTCGCCGGGCCGAACAAGGAGAGCACCCGCGCCACCGTGGCCGATCTCCGCCGGCGCGCGGCGGAGCAGGGACGTGATCCTTCCGATATCGTGGTGTTCCTCGGGCGCGCGGCCGTCGTCGGGCGAACCCGCAAGGAGGCCGAGGAGAAATACGAGGAATATCACCGCTATGCGAGCATCGAGGGCGCGCTGGCGCACTTCTCGAGTTCGACCGGCATCGATTTCTCCCGCTACGACCCCGACGAACCGCTGCGCTACGAGGAAAACGACGCGATGAACTCGGTGCTGCGTGACTTCACGATCGACAGCAGCGAGACATGGACCCTGCGCAAGATCTTCGGCCGCAAGGGCCTCGGCAGCCGCAACGCGCCTCTCGTGGGCTCGGCGGAGGAGATCGCGGACGAATTGCAGAGCTGGGTCGAGGATACGGATATCGACGGGTTCAATCTCAGCCGCGTCGTCACGCCCGAAGGTCTCGAGGATTTCGTCGACCTCGTCGTGCCGATTCTGCAGGAGCGTGGCGTCTACAAGCGCGACTACGAAGACGGCACCCTGCGCGAAAAGCTGTTCGGTTCCGGCCGGGCGCGACTCGCGAAAAGCCATCCTGCGGCCTCGTACCGGTCGCTCGGCCAAACGCGTTCGAACGGCCTGCAGGATATCGCGCCGGCCGCCGAGTGACGGAGCGTGAGAGAGTGCAGATACCTCGAATGAGTTGAAGTCACTCCAAGCCGCTATCGATGCCCTTAAAGTCTGGCTCGAAAAGGGCTTCCGCCCCCAGCCCTCATCCTGAGGAGGCCGTCAGGCCGTCTAGAAGGACGAGGGCGTTTCCAGTGCTCTCTGGATCCTCCTTCGAGACGCCACTTCGTGGCTCCTCAGGATGAGGACAGAGATTGGTGAGCCGGCCTCCGAGGAGACCACCGGGGAACTACCACTCTTCACTTGATCATGTCGTAAAGCCCGCCCGAGCACTGGGCGACGATGATCAGGAGAATGATGCCGAAGAACCACAGCCAGGATCCGCTGCGCCGCCTGGGCTGGGGACCCGCAAAGTCCCTTGTCGGGGGCCGGATGATCGGCGCCGGGGGAGCCGGCAGACGCTCGATCAGCTCCGCCGTCTCGGCCGGGATGCTGCCCTCCATTCCAATGAACCTGAAGCGCACGGGAATCCCGCCCACGAAGCCGACTTCGGCCGGCTGAACCGTGGCATTGTAGCTAACCCACCAGTATTCCTTGCGATCGTCCATCCGGCACTCTTCCAAAAATCGGAGGCAACTCTCACGGGTATTGGGGGCATCTTGGTCTGGAAATCCAGAGCCAATTCGGTCAGGGTGACAGAAGTTTTTTGCAGGCCTTTCAGGGGATTTCATGAACGTTTTAGTGACCGGCGGTGCGGGATATATCGGGGGCCATATGGTTCTGGCCCTGCTCGATGCGGGCCATCGCCCTGTCGTTTTCGACAACCTTTCGACCGGCTTCCGGTGGTCGGTGCCGGAGGGCGTCCCGCTCGTCGTCGGCGATGTCGGCGACTACGAGCTGGTGCTGCGCACCCTGCAGACCCACCGCATCGACGCCATCGCCCATTTCGCCGCCAAGCTGGTCGTGCCGGAATCGGTTTCCGATCCGCTCGGCTATTATCTCAACAACACGGTGAAGAGCCGCTCGCTCATGGCGGCTGCGGTTGCTGCCGGAATCGACAAGTTCGTCTTCTCCTCGACGGCCGCGGTCTACGGCAACACCTCCGACAAGCCGATCGACGAGGATACGCCGCTCGCACCTCTCTCGCCCTATGGCAGCTCGAAGCAGCTGACCGAGGTGATGCTGCGCGACGTGGCTGCCGCCCACAATATGCGCTACGTGGTGCTACGCTACTTCAACGTCGCCGGCTGCGACCCGGCCATGCGCCACGGGCAGTCGACGGCCAACGCCACCCACCTGATCAAGGTCGCGATCCAGACCGCGCTCGGTATGCGCTCGCATATGGAGATCTTCGGCACGGATTATCCGACGAAGGACGGCACCTGCATCCGCGACTACATCCATGTGAGCGACCTGATCGCGGCTCACGTGCAGGCGCTCGACCATCTCGGCCGGGGTGGGGAGAGCCTGGTGATGAATTGCGGCTACGGCCACGGCTATACCGTGTCCGAGGTGATCGAGACCGTGCGGCAGGTCTCGGGCAAGCCGGTGGAGGCCAAGATCGGCCCGCGGCGGGCCGGCGATCCGGTCACCATCGTGGCGGATTCGACCAAGATCCGCACGCGCCTGGGCTGGGAGCCGCGCCTCGACGATCTTTCCACCATCGTCGAGCATTCCCTGCGCTGGGAGACCATGCTCCGGGAGCGGAATCTCAAGCTCTGATTGCGGTGAATCCGCTCGCGACCGTAAGGCCGGGTTAAGAACCTCTGCCTCAAATGCTTCTCGTGCGACCGGCGATTCCGGCCGCCCGGGATTGGCAAGGTGGAGGTTCGAGCATGTTTGAGGGCAGGGCAGGCATCAACGGAATTCTGCTCTTGAACCGGCTGCTGCTCGCGGGCTGCTTCCTGCCGGCGGCGATCGGGCGGGTCACGAACATTTCCGGCTTCGCCGCCACGCTGACCATGAAGGGCATTCCCTATGGCGACGTGGTGGCAACCCTGATCGTGCTGGCCGAAATCTTCGGTCCCCTGGCCCTGATCTTCGGCCTCGCGCCGCGGCTGAGCGCCTCCGTTCTCATCGGGGCGCTGGTGATCACGACGGGCACCCTGCATCGCTTCTGGGATTATGGCGGGCTGAACCGGCAGGCCGAGCAGGCGCTCTTCCTGTCCCATCTCGGCGTTCTCGCGGGGCTCCTCTTCTATGCCATCACCGGCCCCGGCGCCTGGAGCTGGCAGGCCTGGTGGCGTGGACTCGGCACCGGAAAGGCCAAGCCCGCGAAGGGCAAGCGGAAGCAGCCGAGCCGTCCCCGTGCGGCGCCCCGTCCGCGACCCGCGCCGGCCCGGCCGCCGGTGGAGGATGAGGACGAGATGGCGGATGCGGCCTGATCCATGGTCCGGCGCCGCCTTCATTCAGCCGCTTATCCCGGCCATAAAGCCTTGCAGGGCCGTGCTTTTGCGCACCGGCATGGATGATTTTTCAGGTTAGTTCTGGCGTCATGCTCAATTCGTCTTCGCGTTGCATTCTCGGTCTGGCTGCCGCCCTTGCGTGCATTTCTCCCGTTGCCGCCCAGCAGCAGCAATCCGACCCGCTGACGCGGTTCCTCGACGGCATCTTCAAGAAGCCTGCGGCCCCTGCTGCCGCTCCCCAAGCGACACCACCGGCACAGCCCGCCGCGCCCGCCGCGCCGGCTCCTCAGGCTCGCCCGGCAGCAGCCCCGAAACCGGCTGCACCGGCTGCGGCCGCGCAGAAGCCGCAGACTCCACCCCAGCAGCGGGCGGCGCAACCCAAGCCGCAACCGCAGCCCCAATCGACACCCCAGACCGCCGCGAAGCCCGAGCCTCAGACTCCCGCCCCGGCTCAGAAGGTCGAGGTGAAGCCGGCCGCGCCCGAGCCCCAGAAACCTGCGACCCCGCCGCCGGCCGAGACGGCTGAGCAGCAAAAGCCCGTCGCTCCGCCCCCGGCCAAGGTAGCCGAGCCGCCGAAGCCCGCACGGGCGACTCCCGCCGCTCCGGTTCCGGCACCGACCGCCGTCGCTGCCCCCGCTTCCCCCCCGACGCCGACCTCGCCGCCCGGGCCGAAATCGCCCGAGGAGGCGCTCGACCGCGTCAATGCCTATTTCAACAGCCTCGACGTGATGTCGGCCTATTTCGTGCAGAAGAATCCGAACGGCCAGCAGGCGGAGGGCACGCTCTCCATGCGCCGACCGGGCCAGTTCCATTTCGCCTATGCCCCGCCGAGCACGCTTGAAGTGATCTCCGACGGGCGCAACGTGGCGATCCGCGACAAGAAGCTCGGCACCAACGATGTCTACCCGGTCGGCCAGACACCGCTGAAATTCCTGGTGCAGGACAATATCGACCTGTCGCGCGACACCAAGGTGCGCGACGTCCAGGTGGGCCGCGACGGGATCGTCACCGTCCGCTTCGACGACAGCGCGACGCTCGGCGGCACCTCCAAGATCACCCTGCGCTTCGACAGCCGGGCCAATGCGCTCAAGCAATGGACCATCATCGACGCCCAGGGCTACGAGACCACCGTCACCCTGTCGGGCCTCAATGCCACCTACCGCCGGGACGCCAAGGCAACGCAGTAGGGGGCGCCGCTCTCCATTCTCGTCATGGCCGGGCTTGTCCCGGCCACCCACGTCTTGGGATCCGCAATCGTGGATAGACGTGGGTCCCCGGGACAAGCCCACGGATGACGTAGCGGTGGGACTCGGCGCTCACCGGCCGAAGCCCTCGGGCCGCTTTTTTCCCGAAATGGGCTGGCATGCCGCGGAATTCGGTCTAGAACACCGCCAGCCGCCTGACGTGCGGCGCCCGAAATCCTTGGCAGGTGAGCATGGTCGATAAAGCAGCCCTTGGAGCCTATGCCGGTTACGTTCTCGATGACGCGACCATCCCGGAGCTGCCGAACCATTATCGCGGCAAGGTGCGCGACAACTACGACCTGCCCGACGGACGCCGCATCATCATCGCCTCGGATCGTCTGAGCGCCTTCGACCGCAACCTTGCGGCCATTCCGCTCAAAGGTCAGGTGCTCACGCAGACGGCAAAATTCTGGTTCGAGGCCACGGCCGATATCTGCCCCAACCACGTGATCGAATACCCAGATCCGAACGTGCTGGTCGGCCGCAGGCTCACCATCCTGCCGGTGGAGATCGTGGTGCGCGATTACCTCGCCGGCACCACCGGCACCTCGATCCTCTCCCTCTACAAGGCGGGCCAGCGCGAGATGTACGGCATCCGCCTCGCCGACGGCATGCGCGACAACGAGAAGCTGCCCGAGACCATCATCACGCCGACGAGCAAGGCCTTCCACGGCGGCCATGACGAGCCGCTGACGCCCGCCGAGATCGTCGAGCAGAGCCTGCTCAGTGCGGAGCAGTGGAAGACGGTGTCCGACTATGCCCTCGCGCTCTTCGCGAAGGGGAGGGAGATGGCCCGCGAGCGCGGCCTCATCCTCGTCGACACGAAATACGAATTCGGCATCGACGAGAGCGGCACGATCATGATCGCCGACGAGATCCACACGCCGGACTCGAGCCGCTACTGGTTCGCGGAGAGCTACCAGCAGCTTTTCGAGGCCGGCGAGCGGCCCGAGAGCTTCGACAAGGATTTCGTCCGCACCTGGGTCGTCGCCCGCTGCGATCCCTACAAGGACGAGATCCCAGAAATCCCGCAGGATGTGGTGCTGGAAACCTCGCGGGTCTATATCGACGCCTTCGAGCGCATCACCGGCCAGAGCTTCGCATTTCCGGATCCGAATGTGCCGGTGCTGGAGCGGGTGCGGGGGAATTTGAAGAGGTATTTCTAGGCAGCGCTCGGTTTGGTTTTTCAGGCATCCCACCCTCCACCGTCATCCCCGGGCTTGTCCCGGGGACCCACGTCTTTGCAACGTTGCGGTTCCCAAGACGTGGGTGGCCGCAACAGGTGCGGCCATGACGGCGGTGTCATCCCACCCACACGTCATGCCCGGGCTTGTCCCGGGTATCCACGTCTTCTGCAGCGGAGTAGTTCAAAGGCGTGGGTGGCCGCAACGAGTGCGGCTATGACGCGAGGTGATGACAGAACCCTGTTGACGTTTCCGCCCCGCCTCCGTATTTTGCGCCCCATGATCACCGGCCGCACCACTTTCACGAACTATTTTACGCCGTCCCCATAGGGCGGCTCCGTTCGGTTGCGACCAGACGTTCGATGCCGCCGCTCTCCGGCGGCATCTTCATGTGGTGATCAGGTCTCCGGGCAGCGGCTCCCGCCAATCCCCAGGAGACATGAGATGACTATTCCGAAATCAGACTTCCTGAAGACGCTTATCGAACGCGGCTTCATTCATCAATGCACCGATCTCGAGGCGCTCGACGAGCAGCTCTCGGCCGGGCCTGTGGCCGCTTACATCGGCTTCGATGCGACCGCGGACAGCCTGCATGTGGGCAGCCTCGTTCAGATCATGACCCTGCGCTGGCTCCAAAAATGCGGCCACAAGCCGGTCGTGCTCATCGGCGGCGGCACCACGCAGATCGGCGATCCGAGTTTTCGCGATGCGAGCAGGCCGCTGCTCGACGACGAGCAGATCGCCAGGAATGCCGAAGGCCTGAAGCAGGTCTTCTCCCGCTACCTCACCTTCGGCGACGGGCCGACAGATGCGGTGATGGTGGACAACGCCGTCTGGCTCGATCCCCTGCGCTACCTCCCTTTCCTGCGCGATTTCGGCACCCATTTCACCATCAACCGGATGCTGAGCTTCGACAGCGTGCGCCAGCGGCTCGAACGCGAGCAGCCGCTCACCCTGCTCGAGTTCAACTACATGGTGCTCCAAGCCTTCGACTTCCTGGAACTGTCGCGCCACCATTCCTGCGTGCTGCAGATGGGCGGCTCGGACCAGTGGGGCAACATCGTCAACGGCATCGAGCTTGCGCGCCGCATCGATCAGCGCCAGCTCTTCGGGCTGACGACGCCGCTGCTGACCACCACCGCTGGAGCTAAGATGGGCAAGACGGCGAGCGGTGCGGTGTGGCTCAATGCGGAGAAGCTCAGCCCCTACGAGTTCTGGCAGTTCTGGCGCAACACCGAGGACGATGACGTGGCACGCTTCCTGCGCCTCTTCACCGAGCTGCCGCTCGACGAGGTGCATCGCCTCGGAGAGTTGAAAGGGGCGGAGATCAACGAGGCGAAGCGCGTTCTCGCGACGGAGGCGACGAGGCTTGCCCATGGCGAGGAGGCCGCGCGTGATGCCGCCGATACCGCGCGGCGCGCCTTCGAGGATGGCGAGAATGCCTCTGGCCTTCCCAGCGTCGCGCTGTCCCAGGCCGAGCTCGCGACCGGCGTCACGGTCGCGCAGCTTCTCGTTCGCGCAGGCCTTTCGTCGTCGAAGAGCGAAGCGCGCCGTCTCGTTCTCAACAACGGGGCGAGGCTCAACGGATCGCTCGTGCAGGACGCAGACGTGCAGGTCGGAATCGCGGATCTCGCCGACGGATCCTTGAAGCTGACGGCGGGCAAGAAGCGGCACGTGCTCGTTCATGTGAGTGATAGCCTGTGAAGGTGTGGCGAGGGTTCACGTCTCCTTGAGGTAGAGGTGAGGGAGAGGTCGCGCCGGAGGCGCGGGTGAGGGGTTACAGGTTTATCCGGAAAGGGCGGTACCCCCTCACCCTCGCTTTCGCTCGACCTCTCCCCACCGGGGAGCGGTGGCGCCTGCGGCAGCCTCTGCGTTGAACACAGTCAGCGCAGCGCTCACCTCCCGCCGATGGATTCATCTGTTCCCGATGTGTGCCGGGACACGGTCACCGGTGCCGAAATGGCGTAGAAGGACCTCAGGGGGCGAGGCTCCGCACGATGCGGGAGGCGCTCTCATGTCCGGCAATCGATTTGCCTTTCCACCATCCCGCGATGCGATCTTTCTCACCGATGGCGGCCTCGAGACCACGCTCGTCTTCCTCGATGGCGTCGATCTGCCATGCTTCGCCGCCTTTCCTCTGCTGCAAAGCGAGGAGGGGCGCATACGGCTCGAAAACTACTTCAGGCCCTATATCCGCACAGCCATCGAGCGCGATGTCGGCTTCATCCTCGATACGCCCACGTGGCGCGCCAATCCCGATTGGGCCGCGAAGCTGAACGTTACGCCCGAGGCGCTGGCGGATGTGAATCAGGATGCCGTGCGCTGGGCGGCCTCGCTCCGCGAAAGGCTTGCCGACCAGAGCGAGCGCATCCTGATCAATGGTGCGATCGGACCACGCGGAGACGGCTACCGCGCCGATGCGCAGATGTCGTCGGAAGAGGCGCAAGCGTATCACGCGCCGCAGATCGAAGCCTTCCGTGAGGCGGATGCCGATATGGTGAGCGCCGTCACCATGAACTACGCGGAGGAGGCCATTGGCATCGCTCGTGCGGCCGAGGCACTCGGCATGCCGGTGGTGATCTCCTTCACCGTCGAGACTGACGGAAAGCTCGCTTCCGGCGAAACGCTCCAATCCGCCATTGAACGCACCGATCAGGAAACAGGCCACATCCCGGTGTACTACATGATCAACTGCGCCCATCCGACGCATTTCGACGGTATTCTTTCGGCGAAAGAGGAATGGACGCGGCGCATCCGCGGCCTGCGCGCCAACGCTTCTGCGAAGAGCCATGCGGAGCTCGATGAATCGACCGAGCTCGATCCCGGCGATCCGGCCGATCTTGCCCAGCGCTACAGGAGCCTGCGTCAGCAGATGAAACAGCTTTCCGTGCTCGGCGGTTGCTGCGGCACGGACCACCGGCACATCGATGCGATCTGCGAGGCCTGCCTTCCGACGTCAGGCTGGGCCGCGTGACGGCTGCTGCCCGGTATCGTCCCGATTCCGCGCCCAAGGCCAGCGCCCTTCGATCTCGATTTCGAGGGAGAAGCTGAGGAAAGTCCGGATGAGGACGATGCCGCCGAGAATGAGAAGGCTTTCGAGCGTCGGCTCGATCGCTACGGTGTTGATGATGTCGGCCGCCACCAGGAATTCGAGCCCGAGCAGGATGGCGCGCCCCACATTCGCGCGATAGAGCGTGAAGGCGTCCGATCCGGGGTGGCCGTGCAGAACCTGCCAGAGGACGGCAAGGCTCGCGCCGAGAATCCCGAGGACGATGACGGCAATCCCGCCGACCTCGATTGCGCGCGTCATCAGTTTCAGCGCCGGAAGAAACCAATCGTCCATGAGCGATCCTTCGCATGCATCATGGACATAGATTCTTAGGGCGCCAAACGGAAAAGTGGATTCACGCTTCCGGCGCCAAAGCAAAAGGGCCGGCGAGAGGGCCGGCCCTTGCAAATCTATCGTGATGCTGTCAGCGGATCGCGGAGACCCGCGTCTCGTCCTCCACGTCGAACAGGCGCTGTCCGTTCAGCACGACCACCGGCGAGCCGACGGGCACGCGGCTGTAGAGATCGATGATGTCCTGGTTGAACAGGCGAATGCAGCCGCTCGATACGGATTGGCCGATGGACCAGGGCTCGGTCGTGCCGTGGAGCCGGTACATCGTGTCGCCGCCGTTGTCATAGAGATAGAGCGCGCGTGCGCCGAGCGGGTTGCTCAGGCCGCCCTCCATGCCGCCGGCCCAGCGCGCATTGCGCTCGGGCTCGCGTTTGATCATGGCGGCGGTCGGCGTCCAGCGCGGCCAGGCGGCCTTGCGGCCGATCCGGGCGCGGCCGGCCCAGGCGAGCCCTTCCTTGCCGACGCCGATGCCGTAGCGGATCGCACGGCCGCCCTCGCGCACGAGGTAGAGATAGCGGGAGGCGGTGTCGACGACGATGGTGCCGGGCTCCTCGCGGCCGTAATAGGCGACTTCGCGGCGCAGGAAGCGCGGGTCGACCTCGGTGATGTCGGTCGCCGGCAGCGGATGCGGCTCGTCGGGGCGCGCTCCGTACATCGCCATGTAGGCGGGGTCGATGCGGCGCATGGCCTGTTGCGGAACCTGCTGGGTGGAGACGCAGGCGGCGAGCGCCATCGGAAGCAGAAGTGTGGCGAAGCGAAGGATCGTCCGTAACGAAGACGGGCTTGGGACCGGCAAGGCAAACATCAGTTGGGTAACCTGCATTTTCTGGTTTTTGCTTCATCCGCGGCCCCTTGGAAGGCGCGGCATTACTCCTGAAGAGACATAGCCTCGGCGGTGACGACAAGGTGGATCTCGCGTGGCGGAAATGTGGCAAGGCCACGCTGTGGTTTGCAAGACACAGTATTTTGAACGGCCCGATCCAACCTGCATACGGGGAGTTAACTTCCCGGCAAGATTCGGTAAGGTTCCGGCCCCATGACAGCCTTCGAGCGAGAGAATTGATGCAATCCCCTCCCATTCAGATGCTCACGATCTGCGGCATCTCGGAACTGTCGGACCCGCGCGAGCGGTCCGTGACCCACGTTCTCTCGATCCTCGATCCCGATCATCCCGATCCGGAGGCTTTCGGCGCTTACGAGCGTCACCACAGGACGATCCTGCGCTTCCACGACATCATCACCCCGCTCCCCGGCATGATCCTGCCTGCACCGGATCACGTGGAGGCTATTCTGCGCTTCGGCGACGAAGTGGCGGAAGGGCATGGAGCGGAAGGCCACCTGCTCGTCCATTGCCATATGGGCATCTCCCGTTCGACCGCGGCGATGCTGACGCTGCTCGCCCAGTCCAACCCGGAGGAAAGCGAAGACCGCCTCTTCGAGCGTCTGGCCGAGATCAGGCCGCAGGCCTGGCCCAACTCGCTGATGATCGGGTTCGCCGACGAGCTTCTGTCGCGCAACGGCCGCCTGACCGCCGCCCTGCGCCGCCATTATGGCCGTCAGCTCGAGCGCCTGCCCAATTACACGCAGGTGATGCGCGATCTCGGCCGCGGCCGCGAGGTGGATATGGCGGCGTGAGCGGCCGACTTCCATGCTGTGCTGATTCATAAAGCTGTGACGGCATTCTCCCGCCCCCTTGTGGGGAGGGATTAAGAGTGGGAGTGAGCGGTAGCCTATAAAGGTAATGCGCTGTTCACCTCTCCCAGAGGGAGAGGTCGGACCTTCAGGTCCGGGTGAGGGGTTACGCCCTGTCCGGATGGACCTGTACCCCCTCACCCTCGCTGCGCTCGACCTCTCCCCACCGGGGAGAGGTGATGTCTGCGGCAACATCGGCGCTAAAATGGACCAGCGTGGCGCTCACGGCTTGCCCAACGCTCCGAATTTCGCATCGGGCTTTGCGGAGGCAAGCACCGCATCGTCGTTCGCCAGTTCCTCGATGATCGGGCATTGCGGACGCCCGTCGCCGTGACAGGTTCTGGCGAGGTGCTTCAGGGTCGATGACATTTCCTGCAGCTCTTTGATCTTGCGTTCGAGCACACCCACATGTTCGAGCGCGATCGCCTTCACATCCTTGCTCGCACGCTCCCGGTCCTGCCAGAGCGAGACGAGGTCCGCGATCTGCTCGACCGAGAAGCCGAGATCGCGCGCGCGGCGGATGAAGCGCAGAGTGTGCACGTCGTGATCCCCATAGACCCGATAGCCCGATTCCGTGCGTACGATCTTCGGGATGAGCCCAATGGATTCGTAATAGCGGATCATCTTGGCCGAGACGCCTGAAGCGTTCGCTGCCTGTCCGATGTTCATTCAATTCCTCCGGCGGTTTGGGTGACCGGCGCCGTGAAGCGGCGCAGGCGCAGGGCGTTGCCGAGAACGAAGACGCTGGAGAGCGCCATCGCGCCGGCCGCGAAGATCGGCGAGAGGAGCGTTCCATCGAGCGGGTAGAGCACGCCGGCGGCGACCGGGATCAGCAGCACGTTATAGGCAAAGGCCCAGAACAGGTTCTGCCGGATGTTGCGGATCGTCGCCTTCGACAGGGCGATGGCGTTCACCACGCCGCGCACGTCGCCCGACATGAGCACCACATCGGCGCTTTCGATGGCGATGTCGGTCCCGGTGCCGATGGCGATGCCGATATCGGCTTCGGCAAGCGCAGGCGCATCGTTGATGCCGTCGCCGACGAAGGCGATGTGTCCGTGGGCCTGTCGCAGCCGCTTCACGGCGCCAACCTTGCCGTCGGGCAGAACCTCTGCGATCACGTCGTCGATCCCGAGGCGCTTTGCGATCGCCTCCGCGGTCCGGCGGTTGTCGCCGGTGATCATCGCAACCTTGAGACCGAGCGCATGGAGCGAGGCAATCGCCTCCGGCGTCGAGGGCTTGATCGGATCGGCGACTGCAATGATGGCCGCAAGCCTGCCGTCGATGGCGGCATAGAGCGGGCTCTTGCCCTCGGCCCCGAGACGGGACGCCGTCTCCGACAAGGCGAAGACGTCGACCCCGAGCTTCGTCATGAAGCGGTCCGCCCCCACATCGACCTTGCGGCCTTCCACCCGGGCCGAGACGCCGAAGCCGGGTATGGCCTCGAAGTCCTTCGTCGAAGGGAGCAACAAGCTGCGCTTCCCGGCCGCCGCAGCGATGGCCTGCGCGATCGGGTGCTCGGAGCGACTCTCCACGGCCGCGACAAGCCGCAGGGCATCGGCTTCCGCAAAACCCTCGGCGGTGACGAAATCCGTCAGTTCCGGACGCCCCAACGTCAGAGTGCCGGTCTTGTCGAGAGCGACGATTGCGGTTTCCTTCAGGCTCTGGAGGGCCTCGCCCTGGCGGAAAAGCACGCCGAGTTCCGCGGCGCGGCCGGTGCCGACCATGATCGAGGTCGGTGTAGCAAGCCCCATGGCGCAGGGGCAGGCGATGATCAGGACGGCGACCGCGTTCACCAGCGCGAAGGTCATGGCCGGCTCGGGTCCGAAGATCAGCCAGACGAGGAAGGTGAGGGCGGCCGCCGCCATCACGGCCGGGACGAACCAGGCGGTCACCCGGTCGACCAGGGCCTGGATCGGCAGCTTCGAGCCCTGCGCCTGCTCGACCATCCGGACGATCTGGGACAGAACCGTATCGGCACCGATGCGGGTGGCACGGAAGGTGAAGCTGCCGGTCTTGTTGATGGTGCCGCCTACCACTTCCTTGCCTTCGGATTTCTGCACTGGAACCGGCTCGCCCGTGATCATGGATTCATCGACGAAGGAAGAACCTTCCACGACTTCGCCATCGACCGGGATCTTCTCTCCCGGACGGACCTGGACGAGGTCGCCGGCGAGCACCTGGTCGAGGGAAATCTCGCGGGCAACGCCGTCGCGCAGGACGCGGGCGGTCTTCGCCTGCAGGCCCATCAGGCGCTTGATCGCTTCCGAAGTCCGGCCCTTCGCCTTGGCTTCGAGATAGCGCCCGAGCAGGATGAGAGTCACGATCACCGCGGCGGCTTCGTAATAGACGTTGTCCATCCCGGCGGGGAGGGCGCCCGGCAGGAAGGTGGCCACCACCGAATAGGCATAAGCCGCGCTCGTGCCGAGCGCGACGAGCGAGTTCATTTCGGGCGAGCGCCGCAGGAGCGCGGGAACGCCCTTCTGGAAAAAGCGCAGGCCGGGCCCGAACAGGACCAGGGTGGTCAGGGCGAATTGCAGATACCAGCTCGTGCGGTGCCCGAGCGTGCCCATCACCCAGTCGTGAATCGCCGGGATGAAGTGCGAGCCCATTTCGAGCACGAAGACGGGGAGAGTGAGAATCGCCGCGAAGAGCAGGGCGCGCCGGAGGCCGGCAATCTCGGCCTCCCGGGCTGCCCGCTCCCTGTCTGGGACGGCGTCATCCCCGCGTGCCGAGGCCCGGTAGCCCGTCTGCTCGACGGCAGCGATCAGCCGCCCGACCATGTCCGAGCCGCCGAGATAGCGGATCGTGGCCCGCTCCGTGGCGAGATTGACATTCGCCTCGAGCACGCCCGGAACCCGCTTGAGCGCGGTCTCGACCCTGTTGACGCAAGAGGCACAGGTCATGCCCTCGATCGTCAGGTCGAGCGACTGGGCGGAGGGCTCATAGCCCGCCGCCCGGATCGCCTCGGCGACCGCGGCCGGGTCTGCCGTGGCGGGGGCGAACTCCACATGCGCCCTTTCGGTCGCCAGGTTGACATTGGCGGCGGTCACGCCCGCAACGGACCGGATCGCCTTCTCCACGCGACCGACGCAGGAAGCACAACTCATCCCCTGGATCGGAATGTCGATGGAATCGATTGGGGCAAGCTTGCCGGCGGCCATGGTGAATCTCCTGATCCTCATATGGGAGCAAGGTGTAATCCTTCCAATGATGGGAAGGTCAAGCGCGGTCGTGAAGGGGCGGCGGATCCGCTTGAGCCTCATCGGCCCTGCACGCCGTCATCCCGTTCCCTCTGCCGTCATCCCCATCCTCTGCCGTCATCCCCGGACTTGATCCGGGGACCCACGTCTTCTGCAGCGTGGCGGATCCTCAAGACGTGGGTGGCCGGGACAAGCCCGGCCATGACGGCGAGGGGATGAGGGGCGGGTGGATCGATAAGGCGATGTCAAAGAGCCAGCACCGTGGGGCCCGCAGCGTGAGCTGCGAGCCTTTTGGGTGGATCGAGGGTGGCGCGAATGGCAGCCCGGCTCGATGATGGATGGAAATGCGATGAGCCGAGATGCCTCTTCGCGCACGGCTTCTTCAGGCGGACAGGAGAGGCCGGCCCGGTGACCGTTTAAGGCGGGATCCGTCTGCTCGACGGGGGCCTTGAACCGATTCCGACCACCGGCCCGCATCCTGGGCCTCCCATCGACAGGCGTGCGAGGCCTGCCATGGGACCGTGCCTGCCTCCACACTGCGACGCCTCGCGAGCGCGCCCCTCGTCAGAGGCAGGTCTTGAGGCAACGATATAGCCAAGATTGGGAATGATGTCAAGAACAAAGTGAGAACATAACATCACGCTCTCACTGCCCATCCCCACCCCTCTCACGTCATGGCCGCACTTGGTGCGGCCACCCACGTCTTCGAGAACCACCCCGTTGCAAAGACGTGGGTGCCCGGGACAAGCCCGGGCATGACGCCGAGGGGATGGGGATGACGGGAGAGGATGGGTGACAGCAGAGGGTCGCTTGACGGAGAGGGTGCCATGAGGGGTCGTGTCATTCCCGGCCTGCGGCCGCCTGGTATGACACCCTCGCGTCATGGCCGCACTCGGTGCGGCCACCCACGCCTTCGAGAACCGCCACGCTGCATAAGACGTGGGTCCCCGGGACAAGCCCGGGGATGACGAGGGAGGATGTGATGACGGGGCGGGATCCAACCGGGCTGGTCCGTACAAATGCCATCTCCGTCTTGCAGGTGAACAGGCCCCTGCATCGCCTGGCAGGAACCAGTCTCACGGCTAGGTCATTGATCCGACACGTTCGGCGATTAGGCGGGCGGGGCGATTTCCCGCTTGTGCCGGATGCTTCGGTGCTTTTAGCTTTCATGAATGATCGAGCCGGTGCTGACCTTTGAAGCATAGCGACAAACAGGGGCGAACCCTTCGAATCCTGACCTATAACGTCCATCGCTGGCTTGGCACGGACAGGCAGATCTCACCGAACCGGATTACGGATGTCATCGCCTCGTGCAATCCCGACATCGTGGCCCTGCAGGAGGTCCGCGTCGGACGCGTCCATCCGGGCGAGATCGATCAGGCGGCCGCGGTGGCGTCTGCTCTCGGCATGGATCTGCATTTCCAGCCCACGATCCGCATTCTCGGCGAGCAATACGGGATCGCAGTTCTCACCCGCCACTCCTCCAAGATCGTCAGGTGCGGGCGCCTGCCGACCCAGTCGACGCGACCCTCCTTCGAGAAACGCAGTGCCCTTTGGGTCGAGGTCGAGGTCGACGGCCAGAGGATCCAGGTTGTCAACGCACACCTCTCCCTGCGCTCGGGCGAGCGGCGGACGCAGGCCGCGGCCCTGATCGGTCCAGAATGGATCGGTCATCCGGATTGCGCCGAGCCGGCAGTGCTGCTGGGCGATTTCAATGCGCCGCCTTATTCGCGCTCCTACCGGATGATCGCCAACCGCATGCAGGATGCGCAATTGTCGAATTCCTTCGGCGAGCCGCAGCCGACCTTCCACACACGGGCGCCGGTCTTGCGCCTCGACCATGTCTTCGTCACCAAATCGATCGAGGTGGTCGATGCCGGGCCGGTGCGGAACCCGCTGACCCGGGTGGCATCGGACCACTTTCCCCTCCTTGCTGAACTGCGCGTTCGGAAGAGGCCGGCCGTCGCTGCGGGCGGCAAGGCGAAAGAGGGTGTGCTGCTCTAAGCCTTTCGAACTCTCCAATGAAACAAAGTATCAAATAGTCTAAGGCGCCTTGAAACCGCCACGCTGTGACGTAGAAATCAGCCTCTATGTTACGTTATAAATTTCAGATCCCGGGGCGCGGGAGGAAGGAGCGTGATGAAGCTGTATTATACCCCTGGAGCCTGTTCGCTCGCGCCCCGCATCATCGCCTGCGAGGCCGGCCTCGAGATCGAATACGACAAGGTCAATCTCAAGACGCAGACGACCGCCTCGGGCTGCGACTACATCAGGATCAATCCCAAAGGATACGTGCCCGCCCTTGCGCTTCACAACGGGGACATCCTCGCCGAAGTGCCCGTCATCCTCGAATATCTCGCCGATCAGGCGCCCGGCGCCCGATTGCTGCCGAAGCTCGGAACGCTCGAACGCTACAGGGTCAAGGAATGGGTCGATTTCACCGGCGCCGAACTTCACAAGGGGTTCGATCCCCTCTGGGTCGCTCCCATGCCGGCCAAGGCGCGGCAACTCGCCGTCAACCATCTCCAGCGGCGTTTCACCTATTTGAACCAGAGCCTTCGAGGGCGCACCTTTCTGGCAGGCCAGCATTTTACCGTTGCCGATGCCTATTGTTTCACGGTGCTGAGTTGGGCCCGCTTCCACAGGGTCGACCTTTCGGCCCATTCGGCCATCGTCGACTACATGGCCCGTATCTCCGCTCGGCCGATGGTGAAGCAGGCCCTGGCGGCGGAAGGGCTTCTCGCTCGGGCCTAGAGCATTTCTCGGCGAAGTGGATCCGGTTCGCCGTCCAAAAATGCGGCCAAGCAAAGAAGAGCGCTGATTCCACGCAAGTGGAAACGGCGCTGGGCGCGCAGAGGCCGACCTGGAGCCCCAAAGCCCTTGCCAGGAAACGGCAAGGCGGCTAGGCACCCGTTGCCATGCTTCCTGTTTCCGTCTTCATCATCGCCAAGAACGAGGCCGACCGGATCGGCGCGACGATCCGCGCCGTCCGCGGCCTGACGGACGATCTGGTGGTGGTCGATTCCGGCTCGACCGACGGGACACAAGCGGTGGCCGAAGAGCTCGGCGCCCGCGTCATCTACAATCCCTGGCCGGGCTACGGCCTGCAGAAGCGCTTCGCCGAGGATCAGTGCCGGCACGAATGGCTCCTGAACCTCGACGCCGACGAGGAGGTGTCCCCGACGCTGCTCGCCGAGATCAAGGCCCTGTTCGCCCAGGGGGAGCCGCCCCGCCAAGCCTATGGGATCCGCATCGCCGAGACGTTCCCCGGGGAGAGCGAGCCGCATCCTCTCGCCTACAGGATCGCGCCCATCCGGCTGTATCGCCGGGATGCCGGCCGGTATTCCTCCTCCCTCGTGCATGACCGGGTCGACCTGAAGCCGGGAACGAAGACCGGCAAGCTGAAGGGCCTCGTGCACCATCGCTCCGTGCGCTCCCTCGGCGACCAGCTGGCGAAGCTCAACAGCTATACGGACCAGCAGGCCGTCGATCTCGAGGTGAGGGGGGTCTCGATCCCCACATGGCGGGTCTATTTCGAGTTCCCGGCAAACTTCCTGAAGGCCTATTTCGGGCGGCTGCACTTTCTGCGCGGCACCTATGGGTTCCTGATCGCCATGAACTACGCCACCTGGCGCCACCTGCGCCTCGCCAAGCATTACGAGCGCAAGCGCTTGAGCGCTCTCGCAAAGGCGGATTCCGGAGCGGTCAAGCGCAAGGAAACGATCGGAAGCTAAGAATCAGATCGCGGCGGTGACCTGGATCTCGAGCGCGTAATCAGGATCGGCCAGCCGGGATTCGACGCAGACCCGCGCCGGAGCCTGCCCCGGCAGCACCCAGGCGTCCCAGACCGTGTTCATCTCGTCGTAGGAGGCGATGTCCGCCAGCCAGATCGTCGCGCGCAGAAGCCTGGATTTGTCGCTGCCGATCTCCACGAGCGACTGTTCGATCTGCGCAAGGATATCTTGCGTCTGCTCGGCAACGGAGAGACCTACGCTGCTCTCCGGGACATAGCCGGAAAAATGTGCGGTATCGCCGAGAATGACGAGGTCGCTGTACCGCGCGGCAACGCCGATGCGCCGGATATCTGTCACGATGATCTCCATTCGCCCGAAAGGTTCGCCAGCGTCGTATCATGAGCTTAGGATTGGCAACAACGAGAATAATGGAAAGGTGGCAATCAAGTCGGCCGAATATCCCTCCTGGCTCGAGGCACCGTTTGCGCCCCTTTGTGTGACTTTCACCTCAGAGCATGCCGCTCTCTCTCGATACCATAGATGAAGATCAGGAGGTCGGCATGTGGGTCATCTCTCATATCGTGTTCGCGTATCTGCACTTCGTTCCCGGCGGTAACGGCGGTTGGACGCGGGGCAACGATTATCCGCATTTCTCGACCGAAGAGCGTCAGGGAATTTTGATCCCGATCGAAGGTTACTGGCGGCGCGTGAGTTGATTGGCGTCAAGTGCGGCTGATCGGGCAACAGCCAGATGATGGATGTTGCGCCTCCCAAAGCGTAATTCCAAACGCTATCGTGGATATTCCGCCTGAGCCGAAATCTCCTGGCAGGAGCCAGGAATTTCAGAACTTCCGCATCATCTTCCGGGCATGTGCTTGATTGGGAACCGGTCCGTCACGATCGGCATTCGCATTGCCGCTTGTAAATGCCACGCAGATGACTTCATTGACGGGTGTTGAGGCTTCTCGGCTGAAGGACCTGATGATCCAGATCCTGCTCATGTTCGCAATCGCCAGCAGCATTTCAATCGCTTTTTCGCGGCAGAATCCCGGCTTTGACTTCCGCCGCCGTCACGGCTTTGCGGAACACGGCTTCGCGAAGATAGATCGAGTCGAAGACCGACTTGCAGTCGCTTTTGCGGATGGAAACGAATGACTTTCGATTGAGCTTCATGATGTGCTCCCGTTCAAGGACAGATCCATACTGACGAAATATCGGCCTGGTACTGTGCCCGTCGTCACACACGGAATTAGGCCCGTTCCGGTCGAAATAAGTTGCTGAAGCATCCGGCTCTGTGATGCCGGTTACAGATGCCGCTCCCGCTTTGAGGCATGAAAGTGCAATGCGGATTTTCGGCGCGCTGGAGTGGATGCCATGGACAAGTGCACGCGATACTGGGCCCGTTACATGAACACGATGGTACTGTCTCGTAAGGCGACAGATCCTGCGAAGCGAAGGGCCTTGGTGCGTGAGGCCTATATCTGGCTTCAGCGATATTTCGATGCGGAAGAGCGGGAGCTCGCGCGGCGGCGCGTCCCGCTGGCGCAACGATGATCGATCTCGATCGACGGAAGCCGATCTTGCAAGCTCTCGGCATGCGGCCGTCCGCCAATCGGATGTGACTATCGGGCTTCCAGCCAAGCGAAGCAATACGGATTCCTGTTCGGCTCCCGAACCGCTTATCAGAAGATATCTGCCAAATGGAAAAGCCCGGCAGTCGAAGGTTGCGACCGCCGGGCCATCTGGGGCTTCTCCGAACGACACGTTGCCTAACGGAGTGAGAATCGGATCGAACCCGAAAGTGGAATCCACTTTCGGGTTCGATGCTTGAGCGCCTGGGCTGCCTGTGGGCAGCGTTACCGGCGATGATCGCGGATGATCGGGGGCGAGCGGTGATCCCGCACGATCGGGCCGCGGGACGTGGTGGTGACGACCACGCCTCCGGGATAGGACTCAACCGGTCGCCGGTGATCCCGCACCACATAATCCGGTCTGCCCCAGAGATCCCCGGGACGTGTCGTAACCCGAGGATCGCACGCCTCCGCGGCCGTGATGCCACCCAGTAAAAGCAGGGGCAGCACTGCACGCAATCGAACGCGGTGAGACTTCGTCATTTTTCAACTCCTCTGAAATGGCCTTTGCACCTTCCGACCTTACTCAGAGAGAGGATTTGCCACCGTGAGGCTCGTCACAGAGATGGGGGGAGATTGGTTCTGCGGTGCCTCGATCGCATGACGACCGCAAAAGAAAAAGCGCCCAGGTTGGACCGGGGCGCTGAGTTGACAGGGGAGGAACAGGATCGACTTTAGCCCAGTCTCTTCCGATTGACTGTGTGCTGCATCACACGACGAAATTGTGTGACCTTCGTCACTGAAGGAGGACACGTTCCAGATCATCATGGGTTCAATTGAAGGAGCTTGTGATGACACTCACCATTCTCGATCCTCGGACCGGTCAGCAGGTGACCATTTCTGTTCCCGACAACCCGAAGGCTCCCGTCAGGACCGAACGCACACGCTTCGAACGAGTTTGACCACGCGCCTGGAGCTTCGGGACGGCGGACGGAGCATGAATCTCAGTCGGCGCTACAGCGAGAAAGCTGCCAAGGCGGATCGTCCGGCGGAGGATCCGTATTCGCGTGCGCAGATGCGTGCGGAATTGCGATCAATGGCACGCCGATGGCGCCACTTGGCAGAGCAGGCGGACTGGCTCGCCCGCCGGTCTCGTCTTCCGAGGCGCTCAATCTAGCCGAGCTCTTTCAACGAGCGTGAAGGCTCATTTCCGAACGATGGAAGCTTTGCATTAAGCGTTGCGTCTGCGGAGGGCGTTTCAGACGCCAAGCGCGAAGCTGGACGGTGTGAAGCTGAGAAATCCCAGGTCCGTTTTAGTTCCTGCCGGCCGATGCGCGGGAGGAGATGGCTTCATTCATAGGCCTCGAAAGCCGACGTGTTCAAGCACACCATGGAGCGGCTGAGGTTCCTGTCCTCCGAGCCCCTCGCTAGTGAATGGTCGGCATGATCTCGGAGAAGGGGATCAGCAGCATTTCCTCGTCGTCCTCATCGCTGACATAGACATGCCAATCCGAGAAATCCCGTGTGCCATAGGCTTTTTCCACGAAGACACGGGCCAGGTCGCGAGCCCGGTCGCGGGCCTCGATCAGGTCCAGAACTTCGGCGCCTTCGCGATCGATGAGGATTTCGCCGGGGCCTGCACAGTGAAAGTACAGATAGAACATGTGTGCCTCCATTTCGATGGATACACTCTCGCACATGCTCTTCCCGGCTTCTGTGACCGCGATCACGGTTGCCTGGAGCACCTGGTGGCATGGTCGGACTCACAAGGAGCCCGATCATGTCCCGTCGCATCCTCTGCATCCTCGCTCTTCTGTTCGTTGCCGACGCCATTGCCGTGAACGGCCGCGGGCCGCGACCGGTCGTGCTGTCGGGCAAGGAAGTGCTGGATGTGACGAGGCTCACCCGTATGCAGGTTTCGCTGGCTGCCTAAGCCATTCCCTCTCTGTGACCGCGGTCACAGAAGCAGATGCCGGGTTAGGCGAAGATCGCGAGGAACTCAGGAGGAAATCATGGTTCTCATCGTCTTGGATCGACTGACCGACGAGCCGCTCATCGTCTCCGTTCCGATCCGGCCTGCCATCCACAGGGCCGAGCCGGCAATCGTCATCCATCTCCGTCAGTTCGCCAGGCGGTCGTGATGAAGCGCTCGAAACTCTCCGCCATGCGGCGCGCACGACGCTGGGTCCTGCAGGAACTGACCGCGGCGAAGCAGTAACAATGGAGCGGATCGGTGCAAGGACGCTCGGATCCGTCAAGCTTGCGTGCTGGAGAGGATTGAATTCCAGCTGGTCTCATCATGCGAAATCCTGTCGGTAGCCTCTTAGCGCGAGAATCCCTCAGGCGGCGCCCATCCTTCGTCGACTCCCGAGGCTGAACTTTGTCCTCGCCGGTTGAGAGAATCCCTTATTCATATATAATTGCCTGGCTTTCGGCTCGGATTGCGAGTTCCCTTCGCGAAGTCATTCGAGGGAGGCGCAAGGATGCGTCTCGGTGGAGAACAGGTCCAAAAGGATTCGCCGTTTTTCTCGGCTCTCTCCGTTAGTTCGTTTTTCTCTGCTCTCGGGTCCGACGCGATCGCACAGATCGCGAGTCTATGCACGCCTCGGAAGGTGCTCGATGGAGAAACATTGTTTCTGAAAGGCGACCCCGGAGATGCTCTCTACGGCGTCAGGCGGGGGCAGATCGTGATCACGACGACGACCGATACCGGCCGGCAGTTCACGCTCAACATTCTTGGCCCCGGCGACGTGTTCGGCGAGATAGCGTTGCTTGACGGGCATCCCAGAAGCGCGGATGCCGTGGCCTCGGGCCAAACCGAGCTTTTCGTGATCCGGCGAAGCGATTTTCAGGAGCTCCTCAAGCGGCAGCCGGAGATCACGACAAGGATCATCGAGCTGCTCTGCGAGCGCCTCCGCTTCTCGAGCGAGCGACTTGAGGAGGCCTCCCTTCTGTCGCTCAAGTCCCGGCTGGCGCGACGCCTGTTGAAGCTCGTCGAGGATTTTGGGGAAGAGATCGACATCACTCAGGAAGAACTCAGCGTTCTTGTCGGTGCGGGCCGCGAAACGGTCAACCGGCAGCTGCAGAAGTGGCGGAAGCTCGGGGTCGTGGAGCTGGGCCGAGCCCGCGTGAGGATCGTCGATACGCCGCGGCTGCAGGAAGAGGCCGCCGAGCGCGACCCAGACGCAAACTGACTCATCGGGATGATCGTCGATAGGGCGATGCTGTCGGTGGCCGACAGCATCAGACCTCGAAGCGATTGAACAAGGGGGTGAAAGGCTATTTCTCGTTAGACGATGTAAGGGCGGTCCCGGCAGGTTCGAGTGTGAGATAGACCCAACCTGTCGCCTCGGAGCTTTCCCGCTTGATGTAGCGGTAGTTCGTCTTGAACCACTCCAGAACCTCGTCGGTCTTGTTGTCGAGGATGAGGTCGCCGCGATCGGTGCGGACAGTCAGAACCGCGTGCCCTTCACCGTTTTCATCGATCACGACGGTCATTCTCAGGGCGCGCTGCGGCAGACCGGCTTCGCGCAGCATCCTGCGCTTCAGAAGCTGATAATCCTCGCAATCGCCCATTCCGTCCGTTGGATAGCTCCACCGCTCGACGATGCCCCAATGGTTCTGATCGGTCACGGGTATCAGGGCGCGGTTCACGGAAAGATTCACGGAGGAGAGGAGGGCGGCAAGGGTTTCCGTGAAGGGCAGAATTTCGGCCTCGCGCCGATCGACGATGCATTCCTCCGGGTTGCCGCTGCAGAACTCCACCCAGCCCGCGAGGGGAGGCGCTTCGTTGTCCCGATAGAGACGCGGGCCGGCAGCCGCCGCATTCATTGCCAGCAAGAGCGAGGCCAGAGCGATCCAAAGGCGTCTTCCCACTTCAGCCTCCCTCGGGAGATGGTGCGATCGGGTTGAGGGGGGACATCCCCGTTGGCTCGATCGCTCATGGGATCAGACTGACCTTTTCCGTTTCCCTCTTCTGTGCACGCGGTCACAAATATCCGCTTGTGCCGGATCGATGATCTCATTCAAGGAGAAAGCATCGGAAGCATCCCAAAAGTGCAAGTCCACTTTTGGGTCCGATGCTTTAGTCCGCTATCGCGCGCCTACAGATATTTATCGCGGATATCGATGGATGATTGGTTGCCGACTTTCGCGAAGTCGCCCTGCAGCCATGCGTTCGCCTTCTCGCGGCCGATGGCATGCAGTTCGGTGAGGAAATCCCAATCGGCATTCAGTTTCGAAGCCGCGCCGAGGTGCTGCATGACTTCATCCGCTTCGATCGCATGCAGGCGCACCTGCCTGATATCGGGGGTCAGGACACGCCCCTCGTCGACAAGTCTGTTCAGGAATTCGACCGCCCGCACCTCTCTCATCAGAGACGAGTTGAAGCTGATTTCATTGATCCGGTTGAGAATCTCGGCGGCCGTCGTCGGAACGCTCGGCCGGCTGATGGGATTGATGTGAACGACCACGATGTCGGAGGACTCGCAGCGGTAGATCAGGGGGAAGAGAGCGGGGTTTCCCATATACCCTCCGTCCCAGTAGTACTCCTCGTCGATTTTGACGGCCTGAAATATGAAGGGCAGGCAGGTCGATGCGAGAACCACCTCGGCGCTCATCTCGTGGTTCTCGAACACCCGTATCTTGCCCGAGCGGACATTGGTGGCAGAGAGAAACAGATCGACCTGGGGATTGCGCCGCAAGAGCTCGAAATCGACCACCTGGTCAAGCACCTCGATCAGCGGGTTGTAGTTGAACGGATTGAGCTCGTACGGCGAGACGACCTGCGTCAGCATGTGAAAGAAAAGGAAGGCAGGCGAGTGATCCAGGCTGCGATTGCCTGTGAAGCGATCGAGGAAGGACGGTTGAAGGGGGCTCAGCCGCGCGGTGCACGAGATCCGTTGCCAGAACTCCTGCAATGCCCGGCGCGCGCCTTCGCGTCCTCCCTCGATCAGCCCATAGGCGCAAACGACGGCGTTCACGGCCCCCGCGCTGGTCGCGCTGATGCCGTCGAAGGCGATGGCTTCCTCTTCCAGCAGGCGATCGAGCACGCCCCATGCGAAGGCTCCATGGGCTCCCCCGCCCTGGAGCGCAAGATTGACCGATTTAACCTGCCGTCCCCGCCCGGAACGGCTTCGGCGCGAAAAGCTTCGCTCCGCCCTGTTCATGGTCGCCTCTCGATGTCGGGATAATCGGCGTCCTGACCCGGCGGATCTTATAAGATTTCTCTCCGCCATGACGAGGGTGCGAACTGGGTAGGCGATCTCGACCGAAGCCGATTTGAAGATAGGCCGCAGCCACGCCGATTCGCGCTTGCGACGGCACAGGGTTCCCGTGCCGTCGCCGAGAGGCTAGAGCATTTTCGGCGAAGTGGATCCGGTTCGCCGTAAAAAATGCGGCAAAGCAATGAAGAGAGCCGGTTCCACGCAAGTGGAACCGGCTCTGAGTTCAGCAGCGCGCCGAACTGCTATTCACGGAACGCAATGCCGATCTTGTCGGTGAGGGGCTGCGTCAGATAGGTGATGATACGCCGTGTGTCACCGCGGATCAGAACCTCTGCCGGAAGGCCCGGCGTCAGTTCCTTGCCCTCGAGCTTGCGCCGCTCTCCCGCTGCGATGGCAATCTTGACGGTAAAATAGGCCTGTCCGGATTGGCCACTGACGACCTGGTCCGGAGAGACGTTGGTGACGACCCCCTCCAGCTCCAAGGGCGTGGGAAGCTTGAATGCGCTGATGCGGATGGTCGCCGGCTGGTCGAGATGCACCTGGTTGATCTCATCGGGCCGGATCTTCGCATTCACGATCAGCGGCTCCGCGCTCGGGATGATCGACATCAGCTTCTGGCCAGGGCCGACGATGCCGCCGATCGTATGCACCGTGAGCTCGTGGACCAGTCCCGTCCGTGGCGCCCGGATGTCAAGCCGCTGCAGGCGATCCCGGGCGGCAGAGAGCTGCTCGTCGGTCTCGGCAAGACCCGCCGTGACGGTCTGAAGCTGCCTCAGGACCTCCGAGCGGGCGTTGCGGGTCAGCTCGGCAATCTTGAACTCGATTTCGGTGAGCTGGGAACGAGCGCCTGCAACGCGGGCTTCGTTATCGCCCATCTCGCCCTTCAGGCGGCTCACCTCGCGCTCGGTCTGGCGCAGAACGGGGCGTCGGATCAGGCCCTTGCTGTCAAGCATGCGCTGGTCGGCAAGCTCGGCTGTCACCTGGGCGAGCTCTTCCTTGAGCGCCCGGTATCTCTCGCCGAATCCATCGATCTGCCGCTCGACCTGATGCTTTCGCTCCTGCTGCTGCGAAAGCTGGTTCAACCGCGTGAAGCGCCGCTCGTTCATCAGGCTTTCCTCGGCAGCGAGAGCAGCCTTCAAGGCGCTCTCGGCCTGTCTGGAGGGCATCGAAACATTCGGCCGCTCGATCGTCGTGCGGTCCAGGTTCTCCGCCTCGAGACGTGCCTTCTGAGCGGTCAGATCGATCAGCTTGCGCTCGAAGATGCTCGCATCGGCCGTAACCTTGGCAGCATCGAGCCGGACGAGCACCTGTCCCTCCTGCACGAGATCGCCATCCTTGACGAGGATCGCTCCGATGACACCGCCCTCCAGATGCTGAACCGTCTGGGCACTCGACTCCACCGCGAAGGTGCCCGCCGTGACGACCGCGCTGTCGACCTTGGCCGCCACCGCCCAGCCGCCGATGCCGAAGAACACGATGAAGGAGCTGAATATGAACCAGCGCATCAGCCGGCGCATGGAGGAGGAATTGGCGACGAGGTCAGCTTCGAACTCGGTCATGGTGCGCTCCGCTGCATGGGTTACCGCCGCTTGAACGGCGACAGGTCGAGCCGGCTCCTGCTTCTCGCACGTCTTCCGAGAGCCCTATGCTCGTTCCTGCATGCAGGCTCGCACACCACACTTTCCAGCGCTGTGATCCGGTTCACAGTTTTCAGCTCACATGGGCATTGGCTCGCTGCGCCCTTGTTGCATCCAGGCTGGTGACGGTCGCCGTGGCGGAATTGTCCAGCCGAACCGTCTGACCCGCGACCGGCGCTTCACTTTCGTTCGAGGAGGCGACGGCCAATCCAGATTGAACGACGGGCGTGTTTCCTGACTGCTGGCCGGGCATCTGGGATGGCTTGTGCGGCTGTCCGATGCGGGGGAACAGGGCGGCGAGGACCTGTTCCTTCGGGCCGAACATCTCGGCGCGGCCGCTGCGGACCGACAGGATCTTGTTGGCCGCGAAGATCGCGCTCGGCCGATGGGCGACGATGACGACGATCTTGCCGGCCTGGCGCATCTGGTGGATGGCATCGTTCAAGGACTGCTCGCCGAGCGGATCGAGATTGGAGTTCGGCTCGTCGAGCACCACCAGGAACGGATTGCCGAACAGGGCGCGGGCGAGGCCGATGCGCTGGCGCTGGCCGCCCGACAGCGTGGTGCCCCCTTCGCCGACGGGCGTATCGTATCCCAGAGGGAAGGCGAGGACCATGTCGTGCACGCCCGCCATCTTCGCGGCTTCGATCACCTGTTCGGAGGTCGTACCCTTGCGAAAACGTGCGATGTTCTCGGCGATCGTTCCGTCGAACAGTTCGATGCTCTGGGGAAGGTGGCCGATCGCATCGGCGAGCGCATCCGGCGAATACTGGCCGATCAGTGCATTGTCGAAGCGCACCTCGCCGCGGGCTGTCGGCCAGGCGCCGACAAGGGCGCGGACGAGCGTGGACTTGCCGCAGCCGCTCGGGCCGATGATGCCGAGGGCATCGCCCGCCTCGATCTCGAACGACACGCCGGAGACGGTCGCGACCGCTGCACCCGGCGGCACGATCGCCACATCCCGCGCCGACAGGGAATGGTTGGGGCGCGGCATGCCGTGCTGCTGCTGGGTGGCCTTCGGAAGCTTGGAGGTGAGGGAGCGCAGGCGGCTGAGAGCATGCCAGGCGGCCGACGTGCTGCGCCAATGACCGATGACCTGGTCGATCGGCGTGAGAGCCCGTGCGAGGATGAGCGAGCTCGCGATCATCGCACCCGGCGACATCTGTCCCTCGATGACCAGAAAGGCTCCGAGCGCAAGCATTGCCGACTGCAGGACCTGGCGAACCGTCTTGGAAATGGCGCCGAAGACGCTGGCATGATCCGCGAGATCGCGTGCGTGGGAGATCGTGTTCACGTATCCGCTGCCCCAGCGCTTGCACAGGTCGTCTCCCATGCTCATGGCGGCGGCGGCCTCGGAGTTGCGCCTTGCGTCCATGAGAATGGTCATCGTCGCGGCGTGCACCTGGGATGCCGACTTCATCGTGCCTTTCATGACGAATTCGTTGACCAGGCTCAGGATCACAAGAAGCAGAGCGCCACCTGCAGCCGCGAGGAACAGAATCGGGTTCACGAAGAACAGGATCGCGAAGTAGATCGGCATCCACGGAAGATCGAGGAGAGCGACCGGGCCCGGACCCATCAGATAGTTTCGGATGGCCGCCAGATCTTGAAGCGGATCGTGGTTGCGGGCATGCGGCCCGAAATGGAGCGGCAGTTTCAGCGTCGCTTCGAACAGGGTCGGAGCGAGGCGGTGGTCGAAGGTGATGCCGACACGGGCCATCAGCTTGCCGCGTAAGCCCTCCAGCAAGCCATAGAACGCGTAGAGCAGCAGGGCGAGGAAGGTGAGCGCCGCCAATGTGGGAAGGCTCTTGCTCGACAGGACCTTGTTGTAGACCAGCATCATGAACATGGGGCTGGTGAGCATCAGGACATTCCCGATACAGCTGATGGCGCTGATGCCGATCAGCGGCTTCTTGAGCGTGCGAAGAGCGGTACGGAGCTGGGTTTCAGCGCTGTTCCTCATTCCATTCTTCATCGCGATTGTCCTTTTACGAGTCATCCACGCGAACTGAAATCCGCCAGGCAAGGTGGAGAGCCATTGGCTTAACTGGCATGATCATGGACGATCCCCTCGCCGAACGCTGTGACGTGTTTCACAATGTTTTCAGATTGGAGTTCTGGTCCTGCGCCAGGGCGAAGGGCGGCATTCTCAAGCATCGCTGCGACCATGTCGGTCCGATAGCCAACTCGCCCGGATAGGGTGAGGCTTCGCGATCACAAACGGAAAGAGCGCCATCGGCGGTTGGCCGATGGCGCTCCGGGAAGGATAAGACTTAGCCCTGGAGGTTGAAGAGGTCTGCGTCCTGGTTGGTGAAGGCGAGAGCGTCGCCGCCGTCGCCGAGGATGCCGGGGCCGCCGACCGCCGTGGTTTCTGCCACCTGAAGGATCGGGCTGGCATTCACGTTGAGGTCGGGGCCACCACCCCACGGGAAGTGGTCGTGATCGCCGAACTGCATGTTGGTGCTGGTGGCTTCCTGGTTCGTCACGGCGATGGCATCGCCACCGTTGCCGAGGACGCCGGCGCCGCCGACAGCGGTGGTGGAAGCAGCTTGAGTGATCGGGCTGGCATTCACGTTGAGGTCCATGAGCTATCCTATCTCTGTTAAGTGTTGCGTCCGGTACCGCCTCAGTTCGATCTCCGTTGGCGATGAATGGACTTTGCACCACTTCGCAGGCAGGGACTGTGAACTGCATCACACCGATAGATTTTTTCGATTTTCGAAGATTTTTTTGAAGATCTTCTCGATCGATCGGGGTGGCATGCTGGAATGCCTGAAGGACTATGCTGGAATAAAAAAGGCCCCGAGAACGGGGCCTTTGGCGCAGAATGGAGAGCGTCGCCGTCGTTCAGGAGAAGAGGTCCAGAAAGTTCATGAAGCCGGCGGAATTCTCGGTCGATGCCGACTGAAGACCGAGCGCGGTGACGTTGCCTCCGACATCGATTGTGCCGCCATTGGATGCATCCAGAAGGGCGAGCGTGTTCTGGATCTGCGTGGTCTGGATCAGCGTGTTGAAGTCGATATCGATATTTTCGATATCGAAGACGATGACCGGTGCGAAGCCTCCGGCGGTGGCCCCGCCATCGGGCGTATGACCGAAAAGCACGGATTCGAATCCACCGGCATCGTTCCAGGCGGAATCGCCCCAGCCAAGATTCCCGCCATCATGCGGCTGCATGGGGCTGACAGGAGCATCTCCATGGCTGCCCCCGTGGTCGCCCTGGCGGCCGCTGAAATAGGGGTCCGGAGAATAGCCTCGATCCCCATTTTCATGAACGTCGTTTCGCCCGCCGCGAAGGCGCTCTTGAAAGCCGTCATCCGGGCTGGCGGGGTAGTAATTGGGCATCGGGCTCTCCTCGATTGCGTCCCGATCGGTCGATCACAGGGATCGCCCAGCTGAAATCGGGCGCGGTGTCCCGGGTGTATCACCCCCTGTGGGCGGAGGCAGTGAACTGCGTCACACACCTTTCGCGTTCTTGGCGACCGGCCGGCTTTCGTCAGCAGACAGCCTTTGCATGCCGTCTCGCCCGTCGCTATCCTTGACGGCCTTGTGCTCCGCCTTTGTGGGAACTCGACCATGGCTGAGGTTCAACCGTCCAGTACGACGGCCGGCGCAAATCACGCGGTCAAGCTCGAAGCGCTGGACATCTTCAAGGCTATCGACCCTTCGACCGTTGAGCTGATCGTCCGCAAGGCTCAGAATCGAACGCTCGAGAAGGGCGAGCTGCTGTTCAATGTCGGTGACACGTCGGACGCACTCTACGTGATCGCCGAAGGGCGGGTTCGCATCTGGACGGTCTCCGCCGCGGGAGCGGAGGTCACCCTGAACGTTCTGACGAACGGCGCCGTTTTCGGCGAGATCGGGATGCTCGACGGTGATGTGCGCACCGCTGGCTCCTCCGCCATGCTTAAGACGCGCCTTATGAGCATTGCACGCCGAACCTTCTACGAGGCCCTGGATCGGGACCCGCAACTCGTCCGCAACGTGATCGATCTGCTGTGCCGGCGTCTCAGGTGGACCAGTGCGCGGATGGAAGATGCCGCTCTGCGCCAGGCACCTCAGCGTCTCGCGCGGATCCTCGGACATCTTGCCCGGGACCATGGCAAGACCACGCCGAAAGGGATCGAAGTCGTTCTCAAGCTGACCCAAAGCGAGATGGCTCAATGGACGGCGATGTCGCGGGAGGGGCTGAACAAGGTTTTGAACCGCTGGGCCGAAGAGCGGCTCCTCACTCAGGATCGGGGCGGGCTGATCGTGCACGATCTCGAACGGATCGATGAGATCGCCGAGTTCGGCGAGTAGGCCGTCAATGGCGCTTGCGCACCACGATCTGCTGGGCACGCGTGAGGAATTGCATGCGCTCGTCCTTCGCAGGAATCTCGCGGGCGAGATCCTCGGCAAGCTCCGTCAGATCCGTCAGGTTCGCGGCATGGCGCTTGACCAGCAAGCTGGCAACGGGCCCGAGATAGATGGTCAGGGCATGTGTCAGTTCGACGAGGCAGGCTTGAAGCGCTGCTGAGTCGCCTGGAGCAGCGGGGGCAGGAGGGTTCTCCGGCATCGCGTCATCGCCAGGGAGCGGAGCCGGATCCGCGGCGTGAACGGGTACGACGAGCGGAACCGCCTTTGGAAGCGATATGGTCTGGGGCTCGGGGCTGGGGGGAGACGGAAATGGCGGAGCCACGCTCGCTTCCGCTCTCGCTGGCGTTCCGAATTCTGATCGAGGTACGGAGAGCACGGTTCTGTCGAGAGGTTCGACCAGACTTGCGGTTGCGTTCATGTCAGCCCCGGATGGCGACATTTCCACGCTGAATGTCGTGATCCGCCGTGGACTGTGCTTGAGGTCGAACACGCCGCGTTCGCCGAAGGTCGCCGAAATGCGGGGCGCCACCGCTTCCATGACGGCCGCCGATACGAGAATGCCTCCCGGGTCCGCGAGGCTTTCAAGACGCGCCGCAATGACGAGGGTCTCGCCAAAAGGAAGATCGTCCTGGAACAGAACGTCGCCGAGATGGATGCCGACCCGTAGGCGGACCGCATCGAACTTCGTCATGGCCGCGAGGCGGGCCTGCGTCTCGAGTGCGCAGCGAACGGCATCGACGGCGCTCTCGAAGAGGGCGAAGATACCGTCTCCCGGCATTCCGAAGAGCCACCCGCCATGGGTCGCAAGCTCCTCGCGCGCAATGCGCCGGGTCGCCCACAAGGCATCGAGGGTGTTGGTCTCGTCGACGGAAACCAAACCGCCGAAATTGGCCATATCCGCTGCGAAGACTGCTCGAAGACGGCGAATGCGCTTGGCGGAGGGATTCGGTACATCGGGCGCCAGATTGTCCATCACTCTTTCATCGAGAACCTACGTGTCACTGTTTAGTCTCACTGAGTTTACCACGAATCTTGAGAAAGCTCGCGCGGTCCCGCTCGCTAGGAATGAAGTCTGAAAGGCGGCGGTAGAAATCGTCACGACCGACGGCTTTCTCGGCCTGCCGCGCGACCAGCATTGGAGCGACGGGGCCGATGAGCGGCAGAAGCACCTCGGTCACCTCCCGAATCTCGGCTTGCGAGATGACAGCCTCCATCTGTGCGATCTTGAAGCCCTTGTCGTCACGCAGCATCTGCTGAGCCGTCCTGCGGAAGGTGGTCGCCTCGGCTTCGGTTCTGATCTTTCCGACGAGAAACTCCAGGAACGTATCGATGTCCATCGTCTCGTGCGATGCCTGCTTCACCAGGAGGTGACCGATCGGCCCGAGCGAATGCGCGAGAGACCGCCCCAAGGCGTCGATCGTAGTGGGAGTGAGCACCTCCGCCATGGTTTGATTGAGGTTTTCCTTTGCCGGTGTCGACGGCTGCTCCTTCCCAGGCATATGGGAGAGTTCGGTCAGATCGAGCGGCGGCAGGTCGGCGCTCGGGCGCATCTCGATCGACGTGTTGAGTGAAACGACGAACTCGTCCGCCGTCTGGAAGCGATCTTCGGGGTTTCGAGCCAGAGCACGCTGCACGACGGCATCGATTTCCGGCCAGAGCTCGGGACGATAGGTCCTGATCGATGGCGGCTGCTCGTTCATCAGCTTGCGCATCAGCTCGGGCAGATCGGTCGCGATGAAGGGTTTCGCGCCGGTCAGCATCTGAAAGAGGATGACCCCTGCAGAGAAGAGATCCGCACGCACATCCGCAGCACGCCCGAGGAAACGCTCCGGTGCCATGTAGTTGGGGGTTCCGATCGGGATGCCGCCGGGCTTCGTCAGGTCGAGCGCTTCCACATGCGCCACGCCGAAATCCGAGACTTTGATCGAGGCTGCGGAAGGGCAGAGGATGTTGGCGGGCTTGACGTCCCGGTGGATGACACCTTTGGAATGCGCGTAGCCGAGTGCGAACAGCAGCTGGGCCATAATCTCGCCCACCTGTCTGATCGGCAGCAGCGTGCCCCGCCGGATCACATTCTCCAGCGTTCCCGCATTGACGTATTCCATGATGATGTAGGGCGCGCCATCCTGCTCGACGAAGTCGAAGACCGTAACGATGTTCGGATGCAGACACCGTGCTGCGGAGCGCGCTTCGGTGGCGAAGCGACGAAGGAGCTCGTCGTTCTCGCTCAGGTTCTCCAGAATTTCAGGACGAAGCGTCTTGATCGCCAAGGGCCGATCGATCTGCTCGTCGTAGCCCTTATAAACGACACCGATGGCACCGCGGCCGATCACTTGGTCAAGGCGATACTTGCCGACTCTGGTGGGCATGCCGCCGCCTACCTCGCCTTGGCCACTGCCTGTCCTCAGATCCTTGTCTGCGGTCATCGGAGAAAATTCCCTGACGAGCGGTAATCTGGTTCTGTTAGGCCAGGGATCAATCACACTGGTCACTTTTCGAGCATCTTCAATGCGCTATCCAAGCTCCTGCGCATGCGGTTGAAGGAACGTGACAGCGACGCGATCTCGTCCGAACCCGGATACTCAAACTCTGCTACGGAGGCATCGCCCATGCTGACGGCCTCAGCCGTCTTCGCCATTCGCGTGACCGGGCTGATCACGTACCTGTTCAGCAGGACGTTGAGCAGAACCAGCAGGACCAGAAAGATCAGGCTCGATGTGCCGACAAATAATCCTAGGTTCCGCCAGATCGATCCTTCTGCGATGTCCATGGGCACGGAAATGATCTGCGCGCCGATCGTCTCGTTCAGCTTCCAGCCGAAGCCGTTCTTGTTGCCATAAAGCGCAACCATCGAGGTAGGGGCCCTGTCAGGCGTCGAATGGCAGGTCAGGCAGGACTCGTCTCTGATGACCAGCGGATAGGTCGCTGTGTAATGAGAGCGGTTGTTGATCGTCTGAAAGCTGACATCCTTGGTCAATTCGGGATTGGCCCGGAGTTTCTCGATGAGCTCCCGTTCCCAATCGCGCGCAAGATCGGCGGGATTGGTCGGATTGAGTGCGGCTTCCTTGTAGAAGAACTGGGGGTAGAATCCTCGAAAATTGCGGAATGCCGTTTGAGCCGAGAACGAGGGGACGGTCTGCGGCAGGAACTGGATGCTTGAGTGTTCGGCCAGCAGTGGCTGAATCTCTTCCGAGGTATAACGGCGTATGGACAGCGCCTGCGCTCGCAGAACATCGATCTGCGACTGCAGCTGTTCCATGGCTTCCCGCCTGGATATTTGATAAAATGGATAAATCGATAAGCTGAGTCCGAGCAGATAGCAGACGGCGAGAATGATATTGAATTTCAGCCGTAATCCCACTGGATATCTCCAACGGCTCGAGAGGTTAGTGCGCGTAACAACTACCGGATTTCATGATAATGCAAGTCTTGGAGACGTGCCATGCATTTCGGTCAAGCAGGTGGATTTGCAGGCCGATCCTCTGTGCGCAAAAGCACATCGGGAGAGTTTAGTCCGCCGCATCCGATACTGACTTTGGGTTTATTTGTCGTCTTTGCGGTTTCTTTGCTGCTGCTGAGCTTTAGTACTGCTCATGCTTCCGGAAGAGTCGCAATCGTCCTGACGGCGGAAGATTATCAAAAGCTTCCGAAATCCAGCATCGGCACGAAGCGGGGGGGCGAAATCGCGGACGCTCTCAAGGCGCGCGGTTTCGATGTGATCGTCAGTCCCAATCCGACCAATGCGACCGCCAGAGCCAATCTGCGCGACTTCGCAGCGAAGGCGGAAGGGGCCGATCTCGCCTTCGTCGTCCTGATCGGTCACGGCGTAGCATGGGGTGGCCAGACATTTTTCCTGACGACCAATACCGAACTCGGACGAGCGAGCGATCTTCTCTCCCGCGCACTCTCCGCCACCAACATCGCGCAGATCGTCGGGCGAGCGCAGACCGGTGGCGTGTTCTTCTTCATGACGTCGCCGACCTTCGAGAGCGCCATCGAGGGATTGGATGCCAGGCCCCAGTTCACCAGCGATCCTCCGAAGAATGCGGTCACCATATTCTCCAGCTCGGCTCGCATCCCCGTATCGCGCATCGACGCTGCGGGTGAGCAGGCCGCTGAAGCATTGGCCAAGCTGCTCCAACAGCCGAGCCCGTCGCTCAACGAGGCAGTCAAGATCGCCTCGAATGGCGGCCAGGGAGCCGTGTTCGGGCGTGTCGACGAAATCAGTCTCGCAAAACCGGCTCCCGCGCCCGCTGCCCCGACCGTTGCCGCAATATCTCCGACGCCGGCACCATCGGTTCAGAAATCGGATGAAATCGAAGGCAAGCTCGAAACTGAGCGTCGCGCACGCGAACAGGCCGAAAGCCGTGCCCGCGATGAGCAGCTCAGGGCGGAACGGGCACAGGCGGAGGTCCTGAAAGCGCAGGCCGATGCCAAGAAGGCCCAGGCGGATGTCGAGCGGGCGCAGGCGGATGCCGAGAAGGCAAAGCAGGAAGCCAAGCGCGTGGAGGCCCAGGCACAGATTGCGGCCGCCCAGGCGGAAAGCCTGCGGCACGCGCCCGTTGCGGCGGCGGCGATCGAGGATTCACAACTCGGGCAAAAGCAGCGTCGCCTGATTCAGCAGCGGCTCCGCGAAATGGGGCTCTATACCGGCCCGATCGATGCAATCATGGGGCCTCTGACCCGGGAAGCGATCATGGGCTATCAGAGAAGCCGCAGCGCCGCGGTCACGGGCTACCTGACGGCCGAGCAATTCGATGCGCTCCTGCCGGGTGAGTCGACGCAGTAAAGGGGCAGGGTAAGCGGTAACGTAGATCCTTGCCGAAGAGCCCTAAGCTGGGATGGATCGGCGCCTTCGATCATCGGGCGCCGGCAGACACCAGAATTGTCTCGATCCCCTTGTAGCCGCGGCTGCGCGCATGCTGCAGCGGCCTCACGCCATCCCGGTCGGCCAGGTTGACGTCGGCACCTGCCTTGACCAGCAGTTCGACGATCTGCCGGTGGCGTTCGCCTCCATCCCCGAGGATGATCGCCTCCAGCAAAGCGGTCCAACCGAGATTGTTGACGTGGTCGACGTTCACTCCTGCGTCGATCAGGGTCCGGACGGTGTCCACATGGCCTCGCTCCGATGCCGGGATGAGGGCCGTGCCGCCATAGCGGTTGGTGCTCTTGAGGTCCGCACCGTGCGCGAGCGTCATCTTCAGGATTTCGAGATGGCCACGTGCGCCGGCATACAGATAGGGGCTGTCGTCGATCCGATCCTTCGCATTGACATCGGCCCCAGCCTCGATCAGGGCCCGCGCGATCTCGATCCTGTTGCCGTGGGTCGCGATGAGCAGGGCGGTACGCCCGGACTCGTCCCGGGCATCGATGTCGACACCCCGCGCCAGAAGGCGTTGAACCTGCGCTGCATCGACGTCCTTGCTCGTGACGGCGTTCAACAGGTCCTTTCCGCCGGTCGATTGTCCAACAGCTGTCATCGAATGGCCCATCATTCCGAGTGCAACGAATAGCGAGATGGCGAGACGTCCATGCATGATCAACCCTCTGCGGGAACGATGCGCTCTTCAATGCGTGGAGCGTCGGACCCAAAAGTGGATCCGACGCTCCAAACGTCTCGGCCGACAATCGATGCCTCAGACACTTTCTACAGCGCCATAGACCAACCGCCCCTTATGGAAGGTTGCACGCCTTGGCGAGCGTCGCGCAACAGCCTCTGCCGAGCAGCTCGCATCGACCAGAACGAATTCGGCCGCGTCGCCGGGCTTCGGCCACGCCACCGCTCCGTCGTCGCTCAGCGGCAGCACGTCGCCGGTGGCAATCGCGAGAGCGCGCGAGAGGCGGAACTCGTCGCTGCCGCCGTAAAGCTGCGCGCACAGATTGGCCTTCTCCAGCATGTCGCCGCTACCGAACGGGGACCAGTGATCGATCACGCTGTCGGTGCCGGTCATGATCTTGACGCCCTTCGCCCGCAGCTGCGGCAGCGGCATCACCCGCTGTCCGATCGGCACCGTCGACACCACGGTCACGCCCTGCGCGGCCATGCGCTCGGCCATTTCGTTGAGCTCCTCGGGGCGCAGGGTGGAAAGGGCGAAAGCGTGGCTGAGCGTGAGCCGGTTGCGCAGAGCCGGCGTCTTCTCGACGGTCTCGACCATGTACTTGAGAGCGGCGACGCCGGCGGGGTTGGTTTCATGGATATGGATGTCCACGCCCTTGTCGTGGTCGAGCGCGATCTTGAACATGGCATCCAGCGATGCTTCCATGGCGCCGTCGACGTTGGTGGGATCCAGACCGCCGACATAATGAGCGCCCATCTTCATGGCCTCGCGCATCAGCCCGTCGACCTTGGAATGCAGCAGCCCGTGCTGCGGGAAGGCGACGATCTCGCATTCGAAGCTGTCGCGATAGTTGGCCAGTGCAAGCTGCAGATGCTCCAGGCTTTTCAATCCGCTTACCGGATCGATGTTGCAGTGGCTGCGCGCCACCGTGCTGCCCTGTGAGAGGAGGAGGTCGATCAGCTTTTCCGCACGCGCCTGAGAGGTCGGCAGGAGTTTTGGAAGCAGCACCTCCTCCCGCGCGATCATGTCCATGATGGTCTTGCCCTGACGGGGCAGGGGAGCCTGCCAAGGGCCGCCATAGAATGTCTTGTCCAGGTGGATATGCATGTCCCGGAACGCGGGCAGAAGCAGGTTGCTCTGCGCCTTGTAGCGCGGCAGGGCTGCATTCAATGCGGCATCCGCGCCGTGCACCGCCTTGATGCGACCGTTCTGAATTTCCAGGGTGCGGATCCCGGTCCGGGTGCCGACGACCACTTCGCCGTCATACTCGAAGCCTTCCTCGAGACGCACATCAGTCAGATAGTAATGGCTGTCGGTAAGGGTCATGATCTGCTGACGGGACTTGTCCGTGTTGGCGATGGCCTCGGCGGCTCCGGTCTGCGCGCCGCTCAAGCCCAATATCGTGGACGCGGCTGCCAATCCACCGGAATGGCGAAGAAAGGCTCTGCGGCTTTGGTGGTTTGCACTTTGCACGGGGCGTTCCTCTCTGCTTGTCGTCGAGATGGTCGGCGGCATTCGAGCCGGCGTCAGCTGCCCAGTCCCGGCTTGGCCGTTACAAGACTGCCGATCGGCGCTCCCACTCCAGGAGCTCGCTCAGGCCGCCAAAATTCTTTGCTGCAATGTCAGGACGATAGCGCCTCCCTGCATCATCTGGAAATTAAATGTTCAGATCGCAATTATTGATTTATTGAATGACAAGTGCCGCGTGCCGACGAGGGGCAGATGCTGGATCCACGCCTATTGCGAGCCTTCATTGCAATCGTTGAAGCCGGTGGCTTCACCAGGGCGGCTGAGCGTCTGCATATGACGCAATCGACCCTGAGCCAGCAGCTGGCCCGGCTCGAGGAGGCGGTCGGGCAGATTCTGGTGGACCGGGACGCCCGTCCCATCCGGCCCTCCGCCGCGGGAGAGCGCCTTCTCGGATATGCCCGCAGGATCGTGACGCTTCAACAGGAGGCGACGGCGGCCCTGAGCAATCCGGCCGGCACGACGCCCATTCACATCGGGTTGCCGGAAGATGTCTTCAGCCGCCCCATGGCCCGGCTTTTCGGCGAGTTCTCCAAGCGCCACCAGGAGATCCGTCTGGATGTCAGCGCCGGGCTGAGCCGCGACCTGACCCGGCGCTACCGAGGCGGCGAGTTCGACATCGTCGTCGTCAAGGAGCCGGCACCCAGCAACGATTGCCGGGCAAGCTTCAGCGAGTCCACGGGCTGGTTCGAGAGCAGGGACGCTCCGGATGCCTGGCCCGACCCCATGCCCCTCGTGACCTTCCCTCCCGGCGGCCTTTACCGCGAGACCATGTTCGAGCGCATCGAGCGCGAGCGCCGCCATTGGTACATCGCCTTTTCAGGCAGCAGCCTCAACAATGTGCTCGTCGCGGTCGAGGGCGGTCTCGGCATAACGCTGCTCCCGGTCGCCGCAACCCTCGGGCGCCACGTGAGGCCTTACATGCCGTTCAGCGACGAAGCCGCGATCATGGTTTCCATCTACGCCTGGGAGAGCACGGGGCTCATCGCGGAACTGGTCGCGCAGATCGGCGCCGCGCTGTCCGAACGCAGCGGCGGTTCCAGCACGGTGTGATCATACCTGCCGCGGACCGATCACGTGCTTGCGTCGCGAGTGCGCAGACCTAGTGCAGATGTCTCCGACGGAAAGCGTCATCGATCCGATACCAGACCTTCTCGGATTGCAATTGTCTGTTGCCCGACATTGGACCGAGCATCGGATGTGATTGATTCCCTAAACGCCGCTCCAGCCCTGGAGAAAAAGGGGACGATCGATTTCGCTCAGGGAGGAAAACTCGATGAGAGCTTTGACCAGAACCGCATGCCTGATGCCCTATGTGGGCGCACTTCTCGCAAGCACGGCCATTCCCGCTTATGCCGACATGTCGAGCGCGGTGCGATCTGCATCGCAGCAGGTGAAGGGGCTGCAGGCTCCGGCTGAAATCATCGTCGACCATTGGGGCATCCCGCACATCTACACTGCGAACCAGCACGATGCGTTCTTCATGCAGGGATATAACGCGGCACGCGACCGGCTCTGGCAGATCGATCTCTGGCGCAAGCGCGGTCTCGGGCTGCTGGCAAAGGATTTCGGGCCCGATTACGTCGAGCAGGATCGTGCCGCGCGCCTGTTCCTCTATCGCGGGGACATGGCCAAGGAATGGGCTGCCTACGGGCCGAATGCCAAGACCTACACCGAAGCTTTCGTCGAAGGCGTCAACGCTTTCGCGCAGGAGGTTCGCGACGGAACTCAGCCCGCTCCGGTGGAATTCAGAATCGCCGGGACGCAGCCCGATCTGTGGAAGCCGGAGGATGTCGTCCGCATCCGCAGCCATGGCCTGACGCGCAACGTCGTATCTGAGGTCAGGCGGGCGCAGGTTGCCTGCGCCGCCGGCCTCGATGCCGATCGCCTGCGCACGAAATTCGAGCCCGACTGGCAGACCTCCGTCCCTGCGGGCCTCGACCCGTGCTCGATCCCGAAGGATGTCCTGAAGGACTACGAACTCGGCACCAAGGATGTCACTTTCTCGGCGCCACAGAAAAAGGCCTCGTTGGATGCGCACGAGGAGTTTCTCAATGAGACGATGGCCAACGTCGACCGGATCGGCTCGAACAACTGGGTTGTCTCGGGCTCACGGACCGCGACGGGGAGGCCGATCCTGGCAAACGATCCGCACCGCGCTCACGGCGTTCCGTCTCTGCGCTACATCGTGCATCTGAACGCGCCCGGCATGTCGGTGATCGGAGCCGGCGAGCCGGCCCTGCCGGGCATCTCCATCGGGCACAATGGGAAGATCGCGTTCGGCCTGACGATCTTTGCGATCGATCAGGAGGACCTCTATGCCTACGAGCTGAACCCTGCCAATTCCAGCCAGTACAAGTTCCGCGACGGCTGGGAGGACATGAAGGTCGTGCGTGAGACGATCGAGGTCAAAGGCGGGCAGCCCCGCACCGTCGATCTGCTCTTCACCCGCCATGGGCCGGTGCTGGCGAAGGACGATGCCAAGCAGCGGGCCTTCGCCATGCGCTCCGTCTGGTTCGATCCCGGCACGTCCGCCTATTTCGGCTCGTCGGACTACATGACCGCCCAGAACTGGAGCGGCTTTCTGGAGGCGATGAATCGCTGGGGAGCGCCGTCCGAAAATCAGGTCTATGCCGATACCGACGGCAATATAGGCTGGATTCCCGGCGGTCTCACGCCCAAGCGCGTCAGCTACGACGGCCTGATGCCCGTACCCGGCGACGGGCGCTACGAATGGGAGGGGTTCATCCCCATGTCCGACCTGCCGGAAGCATACAATCCCTCGCAGGGCTTCTTCGCAACCGCGAACCAGAACAATCTTCCTCCCGGTTATCCGATCAACGAACGCAGGATCGGGTTCGATCAATGGGCCGATCCTGCAAGATTCCAGCGCATCGAGGAGGTTCTTCGGGCAAAGCCGAAATTCACCCTGGCCGATGCGATGGATCTGCAGAATGACGACACGAGCATGCTCGGGCGAAGGCTCCTTGCCCTGCTCAAGCCCCTGCGTTCGGAGGACCCGCGGCAAGGGGCGGCGCTCGAGCTGATGCAGAGCTGGGATGCGCGCGAGACGGCCGACAGTGCCGGGGCGGCGCTCTTCGAAGTGTGGACGAGCAAGCATCTCGGGCGTGCCACCGTCGCCGCAACGGCGCCGGAGGCTGCGCGCGCCATCGTCGGCAATGGCAGTCTCTCCGCTGTTGTCGATTATCTCGAAAAGCCCGATCAGGCTCTCGGCCCCGATCAGGCCGCCGCGCGGGACAAGATCCTGCTTCAGAGCCTTGCCGCCGCCGCCGATGAAGTCGGCAAGCTTTTGGGCGACGACATGGCGCAATGGAAGTGGGGCAATCTCCATCAGGCCGAGTTCAGCCATGCCCTGAAGCCTCTCGCCGACAAGGCCACGCAGGCGCAGATGACCGTAGGCCCGCTCGTGATGGGCGGCGGCAACAACGTGCCTCATGCCGCGGGCTACAGCACGTCCACCTTCAAGGTGACGTCAGGAGCGTCGTTCCGGATGGTGCTGGATGTCGGCAGCTGGGATAACAGCCGCGCGATCAACACGCCCGGTCAATCCGGCAATCCTTATAGCCCGCACTATCGCGATCTGGCGCCACTTTGGGCGACCGGAGACTACGTTCCGCTGCTCTATTCCCGCGAAGCCGTGGAGCGAGCTGCGAGCGAGCGCTTCCAGCTGTCGCCCAAGAGCTGAGCAGGCTCTATCGTGCGAGGAAGGATCGGCCGCAGGCCGATCCTTTTCGTTTGCGCAGACGCATTCGACCTGAATGACAGGCCGCGATCAAGGCATCCATCACGCGCCTGATCCGATAGGAATACACGCCGGCGTCGTTCCCCGGTCATCTCACGCTCGCCGGAGCCCTGCCGGTCCAATGAATGCCGGCTCCGCCCGAGCCTTCGCACGGCCTGATCTTTATAACAATTTTATACCGGCCGTCGGGCAGCTCTCTCGAATCTTTATACGGCTTTCGACATGTCTTCAGCACCGGCGTGCCGCGCTTCGGCGGCGCGCCTCATGCATGGAGCATGCACCCATGGACATCCTGATGCTCGCGCTCGGGCTTGGCTTCTTCGGCCTCACCGTCGCCTATACCGCCGCCTGCGACCGGCTCTGAGGATCCTGTCATGACCCTCGACTACACATTGGCCGGCCTCGTGACCGTCGGCCTTCTCGTCTACCTCACCTACGCTCTCGTTCGGCCTGAGCGGTTCTGACCAAGGCGGCAGTTATGACCATCAACGGCTGGATCCAGATCCTCGTTTTCTGCGCCATCGTCGTCGCGCTCGTGAAGCCCTTGGGCTGGTACATGGCGCGCGTGTTCAACGGTGAGCGCACATTCCTTTCCCCTGTCCTGCACCCTGTCGAGACTGTGCTCTACAAGCTTTCAGGCACAAGCGAGCGCGAGGAGCAGCACTGGCTGACCTACACGCTCGCCATGCTGACCTTCAACCTGCTCGGATTTCTTGCTCTCTACGCGCTCCAGCGCATCCAGGCCGTGCTGCCCTACAACCCGATGGGCATGGGCGCGGTCGCGCTCGATCTCGCGTTCAACACCGCCGCCAGCTTCATGACCAACACGAACTGGCAGAACTACGGCGGCGAGAGCACGATGTCGTATCTGGTTCAGATGGCAGGCCTGACCGTTCAGAATTTCGTGTCGGCGGCGACCGGTATCGCGCTGGCGGTGGCCCTGATCCGCGGCTTCTCGCGGGCATCGGCGAAGAGTATCGGTAACTTCTGGGCCGACATGACGCGCGCGACGCTCTACGTGCTGCTCCCGCTCTGCGTGATGCTGACGCTTGTCTACGTCGCACGGGGCGTGCCCCAGACCCTGTCCGCCTATATCGATGCGACGACGCTGGAAGGCGCCAGGCAGACGATCTCCGTCGGACCTGTCGCTTCGCAGCTCGCGATCAAGATGCTCGGCACCAACGGCGGCGGATTCTTCAACGCCAATTCCGCGCATCCCTTCGAGAATCCGGACGCCTTCGTCAACCTGATCCAGATGGTGTCGATCTTTGCCATCGGCGCGGCACTGACCAACGTCTTCGGCCGCATGGTCGGCGACCAGCGCCAGGGCTGGGCCATCCTCGGCGCCATGGGAGTGATCTTCATCGTCGGCGTCGCCGTCGCATACTGGGCGGAGGCCGCAGGCAACCCGCTGGTGCACGCGCTCGGCGTCGAGGGCGGCAACATGGAAGGCAAGGAGGTCCGCTTCGGCACGGCTATGTCGGCGTTGTTCGCCGTGATCACAACGGCAGCGAGCTGCGGCGCGGTCAATGCCATGCATTCGAGCTTCATGCCGCTCGGCGGCCTGATCCCGCTCATCAACATGGAGCTCGGCGAGATCGTCGTCGGCGGCGTCGGCGCCGGTCTCTACGGCATGCTGCTCTTCGTCGTGCTGACCATGTTCGTCGCGGGCCTGATGGTCGGACGCACTCCCGAATATCTCGGCAAGAAGATCGAGGCCAAGGAAGTCAAGATGGCCATCCTCGCCATCCTGTGCCTGCCGCTGGCCATGCTGGGCTTCACGGCTCTGGCTGTCGTTCTGCCCACCGGCCTTGCCTCGATCGGCAATCCCGGCCCGCACGGTTTCTCGGAGGTGCTCTATGCCTATGTCTCGGGAGCCGCGAACAACGGTTCCGCCTTCGGCAGCCTCTCGGGCAACACCCTGTGGTACAACCTGACCATCGGCGCTGCGATGCTCATGGGACGCTTCTTCGTCATCGTCCCGGCCATGGCGATCGCCGGATCCATGGCGGCCAAGAAGACCGTTCCGGTCTCGGCTGGTACTTTCCCCACCCATGGCGGCCTGTTCGTCGGCTTGCTCGTCGGCGTCATCCTGATCGTCGGCGGACTGACATTCTTCCCCGCGCTCGCTCTCGGCCCCATCGTCGAGCACCTCTCGCTGATCGCCGGGCAGACCTTTTCGGTCGGAGGCTAGCATGGCCAAGCCGGCTCTTCGCTTCCGCCCGCAGACCAAAGCCTGGAGTCCGATTGCCGTCGTCCTGACGATGACCGTCGGGATGATGGCCCTGGTTGGCCTTTTCCACTTCATCATCCGCGTCGCCACCGCCTGACAGGCCGGCCGGCTCATCGTTCTATCAGGAGTTCATCCATGAACACCGCTCAATCCCGTGGCGGAGCCTCGCAAGCTTCGCTCGTGGACTCAAAGATCGTCGTTCCTGCCTTGGGGGCGGCCTTCACCAAGCTCGATCCGCGGATCATGATCCGCAATCCGGTCATGTTCGTCGTCGAGACAGTCGCGGCGCTGACGACCGCGCTGTTCCTCAAGGATCTTGCAACGGGTGGGGCGAGCCTCGGCTTTTCGTTCCAGATCATCCTCTGGCTCTGGTTCACCCTGCTCTTCGCCAACTTCGCCGAGGCGGTGGCCGAGGGCCGGGGTAAGGCACAGGCCGCGTCCTTGCGTAAGACACGGACGGAAACGCAGGCCAAGCTGCTCTCAGGTGCATCCGGGCGCGACTACAAGCTCATTCCCGGCGCGCAGCTCAAGGTCGGTGATCTCGTCTTCGTCGAAGCGGGCGACATCATCCCGAGCGACGGCGAGGTGATCGAGGGCGTGGCATCGGTGAACGAGGCCGCCATCACAGGCGAGTCCGCGCCGGTCATCCGCGAGTCGGGCGGCGACCGCTCGGCGGTGACGGGCGGCACGCAGGTGCTGTCCGACTGGATCCGCGTGCGCATCACGGCAGCGCCGGGCTCGACCTTCATCGACCGCATGATCGCGCTGGTGGAGGGAGCCTCGCGCCAGAAGACGCCGAACGAGATCGCCCTCAACATCCTGCTCGCCGGCCTGACGCTCATCTTCGTCATCGCGGTCGCGACGATCCCGAGCTTCGCGGCTTACGCGGGCGGCGCCATCCCGATCATCGCGCTGGTGGCGCTCTTCGTGACGCTCATTCCAACCACGATCGGTGCGCTTCTGTCGGCGATCGGCATCGCCGGCATGGATCGTCTCGTGCGCTTCAACGTGCTCGCCATGTCCGGACGCGCCGTCGAGGCTGCCGGCGACGTCGATACGCTGCTCCTCGACAAGACCGGCACGATCACCCTCGGCAACCGTCAGGCGACGGCCTTCCGGCCGGTCCGCGGCGTGAGCGAGCAGGAACTGGCCGATGCGGCGCAACTGGCATCTCTTGCGGACGAGACACCCGAGGGCCGTTCGATCGTGGTGCTCGCCAAGGAAAAGTACGGCATCCGTGCCCGGGACATGAGCGAGCTCCATGCCACCTTCGTGCCGTTTACGGCGCAGACTCGCATGAGCGGCGTCGATATCGGCGGCAGCGCGATCCGCAAGGGCGCTGTCGACTCGATCCTCGCTTCCGTGAATGCCGTGGCCCCAGTTACTCGCGGCGGGGCGGTTCAGGCACTCAGGCCCGCAGTGAGTTCGGAGCCCATGCGCGAGATCCAGGCCATCGCCGACGAGATCGCGAAGGCCGGTGGAACGCCGCTCGCCGTGTCACGGGACGGGCGTCTGCTCGGCGTGGTCCAGCTCAAGGACATCGTCAAAGGCGGCATCCGCGAACGCTTCGCCGAGTTGCGGCGCATGGGCATCCGCACCGTGATGATCACCGGCGACAATCCCATGACGGCGGCAGCCATCGCGGCGGAGGCCGGCGTCGACGACTTCCTCGCCCAGGCGACACCGGAGGACAAGCTCGAGCTCATCCGCTCCGAACAGGCGCAGGGCAAGCTCGTGGCCATGTGCGGCGACGGCACCAACGACGCGCCGGCCCTCGCGCAGGCCGATGTCGGTGTCGCCATGAACACCGGCACCGTGGCAGCCCGAGAGGCCGGCAACATGGTCGATCTCGACAGCGATCCCACCAAGCTCATCGAGATCGTCGAGATCGGCAAGCAGCTCCTGATGACGCGCGGCTCGCTGACGACGTTCTCAATCGCCAACGACGTCGCCAAGTATTTCGCGATCATTCCGGCCATCTTCGCCGGCATCTATCCGCAGCTCGGCGCGCTCAACATCATGGGCCTCGCGACGCCTGAAAGCGCGATCCTGTCGGCCATCATCTTCAACGCGCTCATCATCATCGCGTTGATCCCGCTCGCATTGAAGGGCGTCAAATACCGCGCCGTCGGCGCAGGGCCGCTCCTGCGCCGCAACCTACTCGTCTACGGCCTCGGCGGCATCGTCATCCCGTTCATCGGCATCAAGGCGATCGATCTCGCGATCAGCGCCATCGGCCTCGCCTGAAAAGGAAATCACCATGCTTCGTCAACTTCGTCCCGCCCTCGTCATGATCGTCGCCATGACGGCGATCACGGGCCTTCTCTATCCTCTCGGCATGACCGGCATCGCGCAGGCGGTGCTGCCGGACAAAGCCAATGGCAGCCTCGTCACGGTCAACGGCCATGTGATCGGGTCCGAACTCATCGGCCAGAGCTTCACGGGCGACCGCTACTTCCACGGCCGCCCCTCGGCGACGGTCGGCTCCGATCCGGCCGACCCGAGCAAGACGACCTCGTCGCCCTACAACGCGGCGAATTCAGGCGGCTCGAACCTCGCACCCACCAACCAGGCCCTGATCGACCGCATCAAAGGCGATGTGGAGGCCCGCAGGCGCGAGAGCCCGAACCAGGCCGTGCCCATCGATCTCGTGACGACCTCAGGCAGCGGTCTCGATCCCCACATCTCGCCGGAGGCGGCGCTATTCCAGGTGCCGCGGGTGGCCACGGCCCGCGGCCTGCCCGAGGACAGGGTCCGGCGGCTCGTGGCCGAGCACACCGAGGAGCGGATGCTCGGCCTTCTCGGCGAGCCGCGTGTGAACGTTCTCAAGCTCAACCTCGCCCTCGACCGCGCCAACGGGTAATGCGAGAAAGGGCGGCCCCGCGCGGGCTGCCTGCGAGACGTTTGAGACCATGCCCGAGCCCCGCCTGTCCTCCGACCTGAGGCCTTCCCCGGATGCCCTGCTTCATGCTGCAAGGCGGGAGGGCAGGGGGCACCTCAAGGTCTTCCTGGGTGCTGCCCCGGGTGTGGGCAAGACTTACGAGATGCTCACGGAGGCTGCCGCCAAGCGGCGCGAGGGCGTCGATGTCGTCGTCGGTATCGTCGAGACCCACGGCCGCCGGGAAACGCAGGCCCTGCTCGAGGGGCTCGAGCTCGTGCCGAGACGTGTCCTTGACTACAAGGGCCACCGCCTTGAGGAAATGGATCTCGATGCGATCCTGAAGCGCAGGCCTGCGCTTGCCCTCGTCGACGAGCTGGCCCACACCAATGCCGAGGGCAGCCGCCACCCGAAGCGCTACATGGACGTGGAGGAGCTTCTCGCGGCAGGGATCGACGTGTTCACCACGATGAACGTGCAGCATGTCGAGAGCCTGAACGACGTGGTGGCGCAGATCACCCGCATCCGCGTGCGCGAGACCGTGCCGGATGAGATCCTCGAGCGCGCGGACGATATCGAGGTGATCGACATCACGCCTCAGGACCTCATCCAGAGGCTGAACGAGGGCAAGGTCTATGTCCCTCAAACGGCGCAGCGCGCCGTGGCTCACTACTTCTCGCCGGGCAACCTGACGGCTCTGAGGGAACTCGCGCTTCGGCGCACCGCCCAGCGCGTGGATGCGCAGCTCCTGAACCACATGCAGGCCAACGCGATCCCCGGCCCCTGGGCCGCGGGTGAGCGGATCCTGGTCTGCATCGACGATGCCCTCGGAAGCGAGGCACTGGTCCGCTATGCCCGCCGCATGACCGAAAGGCTTCAGGCACCCTGGACGGTGCTGCACGTGGAGACGGCGGAATCGCTGCGCCGCTCCGAGCCTGCGAATGACCGGATCAACGAGACTCTTCGCTTGGCCGAGCGCCTCGGCGGCGAAGCCGTTACGATCCCGGGCCGCGACGTCGCCAGCGAGGCCGTCCGTTACGCCGAGACCCACAACGCGACGCATATCATCATCGGCAAGCCCGCCAAGTCGCGCCTGCAGGAGATGATCCGGGGATCCGTCGCCCACGACATCATCCGGCAAGCCGGCGACATCAGCGTTCATGTCATTGCGCTTCGCGACGAGAAGAAAGAGTCCACGTGGCGGCGGGTTCTGCCCGCGCATGCGGAGCGCGACGCACGCTCCTATCTCGCGAGCACGGCCTTCGTGCTCGGGGCGCTGGCGCTGGGCATCGTCCTCGACCGCTTCCTGGACGTCCAGAACATCGCCCTGGTCTTCCTCACTGCGATTCTCGGTGCATCCGTCACCTTCGGCCTGTGGCCCGGCCTATATGCCAGCGCGCTGAGCGTGCTTGCCTTCAACTTCTTCTTCCTGCCGCCGGTCCAGACCTTCACCATCGCGGACCCCGAGAACGTCATCGCGTTCTTCTTCTTCCTGCTCGTTGCCCTGATCGCCAGCAATCTGACCGCGCGGGTACGCAGCCAGGCGATCGTCGCGCGCCAGCGCGCCAAGACCACCGACGATCTCTATCTCTTCAGTCGCAAGCTCTCGACGGTCGGCACCCTGGACGATCTCCTGTGGGCGACCTCGTTCCAGATCGCGTCGATGCTCAAGGTGCGTGTCGTCGTCCTGATGCCGGAGCAGGATCAATTGGAATTGAAGTCCGGATATCCACCGGAGGATCTGCTCGATGAGGCCGACCTCGCCGCAGCAAAATGGGCCTTCGAGCATGATCGGGAGACGGGGCGCGGCTCGGACACATTGCCGGGTGCGAAGCGGCTGTTCATCCCCATGCGGACGAGCCGTGGCACGGTGGGCGTGATCGGCATCGACCGCGACAGGCCGGGGATCCTTCTCACCCCCGAGCAGCGCCGCCTGTTCCACGCCCTGGCCGATCAGGCGGCGCAGGCGGCGGAACGCATCCGTCTCGTCGAGGACATCGACCGCGCCCGCCTCATGGCGGAATCCGACCGCTTGCGCTCGGCGCTCCTGACCTCGATCTCGCATGATCTCAAGACCCCCTTGGCGGCGATCATCGGAGCGGCGGGAACGTTGAAGGCCTACTCGGCGAATCTGGACGAGGATTCGAAGGAGGATCTGCTTGCGACCGTGCAGGACGAGGCGGAACGGCTGAACCGCTTCATCGCCAATCTGCTCGACATGACGCGCCTGGAATCGGGAGCGATTGCTCCCAACATCGCGCTCAATGACCTGAGCGACGTGCTGGGTGCTGCTCTCCAGCGTGCGCGCAAGGTTCTGTCGAACGACCGTGTCCAAATCGACCTTGCCGCCAATCTGCCCATGGTCGCTGTCGATCCCGTGCTGTTCGAGCAGGTGCTCTTCAACCTGCTCGACAACGCCGCCAAGTATTCTCCGCCGAACTCGACCATTCTCATACAGGCCTGGGAGGAGGAGAGCACCGTGGTGCTTCAGGTGCTGGACGAAGGCGACGGGATTCCGGAAGAGGATCTGGAGCGGATCTTCGACAAGTTCTATCGCGCCCGGAAGGGCGATCGGGTCCGCGCGGGAACGGGTCTGGGCCTGCCGATCTGCCGCGGGTTCATCGAGGCCATGGGCGGTACTGTCGTGGCGGGAAACCGAACGGACCGCAGCGGCGCCGTGTTTACGGTCAGATTGCCTGTCGTCGAACAGGCTCGCTCAGGGGATGAATTGGCATGACGGCACCCGGCATCAAGGTCCTCGTCGTCGACGACGAACCGCCCATCCGGCGCCTCCTGCGCGCGGGACTGGCGACGCAGGACTATCAGGTTCACGAGGCCGGCAGCGCTGAGGAGGCGCTGGAAGCCATCAAAGCGTCCGCGCCCGACGTCATGCTGCTTGATCTGGGCCTGCCCGGCCGCAACGGGATGGATTTGCTGGCCGAACTTCAGGCAACGGGCTCGACCTTCCCGATCCTGATCCTGTCGAGCCGCACCGACGAGGCGGGCATCGTCCAGGCCCTGGAACTGGGCGCGGACGACTACATCACCAAGCCGTTCGGCATGAAGGAGGTGATCGCCCGCCTTCGCGTCGCCATCCGGCACCGCCTGCAGCAGCAGGGCGAGCGGCCGATTTTCCAGGTCGGTGGCCTGAAAATGGATCTCGTGCGGCGGATCGTGACCGTCCGTGACCAGGAGGTGAAGCTGTCGCCGCGCGAATACGAGATTCTCCGCGTCCTGGTTCAGCATGCCGGCAAGGTCCTGACCCATCGCTTCATCATCCACGCGGTCTGGGGCGGCATTGCCGAGGCCCAGAACCTGCGCGTCCATATCCGGCAACTGCGTCAGAAGATCGAGGACGATCCCGAGCAGCCTTCCCTCATTCACACCGAGACCGGCGTCGGCTACCGCCTTCAGGCGCCGGATTGAAGAAAGTTGAATATTTTCAGGTGCTTATTGTTGAAAATGGCGGAGACGGAGGGATTCGAACCCTCGATACCCTTTTGGGGTATGCTCATTTAGCAAACGAGTGCCTTCAGCCGCTCGGCCACGTCTCCAGGCGAATGGTGCAGGATTGGACCCTGCTTCGCAGGTGGCGCAATAGACGCGAACGGGGTCCTTTCGTCAAGGTCGAAAATCGCCCGGATCCGCTGCACCGCGTTACCAGAACAGATGGGAGAGGGCGAGGCTAGCCAGCCCGATGCCGGACAGGAAGACGGGAAACCATTTCGGGCATACGCTGTGTGCTTCGTCGAGTTCCACCCCGGTTTCCTTTCAGCCGTTCGAACCGCGGTCATAAGACCCCGATCGCTCCGGAGAGGAAAGGGATGGCACTGGTGAAATATGAATCGATGCGCCCAAATGGCGGGCACTATGTCGTCCGGGGAGGCGGCGCGGGAATCCTTGCCCTGCGCCGTGTTCAGGCCAGCGTCGGCTCGGCGGCCGCGTAGAGGTGCTGGATCTCCTCCAGGCTGCGGATAGCCGGGCCGGAGCGGCGAACGATCACCGCGCTCAATTGCCGGAACTTGTCGTCCGCCCAGTCCTCGACCACGAGAGCGACCGCATCCCGCAGCGGCAGGGTGGCGATCTTGCAGGCCATCGCCGAGCCGGCTGTCCGCTCGAACGGGCGGCTCAGCGCGAGAAGATCCACCATCTCATCGAAATCGTGGGCTGCGGTCACACTTCTCTCCCTGGCCGATGGTGCGAACGACCTAGGCTATTGGCGGGGAATTGTGGCAAACCAATGCCCAAGCTTGCCGCTGGCTGGCCTCTCGGAGAATGTTTTGGGGACGAAGCCGGCTCTAGAGCATCGGACCCAAAAGTGGATTGCACTTTTGGGATTCATTCGATGCTCCTTCTTGACGGCGCTAGAGGCTGGGCTTTCGGGCCGGATAGCGGAAGTGCTTCTCGACCTCGTCGGAACGACCGACGAGGAGTGCCGCCTCGGAAGGGAGCTCGCTCTCCAGCACCATTTCAAAGCCGGTGAAGGAGCCGAGGAAGGTCGTGCTGGGCAGGCTCATCAGAAGCGTCGAACTGCCGGAGGCGACGTCGAAGGAGGCAACCAGCATCATCTGCTTCGGGCTTCCGAGCTTCACGAAGAGTTCCTCGAACTGATCCTGTGTCGGCCCCCATTCGGCGGGGTCGATTGCCTTCCTGGCCCAGAGCATCGCAGACATCCCGCCGGTGAGTGCGCATCGGTCCCAAAACTCTAACTCAAGGGCCGCCGACAAGCGAGCCATTGGAATTCAAGGAAGTGCGGGCAGGGGCACGTCAGTTCAGGTTCCGCTTTCGCTCGGCCTCCTTCCCCTGTGCGGCAGGCCCGGATGCCGGGTCCGATTCTTCCGGGATGATGAGAACGGAGACGGTGCGGCCGTGAGATGCGAGCGAATCCGCCGCACCGAAGGCCGAGCGTTCCGCATCCTCGCGCGTCGCGAATGCCGATTGCTTCCGGTCGGAATAGGTAACCAGCCACTCGTCCTGCAGCTTGAAGACCACGAAGCGGTCTGTATGCATCAACCCCTCCATGCCCGGTTCCCCCACCGGGCTTGAACAGGCTAACCGAATGCGAAAGGTCTGGCGGGAAGCGATAGAGGTAGGCGCCCGGTCCTTAAGGATAAAGTTTCAGGGGACGAAAGCGGTAAGCGCCCCGTCCCCTTGCGTTGTCCCTCTTTTGGACTGCACTCAAGCCGTCGGAATGCGGCCTTCCGGCGTATATTGGTCCACCGCCCGCGGCAGCTCACGCGACAGGCGGGCGAGGATCTCCTCGCGGGACAGGCCGGTCTGCTGCGCCAGGGTGTCCAGTACATCGGGCCCGATGGCCTGTTCGAGCTGCGGCGGGGCAACCTCCTTGTTGGGACCGGTGCCGATCCAGGAATCGGCGACGTCGCCCTGGCCGTTCTGCTTGAAGCTTTCGAGAAGCTCGCCCAACCCGCCGTTCAGGAAGCCGCCGGAGCCCTGACCCTGGGCCGCGCCCGCTCCCGCGAGACCGCCGAGAAGGCCGCCCAAGCCGCCGAGATTGCCGAGTCCGCCTTGCGGTTGACTCGAACCGCCCTGTCCGCCCTGTGGGTTGGTGAGGCCGCCGAGCATTTCGGCGATCTTGTCACGGTTCTGGTAGCCGGCGACGGCAAGCAGCCCGAGAAGTGCAGTCATGGATGGAAAACCACGGCTCATGTCGATCCTCCCTGTGTGTAATGCACAAGAACCGCAGCCGAGCCGAAACGGTTCCACAAGCCGGCTGTCGCTTCGGGGCAGCCATGTGTTCGTCGGTCTTGCGGCGGTCGGCGGCTTGAACGATTGTCCGCTGCGTCTCTTCGCGGTGGATCGCATTGACGTGCGATCAACCGCTACGGAATGTGACGCTTGATAGTGTCGAAGTTAAGGGATCGGTCGATGGCGGCGTTCGATGTGGCGGTGATCGGGCTCGGGGCGATGGGGAGCGCTGCTCTTTTCGAACTTGCTCGCCAGGGAAAGCGTGCAATCGGCATCGAGCAGTTCGAGCCCGGGCATGACAAGGGCTCGTCCCATGGCGAGAGCAGGATCATCCGGCTCTCCTATTTCGAGCATCCGTCCTACGTTCCGCTGGCACGCCGCGCGCTGGAGAAATGGCGCGAGCTGGAACAGCTCTGCGGACGGACGATCCTGACGATGACCGGAATGCTCGAAGCGGGCTATCCGGGCTGCCCCGTGGTCGAGGGCTCGCTTGAGGCCTCGCGGCAGCACCAGCTCGAACACGAGATTCTCGGTGCGGCAGAGATCAACCGGCGTTTCCCCGCCTTTCGCGTTCCGTCCCATTGGACCGGCCTGTTTCAGCCGGATGCCGGATTCCTGCGGCCTGAACTCGCCATCCAGCAATTCGTCGCGCAGGCCGAGCGCCACGGCGCCGAGGTCAGGACCGGGACGCGGGTTCTCGCCATCGAGCCGCTCAGTGCAGGCGTCCGCGTGCGAACCGATGCCGGCACGATCGAGGCCGGATCGGTGATCGTTTCGACCGGAGCCTGGATCGGCGATTTCGCGCCCGACTTGAGGCCGCATCTCACTTTGACGAGACAGGTGCTCGGCTGGTTCTCGCCGCTTCGGCCCGACCATTACACGCCGGAGAATTGCCCGGTCTTCATGCTCGAATCCGAGAACGATGCCTGCTACGGGTTTCCGGACTTCGCCGGCACGGGCGTCAAGACAGCGTCCCACCGCAAGGGAGCCGTGCTTGCGAACGCCGATGCGCTGTCGCAGGACGGGGACGTGGCCGACGAGGCGCAGATCAGGCGGATGCTCGCCCTCGCGATGCCCGACGCGAACGGGCCTCTCAGGGCGATGCGCACCTGCATCTATACCCGAACGCCCGACGAGGATTTCGTGATCGACCGGTCGCCCGTCGATCCAAGGATCATCCTGGCTTCGCCCTGCTCGGGCCATGGCTTCAAGTTCGCGAGCGTGATCGGCGAGATACTGGCCGATCTCGCCCTTGGCAAAACGCCGGCAAACGATATTTCCCGCTTCCAGATCGACCGCTTCCGGACCCGAACCGCCTGAAGCGGCAAGGGAGGCAGATCATGAACCCAGGGAACGCCTGTCAGCTCTCCGTCCTGGCCCTGCTGGCCTCGATGGGTTTCGCCCAAGCCCAGGATATCACCATTGCGGTCGCCGGCCCGATGACCGGGTCGGTGGCCACCATCGGCGAGCAGCTCAAGAAAGGCGCGGAGCTCGCGGCGCAGGCCGTCAACAAGGCGGGCGGCGTCAACGGCAGGAACGTGAAGATCGTCGTCTATGACGATGCCTGCGATCCGAAGCAGGCAGTCGCGATCGCAAACCGCATCGTCGCGGAGGGCATCAAGTTCGTCGACGGCCATGCCTGCTCCGGATCGTCGATCCCGGCCTCGGAGGTCTATTCGGAGGCCGACGTGCTGATGATGAGCCCGGCCTCCAGCAATCCGGCCATGACCGACAAGGCGGCGGAGCAGGGGTGGAGCACCATCATGCGCCTCTATGGCCGCGACGATGCCCAGGGCAAATTCATCGGGCCCTGGATCAAGCAGAACTTCGGATCGAAGAAGATCGCCATCCTTCACGACAAGAGCGCCTACGGCAAAGGTCTTGCCGATGTGGTGAGGGCGTCCCTGAACGCCGCGGGCGTCAAGGAGGTGCTCTACGAGGGCATCAACCCGGGCGAGAAGGACTACACGGCCGTGGTCAACCGCCTCAAGAGCCAGGGCGTCGAGTTCCTGTATTTCGGCGGCTATCACACCGAGGGCGGTCTCATCATGCGCCAGGCCGCGGACCAGAATTACAAGGTCCAGCTGATGATGGGCGACAGCATCGCGACGCCGGAATTCGGAGCCGTCGCGGGTCCCGGCGCCGAGGGAACCCTGTTCACCTTCCCGCCGGATGCCCGCGGCAGCGACACCGCGAAGGAAGCGCTCGCCCAGTTCAAGCAGATCGGCTTCGAGCCGGAGGGCTTTACGCTGTTCTCCTACGCCACCGTCCAGGCGCTGGCGGGCGGCATGGCGAAGGCCGGCAGCGCCGATCCGAAAGCGGTGGCCAAGGCGCTTCGCAGCAACACGGTCGACACGGTGATCGGCCCCTTGAGCTTCGACCAGAAGGGCGACATCAAGGATCCGAAATACGACATCAATGTCTGGAAGGGCGGGACCTACACCAAGCTGCCGCAATAGACGGTCTCGGTGAGACGGGGAGGGCGGCTTCCGCACCAGACGATGCTTTAGCCGCCCGGTTCGTTCATTCGTGCGCCACGGCCTTGTCCGCTTCCCGGGACGGGACAAGGTGCTCGATGGAGACCCAGTCCGTGCAGGCCCTGAGGATGGGGGCGAGATAGGCGCGGTTGCCCTCGATCTCGACAACGCGGCAGGGATAGGCTCTGCGGTCTCCCGGCGGACGGTAGATCACGGTCGATCCGGGCTTGATATCCTCATTGTATGTGCTGCGCTGGACGGCGACGTCCGGGACTCTCTCGTTGTCCTGGATCGGTGACGCCTCGCGGGCGGCTCGGTAACGTTCGAGCGCTTCGATCGCCAGTCGGGCCCGGTCGCGATATCGGTCGCAGACGACTCTGATGAGGTTTCCTTTCTCCCGGCCCGGATACCAGGCCACGCCGCCGATCTTGGCCAATTCTTCCGCAACGACTTCAATTTCTTCCTCGGTCATGAGATCGATTCCTCGAGAGCAGTTTGAGTATGCTCAGGTCTTGTGACCGCACCGATGCGACCTGGTGCATCGCGTGCTTGTGCCCCGGGAAGTTTTGTCGTTCTCCGTGCTTGGTCTTATGAATTGCACTGGAGATGAGTAGGTTTTACGACGCGTGAAGATCCATCATACGTTGCTGCAGGACGGCGAGTTGTTGAATGTAGGGTTCGCGCCGCTCGCGATGGCGGGCTTTGAGTTTCTCGAGTGCGCGGATCTTGAGGTTGGAGTTGGGTGAGGTGCTGCACAACTTCTCGCGCTCCTGCTCATAGTCGAAGTCGATATCCGCCAAGGTTGCAAGGAGAGATTGCAGCAGGGGTTGGAACATGGGTGAGTATATTCTCGGTAGGCTAGCCCCGTTATCAGTTTTATCCTTTTGAAACTTAATTTCGTCCATCTCGTTCCTCTAACTAAACTAGAGTTAATGGAGCTTAAGGATAGTAAGGTAGAGATACCTCGTCTGTTGGGAAGCCGACAGAGGTGAAGAAATCTTTCTCCATCAACTTGCCGTGTTCAACGTGGGCTTGCATCGTCAGCGCCCCGCGTCGCTCCGGAACGCTCCCGGCAGCAGCCGCTCGAAGCTCTCGCGGATCGTGCGGTAGCACTCGCATGCCGTTGCCTCCAATCCATCCCGATCGGTGATACGAATCGTTCCTCGCCCCTGGACGATCAGGTCCGCCCGCTGCAGCGTGCTGGCGACGCTGCTCACGGTCGAGCGCTGCACGCCCAACATCTCGGCGAGCGTCTCATGGGTCAGGGGAATGTCGTCCCTGTCGGTTCTGTCGCGTGTGCTCAGGATCGCGCGGCAGCATCGAGCCTCGACACTGTGAACAGCGTTGCAGGCAACGCCCTGCAGGGTCTGGGTGAGAAGAGCCTCCATGTAGCGGGATATGACCTGACGCAATCGGGGTCGCTCGCCGATCGCCGCGGTGAGGCGATCCAGGGGCGCGCGCGAGGCCGAGCCTGCTATTTGGGTGACGTATCGTCCGTAGGATTGGCGCGTCACAAGCGCACTTGCGAATCCGAGCGCCGATTCCCGGCCGAACACGGCCATCTCGACGGAGCCGCCGTGCTGCAGGTCGGTCACAAGGGAGACGATGGCGTCGTGGAGAAAGTACGTATGCCGGATGGTCTCGCCGGCATGATAGATAATCCGGCCCCGCGGCAGTTCGACGATCTCGAGATGCGGTTCGAGCCACAGGAAGTCTTCGGGCTCCAGTGCGGCGAGGAGCCGATTGCTCCGGTGAATGGACGCCTTACCATTCTTCATGGCCAAGTTCCTTATGGCCAAGTGTCACCGCTTGGTCCGCGATGCTCGCCGCAGGGCATCGGGGCTTCGACGAGATGACAATAGCACGACTTGAAGACATCCGAGCGTGCCAATTGGCACTTCCCTGCGGAGTGGTGGGCGATCCCCTGCGCCAGCTTCATGGGCCTATGCGCAGCCGCAGACACAAAACCGGTTTACCCCTCGCCGGGATCGTTTCAGCATGGCGTCCAATCGAATCCGTCAGGAGAGTTTCGCTTTGAACACGCAGTCGCCATCGTACCGGGCCAGCCAAGATACCGCGGCCGATCTTGCCGATTGGTCCGCCTCGGCTCTTCTCGATGCCTTTGCCCGGAAGACGGCTTCGCCCGTCGATGTCACGAAGGCCGTCATTGCCCGCATCGAGTCCTATGAGCCACAGCTTCAGGCGCTCTATGCCTTCGACCCGGATGCTGCGCTTCGTGACGCCGCCTCGTCCGAGCAGCGCTGGATGAAAGGCGAGGCGAGGGCCCTAGACGGCATTCCTGCGACGATCAAGGAAAACATCGCAACGAAGGGCACGCCGGTGCCGCTCGGCACGGCCGCGCGCCCGCTCGTTCCGGCGCCGGAGGATGCGCCATCGGCGGCGCGGCTGCGGGAGGATGGCGTCGTCATCCTCGCCAAGACCACCATGCCGGATTACGGCATGCTCTCGTCTGGGCTTTCGTCATTCCACCCGCTCGCCCGCAATCCCTGGGATCTTTCGAAGAATCCCGGCGGCAGCTCGGCCGGGGCCGGGGCCGCTGCAGCGGCGGGCTACGGGCCGTTTCATATCGGCACCGATATCGGCGGCTCGATCCGCCTGCCGGCTGCCTGGTGCGGCGTATTCGGTTTGAAGCCGAGCTTCGGCCGCATCCCCATCGAGCCGGCCTATTACGGCCGCGTCGCCGGCCCGATGACCCGCACGGTGCGCGATGCTGCGCTCATGATGCGAAGCCTCGTGCGCCCGGACCACCGCGATCCGATGAGCTTGCCTTATGAGGATCTGCCCTGGCTTGATCTCGACATCGAGATCAAGGGTTTGAAGATCGGCGTGATGATGGATGCCGGCGTCGGGCTGCCGCTCGATCCCGAAATTCGCGCCAGCGTGGAGAATGCGGCGAAGGCCCTTGCCGCGGCAGGCGCCATCGTCGAGGAGATGCCCGCCTTCATCACCCGCGAGATGCTCGACGGCCTCGACGATTTCTGGCGCCAGCGCGCCTGGATGGACATCGCTCCTTTAAGCGATGCGGAGCGCGGAAAAATCCTGCCCTACATCCTGCAATGGGCGGAAGGCGGCAAGGACCTGACCGGCGCGGAAGTCTACAGCGGCATGAACCAGATGCTGACGATGCGCCATGCGGCGGTCGCCGCCACCCATCGCTTCGATTTCGTCATCGCGCCGGTGGCGCCCTGCGTCGCCTATCCGGCGGAGCTGGCATCGCCCATCCACAACCCGGAAGAGCCCTTCGAGCATATCGGCTACACGGTCGCCTTCAACATGTCCGACCAGCCGGCCGCCTCCGTCAATGCCGGCTTCACCAAGGCCGGCCTGCCCATCGGCCTCCAGATCATCGGCCGCCGCTTCGACGATGTCGGCGTGCTGCGGCTCTCCCAGGCGTGGGAAGCGATGTGTGAGGACAGGCGGCCCTGGCCGAAGCTGTGAGCAGGCACCTCCCTACGTCATCACCGGCCTCGTGCCGGTGATCCTGATTAAAAGGCCCAGTTCTCTTCCTGATCGGGATAGCCGGGACATGCCTGGCCATGACGTCGCGGGTGTCATTCCGGGGCCGCGCAGCGGAACCCGGAACCCATAGCCACGACGGCTCAAGAGAGATGAGCGGCGTTGCGCCACTTTCTGCAAAGATGGCGGCTATGGGTTCCGGGTTCGCCTGCGGCGCCCCGGAATGACGGGGCGGAGCCAAACTTAAGTCACGACCGAAATGCCTCACACTTTGACAAGCAACACAGGAGATGGCCGGGACGAGCCCGCCCATGACGAGGAAGGGCGACACCGACGACCGGCGGAGGCGGGTTTCCCGCCCGGGCTCCTCCTGATAAACAGCCGCCATGACGTACAAGGTTGCCGCCCTCTATCAATTCGTCCCGCTGCCCGATTTCCGCGCGCTGAAGGACCCGCTGCACAGGCTCTGCCTGGATCTCGAGATCCGCGGCACGCTCCTGCTCGCCCAGGAAGGGATCAACGGCACGCTCGCCGGGCGCGACGGGGCGATCGATGCCCTCATGGCCGAGCTGCAGGCCGGCGCGCTTTTCGATGGGCGCCTGGACAATCTCGAGCTGAAGTTCTCGACTGCCGACGAGATGCCGTTCAAGCGCATGAAGGTCCGTCTCAAGAAGGAGATCGTGACCCTGGGCGATCCGCAGACCGATCCCCTGCGCCGCGTCGGAACCTATGTGTCGCCGGCGGAGTGGAACCGGCTCATGGACGATCCCGAGATCATCCTTCTCGACACGCGCAACGATTTCGAGGTCGAGATGGGCACCTTCGAAGGCGCCGTCGATCCGCGCATCAAGCGCTTCAGCGAGTTCAAGGATTTCGTGCAGGGCGAGCTCGATCCGGGCAAACACAAGCGCGTCGCCATGTTCTGCACCGGCGGCATCCGGTGCGAGAAGGCGAGCTCCTACATGCTCGCCCAGGGCTTCGAGGAGGTCTTCCACCTGAAGGGCGGCATCCTGAAATACCTCGAGGATGTTCCTGAGACGGAGAGCCGCTGGAACGGCGGATGCTTCGTTTTCGACGAGCGCGTCGCCCTCGGCCACGGCCTCGTCGAGCGGCCGAACGAGATGGGGCAAACCGATGAGTGATCCCGTGGCCCGCATCGATGCCCTGGAGATGCGCGTCGCATACCAGGATCAGACCATCGAGGATCTGAACCAGACGATCATCGCCCAGTGGAAGCAGATCGACGCTCTCAAGCGACAGCTGAACGAATTGCTCGACCGCGTCCAGGAGGTCGAGGACAATGCGGGCGGATCCGCGCCCGACCGGCCTCCGCCGCATTACTGAGCCGGCGCGTCGGTCCGCACGACGCCCTAAGTGATTTCCACGAGCCAAATCCAAGGCTGAGCTTCCCCTAAACCCTCATCCTGAGGAGGTCGCAAAGCGACCGTCTCGAAGGAGGATCCAGAGGGCGCTGGATCCTCCTTCGAGACGCAGCTTCGCTGCTCCTCAGGATGAGGCTCGTATGGTTCAATGGTTCAATCATCTGTTTCGCGGGAGACGTCGTGCAAAGCTGGTGGCAAAGGCCTCTCGTCAAGCCTCGGGCGCTTCGGGCCGGGGATCGCGTCGCCATGGTCTCGACGAGCTGGGGCGGGCCGGCCGTCTTTCCGCATCGCTACGAGGCCGGAAGGCGCTATCTCGCCGAGGCGTTCGGGCTCGAGCCCATCGCGATGCCCCATGCCCTTCGCGATGCGGCCTGGATCGCCCGTAACCCGCAAGCGCGGGCCGACGACATCCACGCGGCTTTCGCCGATCCCTCGATCAAGGGCGTCATCGCCAGCATCGGCGGCGACGACGCGATCCGCCTGATCCCGCATATGAATCTCAACGTGATCGCCGCGAACCCAAAGGTGTTTCTCGGCTATTCCGATCCGACCGTGCTGCATTTCGGCTGCCTCAAGGCCGGCCTCGGCTCGTTCTACGGCCCCACCATCATGGCGGGCTTCGCCGAGAACGGCGGCATGCACGCCTATGCCGAGAATTCCCTGCGAAAGTCCGTCTTCGAGATAGATCCCATCGGCGAGATCGAACGGAACGGGGAGGGGTGGACCGTCGAGCATCTGCCCTGGTCCGACCCGGACAATCAAAGCCGCCGCCGCACGCTGCGGCCTTCGACCGGCCCGCGGATTCTCCAGGGAACCGGTACCGTCCGGGGCCATCTCATCGGCGGCTGCGCCGAGGTCCTGGAGATGCTGAAAGGCTCCGACTGGTGGCCGCCCTTGGATTACTGGGACGGGGCGATCCTGTTTTACGAGACGTCGGAAGAAGGCCCCGCGGCAAGTCAGGTGATCCGCTGGCTGCGCAACTTCGCCGCGCAGGGCATTCTCGCGCGCCTGTCGGGCATTGTTCTCGGCCGTCCGGGCGGGCAGGGGGACGATGCATACCGGACGGACCAGGAGGCGGCGATCGTCCGCGCTCTCGACGAGGCGGGGCTCGACAGCCTGCCGGTTCTGGCGGAGCTCGATTTCGGTCACACGGATCCCATTGCCACGCTGCCCTACGGCGTCATGGCGGAAATCGACTGCGAGGCGTCACGCCTGCGCGTCCTGGAAGCGGGAGTGACCGGCCGTTGAGGCCGAAAAACCCTCTCAACGGTCCCTTGCGAGTTCCGGCTCCGCGACGCTGGTCCTGATCGAGCCGGTCGCCTCTTCCTGCGAGAGCCTGCGCAGCTGTTTCACGAAGGCGACGAGACTGTTCGCGTTTTCCAGTTCGGGCATGAGATAGGACAAGACACGGCTGTCGAACGGTTCCTCCTCGATCGTCCCGTCGACCTTGATGATCGTCCTGATGCCGCTCTCGACGTTGAAAGTGATGGATTTGAGCTTCGCAGCAGCCTCGGTGTTGAGCGGCTCGGCAACGACGGGAACGATCCGAGGCGTGGCCACCGCCTGGGCAAGGATCGGCGCAACGGCCTTCGGCGGAGGCTTGGTGACGATAATCTGACGGGCCGGCTTCTCCGGTGTCTTGTCCGATATCTTGTCAGCTATCTTGACATTGCGCTCGGACGAGAATTTGACGGCCGGCTTTTCGGCCTCGTCCGCCGGTGTCTTGTCGGCCAGGATCTGCTGAAGCTGCTTTTCGGTCTCCTCCGCCTCTTTCTGTGCCTTCGAGCCGAATGCCGCGGCCAAGGGATTTTTCGACTTTTCCGCATCGGCCTTGGATTTGGCAGCCTCCGCCGCTTTGGCCGCCGCGATCCGCTTCTTGGCCTCCGCCGTCTGCGCGATGTTGTTGGTGCTGTATGAGTATTGCTTGCCGTTGATCTCGTACCGGACGAGCCGCGCCTCGCTGGCGCCGTTCATGAATCCGAAGACAACGACTGAGGCTCCAAGCAAAGTAAACGTCTTGCGCATGGCCTATAAGGGCACGTTGGCCCTTCCCCTCGTTCGTCTCAAAGCTCAGTTAATGAATGTGACGACTTTGGGGCGTAAAGTAACGTTTGAAGTGGCTCCTTGGAGGTATATTTCACCGATGCTTATTGTTCCGAAGCGACTTGATCAGCGATTATTATCGTAATGAATCCGAAAATTACTCCAATACAAAAGACTATAGGCTTATATCTTGTATCGTTTCATCTGGCCGCTCCGCGCAGCCTTTTCGGCACCGGGCCTTGTTTTGGTTGCATTCCACGCATGCCCCGCTTGCTAGGGCCGGGATGAGCGCAGGCTTGCATCCTGGGAATGCAGACCTGATTTGATAGGGCAACGCCGTCCGTCCATTGCACGCGAAAGAAGCTGCGCCATGCCACCCTTTTCGGTTCTCGATCTCGCGCCCGTTCCCGAAGGCTTCGAGCCCTCCGATGCCCTTCGCAACACGCTCGATCTGGCACAGCATGCCGAGCGATGGGTCTACAACCGCTACTGGCTCGCCGAGCATCACAACATGATCGGCATCGCGAGCGCCGCGACGAGCGTCGTCATCGGTCACGTGGCCGGCGGCACGAAGACCCTGCGTGTCGGCGCCGGCGGCATCATGCTGCCGAACCATTCGCCGCTCGTGATCGCCGAGCAGTTCGGCACGCTCGACGCCCTCTATCCCGGACGCATCGATCTCGGCGTCGGCCGCGCTCCGGGCACCGACCAGCGCACTTTGCGGGCTCTGCGCCGCGATCCGATGGCGGCGGACACTTTTCCGCAGGACGTGCTCGAATTGCAGTCGCTGCTCGCGCCCGTGCAGCCGGACCAAGCGATCCGCGCCGTGCCGGGCGCCGGCTCCAACGTGCCGATCTGGATTCTTGGCTCGAGCCTGTTCGGCGCGCAGCTCGCGGCAATGCTCGGCCTGCCTTACGCCTTCGCCTCGCATTTCGCGCCGGGCGCGCTGATGCAGGCGCTGCAGGTCTATCGCGAACGCTTCCAGCCCTCCGCCCAGCTCGACCGGCCCTACGCCATGGTCGGCGTCAACGTGATCGCCGCCGATACGGACGAGGAAGCGCGCCATCTCTTCACCTCGCCGCAGCAATCCTTCACCAACATTTTCCGCGGCGCCCGCGGCAAGCTCCAGCCGCCTATCGACGATATCGAAAGCTATTGGACGCCGAACGAGAAGGCACAGGCGATGAACATGCTCTCATGCTCCTTCGTCGGTTCGGCAAAGACCGTCCGCGAGGGACTCGAAGGCTTCATCGCCGAGACCGGCGCCGACGAGGTGATGGTCGCGGCCGCGATCTACGATCACGGCAAGCGGCTGCGCTCGTATGAGATCCTGAGCAAGGTGCACAAGGCGATGAGCGACGCAGCTTAGACGCGCCTTCCCTCCCCCTTGCGGGGAGGGGCAGGGGTGGGGGTGGTTCGACCGGGTGAGCACTTGTCGTGTGATGCTGTAGCCGCCTTGGTGCCTCATGGATGAGTCGCCGTGTTCGGACTTTCCAACCCCCACCCTTCATCCCTCCCCGCAAGGGGGAGGGAAAGACGCGCCATGCCTTGTTGAGCAAGCCTCCGAGGAAGTCGAGCGTCGTCCTCATGGGCTCTCAAGCAGTCGCGCCGCGCCCCTTCAATGTTGGATCGAGCGCATCGCGCAATCCGTCGCCCAGAAGGTTCAGGCCAAGCACCGAGAGGGCGATGGCGATGCCCGGCGCGATGGCAAGATGTGGGGCCTGCGAGAGATAGGTCTGCGCATCGCTGAGCATACGGCCCCAACTCGGATTGGGCGGGCGCACGCCGAGGCCGAGATAGCTCAGGCCGGCCTCGGTGAGGATGGCGAGCGCGAGCTGGATCGTCACCTGCACGATCAATGCGCCGGCGATGTTCGGCATCACGTCTTCCCAGGTGATGCGCAGGGGATGCTTGCCGATGGCGCGCGCCGCGGCGATGTAGTCGAGCGTCCAGATCTGCAGCGCGACGCCGCGGGTGACTCTCGCGAAGACGGGGATGTTGAACACTGCGATGGCGAGAATCGCTGCGAGCGGGCCCGAGCCCACGAGCGCACCGATCATGATCGCCGAAAGCACGGCCGGAAAGGCGAAGACAACGTCCGACACGCGCATGGCGATCTCGTCCGCAAGGCCCTTCCACGCGGCGGCAGCGCAGCCGATGGCGGTGCCGATGGCCGCGCCCAGCAGCACTGCGGGCCAGGCGATGGCGAGCGAGTTCCACGCGCCCGCCATGAGCATGGAGGCGACGTCGCGGCCGAAATGATCCGTGCCGAGAAGGCCGACCTCGCCCGGGCCTTTGAGGCGCATGGCGACGCGCACGCGTGTGGGCACTTCCGGGGTCCACACCAGCGACACGAGCGCCGTGACGATGAGGAGTGCGGTGAGGATGCCGCCGACGACGAGGGCGGCGTTCAGCGGAATGCGCGAGCGCCTGCTCATGACCGGCCCCTCAGGCGCGGATCGAGAAGGGCGTAGCCGATATCGACGAGGAAATTCACGACGATCACAAGTCCGGAAAAGATCAGCACGATGTCCTTGATCACCACGAGGTCGCGCTGGTTGAGCGCCTGATAGGCCAGCCGTCCGAGGCCGGGAAGATTGAACACGTTCTCGACCAGGATCGCGCCGCCGAAGAAGAACGAGAGTTGCAAGCCGAGAATCGTGGTGACGGGAATGAGCGCGTTCGGCACCACGTGCCGGCGCAGCGTCGCGCCCCTGTCGACACCCTTCGCCCGCGCCGTGCGCACGAAATCGGCGCCGATCACTTCGAGCGTCGCGGAGCGCGTCACGCGGGTGAGCACGGCGGCCTGGGGCAGGGCGAGCGCGACGGCCGGCAACAGCAGCGCCTGGAAGGCCGGCCAGATGCCGGCGCTCCAGCCGGGAAAACCGCCTGCGGGGAACCATCCGAGCCAGGTCGAGAAGAACAGGATGAAGAGAAGGCCGATCCAGAAATTAGGCACGGCGACGCCGAGCTGGCTGAACACGAGCACGGCCCGATCCACCGCACCGTTGCGGCGTGCGGCCGCCGCCACGCCGAGGGGCAGGGCGAGCGCGGTCGAGATGAGGATGGCGAGCAGGCTCAACGGCAGCGTCACGTTCAGACGCTCGGCGACAAGCGTCGAGACCGGCATCTTGTACGTGATCGACTGCCCGAGATCGCCATGCAAAATCCCGCCGATCCAGTGCAGGTAGCGCACGAGCGCCGGCTGATCGAGCCCGAGCTCCTGCCGCAAGGCCGCAAGCGTGTCCTCCCGCGCGGCGGTGCCGAGCATGATGGCCGCAGGATCGCCGGGCAGGACCTCGAGAATGAGAAAGATCGCCAGTGAGACGCACAGCAGGGTCACTGCGAGCGAGACGAGGCGGGTGAGGATGAGACGGATCATGAGCCTCGGTTCACAGGGTATCTTTTCTCTCCCTTGCGGGGAGGGATGTGGGCACGAATGTCATCCCCGGCGAGCGAAGCGAGGGAAGGGGATCCATAGCGCTAAGCGTGCAAGTGGATTCCCTTCCCCTTCGCTGCGCTCCGGCCGGGAATGACACTGCCTTTCATCCCATTCTCCACGTCATCCCCGGGCTTGTCCCGGGGACCCACGTCTTTTGCAGCCGTTCGGTTCGAAGACGTGGGTGGCCGGGACAAGCCCGGCCATGACGTGTGGAGGGCTGTCACAAGAGGCGCAACGCGTTGCGCCTCACTCGCTCCAAGACACTTCCGTCACGTCGTTCGACGGGATCGGCGAGTTCTCCCACAACCCCTGCACCTTCGCGTTCCACACGCCGAGCTTCGGCAGCTGGAACAGGAAGAGGGCGGGCACGTCCTCGGCGAGGATCTTCTGCGCCTCGGCGTATTTGGCGTAGCGCGCCTTCTCGTCCGTGGTCTTGGCGGCCTCGGCCACCGCCGCCTTGAACTTGTCGTTCTTGTAGTTGAAGTAGTAGCTGTCGCGAGCAAAGATATCGATGTCGAGCGGCTCGGTGTGAGCGACGATGGTGACGTCGTAATCCTTGTTCTTGAACACCTCCTCGATCCATTTGGCCGGGAACTCGGTCGGGATGATCTTCATCTCGACGCCGACCTCCGACAGCATGGCGGAGATGAGTTCCGCCGAGCGGCTCGCATAGGCCATCTGCGGCGACTTGATGGTGATCGACAGCCCGTTGCCGTAGCCCGCTTCCTTCAGCAGCGCCTTGGCCTTCTCCACGTCGTAGGGAATGACGCTCGTCATGTCGACGAAGGCCGGGCTGTTGGGCGAGAAGAAGCTGCCGATGGGCTTTCCGAAGCCAGAATAGGCACCCTCGACCAGAGCCTTGCGGTCGATCGCATGCATGAGCGCGCGGCGCACGCGCACGTCGTCGAAGGGCTTCTTGGCATTGTTCATGCCGGCGACGATCTCGCCCTCCGTGTTGCCTGCAACTGCCTTGAAGCGCTGATCCTTCTGGAATTCGGCGAAGAGTTCGGGCGCACCGAGATTGGGGAAGGCATCGACGTCGCCGGCCTTGAGCGCCGCAACCTGCGCCTGCGCATCGTTGATGAAGCGGAAGGTGACGCTGTCGAGCTTGATCTTGTCCTTCTGCCAGTAGTCCGCGTTGCGGGTGAGCTCGACCCGGTCGCCGCGGGTCCAGGACTTGAACTTGAACGGTCCGGTGCCGACAGGATTTGCCGCATTCGTCGCCGCCGTTTCCGGGGCCACGATCACCGCATCACCCCAGCCGAGATAGTAGAGGAAATTGCCGGAGGTTTCCTTCAGCTTGATCACCACCGTGGCCGGATCCGGCGTCTCGATGGAGGCGATCGGCGCGAAGATCTGCTTCTGGGCGTTGGTCGATTTCGGATCGCGGGCGCGGTCGAAGGCGAATTTCACGTCCGCCGAATCGAAGGCCGAGCCGTCATGGAACTTCACGCCCTCCTGGAGGCGGAAGGTATAGGTCAGCCCGTCCGGCGATACCTCCCAGCTCTTGGCCAGCAGCGGCTGCACTTTGCCAGCCCGGTCGATACGCACCAGGCCCTCGTAGAGATTGACCCAGGTGACCTCGCGGATCGCGACCGGGGCCGCAACCGTCGGATCGAGCCCCGGCGGCTCGATGGGCATGCCCACCACGAGGGAGGTCTTGGCGGCAAAGGCCGGGATGACGCTGACGGAGAGGAGAAGAGCAGCAGTCAGTAAACGCTTCGTCATCAGGCGGAAACTCCATCAGGGTCGTGGATCGCGACAGGTCGCGGAGGCCGTAAGCTTACGCAGGTCGGCGCCGGATGGAAGATAGCGCAAGCCTACTTTTTCGCGGGCTTCAACTGCTGAACGGAATACTATAGCTTGACTGGCACAGTTATATGGCTGATATCGCAATCCCTAAATTGACATTTCCCGGGCGGTCCATCGAGATAGATGGCTCGGCCACTGAGGATGTGTTGCCGCAAACAGAAGTAATTTAATGATAATTGGTAATCACACCTCATTACCTCGAGGGTATGTAGTCTCCTTTATAGGCGTTTTGTTTTTAGGCCTTCTAGCCCGGGGGCAGGCGATATTTGCGCCTTTGTATTCTATTGATTCGTACGATACCGCTTATCGAGGAGAGCCTGATGCCATTTATGGGTTCTTGTTGACACAGGGACGTTACGGCTTAGCTGCATTATGGTGGTTGCGTGACGCGATAGGGTTTTATGGTATCGAGGTTGCCTCCGCGACCCTTATTATATCAATAATTCTTTTTGCAGCTTCTGGGTTCTTATTTTCTATTGCCGTACTTAAGAGGCCTACTGCTGCAGAGACTTTTATTCTCTCTGCGTTGTTTACACTTCATCCGTATAGTACCGAGTTTTTCCATTTTTCAGATGCAACTTTCAATATTGCGCTTGCGATATTTCTTGGTGCTCTGGGAATTGTGTTGGCGTTGCGTAAATCGGGGCTTGGAGGCGCTGCCGTATCCTGCCTTCTGATCTTTCTATCAATAAGTATATATCAGCTCGCATTGGTGCATATTGGAGCCGTTTGGTTGCTTTACGCTGCTTATGTGCTACTAAAAGACCGCAGCGATGCGATCGAATACAAAGAAAATCTATCGAATGGTCTTAGGAGTCTTGTATTAATATCTTTGAGCTTGGCGACCTACTTGGTGAGTCTTCCGCTCTTAACGCGTCTTATTGGGGTACGATTTGACGCCAGAACCGACTTGTCGAAACTTATAAATGTCCAGGAGAAGCTTCAGGCCCTTCGTGACGCTTTTGCACACACACTTTGGCCAAAGATCGAAGTCATTGCTCCCGTCACATCAGCGTTGCTGCTCGGGTTGCTTGTGCTTTGCTCGGGTCTCGTTATTTGGAGGGTGCTGCGTAGGGGAGACTTTGCGATTGGCGTGTTCCTCTCCGTGATTCTGATTGCCGCACTGACGTGGTCTCTAGGGGCATCGGTATTAGGTGGTGTTATATGGCTGGTGCCCCGCGTGCTTTCGCCTTTTTCCGTATTTGTCGCGGGCTTGACTGTCATCGCCTGGCACGGGGCGAGGTTGCCTGCCAAAGGCATTATCGGAGGGGGCATTTGTGTTCTGCTGATTAGCTATGTTGGCGCCTCCAATCAGATTTTGTTTGATCAGCGACGCGTGAATCTTTGGGACACCCAGCAGGCTAACAGGATCCTCGCAGCACTTGAGCGACAGCCCGAGTTTCGGCGAATTAGCTCGCTTGCGATTGTCGGCGGTTCTTGGGCAAGATCTTCAAGATTGCGGACAACATGGGGAGACATGAACATATCTGCATTTGCGGCAAGTTGGGCGAAGCTTGGGATAATAGAACAGGCTACCGGCTATCGATTTGTTCAGCCGAGCCCGAAGGAAATGGATAGCGCGCAGAGTTATTGCGCAACTGCGAACGTCTGGCCCGATGCAGGAGCCATCAAAGTTGTTGATACTCTAGGCATCGTGTGCCTTACGAAGCCAGCCTCATAGCTCGAAGCAATCTCCTGCTCGGAGTCAAGGGCGAAAACTGGGGGGGGCTTTGAGTTGCCGAGCAGGCTGCAAAGCTGAGCTCTCAAATGGGGTTAGTCTCTTGGTCCTAGATGATACCGTTGTGGGGCAATCCCCAAGCCCCAGTAACAAGCGCTAGGCGTTCCCGCCCCACAATCGCGTACAAGACACGCAAGTCTGCACTTGCGGGCAGGCTTAGCTGGAGCATTTTTCGGCGCGATGGATCCCGGTCTGCCGCTAGAAATGCGGCGGGTCAACGAATAGAGATGATTTCATGCAAATGGAAACAGTCCTAGCGCGGAAAAATTGGGAAAAAGTACCTGCTATCAATTCAATGATACCTTTCGCTCTAACTTGACGTACGTGTACCGCGTTCGACAAACACCCACAATGAAAGGACAAAGAAGTTTACTATTGGTATTATAATGCCGACAGCAAGAGCTCCAATCCAATAGGATAGGCTTTGGTGGCGTACCGTCCATGCCATCACTCCGATCGATAGTAAAAATCCTAGCATGGACGTCAGGACAAATTTTAAAAATATTAGTGCTGATCTCTCTCTGGCTTTAAAAGTGTAACGGCTTTGCAGAAGATATGACGCGAAGATGCATATCGAGTATGACACTGCCGAATTCGCAGTTGGATTAGCAGGGTAAGCCAAAGTGAAAATTGCAAATATCAAAAAATACAACGCCGTAGCGAGAAAGCCAGATGCTAAAAATCTAACAAATTGCAAAAATTTCTCTTGCCTAATGAATCTATTTTTCAAGCCGCATGTCATAAGTGAAGCCCCGAAGAAATACTTAGGTTCTAGCTATTAAAAAGTACTGAGCGCCCGTGGGCAGCACTCCCAAGCAGCGATCGAGCCATCTCGTAAATTTGCCGGCAGACGGAATGTTCAACACTGAGCGTGACTGAACTTGACGAAAACCTGCTTCACTAAATAGCTCGCGTGTAACCGACGGTTTGAGGAGAACTGCGTCCGCATCGAAGGGACAGCGATTAACCACCTTATTGGTTAAAGGATTAAATGGGTTGTGCTCAAAGACGAGCGCCAGTCCGTCCTTGCGCAATACTCTGCGGATCTCATGAACAAAATTCACCCATCGCGCGGGAGGCACGTGATGCATGACGCAAATTGTGAACACGACGTCAAAGGCTCCGTCGGTATATGGCAAGCGGTCGCCGCTATAGCTGCTATAGGAGACCTCGGGATGTCGCTGCCTCGCATGCTCGATGCTTTCCTGCGAAATGTCACAGCCCTCAAGCCTTCCGATCTCACCTTTAATGAGGCCGTGGTAGTTTCCAATCCCGCATCCAACATCTAGAACATTGAGGTTATGTGTGGCTCCCAACTCGCTATTCATGAGGTCAAGCAGGTGTCCGGCTTTGACGCGGGTAAAGTAGTCCACGTTCATGCCCGGCAGGACTAATGAAGCGTTGACGGTGTCAGAGTAGTTTGCGTTGTAGCGGTCAAACTCTTCCGCGATGGCTTTTTGGTCAGGATCCATCAAAAGCTCCTCAATTCGTATGGCGCCATCCTCAATCTGGTCAAGGATCAGAAAGGATAGTCGTGGTCTAGTTGCTTATCGGCCGATTCAGTTAGCGCGTGCCAGCGAATTCATAAGTTGCCTCGCTGTCATGCGAATTCCCGAGTCGAGATCTGTGGGGCGCCAATCTGGTGGCAACGAGCTTTGACAAAAGCTCATATTGCTACTGTTCGATGGACGTGTGTCAAAATGAATAAAAATCTTTCTCCCGACGATAAGCTCGATCTTACGCAATAGCTCGAAGATTGAACTCGGCTTCGCGCTAGCAAGGAGAAAAGTATTTGATGCGCTCTCCGATACCAGTTGTCGCGAAATGAAATGGCCAACATCCGATGCTAGAATGTAATCTCGAACGGAATGCGGCTCCCCATAGATAGTCGATACGCGATGTCTTACGGCATTTTGGATCAGCGCATTCATGAGCCCCAAACGGACACCGCTTCCCGAAAAGCCATAAACCGAACTGGGGCGATAAATGAATGCTTTTGTTTCTGCCAGATCTGCAAGGCGCTGCTCCTGCTCCAGCTTCAAACAACCGTAGGGTCGAAGTGGCGCAGGCGTACTTGCGCCGGAAACCTGCCTTTGACCTTCGAACAATCCTCCTGCTGAACTTAGCAGATGAAAATTGCGCTGCTTGCTTGGAACTCCCTCGAATAATCGACGACCCAAAGCTAGAACGTCGTCGAATGCGGCAAGCTCAAGCTCAATTTCAGCCGTAGACGAACCAAAGCCAGCCTTGCCCGCTGCCCAGAGAATATCGAGCCGCCCTAACTTCGCTGGCAGCTCGGTGGAGCGCCTTTCCAATATGTAGGCTTTGATCGCGTCTGCGTCACGGGCACGTTGACTTGTATTGCTCCAATCAAAAGCAAATTCACGAGCTGTGAACCCGAGCGTACGCATCGCATACGCAGCAATTGCTCGTCCGATAAGACCTATTCCAAATAAGGGCGCCAAATGTAGGCGATGATTTCCGTTATCGCTATAGAGCCTTTCGAGAATGATCATAGCTTATCCGGCGAGAAATAGTTCCTTATTAGCTGATCTGTATGGCGATCTACAGTAAAAAAGATGGGTTTACCATTGGCATTCATAACAAGTAGCGATAAATATTCGAGGGCTATGCCAACGAGAAAAGTAATTACGCCGCCGAAGAAGATTAATGTGAGTATAAGGGATGTCCATCCTCCGACGGCGATTGTCTCCGGAAGGAATATCTTCTGTGCGAACAGTACCAGGGCGCTTGCTGCGCTGCCTACCATCGTAAGCAATCCTATAGCTCCGCCAACGCGAATTACTTTTGCGCCGCTCGACATCAGCATACGCCGAGCGTGGGAAAGCAGCTTTGATAGCTTATATCCACTTTTCCGCTCATTGATGAAGCGCTCATCCTTCAAATCCATGACGACTGAGCCAACTCGTTGGGTGAACCAGGAGAGCGCAACGTCGAAGTATGTGTCATGGCCGCACACACTACTCGCTGCCCGAGCAACGGATCCGCGAATGAGGCGAAAGCTATTAAAGTGTCTAATGTTGGAATTGCCGCTGAGCTTTTCTATCAAGCGTTTATAAAGTATAGAGCCGAGATCGCGAACATAGTTCTGATGTACAGAAGCAGTCGCCTTTGCATAGACAATATCATGTCCTGATCTTGCCGCCTCTTGAAGGAGGTCCTCGATGCGCGCTGGCGGGTGCTGAAGATCTTCGTCTAAAGTGACCACCCAATCGCCCGAGGTATGAAGGATCCCTGCGATAGTTGCTGGATGCTGGCCAAAATTCCGGGCCATATGTATAGCTGTTACCCACGGGTACGACTGCGCAAGTTTGTCAATTAATGCCGGAGAGCCATCCACAGCAGCGTCGTCGACAAAGATTGCCTCTGCCAAGGTGAAGGGAGCACTCTCCTAGTTCCAGCGATCACGTAAATTCGCCAATTCTGCGCAAAGTTTTTCTAAGTAATTTTCCCCGGAATAAACCGGAATAACGATAGATATCGCTATGGATTCGCGCTTCTTGAGAACTATAGGAGAGGGGATATTCAATGTCTCGGATTGTTTATGCTGCATCGTTGCGTACCTGTGCTAGCTTTGCCAGCAGACCTGAACTCGGCGGCGGATTAATCCATTTTCTGAACGGATTAGTCCTCACCAAGTTCTCTTAAGGCAATATCCCTCAATCTCGTTTCCAAGTTGAATCTTCGCCACGCGAATACGGTCAACCAATGCTCTGCCCACATTGGTCGGACGCATTCGTCTCCTCCTAAGGGTAAATAGCGAGATCATCAAGCCTCAGCTCATGACCTCTACTTAGCTAAATACACCGCCCCCCGTCGACCTCCAGCACCACGCCGGTGATCATGCTGGCCTCGTCGGAGGCGAGGTAGAGGGCGGCGTTGGCGATGTCCTGGGGGGTGGAGAAGCGGCCGAGGGGGATCGAGTTGACGAAAAGCTCGCGCTTCTGGGGGGTATCCTCGCCCATGAAGGTGGCGAGCAGCGGCGTCTCGCCGGCGACGGGGGCGAGCGCGCAGACGCGGATCTTGCTCGGGGCGAGCTCCACCGCCATGGACTTGGTCATGGTGTGCACAGCGCCCTTGGTGCTGTTGTACCAGGTGAGGCCGGGGCGGGGGCGAAGGCCGGCGGTCGAGCCGACATTGATGATCGCGCCGCCACCCTGGCTCTGCATCAGCGGCACGGCGGCCTTGGCGAAGAGGTAGATCGACTTCACGTTGACCGCGAAGACCCGGTCGAATTCGTCTTCCTCGACCTCCAGCATCGGCCGGTTGCGGTGGCTGATGCCGGCATTGTTGACGACGATGTCGAGCTTGCCGAAGGCGGCAACCGTCTTCTCCACCGCCGCGTTCACGTCGGCGGCCTTGGACACGTCGGCGGCAAGTCCGATGGCGGAGGAGCCGATCTTCTCGGCAGCGCTCTTGGCCGCTTCCCCGTTGATGTCGATGATGGCGACCTTGGCGCCTTCGCGGGCGAATGTTTCCGCGATGCCCAGACCGAAACCGGAGCCGGCGCCCGTGATAAGCGCTACCTTGCCTTCAAGGCGATTCATGTTTCTTCCCTTTTCAAATAGTCAGCTTGCTTCATCCTCGATCTCATCCTGAGGAGTTTGGCTCTTTTCCCTCCCCCTTGCGGGGAGGGGTTAGGGGTGGGGGTGGTATGACCGGGTGAGAGAGCTGCGAGTCAAGCGCTCTATAGGTCGTGTGGTTTACGCGGTCGATGAAACGTTCTGACTTTCCGACCCCCACCCTTCATCCCTCCCCGCAAGGGGGAGGGAACAATCGCGCGCTTTCCCTACCCGTGCGCGATGACGAGCGTCTTGGTCGTGGTGAACTCGACCAGGCCCTCGAAACCCTTCTCGCGGCCGTGGCCCGAGCGGCCGAAGCCGCCGAAGGGCAGTTCGATGCCGCCGCCGGCGCCGTAGCAGTTCACGAAGACCTGGCCGGCGCGCATGGAGCGCGCGACGCGGGTGGAGCGCATGGCGTCCTTGGTCCACACGCCTGCCGCAAGCCCGAAAGGCGTGCCGTTCGCGAGCCGGATCGCCTCGGCCTCGCCGTCGAAGGGCGTCGCGACCAGGACAGGGCCAAAGACCTCCTCCTGCGAGAGGATGCTCTCGTGCGGCACGGGCGCCAGGAAGGCCGGTGTCACGTAATAGCCGCCCTCGGGCGCGTCGGGTGCGACCGCGCCTTCGCCGATGACGGTGAGCCCTTCGTTGCGGCCACGCTCGAGATAGCCGAGGACGCGGCGCTGCTGGGCCTGGTTGATCATCGGGCCGAGATCGGGCTCGCGCTCGGGATGCCCGGCGCGGAGCTTGCCGAAGCGCTCGGCCACCGCGTCGACCACGTCTTGGAAGATGCCGCGCTGGATCAGCAGGCGGCTGCCGGCAGAGCAGGTCTGGCCGCCGTTCTGGATGATGGCGTTGACGAGCGTCGGCAGTGCCCGCTTGAGATCGGCATCATCGAACACCACCTGGGCCGACTTGCCGCCGAGCTCGAGGGTGACGCCGACATGGTTCTTCGCCGCCGCGGTCTGAACGGCTGTGCCGGTCTCGGGGCTGCCGGTGAAGGAGATGAAATCGATGCCGGGATGGGCGGCGAGCGCAGCGCCAGCCGTGCGGCCGAGGCCGGTCACGATGTTGAGGGCGCCGTCCGGGAAGCCGACCTCGCGCGCGAGGCCAGCGACGCGCAGGATCGTGAGCGAGGCATCCTCCGCCGGCTTGACCACCGTGGCGTTGCCGGCGGCGAGCGCCGCACCGACCGAGCGGCCGAGAATCTGCATCGGGTAGTTCCAGGGCACGATATGCCCGGTCACGCCGTGCGGCACGCGCTCGACGCCGATGAAATGGGTGTTGAGATAGGGAATCACGTCGCCGTGCAGCTTGTCGGCGGCGCTGCCGTAGAATTCGAAATAGCGGGCGAGCGCGATGGCATCTGCGCGCGACTGGCGCAGCGGCTTGCCGTTGTCGCGGCTCTCCAGGATCGCGAGTTCGTCCGCATGGGCTTCGACGGCGAGACTAAGCTTCATGAGCAGGCGGCCACGCTCCGTGGCGGTGAGCCTGCCCCAGGCGCCGTCGAAGGCGGCGCGAGCGGCTGCGACAGCCTCGTCGATGTCCTGCGCCGTTCCGGCGGCGATCTGGGCGAGGAGCGAACCGTCGACGGGCGAGAACACGTCGAGCATCATGCCGTCAGAGGCCGGACGATCCTGTCCGCCGATGAGATTCTGGAACACCATGTTGGGCGCGAGACGCGCGCCGATCTGATCGTTCATGGGTGTCGTCTCCCTAGATGATCTTGTTCATGCCCGGCACCGCGGCCAGGAGCTGGCGGGTATAGGCGTCCCGCGGGTGCGCGAAGAGTTGCGCGGTTTCCGCCAATTCCACAATCCGCCCTTTTTGCATAACTGCCACGCGGTCGCAGATCTGGGCGGCCACGCGCAGATCGTGGGTGATGAAGAGAATGGCGAGACCGAGTTCCTCCTGAAGGCCGCGGATCAGCTTGAGAATTTCGGCCTGCACCGAGACGTCGAGGGCGGAGACGGCCTCGTCCGCCACCAGCACGTCGGGCTTCATGGCGAGCGCACGCGCGATCCCGATGCGCTGGCGCTGGCCGCCGGAGAATTCGTGCGGATAGCGTTCGACGGCCTGGGCCGGAAGCCCGACCTTCTCCAGAAGGATGCGGGCATCGTCGAGAGCCTTGGCCGGGTCCGCGCCCTGCGTGATCGGCCCCTCGGCGATGATGCGCCCCACCGTGCGGCGCGGATTGAGGGAGGCGAAGGGATCCTGGAACACCATCTGGATCCGCCGCCGATGCGGTCGCAATTCGCGCTGGGACAGGGTGCCGAACTGCAGATCGCCGATGGCGATGGCGCCCCCATCCGGCTCGATCAGGCGCAGCACGCAGCGCCCGACCGTCGACTTGCCGGATCCGGATTCGCCGACGAGGCCCAGGGTCTCGCCGCGCCTGATGTCGAAGCTCACCGCATCCGCCGCCTGGACCTCGCGGCTTTTGCGGAAGAACCCGCGCCCGCCGTAGAACTTGGTCAGCGCGTCGACCTTGAGCGCGATGGGCTCGCCCGTCAGCTGCTTGGGCGCCGGCGGCGTCAGGGACGGCACGGCGGCGAGAAGGCGCTTGGTGTAGGGGTGCTGCGGTCGGGTCAGAACCTCGTCCGTCGGTCCCTGTTCCACGACCTCGCCCTGCTGGAGCACGGCGACCCGGTCCGCGATCTCGGCCACCACGCCGAAATCGTGGGTGATGAACAGGACCGCGGTTCCCTTCTTGCGGCGCAGGTTGTCGATCAGCTTGAGCACCTGCGCCTGCGTGGTGACGTCGAGCGCTGTCGTCGGCTCGTCGGCGATGAGAAGCTTCGGCTCGAGCGCAAGGGCCATGGCGATCATCACCCGCTGGCGCTGCCCGCCGGACAATTCGTGCGGATAGGCCCTGGCGATCAGTTCGGGGTGCGGCAGGTTCACCTCGGCGAGGAGGTCGAGCACCCGGCGCTCGCGCTCGGCCGGGGTGAGGAGGCCGTGTGTGCGAAACGTCTCCGCGATCTGGTCCGCGACCCGCATCACCGGGTTCAGCGAGGTCATCGGTTCCTGGAACACCATACCGACTTCGCGCCCGCGCAGGTCGCACCAGCCGTCTTCGTCGAGGCTCAGCAGGTCGCGGCCGGCGAGCCGGATCGAGCCCGACAGAACCTCGACGCCTCCCGGCAGGAGGCCGATGGTGGCCATGGCGGTCATCGACTTGCCCGAGCCCGATTCCCCCACGACGCAGAGCGTCTCGCCCGGAGCGATCGCCAGTGAAAGGTCCCTGATCGCGTGCTTGCGGTCGGCGAGGGCGGGCAGCCCGATGGACAGGTTCTCGATCGACAGCACGGGGGAGGGGCTGCTCACCATGTGACTCCAGCTTGAAGGGTCGAGCAGCCATCCTTGCGATCTCAACCGCTTCGTCAATCCACCTTCGACGCCATGGTGAGAACGGCTTTCGCTTCGCCATATCATCACCTGCACTCATCCTGAGAGGCTGGCTCATAATTGATTGGCGGTTCGCCACGGAATGCCGGTGATCGATAGCCTGAGAGGGCATGGCGCTGTTTCACCTCTCCCTGAGGGAGAGGTCGCGCCCGAGGCGCGGGTGAGGGGTTGCAGGTTTATCCGGATAGGGCGTACCCCCTCACCCTCGCTGCGCTCGACCTCTCCCCACTGGGGAGAGGTTTCGGTCGCGCTCCGATCTATTCATGAGCCAGCTTCTTATGACCGGTGCGTCGGATCGACGATGGACGCCACTTCCACCTTCGTTTCCGCCATTCTCGGGCCGTGCGCCAGCGGCACGGAGATGTCGTAGGCGACGCCGCCTTCGGCGAAGTTGAGCACCATGTAGCCGCCGAGCTCGCCCTCGATGCTGCGGCGGATCAGGCGCGATCCGAAGCCCTGGCGTTTCGGCGGCGCCACCGGCGGCCCGCCGCTCTCGGTCCAATGGATTCGCAGCTGATCGGGACGGTCGTCGCTCTGGATGATCGACCAGGTCATTTCGAGCAGGCCCGCATTGGTCGAGAGCGCGCCGTACTTGGCGGCATTGGTCACCAGCTCATGCAGGACAAGGCCGAGATTGATGGCGTAGCGGGCGGGAAGCTTCACGTCCGGGCCGCACAGAACGACCCGCTCGTCGCCCGGCTTGCGGTAGGGCGCCAGCTCCTGTTCCGCCACGTCGCGCAGCTCGGCCTCGCGCCAGGATTTGCGCGTCAGCAGGTTGTGCGTCTTCGACAGGGCGAGCAGACGGCCCTCGAATGCATCCTTGAACTGCGCCGAAGTCTCGGTGGTGCGCAGCGTCTGCGAGGCGATGGACTGCACGGTGGTCAGGGTGTTCTTCACTCGGTGATTGAGCTCGTCGAGGAAGAAGCGCTGCTGCTCCTCGGCATGCTTCTGCTCGGTGATGTCCTGGAAGATGCCGACGAAATAGACCGGCTGCTTCTCCATGTCGAAGAATACCCGGCCCTTCGAGTTGATCCAGCGGAGGCTGCCGTCCGAGAGCCGGATGCGATATTCGTCCTGGTAATCCCCCTGGTCTTTGACGGCATCCCGCCATTTCTGCACCACGCGATCCAGATCCTCGGGATGGAGGATCTGCAGCCAGTACTGATGATCCATTGCGGCGGTGGCATGGGGAAGGCCGAGCATGGCGGTGGCCTGGCTCGACCAGCCGCCGACGCTCTTGTTGGGGTCGTACCACCAGGTTCCCATATGTCCCGCCTCCAGGGCGAGGCGGGCGCGCTCCTCGCTCGCCTGGAGCGCCTGCTGGCGTGTCGCGACATCGTCCATCAGGTCGTTGAAGGCCTTGGCCAGGATGCTGAACTCGCCCGATTTCCGCGGCAGCGAGATCCGCGCCTGGTAATCGCCCCGGCGCCAGGCCTGGATGCCGTCCGTGACGATCTGGAAGGGGCGGGTGATGAAGGCGCGACTGAGCAGGCCGGAGAGGGACAGCGCGAGGATGAGCGCCGCGCCGATCAGCATGAAGCCGCGCCGGGCCGCCTGATTGATCGAGGCGAAGGCTTCCCGCGTCGACAGGCCGACATTGATGTAGACCTCCTCGGGGGGAAGGGAGAGCGGGATGTAGCCGACGATGCGCCGCATCCCGTCGATGCTGACCGTCTGCGCGGTCCCGACTGTTGAGCCCTTGGCCTGATCCATATATTCCTGAGGCAGCAGCCGTCCGATCATGCGCTCCGGCTCCGGGTGCTGGACGATCACGATGCCTCTCCGGTCCGCGACCGTCAGAGATCCGCTGTCGGGCGTGGTGCGTTCTTTCAGGTTGTCGGCGAGCCAGCGCAGGTCCAGGGCGGCCGCCAGGACCCCGACCACGTCGCCCCGGTCGTTCCAGATCGGCAGGGCGAGGGGAAGGACCGGATGGGGCGGGAGTTCGCCCTCCTCGAAGACCGGCGTGAGTTCGCCGACGACGAGGCCCTTCTCATCCAGGGCGTGGTGGAAATAGGGGCGGTCGGCGAAATAATGCTGCGTATCGACCGTGCCGCTCGGACGGCAGCGGATATGCCCGCTGATATCCATCGCCACGAAGGACAGGATATAGGGCACCTTTTCTTGCAGAGCCTTCAGGTAGGGGCTGCAGCTCGGCGTATCGAAGGTGCGGATGGAGGGGATTTCGTCGATGGCGAGCAGAAGGCTATGGATACCGTCGAAGATACGCTGCAGTTCCGCACCGACCAGCTGAGCCTGGCGGATCACGAGGTCGTTGACCTCGGTTTCCCGGGCACGCCGCAGGGAGACCTCTGTGTAAGTCCAGATGACGATCGCCGGCAGCACCGAGATCAGAGCAAGAAGTAGCAGACGCCTCGTCAGTGTCATGCAAACGCTCAGCTTAACGTCGGAAGGTGATCACAAAGTTCGGTGACCGTCCACCCCTAGCGCATCGTGCGGAAAAGTGGACCCGGTTTTCCGGACCACACGACGCGCTAGCCAAGAAAAGAAGCATCGGGTGGGTTCCAATAGTGGCCCCACTTTTGGGCCCGATGCTGTAACAAGTCGGCGCGGCCTTGCATCTGCGACCAAGAGGTGTCAGGGGACCAGGAATGGCTCCTCCTCCTCTGCTTCTCCTCCAGGACATCGCTCTCACCTTCGGCGGCACGCCGCTGATCGAGAGCGCCGAGCTTTCCGTTTCACCCGGCGAGCGCGCGTGCCTCGTGGGCCGCAACGGCTCGGGCAAGTCGACCCTGCTCAAAATCGCCGCAGGCCTCATCGAGGCCGACCGCGGCAAGCGCTTCGTGCAGCCGGGCGCCACCGTGCGCTATCTGGCCCAGGAGCCGGATCTCGCCGCCTATCCCAGCACCCTGGCCTATGTGGAGGCGGGGCTCGGGCCGGGAGACGACCCGTACCGGGCGCGCTACCTGCTGGAGCAGCTCGGGCTCACCGGCGAGGAGAAGCCCGCCGACCTTTCCGGCGGCGAGGCCCGCCGGGCGGCGCTTGCCCATGTGCTCGCGCCGCAGCCCGACATCCTGCTCCTCGACGAGCCGACGAACCATCTCGACCTGCCGGTGATCGAATGGCTCGAAGGCGAGCTGAAGGGCCTGCGCTCGGCGCTCGTCCTCATCAGCCACGACCGGCGCTTCCTGGAAAGCCTGTCGCAGGCGACGATCTGGCTCGACCGCGGCCGGACCCGCCGCATGGACCGCGGTTTCGCCCATTTCGAGGAATGGCGCGACCAGGTTCTGGAGCAGGAGGAGGCCGAGCATCACAAGCTCGGCCGCAAGCTCGTGGCCGAGGCCGACTGGCTGCGCTACGGCGTGACGGCGAGGCGCAAGCGCAACGTGCGGCGGCTGGGCAATCTCCACGCCATGCGCCAGCAATACCGCGAGCGCCAGCGCGCCGTCGGCACGGTCAGCATGACCATGGCCGAGGCCGAGCAGTCCGGCACCCTCGTGGTCGAGGCGGAGGGCGTCTCGAAGTCCTTCGGCGACCGCGCCATCGTCTCGAACCTGTCCCTGCGGGTGCTGCGCGGCGACCGGCTCGGCATCATCGGACCGAACGGGGCCGGCAAGACCACTCTCATCAATCTGCTCACCGGCGTTCTCGCGCCCGATGCCGGCCGGGTGCGTCTCGGCGCCAACCTGCAGATGGTCACCCTCGACCAGCGCCGCGCGAGCCTCGATCCCGATGCCACGGTGGCGGAGACGCTCACCGGCGGGCGCGGCGACACCGTCACCATCGGCGGCCAGACGAAACACGTCATCGGCTACATGAAGGATTTCCTGTTCGCGCCCGAACAGGCCCGTACCCCCGTGGGCGTGCTCTCCGGCGGCGAGCGCAACCGGCTCATGCTGGCGCGCGCGCTTGCGCAGCCGTCCAACCTGCTGGTGCTCGACGAGCCCACCAACGATCTCGACCTCGAAACCCTCGATCTGCTGGAGGAGATGATCCAGGATTATTCGGGCACGGCGATCCTGGTCAGCCACGACCGCGACTTCCTCGACCGCACGGTCAGCTCCGTCCTCTTCTCGGAAGGCGAGGGGCGCTGGCTCGAATATGCGGGCGGCTATACCGACATGGTCGCCCAGCGCGGGCGCGGCGTGCAGGCCCGAATCGTCGAGAAGGAAGCGAAGCCGAAGAGCGCCGACAAGCCGGCCGCCGCCCCTGCTGCAGCACCGGGGAAGCGCAAGCTTTCCTTCAACGAGCAGCACGACCTCAAGACGTTGCCGAAGCGCATGGACGAGATCGGAGCCAAGATCGTCAAGGTGCAGGAGATCCTCGCGGATCCCGAGCTCTATTCCCGCGATCCCGCCCGATTCCAGAAGGCCATGGATGCGCTGACGACGCTGCAGAGCGAGCTGCACGCGGCGGAGGAGCGCTGGCTCGAGCTGGAAATGCTGCGCGAGGAGCTGGAGGGGTAGAGCGCTTGGCGCGACCCCTCGATGGCGCACGATATGCTCGACGACGCTTCATGACCTCTCCACGTCATGGCCGGGCGTGTCCCGGCCATCCCGATCGGTGAAGCGCGGCGCTTCAATCTATCGGAATCACCGGCACCGATCTCCGGATCAGGTCCGGGGAGGTGATGACGTGATTGGGAGGCTGACAGGATCGTTCACTTCACTAAAATGACATCACCCGCTCGCTAAGAGCATCGGACCCAAAAGTGGAAGGCACTTTCGGGAACGATCCGATGCCCGGAACAAGTAGCGGTTCGTCATTGAAGGAGGAACGCGATGGATTGCCTTTCGAGACGTTGCCTGACGACTGTTCTGACGATGCTCTGCCTCGGAGCCTTGCCCGCGACGCTTCAGGCTGCGGAACCCGACCGGGATGCGCTGGCGGAGCGCGTGACGAAGCTTTCGCGCTCCACGCAGTGGAAGCCCGTCTCCGCCGTTCCGATCAACTTCCTCACCCATCACCCGCAGGGCATGGTGAAGATCGGCGATACGCTGTTCGTGTCCTCGGTCGAGATCCAGCAGCCGACCAAGCGGTTTCCGCAGCCGGTGGACGGCTACGATCGCGACACGGGCGCGGGCGTCGGGCATCTCTTCAAGATCGACATGAAGGGCAACCTGATCGCCGACATCACCCTCGGGGAGGGGTCGATCTATCATCCGGGCGGCATCGATTACGACGGGAAATACATCTGGGTGCCTGTGGCCGAGTACCGGCCGAACAGCCGCGCCATCGTCTATCGCGTCGACCCTGAAACCATGAAGGCGGAAGAGATGTTCCGCTTCGCCGACCATGTCGGCGGCGTGGTCTACAATCCCGACGAGAAGTCCCTGCACGGGGTGAGCTGGGGCTCGCGCCGGTTCTACCGCTGGCCGCTCGACGCGAATGCGAAACCCACGAATGCCAGCGAAACGCCCGAGAAGCTGCGCACGCTCAACACGTCGCATTATCTCGATTATCAGGACTGCAAATATGCCGGCAAGAGCCGCATGCTGTGCTCCGGCGTGACCGAGATGCGGGTGACGCCGGAAGCCGCCCCGTTCCGCCTCGGCGGGCTCGATCTCATCAACCTCACCGACGGCCGCCCGATCTTCCAGACGCCGGTTCTGCTCTGGAGCGCAGCCGGAATGGACATGACCCACAACCCGGTCTGGATGGAAGCGAGCGATGCAGGCATCCGCGGCTACTTCATGCCAGAGGACGACAAGTCCACGCTCTACATCTACGAGGCGGAAGTGAAATAGTTCACTATCTTTTGTTGCCGCGCTTTTTGGCGGCGAACCGGATCCACTTCGCCGAAAAGCGCTTTGGGGCGTCGGGCCGGCTCATTGCTGCAGATCCGCAAGGACGCGCTGCAGGGACCGGTTCGACGCCTGTATCAGGCCCGAAGAGGGCACGTCCATGTCGAGCATGAGATAGATCGACCCCGCCATGAGTAATGCGGCGACCACCAATGTCGTGGTGACGACCGCATTTTTCGGCGCACGATAACCGAAGCTCGCAAAGATCACGATCAGCCACGCGATCACCAGCCCGACGAGCGGCATCGGAAGCGCGCCCTCCGATTGCTCGACGATGATCCAGCGCTGATGCACGACCTCGCGGTAGATCTGGCGGGCATCGTTCCAGATCGCCGCCTTCTGATCGTCGGCCGGCTTGATCGCCCGCAACGTGGTCCCGACCTCGTCGAGCAGGAGCTCCGCGCTCCGGTCGCTTTCGACGACGGGCATGTCGCCAACGGCCCGCTGCACATAGGCGACCAGACGGCGGCGGGTCTCCTCGCCATCCGGACCGAGGGCGCGCACGGCGCGATCGAGGAGAACGAGGTCGGTGGCGAACGTGTGGATGTTGTGATCGATGGATTCGTAGGTGTTCCTGGCCGAGTTCATCATCAGGCCGAGAACGAGGGACGTCATGACGACGAAGATGTTGGCGACCAGCCGGACGGTCGCATTGGTGTCCTCCTGAAGGTGCTTCTCAGGGAGCCGGCCATGCATCACCATGGCGCCGATCCCGGCCGCCGTCAGACAGAAGAAAGACAGACCCGCGATGAGGATTTCCTTCATGACCGGCTGTTCCAATCGGCTGATCGACATGGCGCAGGATGCGCTTGCCGCCCAGCTTCGCGGGCCGAGTGTCGTACGAGATGGGCCGACGGTGCAACCGGCGGGCGGAAAGTCGGAGGACTGCGACCGTGTATCCCCTCTCCCGGGTGGGAGAGGGGCAGCGGTGATGCGGTGTGGTGACTTGCCCGTCATGGCCGGGCTCGTGCCGGCCCTCCCGATACCGAAAAGCGCAGCGCTTTTATTAATCGGGATCACCGGCACCGATCCCCGGATCAAGTCCGGGGAGGTGATGACGTCGAGATAACCTCACATGATACCCTCACCCCGACCCTCTCCTAACCCGGAGAGGGACAAGCGCCGCGGCGTTGATAAGCGAACCTATTCAGCCGCTGATTGACTTCGGTCGCCTGTCTCTTTGCCGGTCTCCCGCTCCACCTCCACGGCGTTCCGCTGCTTGTCCGCTTTCTTTGGAGTGGCCTGCTCTGCGGTCTCCGGCTTCGCCTGGGGTTCCAGAACGACCTTCTGCCGTTCGCCGTCCCAGCGCACGCGCACCCGATCGCCCTCGTGCACCTCGTCGGAGAGCATCGCGCGGGCGAGCTGCGTTTCGAGTTCCGAGCGGATCAGGCGCCGCAGCTCGCGGGCACCGAATTCCGGACGGAAGCCGGCTGCTGCGAGATGGTCCACGAGGCTCATGTCGATATCGAGCTCGACGCCCTGCGCATGGGCGGTGCGCTTCACCCGTTCCAGCTGCAGCTCGACGATGGAGCGGATCTCGTTTCGCGTCAGCGCATGGAAGACAATGATCTCGTCGATGCGGTTGAGGAATTCGGGCCGGAAATGGCTGCGCAGCACCTCCATCAGCTCGCGCTTGAGCTTGGTCTGATCGTCTTCGCCCGTACCACGCAGGTTGAGGTGGCGCTGGATGATGTCCGAGCCGAGATTCGATGTGGCGATGAGGACCGTGTTGGTGAAATCGACCACACGACCCTTGCCGTCGGTGAGGCGCCCGTCGTCGAAGACCTGGAGCAGCACGTTGTAGACGTCCGGATGCGCCTTCTCGATCTCGTCGAACAGCACGACGGAATAGGGCCGGCGCCGCACCCGCTCGGTGAGCTGTCCGCCCTCATCGTAGCCGACATAGCCGGGCGGCGCGCCGATGAGGCGGGCGACTGCGTGGCGCTCCATGTATTCCGACATGTCGAGGCGGATCATGGCGTCCTCGTCGCCGAAGACGGTTTCCGCGAGCGCCTTCGCGAGTTCGGTCTTGCCTACGCCGGTGGGGCCGAGAAACAGGAAGGTCGCGATGGGGCGGCGTCCCTCCCTAAGGCCGGCCCGCGCCAGGCGCACCGCATCGCTGACCGCTCTCACCGCCTCCTCCTGGCCGATCACGCGCTTGTGCAGGCGCTCCTCCATCTTCACGAGGCGCTGGCGTTCTTCCGTCGTGAGTTCGTTGACGGGCACGCCGGTGAGCTTCGAGACCACCTGCGCGATATGCTCCGTGCGCACTTCCGCTGAAGCCGATCCGCGCCCGCGGCGCCAGCGCTCGGTTGCCTCCTGCAGTTCCTTGTCGCGGGCGTCGTGCTGGGCCTGGAGCTGCGACGCGCGGTCGAACTGCTTGCGCGAGGCGGCATAATCCTGCTCGCGCTTGAGCTGGCGCACTTCGGCTTCGAGTTCCTGCACCTCGACCGGCCGCGCGGTGGCCGAGAGCTTCACGCGTGCTGCCGCCTGATCGATCAGGTCGATGGCCTTGTCGGGCAGGAAGCGTCCCGTGATGTAGCGGTCCGAGAGCTCTGCCGCTGAGACGATGGCATCGTCCGTGATCGCGACCTTGTGGTGCGCCTCAAGGGTGTCGCGCAGGCCGCGCAGGATCATGATGGTCTGAGCGATGGTCGGCTCCGGCACGAAGACCGGCTGGAAGCGGCGTTCGAGCGCCGCATCCTTCTCGATGTGCTTCTGGTATTCGTTGAGGGTCGTCGCGCCGATCAGGTTGAGCTCGCCGCGGGCGAGCGCCGGCTTGAAGACGTTGGCGATGTCGAGCCCGCCTTCGCCACCGCCCTGGCCTGCGCCGACGATGGTGTGGAGCTCGTCGATGAACAGGATCAGCTCGTCCTCGCGCTCTGTGACCTCCTTGAGGATCTGCTGCACGCGCTCCTCGAACTCGCCGCGGTACTTGGAGCCGGCGACCATGGAATTGATCGAGAGTTCGACGAGGCGCTTCTCGCGCAGGCCTTCCGGCACCTCGCCGCCGACGATGCGCTGGGCAAGCCCCTCGACGATGGCTGTCTTGCCGACGCCGGGCTCGCCGATCAGCACCGGGTTGTTCTTCTTGCGCCGGGCCAGCACCTCGATGGTGGTCTCGATCTCCTGAGCCCGGCCGATCACCGGATCGAGCTTGCCTTCGCGGGCGAGCTTGGTCAGGTCGCGTGAGTACTTGTCGAGATTGGGCGTGTTGGTCGGCGCGTCGACGCTGCCGCCTTCAGCGCCTCGGCCGACGACCTTGGTGACCTGCTGGCGGATGGCCTGCGGGGTCAGGCCGTAGCGGCGCAGCATGTCGGCGGCGAGGCCTTCGCCCTCCTCGGCAAGGCCGATAAGCAGGTGCTCGGGCCCGACATAGGAATGACCGAGTTCCGCCGAGGCTCGGAAGGCGCGGGAGAGCGCGTCCTTCACCCGGGGCGACACGCCGATCTCGCCGCCTTCCTGCGGCTCGGCATCGCCGCGCGGGCTCTCCTGAACGATCTGGTTGCGCAGGTCGTCGAGGGAGACCTTGAACTGGTCGAGAATGGTGCGGATGACATCGCTCTCCGTCAGAGCAAGCAACAGGTGCTCGGTGTCGACCTCCCTGCGGCCGAAATCGGCGGCCCGCCGGGCGGCTGCCTGGAGGATTTCCTCCACGTGTTCCGAGAGGCGCTCCGCACCGCCGGCCGCGGGCCTCCGGCTGCCAGCGCTTCGGGCCGCATTCGCAGGGGGCATATCGCTGACCGAACGCTCGTCGAGGGCGTCCCGCCGGCCGCCGCGGCCGCCGAAGAAATCGTCGTTGAAGAAATCGTCGAACAGGCTGTCGCGCTGGCCGAAGAGCGATTCCAGCGGCGAGCTCGATCGCTGCTGCCGGGTCAGGCGCCGGTAGTCGTAATCGCACAGCTCCATCGTCTGGCGCTGGCCGTTGCTGACGACCTGTGCCCGAACGGTTGCAGGCCTCACTCCGCAGATGTCGCACAACCCGTCAGCCATGGCGTTACCTCCATGAGGGCGTGTTCTCAGCAGCGCTCGGAAAAAGGGCGCAGGACACACGCCGCTTCAACAAGATCGGGAAACCTAACAGGTGGAACCGGGCATTTGCATGGCCGCACGGACCGAATGAGCAAGGCCTGGCGTCATCCCGCTCTGAGCGCCGTGACCGCGCTCCAGTCTCGGCTACTCGCCTTCGAGCGTGAAGCCAGCCTTGATCACCACCTGGTAGTGGCGCACCTCGCCGTCCTCGATATGGCCGCGGGTCTGGATCACCTCGAACCAACGCAGATTCCTCAAAGTATGGTTCGCCCGTCGAACGGCGGTCTGAATCGCGTCCTCGATGCTGGTTTCCGAGGATCCGACGAGTTCCACGATCTTGTAGACATGGTCATCCATGAGGCGCTCCATCTCCATCGCAGAACCTAACTAGGGCGCATGGCGAAATCGCCCACCGCGGAGCCCGTTCTCAAGCGGTTGCAGCTTCGCCGCGGAAAAAATCCGGCACCCAGGAACATAGGACGAGGCCCCATCGTTGGGGGCCGTCGGCTCGGCCTTAGGATCGGGCGAAGGAAGGACTTCTGTAATGAACTTCAAGGTATTGTTTGTTTCGAGCGCCTTGGCGCTTGGCGTTGCCGGCTGCATGACGCCGATGGCCACGGCTCCCGCTCCTGCCCCTGTTGCCGTCACGAGCGCAGCGGAGTTCGTGCCGACGGCGACGTCCTCGAACCTGTTCGAGATCGAGTCGAGCCGCCTGGCCCTGCAGCGCTCGCGCGACCCCGAGGTTCGCCGCTTCGCCCAGCAGATGATCCGCGACCACAACGCCGCTGGCCGGCGCATGACGTCAACGGTTCGCCGTGCCGGCGTGCCGACGTCGCCGCCGGCGATGAATGCGAAGCACCAGCAGATTCTGGCGACGGTTCAGGCCGCACCCGACTTCGACGCGGCCTACGTGAACGCCCAGCTCATGGCGCATCAGGAGGCAGTGGCCTTGTTCACGTCCTACTCGCAGAACGGGGACGTGCCGCAGCTTGCCCAGTTCGCCGGCGCGACTCTTCCCACTCTGGAAATGCACCTAGAGCACGTCCAGGCGCTCGGCGGCGGTACGGCCCGCGCCATGTAAGCGCATCGATTCAGGCCGCCGGACATCCTCCGGCGGCCTTTTGCAGTTTGTTCGGTCTTCCAGTTCCGGAATCGCGAGCTGCACGCGATCGATGCGCAGCAAAGTCAAGCCTCGCCGCGATAGGCTTTGACCTCCTGCTCGATGGCGCCGAAGATCGAGTGGCCCTGCTTGTCCTTCATCTCGACGCGCACCGTATCGCCGAAGCGCAGGAACGGCGTCCTGGCTTCGCCGTGCAGGATCGTCTCCACGGTCCGCAGTTCCGCGAGGCAGGAATAGCCGAGGCCTCCATCGGCGATCGGCTTGCCCGGGCCGCCGTCCCGATCCTTGTTGGAGACCGTGCCCGAGCCGATGATCGCGCCGGCGCCGAGAGGTCTCGTCTTGGCGGCATGGGCAATCAGGGTCGGGAAGTCGAAGGTCATGTCGACGCCCGCATTCGGCTTGCCGAAGGGCTTGCCGTTGAGGCTGGTGAGGAGGGGCAGGTGGAGCTTGCCGCCGTCCCAGGCCTCGCCCAGCTCGTCGGGCGTGACCGCCACGGGCGAGAGCGTGGAGGAGGGCTTGGACTGGAAGAAGCCGAAGCCTTTGGCGAGCTCCGCCGGAATCAGGTTTCTGAGCGAGACGTCGTTGACCAGCACGATCAGGCGGATGGCTGCAGCGGCTTGTTCCCGGCTCGCGCCCATCGGCACGTCGCCTGTGATCACCGCCACTTCCGCCTCGAGGTCGATCCCATGTCCTTCGTCGACGGCCAGGATCTCGTCTCGCGGACCGAGGAAGGAATCGGAGCCGCCCTGATACATGAGCGGATCGGTCCAGAAGGAGGCAGGCATCTCGGCGCCGCGCGCTTTGCGCACCAGCTCAACATGGTTCACATAGGCCGAGCCGTCCGCCCATTGATAGGCCCGGGGCAGGGGAGAGGCGCAATCGTGCTCGTGGAAGCGGAAGGCGGGGACGGAGCCATGTTCGAGCTGCCCTGCCAGATCGCGCAGTTGAGGCTCGACTTTTTCCCAATTGTCCAGGGCTTGCTGAAGCGTCGGAACAATGAAAAAAGCGTCAGTCGCGCGGGTCAGGTCTTTCGAGACGATGACGAGGCGGCCGTCACGGCCTTGGTTCAGGGAGGAGAGCTTCATTGTCACCGACCGGGTTGTTATGGTCCACTCAACTTGCAACAGAATGCTTTCCGGGGAAACGCCAATGACGACGATGAAGAGAAGAAACTTTCTGAAAGGGGCAGGGCTTGCCGCTGCAGCCGGAACGGTGGCCATGCCGGCCATCGCACAGACGCAGCCGGAAATCCGCTGGCGCCTGACCTCGAGCTTCCCGAAAAACCTCGACACGATCTTCGGCACCGCACAGACCTTCGCCAAGTACATGGCGGATGCGACCGACGGAAAGTTCCAGATTCAGGTCTTCGCTCCCGGCGAGATCGTCGGCGGTCTGCAGGCCATGGATGCGGTCCAGAACGGGGTGGTCGAATGCGCCCATACCCCGCTCTACTACTACATCGGCAAGGAGCCGGCGCTCGGCATGGGCACGGGTCTGCCGTTCAGCCTCAATGCGCGCCAGCTCCATTCCTGGTGGCACTTCGCCGGCGGCAAGGAGATCATCAACGAGGTGATGGCGCGGTATAACTGCACCTCCTTCGTCTGCGGCAATTCCGGCGCCCAGATGGGCGGCTTCTTCCGGAAGGAGATCAACAGCGTCGATGACCTGAAGGGCCTGAAGTTCCGCATCGGCGGACTCGGCGGTCAGGTTTTGGCGAAGCTCGGCGTCGTGCCGCAGCAGATCGCCCCCGGCGACGTCTATCCGGCGCTCGAGCGCGGCACCCTCGATGCGGCCGAGTTCGTCGGTCCCTATGACGACGAGAAGCTCGGCTTCCTGAAAGTGGCCAAATACTACTACGCTCCCGGCTGGTGGGAGGGCGGCGCCATGCTGCACCTCGTCGTCAACCAGCAGAAGTGGAACGAGCTGCCGAAGAACTACCAGGCCATCCTGTCCCAGGCGACGGAAGCCGCGAACAACTGGATGCTCGCCAAGTACGACGCGGTCAACGGCCAGGCCCTGCGCCGCATGGTCGGCGCCGGCGCGGAGCTGCGCACCTTCTCCCCGGCGATCCTGGAAGCCTCGCTCAAGGCCGCCAACGAGCTCTATGCCGAGCTCTCGGCCAAGAACGCCGACTTCAAGAAGGCCTACGATTCGATGGTCGCCTATCGCACCGACGTGCTGCCCTGGTTCCAGCTCAACGAATACGCCTTCGACACCTTCATGATCCGCACCCGCGGCCGGGCATAAACCGGGGCGGAATTCCGCTTCGATCCCAGGAAGTCGAGCAAACGACAGCGTGGCTGGCCATTCCAGCCACGCTGTTTTTGTTTGGCCGAGGTCCCAAGGCAGGATCTTGACCTTGCGTCATGTCAATCTAGTTGCCTGTGCAACGAATTGTGGTATTGGTTGCACAGGCAACGATTGGCGGGACGATGGCGACTGGATCGGCAGCAAAGAAGCAGGCACCCGAACCCCTGGTGGTTCTGGAGCAGTTCCTGCCTTATCGGATCAACGTGCTGGCGGGCCTGACCTCGAGCGCGCTCGCTCAGATCTATGCCGATCGCTACGGCCTTTCGATTCCGGCATGGCGGGTCATCGTTACCCTTGGTCAGTACGAGAACCGGACCGCCAGGGACATGGCGCCGGACGGGGTGATGCACAAATCGACCGTCTCCCGCGCCGTTGCCGCGCTCGAGAAGCGGGGGCTGGTTGTGCGCCGGCCCAATCTCGACGACCGCCGTGAGGAATGGCTCGCACTCACGCCGGAAGGCCGCGCGATCTACGAGGCTGTGGCCCCTGAAGCGCTCGCCGTCGAGGAGCGCCTCCTCTCGGTTCTGACACCGCAGGAACAGGCGACCCTCGCGGCCCTGATCGACAGGCTCACCAGGCAGGCCCGGCTGCTGGCACCCCAGGATGGCGTGGAGGCGCAGACGTGAAGCTCTATACCTATTTCCGCTCCTCCGCGGCCTATCGCGTTCGGATTGCGCTCAACCTCAAGGGCGTTGCCTACGACTCGATTCCGATCAACCTGCTGACCGGGGAACAGCGCGAAGAAACCTATCGCGCGGTCAATCCCCAGGGCCGCGTTCCCTCGCTCGATGTCGGCAGCGCGACCCTGATCCAGTCGCCGGCGATCCTCGAATATCTCGACGAGTGCTATCCGGAGCCGCCCCTGCTGCCGGTCGGCGCGGTCAACCGGGCCAAGGTCCGGGCCATCGCCAGCCTGATCGGCTGCGATATCCATCCGCTCAACAATTCAGGCACGATCGCCTATCTCAAGAAGCGCCTCGGACACGATCAGGCTGAAGCCGACCAATGGTACGCCCATTGGGTGCATGAGGGCTTCGATGCCATCGAAAGGCTGATCGAGCCCGGACCCTATGCCTTCGGCTCCCGGATTTCGCTCGCCGACGTCTATCTCGTTCCGCAGGTCTTCAACGCACGGCGCTTCAAAGTCTCGCTCGATGCCTATCCGAAGATCGCGGCGGTCGATGCCGCCTGTGCCGGGCACAAGGCCTTCCAGGATGCTGCGCCTGCGAGGCAGCCCGACGCCGTTTGACGAAAACCCGCATCCGCCCGAAGGCCGGGTGCGTTGTCCCCACAGCGATGGCCTCGCGATCCGCAGAGGCAAAACAGGAGGAAAACCATGGGACCGTTCCCGCACGACGCACCGCCCGCCACGATCTCGGAAGAGAACCCCATGGGCACCGACGGCTTTGAGTTCGTGGAATACTGCCATCCCGAACCGCAAGCGCTGGACCGCCTTTTCAAGGTCATGGGCTTCAGCGCGGTCGCGAAGCACCGGTCGAAGAACGTCACGCTCTATCGCCAGGGCGACATCAACTTCATCTTAAACGCGCAGCCCGGCTCCTTCGCCGAGCGCTTCGCGGCGGCGCACGGCCCGTCCGCGCCGGCCATGGCGTTCCGGGTGGCCGATGCGAAATACGCTTTTGACCGTGCCCTTTCCATGGGCGCCAAGCCCATCGAGACGCAGGTCGGCCCGAATGAACTCGAAATCCTCGGGATCGAGGGAATCGGAGGCCTGCAGATCTATTTTGTCGACCGCTACGGCGCGAAGGGATCGATCTACGACGTCGATTTCGAATGGCTGGGCGAGCCCGACCCGAAGCCGAAGGGCGTCGGCCTCTATTACATCGATCACCTGACGCACAACGTCTATCGCGGCCGCCTGAACGAGTGGGCCGCCTTCTACGAGCGCCTCTTCAACTTCCGCCAGATCCGCTATTTCGACATCGAAGGAAAGCTGACGGGTCTGCACTCCCGCGCCATGACGAGCCCGGACGGAAAGATCCGCATCCCGATCAACGAGGATGCGGGCGAGACCGGGCAGATCGAGGAGTACCTTCAGGAGTACAAGGGCGAGGGCATCCAGCATGTGGCGCTGGGCTCGCACGAACTCTACGAATCAATCGAGGCCCTCATCGCGACGGGTCTCGAATTCATGCCGGCGCCGAACGAGATCTATTATTCCCGCGTCGACAAGCGCCTCCCCAGCCATGAGGAGCCTCTGGAGCGCCTGCGGAAAAACGGCATCCTGATCGACGGAGAGGGGGTCGTCGAAGGAGGCTTCACGAAGGTCCTGCTCCAGCGGTTCGGCAAGACCGCCATCGGGCCGATCTTCTTCGAATACATCCAGCGCAAGGGCGATGACGGATTCGGGGAGGGCAACTTCAAGGCCCTCTTCGAATCCATCGAGGAGGACCAGATCCGCCGCGGCGTGATCGGCCCGAAGGTCGCCTGAAGCCGTTCCAATCGACGATTCGGAAAGGCCGGGGTCGCCCCGGCCTTTTTTCATGCCGTCCGGCAAGGGGACGGTGCCCCAATTGCACGAGGCGTTATTCACAGCCCAGGGCCATTCCATGGCCGCCGCGGGCCCTCACGCAGACTTGATGGCGCCCTTGCCTATCGGCGAAGTCCTTGTTCCTTAATGGTTTATAAAAATCCAGCCCCATTTCTTAACGAATAGTAAAGGGATCAGGTCTGAACGTTGCCTTTGTGCAACATGGCGATGAAAAGCCCTGGCAGTTGCCCATTTTGTGCCTTCATTCGGTTGCTTGCGGCCCTGTCCTGGATAATGTGGCTGCAGCGACGGGGGCACCCCAGTCGTGATCCTGGTGAGTTCAACCGAAAAGGTGGGCCGCCGGGTACTAGGGGAAAAGGGACGTGTTTGATGCTTCGTTGAAGTCATCGAGGCACTAAAACCCGGCCCCCCAGGGTCTCGAAACTTTGGAGGTTTAACCATGAAGCTCGCTAAGAGCCTCTTCCTCGGATCGGTCGCGGGTCTCGCGGCTGTTGCCGGAGCTCAAGCTGCCGACCTTCCCGCGAAGAAGGCTGCTGCTGTTGAATACGTTCGCGTCTGCTCCACCTACGGCGCAGGCTTCTTCTACATCCCCGGCACCGAAACCTGCCTCCGCGTCGGCGGCCGTGTTCGCGCCGAGTTCCGTTATCTCGAGCCGCAGACCCGTCTCGACGACTCGATCGGCTTCCGTGCTCGTGGCCGTATCCAGCTCGACGCTCGTACGGCGACCGCTTACGGCCTCCTGCGCACCTTCGTGCGTTTCGAGATCACCCGTGACACCGGTTCGTACGGCTTCAGCACCTCGACCCCGAACGTCGACCAGGCCTTCATCCAGTTCGGTGGTCTGACCGCCGGTCGTGTCGTGTCGATGTTCGACAACGCCGACCTGCCGACCGGCCACATGGGAACGCTCCGCTTCTCGGACGCCCCGAACGTGAACCTGTTCGCCTACACCTTCTCGTTCGGCAACGGCTTCTCGGCCACGATCTCGGCTGAAGAAGGCCGCTTCGCTGGCACGAACTTCGGCACGACCCCGTTCTTCACCGAAGCCGGCCAGACCGCTCCTGACCTCGTCGGTAACCTGAAGTACGCTGGTACCTGGGGTGGCGTGCAGCTCTCCGGTGCTCTGCACCAGATCCGCAGCGCTGACCTTGTTCCGGTTGGTCTCGGCCTCTTCGACTATCCGGATGCAGAGCTCGGCTGGGCGATCTACGGTTCGGGTTACGTCAACCTGCCGATGCTCGGCGCCGGCGACGCTCTCTGGATCGCTGCCACCTACGCTGACGGCGCTCTCGGCTACCTCGGTGCCGGCTCGAACGTCACGGTTGGCCAGGTCCGCGGCTTCCTGACCGACGCCTACATCGGCGTCAATGGCGACATCGAAACGGGCGCTGGCTGGTCGGTTGCCGGTGGTCTGCGTCACTACTGGACCCCCACCATCCGTCAGAACGTCTTCGGTTCGTACGCTCGCGTCGAATACCCGAACACCCCTCCGGCTGGCTTCGTTGGTCCGTTTGACCTCGACTTCAACGAGTGGCGCCTCGGCACGAACGTCTTCTGGTCGCCGGTCTCCGGTCTCGATATCGGCGTGGAAGTTCTCTACGCCAACATCGACACCAGCGCTCCGGAGCCGATCGGCGTGAACAACAACATCTGGGAAGGCCGTCTGCGCGTTCAGCGCGACTTCTAATCGGCTTGACCTGATTGTTAAGGAGACCCCGGTGGCAACACCGGGGTTTTCTTTTTGTGCCGAGCCTGTGGCATGAGCCAAGGGCAAGGTTTCTCAGCGTTTGCGCTTCCTGTCTGATGGACATGACGAGGCGCATCGTCGGCCTGGGCTAGACAGAGCCTGGGCTGGACTGATCCTCAGGAGAGACTTCAGGTGTCTATGCCCGCGGCAAATCGGGCGATGGTCTGAAGGAGGTCGCCATCCAGCGCAGGGGCATGGCCCTGGCCCGGCACCGTGATCGCCGTGAGACCGGGATGCCTTTCCGCCATGAGGCGCAGGGTTTCGTCGGACAGCAGGTCGGACATGCCGCCCCTGATCACGAGGAGCGGGACTGGCTTCAGGCGCTCGAAGAGCGGCCACAGATCCGGAAGCGGCGCCTCGGGATCGAGCGCTTCGAGGGTCTTGATCAGGCTGGAATCATAACTGAGAGCGAGGCCTTCCGCCGTCTCGTGCCACGTCCCTCGAGCCAGTCTCCGCCACTGCTCGTCCGTGAAGGCGGGAAATTGCTCGCCCGACATTCGCCGAAGGATATCGGCGCCCTCCTGGAGGGTTCGCGGTGTCGGAAGCTTGCCGACATAGCTGCGGATCCGCAGCAATCCCCTGGCTTCGATGACCGGTCCGATATCGTTCAGAACGGCGCCTGCAAGAAGTTCGGGGTGAGCGGCGCCAAGAGCCATGGTGATCAGCCCACCCCGCGACGTGCCGACGAAGACCGCCTTTCCGATCCCGGCCGCCGCCAGAACCTTCAGGCAGTCATCGAGTTCGATCTTGAGATCGTAGTGATGCCAGTCCTTGTCCCAGTCAGAGCGTCCCCGCCCGCGATAATCGAGCGCCAGAACCCGGCGAGGAGTTAAGGGATCGCGGCTCAAGGCTTCGGCCAGCTCGTGGAAATCCTCGGAGTTTCTGGCAAGGCCCGGCAGGCATATGACGGGCAGGCCACCGCCCGTTTCCGGGCCATAGTCGCGGGCATAGAGGCGCAGGCCATCGCCTGCGGAGACGAACAGATCGCGGTAGGAGTGGCTCATCTCAATCCGGCTTCGGCGGGTTTGACGAGACCCATTCTACACGATCAGTTCGTGCCCGTCGCATCCGCCGTGGCTGGGGCGGCGGGAGCGGCCTTCTCGTTCAGCCGCGCCCGGTAGACCCTCAAATTCTCGAGCACCCGCTGAACGTAGTTGCGCGTCTCGTAAAACGGGATCCGCTCGACCCAATCGACCTCGTCCACGTCGGGCTTGCGGGGATCGCCGTAGGAGCGGACCCATTTGATGACGTTGCCGCCGCCGGCATTGTACGAGGCGAAAGCGAGAATGTAGGATCCTTTCCAATCCTCCATCAGCTCGCCGAGATGGGCCGAGCCGATCTTGGCGTTGTAGGACGGGTCCTCGATCAGCCGCTTCAGGTCGAAGCCGACGCCGAAGCGCTTCGCCGTCCGTTTCGCCGTCTCCGGCATGAGCTGCATGAGGCCGCGCGCGCCGGCGCTGGAGATGGCGCGGGGATTGAAGGCGCTTTCCTGCCGGGCGATGGCATAGACCATGGCGGGCTCGACCTCGTCTCCGACCGGCTGGAAATCGGGGATCGCCGCAAGGGGATAGGCATGCTGGTCGAGGGGAAAGCCCCGCTGCAGAGCGATCTTGCCGACAGACAGCACGGCGCGGGGGTTCTGTTGCGCCGTCGCCATGCTGGCGAGAGCGTCGAGCTGCCCCGGATCGCTCAAGGTCTGGGCGAGGTCGGAATACAGGCCGAGGGCAAGATCGGGCTCGTCGAGCTGCTGCAGGAGTTTCACCGCTTGCACGGGGATGAGAGCATCGAAAGCCCTGCGCTCCTCCTCCGTCAGCGGATCGACTTTTCTCAAGCTGATGGTCTGACCCAGCTTCGCCTTGGCCAGTTGTCCGTAATAGGTCGTCGGCTGCTCCGCGGCGCGCTCGTAGAAGATTCTGGCGTCCTGGCCCTGGCCGCCCGCCTCGGCGGCGCGGCCCTGCCAATAGGCGACGCGGGAGATGGAGATCGGTGTCGAAGCGGTCTTGGCGACGGTGGCGAAATGCCTGGCGGCCGTCGCCGGATCGTCGAGGAACCGCAGGGCGATCCAGCCGGCATGGAACTCGGCTTCGATCTGCTGCACCGGCGACTCGGCGGCATGGTGGCTCGCCACCTCATAGGCCACCTTGGGATTGCCCTTGTCGAGCAGCTCGCGGGTGATCCGGCGCTGCTCGGCCCACCATTCGTCGCCATCGACCCGCAGCTCCGGATCGCGGGGCGCCTGCATGATGATGTTGGCAGCTTCGACCAGGTTGTTGCTGCGGCGCTGGAGCAGGGCCTTCGAGAAGAGATAGGAAGGGTCGCCACGCAACGAGCCCGGGACTGCGCCGAACGCCTTCTCGGCCTTCTTCTTGCCCTGGAAGACCGCCATGCGCGCCTTGACGAGCAGGCCGTAATCCTTGCCCGCGTAACCTGCGGCGCGCTGCGCGCCGCCCCAGTTCTCCTTCAGGAGAAGCCGCTCCATCCGGAAGCGGTGATCGGCCTCGGAGAGGAGGTCCGGGAACCGGTCGAGGATGCGCCTCTCCATGTCCGGGCCGAAATTGTCCTCGCGCCAGACGTGACGGATCTTGTCGTTGGCCTCCTGGTCGGCGCCGTCCGCCTTCAGGGCGAAGGCGAGGGCGGTCCGGCCGGCAGGAGTGCCAGGAGGCTGCTTGGCGAAATAGGCGCGCACCTGGGATGGCGGCCTGCGCTCCGCCAGCAGCGCGTCCTCGCCGCGTCGGCGGAGCTGGCTGGTGACCGGCCAGTCCGGATAATCCTTCTGGAAGCCGACGATCCGGTCGAGGCCTATCGTGAAACCGCTGCGGATGGTGAACCATTCGACCAGGGCCTGAGAGGCCGGCTGGGTCAGCTTGGTCCTGAGGATCTGGGCCTCGGGGAGATCGTTGTCCCGGTAGGCCTTCAGGATCCCCTGGAGAAGTTCCGGGTCTCCCGGCACCGGAGCGGCTGGCACGAAGCCTTCGAGGGCGTTCTGCCGGGGCTGATCGGGAGGAGATTCTGTTGCCTGAACGGTGAGAACGGACAACTGGACGAGCGCGACCGACGCCAGAAGCCGTATGAGAGGACGCATGTTGAGGCTCACCCGCAAACCCCTTTTGCTATCGTCTGTATCTCATTGTGACGACGTTTCTCTTGAGGAAACACTAAGAGCCGAGCTAGGACAACTCCTCAGGGGAACGTTTGCGCGCATGCGCCGCACCCCCTATGTGTAAGAGCCTTTTGGCCCAAGAGCATTTTTCGGCGAAGTGGACCCGGTTCGCCGTTAAGAAATGCGGCAGAGCAAAGAAGAGAGGTAATTCCACGCAAGTGGAAACACCTCTAGAGAAGACCGACGCAAATTTCGAGGATGACCCATGACCCAATTCAAAGGCTCCATCACCGCTCTGGTGACCCCGTTCAAGGAAGGGGCCGTGGATGAGGCCGCGTTCCGGTCCTTCATCAACTGGCAGATCCAGGAGGGCACGAACGGCCTCGTCCCCGTCGGGACGACCGGCGAGAGCCCGACACTGAGCCACAAGGAGCACGAACGGGTCGTCGAGATCTGCGTCGACGAGACGAAGGGCAGGGTGCCCGTCATCGCCGGCGCCGGTTCCAACAGCACGGCGGAGGCGGTGGCCTTCTCCAAGCACGCGGAAAAGGTCGGCGCCGATGCGGTGCTGATCGTGACGCCCTATTACAACAAGCCGACCCAGGAAGGCCTGTATCAGCACTTCAAGGCGATCAACGACGCCGTCGGCATCCCGATCATCATCTACAACATCCCCGGCCGCTCGATCATCGACATGTCGGTGGAGACGATGGCGCGGCTCTACGAGCTGAAGAACATCGCCGGCGTGAAGGACGCGACCGCCAACATGGCGCGCGCGAGCCAGCAGCGGCAGGTTTTGGGCCCTGATTTCATCCAGCTCTCCGGCGAGGATGCCACGGCTCTCGGCTTCATGGCCCATGGCGGCCATGGCTGCATTTCCGTGACCTCGAATGTCGCGCCGCGCCTCTGCGCCGAATTGCAGAATGCCTGCCTGAACGGAGATTACGCCTCCGCTCTGAAGGTGCAGGATCGCCTCATGCCTCTGCACACCAGCCTGTTCGTTGAAACCAACCCGACGCCCGTTAAATATGGTGCATCCCTGCTCGGCCTGATGGAGGACAATGTGCGCCTGCCGCTGGTGCCAGCCTCCGACAATGCAAAGCAGGCCGTGCGCGCGGCCATGGTCCATGCGGGCCTGATCAATTCTTAAGAGCTCATGTCAAAAGACCCCAAGAGTCCCAACCGCGTCGTCGCCGACAACCGGAAGGCGCGGTTCAATTACGAGATCCTCGACACCTACGAGGCAGGAATCGCACTGACCGGCACGGAGGTGAAATCCCTGCGTCAGGGCAAGGCGACCATCGGCGAGGCCTATGCCGGGCCGTCGGGCGAGGAGTTCTTTCTCTTCAACGCCTATATCCCGGAATACCTCCAGGCGAACCGCTTCAACCACGAGACGAAGCGGCCGCGCCGCCTGCTGCTGCACAAGCGCCAGATCGACAAGCTGATCGGCGCGACGCAGCGCGAGGGCTTCACCGTGATTCCGCTCAAGATCTATTTCAACGATCGCGGGCGGGCGAAGGTGGAGCTCGGCCTCGGCCGGGGCAAGAAGCTGCACGACAAGCGCGAGACGGAGAAGGAGCGCTCCTGGAACCGGGAGAAGGCTCGTCTCATGCGCGACAAGGGCTGACGCTGCGGCTTTGCGCGCTAGAGCATCGGACCCAAAAGTGGACCCACTTTTGGGATCCAATTCGATGCTCGATCCATTGGCGGCGCATCGTTGAGCGCTGAAAACCGGGTCCACTTTTCCGCACGATGCGCTAGTTTCCCTCTCAAGTTTTTTGGAGGGAAGACATGGCGTCCGTTGCTCTCGTTTCGGTCCTGGGTCCCGATCGGGTCGGCCTCGTCGCCGCGATTGCGGAGCACCTGTTCGATGTCGGTGTGAACCTGAGGGACACGACCTTCGCCGCTCTCGGAACCGGCGCCGAATTCGTTGCCCTCTGCGAGCTTCCTCAGGACCTGACGGCCGCAGCGATCGAGGAGGGCCTCAAGCGGTTGCCGGAACTGGACGGGGCCGAGATCCGCGCCGTCCCCTATGCCTTCGACCCGAGCCCGGGGCCGTCCGGCAAGATCACCCACCGCATCGCCATCAGCGGCGGCGATCAGCTCGGCCTCGTCGCCCGTCTCGCCGAGGTCTTCAAGCAATACGGCGCCAATATCGTGCGCCTCGAGGCGCGCAAGCTGCCTGATACCGAGGGCGGCCTCTACGTCACGCGGTTTGCCGTTTCGATCCCTGCGGGGCAGACGGATCTATGCCTGGCGACGGTCAGCAACACGGCCGGGTCACTCAGCCTCGACTGTCGTGTCGAGGAAAGCTCGCTTTAAGAGCATTTTTCGGCGAGGTGGATCCGGTTCGCCGTCCAAAAATGCGGCAAGCAAAGAAGAGAGCTGATTCCACGCAAGTGGAAACGGCTCTAGGTACTGGACAAGGAAATGGCCGGGGCGAACCCGGCCATGAAAATATCCCGTAACGGAAAATCGGCTTTTACGCCTCGAAATCGTCGTCCTGCGGCTGCCGGATGCCGTAGCGGCTCTCGAGGGCGCCATTGCGCGGCTGCGGGCGGTTGCGCTCGCCGTTCTCGTTGCCCGGGCGCTGCGGGCGTTCCGAAGGATCGCGCCCGATGCGGGAGGCGAGCTGCGACAGATCGAGGAATTCATCGGCCTGCCGGCGCAGCTCATCCGCCACCATCGGCGGCTGGGTCGTGACCGTGGAGACGACGGAAACCCGTACGCCACGGCGCTGCATGGCCTCGACCAGGGAACGGAAGTCGCCGTCACCGGAGAACAGGACCATGTGGTCGATGTAGGGAGAAAGCTCCAGGGCATCGATCGCGAGCTCGATATCCATGTTGCCCTTCACCTTGCGGCGGCCGGCGGAATCGACGAATTCCTTGGTCGGCTTCGTCACTACCCGGTAGCCGTTGTAGTCGAGCCAATCGATCAACGGGCGGATGGAAGAATATTCCTGATCTTCCACGAGCGCCGTGTAGTAAAAGGCGCGAACCAGAGTGCCGCGACCCTGGAATTCCTTCAGCAAGCGCTTGTAATCGATATCGAAGCCGAGAGTTTTGGTGGTAGCGTAGAGGTTGGCTCCATCAATGAAAAGAGCGATCCGCTGCTGGCCTGACATAAGTATTCTCTGTTGGATTCAGTCGAAGCGGCAAAATAACCTTCATTATTCAAGAGACATCTATTATTTACGCAGGCAATAAAATTGCGCGAGAAAATTACGACGTGCCTTGGATCAGGCGGTTATTAACCCTTCGGCCGAGTAAAAACGACAATGCAAACTACTTAATGGCGTGCAAATTCCAAGAGTCAAGTTGTCGGAACCAAGGCAGTCAAGCCTCTCTGTGATAAATACACAGCTATTATGATTTGAGGCTTCGGCTGCCCGGCTTGATCGCCGGAAGGGCTGCCAATTCCGCAGGAATTTGGTCCGGTGCATAGGCGGGAATGTCGAGCTGGACGAGGGAAACCAGCGGTACGCCGAGGTCCGCCTTGCCGCCGGAGCGGTCGATGAGGCAGGCGGCTCCGAGGATCATGCCGGGATGCTCGCGCAGGGCAGCCAGGCATTCCCGAGAGGAAAGGCCGGTCGTCACGATGTCTTCCACCATCACGACCCGCGCATTCTCCGGAATGGCGAACCCGCGACGCAGGGCGAAGGCTCCGTTCTCCCGCTCCACGAAGATCGCCTTGGCCCCGAGATGCCGCGCCGTCTCATAGCCCGGAACGATGCCGCCGACGGCCGGCGAGACCACGTAGTCGACGGCGCCGAACCTCTCCCGGATCTTCTCGGCCAGCGCCCGGCAGACCCGCTCGGTGCGCGCCGGGTCCTGGAACACGAACATCTTCTGCAGGAAGACGGGGCTGTGCAGCCCGGACGAGAGAATGAAGTGACCCTCCAGCAGCGCGCCGGCGGAGCGGAATTCTTCGAGAACTTCATTCTGGGTCATGGGTCGATCTCCTGCTGAGGCGCTGTTTGGCAGGGGGCAGGGCGCGAGGCAAGGGCTATCCACGTGTCGTAGAGAAACTTTACCCGGAGGGGTCGATTGCCTCCGATGTGCGAATTCGCACTTGAATTATAAAATTACGTTGCATTTATACTCCCAGCTTCAGGCGAAGATGCCTTAGAGTAAATTTTTTGCATCAGGCCTAATCCGCAGCTGAAACGGGAAAATATACGCGCGGCTGCAAGGTTTTCTGACGCTGCAATTGCAGTACCGTAGGGCGTTTCTACAGCTCGCGTCAGCAATTGTCTTGGCTCCATCAACGATTGGACCATGATGATTGTGGCTGTGACGGCATCTTCGACGGAAGAGCCTCGTTAAGCTTGGAGGAAGCAAGAGTGACCGAAGATCTTCAGTCTCCGGAGCATGTCCCAGGGCGCCAATCTGCTGAAGCGGCCGCAGATCGGGCCGGTATCGACGAACCAGCAGGCCTGCCGGAGACGACCCCTCAGAGGGCCTCGGCCGTGACATTCCTGATCGCGGCCAATGCGCTGACGCGCGAGGGATTGCGGAGGATCCAGGCCGAGACGGTCTATCACCCGATAGCCCTGGCCTCGTGCATGGATGAGATCGCTTCGGTTCACACGCATGAAGGCGGCATGCCGGTCTACATCATGGATGCCGATCACGATCACGACGAGAGTTGCAGGCAGACCGGGATCCTGAAAGACCGGAACCCGGAAGCCCGCGTCCTCATGCTGGTCGAGGCCTACAGCGCCCGGCAGGTTCTCGCGGCCTTCGACGCCGGCGCCGACGCTTACCTGTTGAAGTCGGTCTCCTGCGAGGTTCTTCTGAAAACGCTGGACCTTGTTCTGCTGGGAGAGACGGTTTTCCCCGCCAAGACCCTCGGAACCCTGCGCAACAAGGGACTCGCCATCGGCATCGGGAGTGCGGATGTCCTGTCCGAGCGCGAACGAGCGATCATCCGCTGTATCGTGGCCGGCGACCCCAACAAGCTCATCGCCCGCAAGCTCGACATCGCCGAGACGACCGTCAAGGTTCACCTCAGGGCGATCCTGCGCAAGATCTGCGTGAAGAACCAGACGCAGGCGGCCGTCTGGGGCATGCGCCACCTGCCGCCGGACGACGGCCCGGCCGAGGAGGTGGAGGCGGCTTGCTGAGATCCTGCGGACAGGGTCATGGCCCCGTCTCCCCGATGCGGGCTGTTTGGCAAGGAGCATCGGGGTGGAAGACAAGGATTAAACTTTCCTAGAGGAAGATTACAAAAGGAGTGGAATGCAGTGATGTGACAAAACGCACTTGAATTATAAAACAATATTACATATCCGATCTAGTATCGTTACTGTTCGTAACTATAAAGAGGAGAATGTAATATGCCTGATCATGTTATAGACAGCTCAATAAATAATCAGGTCAGCTTGAATTCTGGCGATGATTTGGAAGTGACATATTCTGGTGCTATAACGACATCAGGTATCAGTGTTTTGGCGCGCGGCAACAATACTATTTCTGTCCGCGGCACTGTATCGTCTACCGATGGCATGGCGATCGATCTGAAGGATCCATCTCAATTTGACTTATGGGGATCTGTCTCTGGGAAAACCATAGCTGTATCGATAACGTCCAGCACGAATACGGTCAGATCGATCGTCAATCACGGCGGCAATATCATCTCCGGGGGCACAGCCATTTTGGGCGATGGCCTCATCAAGATCGAGAACCTCAACGACGGCGCGAACAGGGCCGTCATCGCGGGAGCCAATATCGGTATCAACCTTGCGGCAAACAGCACGGGAAGGGACATGCTCGATCTCGTGAATTCAGGAGATATCAGAGGCGGGTCCCTGGCGATCCAGGGTTCGGATGGCGATGACAAGATCCAGAACAGCGGGATGATCGAGGGCCTGAGCGGCCGCGCCATCGCATTGGGCTATGGAGACGATCTCTATGACGGCAAGGCCGGCACCGCCGTCGGCATCATCGACATGGGCGTTGGTGACGACACCGTGTACGGCGGCAGCGGTAATGAAACCATCGTCGCCGGCCTGGGCGATGACAGCATCGATGGCGGCGGGGGGATCGACACGCTCCAGTTCGTGACGGAACAAGACCTGTACCTCAATCTCGGGAGGGATACCCCGTACGAAAACGGTGACGGCACGGACACGATCAAGGGGATCGAGAACGTCATTGGCGGCAGCGGATATGACGAGATCACCGGCAGTGATGACGTCAACCACCTGATCGGCGGCGAAGGCGACGACACGCTCGATGGCGCCGGCGGCATCGACCGGCTCGAAGGCGGTTCCGGCGACGATACCTATTATATCAGCGATGCCACGGACGACATGATCGTGGAGTTGGCGGATGGCGGCTATGACATGGTCAGGGCCTCCCGCAGCTATGTCCTGGCCGACGGCGTGTCGATCGAGGAAATGCGCGCCGTTGACGGAGACGCCGATATCGATCTCACCGGCAATGACCTCTCTCATGTCCTTCTCGGCAATATGGGCCGCAACGTCATTCGCGGCGGCGTCGGTGATGACAGCCTGTTCGGGGCAGCCGGTGACGATACCCTCATCGATCTGAAAGGCGGCAAGGATACCTTCGACGGCAGCATCGGCCATGACACCGTCAGCTATTATGCAGTCGACGACGGTAACGGCATCGAGGTCTACATGCATGGCGGGAAAGCCAATCGCGGTGCTGCAGAGGGCGATACCTACATATCGATCGATGTGATCGACGCCACCAACTACAACGACACGCTCGAAGGCAACAACGACGACAACGGCTTCTGGGGCGCCAACGGCAACGACGATCTCAAGGGCTTTTCCGGCAACGACACGCTTTCGGCCGGCGACGGCAACGACATTCTCGATGGCGGCTCCGGCAACGACACGCTCTACGGCGACAACGGCAGCGACTTCCTGAGCGGCGCAGCCGGTGGTGACGATAAATTCTACGGCGGCAACGGCACGGATACGGTCAGCTACTTTCTGGCCGACAAGGGTGTCGCCGTCTATCTCGGCCACACGCAAGACAACACCAATGCGGCCGCCGGCGACAGCTACGACGGCATCGAAGTGATCGATGGTACCTTTCAGAAGGATACGCTCGAGGGAGCCGGTGACAACGATGCCTTCTGGGGCGCCGCCGGAGAGGACATCCTCAGGGGCCATTCAGGCGATGACATCCTCAAGGGTGGCGCGGGCGACGACCTTCTCGAGGGCGGTGCCGGCAGGGACGAGCTCCACGGGAACGAGGGCAGCGACACCTACATGGTCGATGCGGCGGACGTGATCGTCGAAAAGGCGGGTGAAGGGACCGACACGCTGATTGCGAGCGCGTCCTACATCCTGGCCTCACAGGCTGACGTGGAGATCCTGAAGGCCGGGGAAACGGCCGGCAGCATCGACCTTACCGGCAATGGTATCGGCAACGTCTTCCATGGCAACAGGAGCGCCAATCGCGTCGACGGCGGCGGCGGCAATGACACCGTCGTGCTGACTGGCAAGCGCTCCGACTACACTGTGACCCTCAACAAAGACGGTTCCGTCACGCTCGCCGACAAACGGGCGAACGGGGACGGGACCGATGTGATCCACAACATCGAGATCTTTCAATTCGCCGACAGCAAGTTGAGTTTGGCCGGAGTCGTGGATCAGAGCTTGCTGAGCGGTGACGTGGTGGCCGAGAACAGCGCCGTCGGGATCGACATCGGTGAGTTCCTGGCCTCCGCAAAGACCGGCGGTCCGCTCCGCTACGAACTCGTCACTAACGCAGAAGGTCGCTTCCAGATCGATGCGGCGACCGGCAGGCTCAAGGTGGCGAATGGGGTCAAGCTCGATTATGAGCAGGCCGACCGGCACACGATCGCGGTGCGGGTGACGGATGCTTCCGGCGCCAGTGTCGACAAGAACGTCACGATCCTGGTGCAGGATGTGTTGAACGAGCGGGCCATCGGCAGCCCCGAGGCGGACGGAATGCGCGGCGGCGCCGGCCAGGATTACTTCGCCAGCATGCAGGGCGACGACTGGATCGAAGCCGGGCTCGGCAACGACACGCTGTCAGGCGGGCTCGGCAAGGACCTGCTCACGGGAGGCGAGGGCAAGGACATGTTCGTGTTCGACACCAAGGCGAACAAGCGTACGAACGTGGACAAGATCGTCGACTTCAAAGTGAAGGACGATACGATCTGGCTCGACAATGCAGTGTTCACCAAGCTGGGCTCGGGCACGGAGTTGAAGCCGAAGAAGTTCAAGGCCGACATGTTCGTGAAGGGTAAAAAGGCCCAGGATGCGGAGGACCGGATCATCTACGACAAGAAGACAGGTTCGCTCTATTACGACCCGGATGGCACCGGCTCCAAGGCGCAGGTCAAGGTCGCGACATTGTCCAAGAACTTGAAGATGACCCACAACGACTTCTTCGTGATCTAGCGGGACATTCGTTCTCGTTCTTAGAGTCTGGCTCGTCATTCATTCTGAGGCGCAGGTGCATTCTCCCCCCTTGTGGGGAGGGCTGGGGTGGGGGTGTGGGCGATAGCTTATCAAGGTTCGGTGGGCGTCACCTCTCCCCGGATCTCGGAAACATTCGAGATCCGGGGAGAGGTGACGCCTGCGGCAGCCTCAGCGCTGAACTCAAGCAGCTTGCAGGTCACGCCTTGCTTGCAAGCCACCGGGAGAGATCTGCAAGGGACGGCAATTCTGCGAAGCGCGGATGGGCGGTCGGGGGCGGCGCGTCCTCGTGGGCCCAGACGAGGTGATAGGGGATGAGGGCGGCATAGGCGCCCGCTTCCAGCGCCGGCAGAACATCCGAGCGCATGGAGTTGCCGGCCATGGCGGCATGTTCGGGGCCGGCGCCGTGGCGCGAGAAGATGCGGGTATAGGTATCGGCCTTCTTCTCGCTCACGATCTCGACGCCGGAGAAGAAGTTGCCGAGGCCCGATGCGGCGAGCTTCGCTTCCTGATGGAAGAGATCGCCCTTGGTGATCAGGACGAGCTTGTATTGCTCGGACAGGGTCTCGAGGGCGTCGTGCACGCCGGGAAGCGGCTCCACCGGATGCCGCATCATCTCGCGGCCTGCCGAGAGGATCTCGGTGAGCGCCTTGGCGGAGACCTGTCCCTCGCTGACCGCGAGCGCGGTCTCCAGCATGCAGAGGGTGAAGCCTTTCGCACCATAGCCGTAGAGGCCGAGGTTGCGCCTCTCCGTCGCCTCGATCTCCGCTTCGAGCGTCTGCGCATCGACGAAGTCGGCAAGCAGCTCGTTGAAGCGCTGGCGCGTCATCTGGTAGAAGGTCTCGTTGTGCCAGAGCGTATCGTCGGCATCGAGACCGAGTACGGTGATGGGCATCGCGACGACTCGCTCTCGTTTCGCACTCGTCCTATTGCGGCTTTCCGGCGGTCTCGACGAATGCCTCGAAGAGCCTGTTGCCGGGATGATCCTGCAGGGCGAACAATTCCTGATGCCATTGCACGCCGAGGGCGAAGCGCTGCGTCGGGATCTCCACCGCCTCGACGATTCCATCCTCGGCGAAGGCGCTGGCCACCACCTTGTCGGACAGTTCCACCACGGCTTCGCGATGGAAGGTGTTCACGGTGATCTGCGTCCGGCCGACGAGGCGGTGAAGCATGGTGTCCCGCCGGATCTCGACGGGATGCAGCGATCCGCGCTTGTCGTGCTCGATGATGTGCGATCCGAGCGAGCGCACGTCCGGCGACAGACGGCAGCCGTGGAGCGCGGAGAGAACCTGCATGCCGTTGCAGATGCCGAGCACGGGCTTGTCGCGGTTGAGGAAGGCGCGCATCAGAGCCACCTCTACGTCCAGCCGCTCGGATTCCGGAGCCTTCGAGGTCTGACCTTCCAGGAACCAGGAATCGGGAAAGGCGAAGCGGCCGCCGGTGCTGAGAAAGCCGTCGAACTCATCGGCCACCGTCTCGACCATTTCGGCGAAATAGGGAATGCCGTAGGGCAGGCCGCCGGCTCGCTGGACGCCGATGAAGTAGTTCTTCGTCATGTCGTAGCGCGTGCCGTCGACGCTGGTGTTCTCGTCCATGATAACGGCGATGCGGGGCTTGCGGGGCATGGGCTTTATCCGGTGATACGGTCGACGCGGCTCACGACGCGCTTGGCGCGCAGTTCCGCGATGATGGCGTTGAGGTGCTTCAGGTCCCACACGGTCAGGTCGATGGTCATGTCCGTGAAGTCCTGCGTGCGCCGCTTCATGGAAACGTTGTCGATATTGCCGTCATGATCGGCGATCACCTGGGTGATCTGCGCCAGCGAGCCGGGCTCGTTGATCGACTGCAGCTTGATGCGCGCCGGGAAGCGCTGCGCGGAGCCTGATTCGAGATCCCAGCGCACGTCGATCCAGCGGTCCGGCTCGTTGTCGAAGGCGGCGAGCGACGGCGACTGGATCGGATAGATCGTCACGCCTTCGCCCGGCGTCAGGATGCCGACGATGCGGTCGCCGGGCACCGCGCCGCCTTCGGGAGCGAAGCGGATCGGCATGTCCGTGTTGAGCCCGCGGATCGGAATGCCGTCCGGCTGATCGCTTTTGCCCGCACCGTCCGGCTTTCCGGCGCCCTTGCCGTCCGCACTGGCGCGCCGCTCGTCCAGGTAGTCGGGATAGACCGCCCGCACCACGTCGCCGGAGAACATTTCGCCGCGTCCCACGGCAGCCAGAACGTCTTCCACGGAAACCCGGGCCAGACGCGGCAGAGCACCCTTCAGCTTCTCGTCGGAGAAGGGGCGGGCGGCGCGCTCGAAGGCGCGCTCCAGGATCTGGTGGCCGAGGCCGGTATATTGGCGGCGCACGGCGGCACGGGTCGCGCGGCGAATCGAGGCGCGCGCCTTGCCGGTCACCACCAGGGACTCCCAAGCCGCAGGCGGCGTCTGGCCTTCGGCGCGGACGATTTCCACCTCGTCGCCGTTCTGCAATTCGGTCAGCAGCGGCGACATGCGGCCGTTGATCTTGCAGCCCACCGCCGTGTTGCCGACATCCGTGTGAACGGCATAAGCGAAGTCGATGGGCGTGGCGCCGCGGGGGAGCGCGATGAGGCGGCCCTTCGGCGTGAAGCAGAAGACCTGGTCGTGGAAGAGTTCGAGCTTCGTATGCTCGAGAAACTCCTCCGGGTTGTCGCCCTCGGCAAGAAGATCGATGGTCCGCCGCAGCCACTGATAGGCGCGGCTTTCCTTGGCGAGGTGGGAGTTGTCGTTCACGCCTTCCTTGTAGAGGGCGTGCGCCGCGATGCCGTATTCCGCCACCTCGTCCATGTCCTCCGTGCGGATCTGCAGCTCGACGCGCTGGCTGCCGGGGCCGATCACGGTGGTGTGGATCGAACGGTAATCGTTCTGTTTCGGTGTCGAGATGTAGTCCTTGTAGCGCCCCGGCACCATCGGCCAGCTCGTGTGAACGACACCGAGCGCGCGATAGCATTCGTCGATGGTGCCGACGATGATGCGGAAGGCGAAGATGTCCGACAATTGCTCGAAGGCGACGGATTTGCGTTCCATCTTGCGCCAGATGGAATAAGGGCGCTTCTGCCGTCCCGACACGTCCGCCTCGATGCCCTGCGCGCGCAGCTTGGTCGTCAAGGTCCGCTCGATCTCTTCCACGAGCTTCACGTTCTTCGTGGAAAGCTCGTGCAGGTGGCGCTTGATCGCCTCGTAGGCTTCAGGGTCGAGATTCTGGAACGAGAGCTCCTCGAGCTCCTCGCGCATTTCCTGGATGCCCATGCGGCCGGCGAGCGGCGCGTAGATGTCGAGGGTCTCTTCGGCGATGCGCCTGCGCTTGTCCGCCGGCATGAACTGCAGGGTGCGCATGTTGTGCAGGCGGTCGGCGAGCTTGACCAGCAGCACGCGCACGTCGTCCGCGATCGCGAGCAGGAGCTTGCGGAAGTTCTCGCCCTGGGCGGCGCGCTTCGACACCAGGTCGAGGCGCTTGATCTTGGTCAGGCCGTCGACGAGGGAACCGATCTGGGGCCCGAAGGTCCGGTTGATCTCCTCCAGCGTGGCCTGCGTGTCCTCCACCGTGTCGTGGAGTACCGCTGCGGCAATGGTCGCATCGTCGAGCTTGAGATCCGTGAGGATGGCCGCGACTTCCAGCGGATGGCCGAAGAACAGGTCGCCGGATGCCCGCTTCTGGTTGCCATGCGCCATCATGGCATACACGTAAGCCTGGTTGAGCAGCGCCTCATTGGCCGAGGGGTTGTAGCGCTTGACCCGCTCGACGAGTTCATATTGGCGCATCATGCGGCCGTCGTCTCCATTTGGCCCGGTTATCTGGCTGAAATCACGAAGCTATTGAAGATATTGTACAACGTCTTCCGACCGCAAGCCGAATAGCTTGCCGCATGCCACCCATGCGGGACCTTGGTTAAGCCGGCAACGAAAAAGCCCGGCTGAAGAGCCGGGCTTTCGAAGATCCTGTCGCGGATTATTCGCGGTCGTCGTCGTCCGCGCTGCTGCTCGGGGGCACGAGGCCCTCCAGGCCGCGGAGCAGGTCGTCCTCGCTCATGCGGTCGAACTGGACGTCCGCGTCGTTGTCGCTGCCCGTGGAGGGGGCCGCGGCGGTGTTGCTCAGCATCGGAACGGCTTCGGCCTCCGGCTCGTCCACCTCGACATATTTCTGCATCGAGTGGATGAGCTGTTCCTTCAGGTCGTCCGGAGCGATCGTCTCGTCGGCGATTTCGCGCAGAGCCACGACGGGGTTCTTGTCGCGGTCGCGGTCGATCGTGAGCGGCGAGCCCGAGGAAATGAGGCGGGCCCGGTGGCTGGCCAGCAGCACGAGCTCGAACCGGTTGTCGACCTTGTCGATGCAGTCTTCGACGGTCACGCGAGCCATGCGGGGGCTCCTTCTACAATCATGGGGAATATCGGAAGTGGGACCGGATACACCGATTGCCCCAAGAAAACAAGAGGAACGGTAGTGACTTAACTTTGGCTTCGTCCTGTCATTCCGGGGCGCCGCAGGCGAGCTCGGAACCCATAGCCGCTAACACTCCCGAAAGAAGCGCAACGCGGCTCGCCCCTTCCTGGGATGTCGTGGTTATGGGTTCCGGGTTCCGCTGTGCGGCCCCGGAATGACGGCACAGGAGCAAACTTAAGTCACTCCCCCTGTGCGGAAGCTCGCCGGAAGGTGTGACCGCACACGCCCGGGATCATCAGGCCTAGGTAGTCTGTCCTAGGATCAAGCCTTGGGGGATCGGCTTTTGCGAACCTTGAGCGTTTCTCTGTGGGCTCTTGCGTGCCTTGCCGGCCGGATGCTCGGCCGGATCGCGCTGCGGCGGACGGCGGTCGACCGGAGCATGCTCAGAGGCTGGCGCCGCCTCATCTGAGGACCATATTCGGTGCGGAGCAACATGCTCTTCGCCTTGACTCCTTGCCCTCTCGGTGCGAGTCCCGCGCGAATTCGATAATCGAGGGAACCGTTCCTGATGAAGCGCGCATTCGTTTTCCCGGGCCAGGGAAGCCAGTCGGTCGGGATGGGCAAGGCCCTTGCCGATGCCTTTCCGCAGGCCAAGGCCGTATTCGACGAAGTGGATGAGGCCCTCTCTCAGAAGCTCTCCAGCCTCATGTGGGAAGGGCCTGCCGAGGAGCTGACCCTGACGGCCAATACCCAGCCCGCACTGATGGCCGTGAGCCTGGCCGCGATCCGGGTGCTGGAGGCCGAGGCCGGCCTCGATCTCAAGAAACACGCTGCCTTCGTCGCTGGGCATTCGCTCGGCGAATATTCGGCGCTCGCTGCCGCCGGCAGCCTGTCCGTATCCGATACGGCCCGGCTTCTGCGGATCCGCGGCAATGCCATGCAGAACGCCGTTCCGGTGGGGCGGGGCGCCATGGCCGCGCTTCTCGGCCTCGAATTCGAGGCGGCTCTCGAAGTCGCCCGCGAGGCGGCTCAAGGCGAGGTCTGCGATGCCGCCAACGACAATGGCGGCGCTCAGGTCGTGGTCTCGGGCCACAAATCCGCCGTCGAGCGGGCGGTTGCCATCGCACAGACCAAAGGCGCCAAGCGCGCCGTGATGCTGGCCGTGTCCGCTCCCTTCCATTGCGCCCTCATGCAGCCTGCGGCTGACGCCATGCGCGCGGCCCTCGCCGACGTGACCGTGAACATCCCGGCCGTGCCGGTGGTCGCCAATGTCGAGGCCGCCCCCATCACCGATCCGGCGGCGATCCGCGATGCCCTGGTCCGCCAGGTGACAGGCACAGTGCGCTGGCGCGAATGCGTGGCCTATATGGCCGCCCAGGGCGTTGAGTCCTTTTACGAGGTCGGCTCGGGCAAGGTGCTGACGGGCCTCGCGAAGCGCATCGCCGCCGGGGCCTCGGCCGTGGCCATTGGAACACCAGAGGATGTGGCCGCCTTCAAGCCATCCCTGAACGCTTAAAAATCAAGGAGCCCTGCATGTTCGATCTTTCTGGCCGCAAGGCTCTCGTCACCGGCGCCACCGGCGGCATCGGCGGCGCCATTGCCCGCGCTCTCCACGCCCAGGGCGCGACCGTCGCGATCTCCGGAACCCGCCGCGCTGCCCTCGACGAGCTGGCCTCCTCGCTCGGCGAGCGGGTCCATGTGGTCGAGGCGAACCTGTCCGACAAGGATTCCGTCGAGGCTCTCGTACCGGCGGCAGAGGCGGCGATGGAAGGCCTCGACATCCTGGTCAACAACGCCGGCGTGACCAAAGACAACCTGTTCATGCGCATGAAGGACGAGGAATGGGACACGGTGATCGCCGTGAACCTCACGGCCGCCTTCCGCCTGTCGCGGGCCGCCGTCAAGGGCATGATGCGCCGCCGCTACGGCCGCATCGTCAATATCGGTTCCGTGGTGGGCTCGACCGGCAATCCCGGCCAGGGCAATTACGCTGCGTCCAAGGCTGGCCTGATCGGCATGACCAAGGCCCTTGCCGCCGAGGTCGCGAGCCGCAACATCACCGTGAATCTTGTTGCTCCGGGCTTCATCGAGTCGCCGATGACCGACGTGCTGAACGACAAGCAGCGTGAGGGAATTTTGGGCACGATCCCCATGGGGCGGCTCGGCCAGGGCGGCGAAATCGCCTCCTCGGTGGTCTATCTCGCCTCCACGGAAGCCGCCTACGTGACGGGCCAGACCCTGCACGTCAACGGCGGAATGGCCATGTTCTAAAGGAACTTATTGCCGTTTCCGGAATCTGTTTGCAGGGACCGTTCTCCCCTCGCCAGAGAGGATAAGCCTGTGTTAAGCATGATCCCGATCACGTCAAAGGGGTTGACCGGCGCTCAAAAATGCGGCTTTGCACGGCGCAGGGTAGCCGTTTCAGCGTTGTCAGCTGAACAGCTGATCTAAATTGATTTCTTAATCCGCCCAATTCCTGAGGCGGCAGCCACTGAGGAAAGAACGATGAGTGACGTCGCTGATCGCGTGAAGAAGATTGTTGTCGAGCATCTCGGCGTCGAAGCCGACAAGGTGACCGACAATGCCAACTTCATCGACGACCTGGGCGCCGACAGCCTGGATACGGTCGAGCTGGTGATGGCGTTCGAGGAGGAGTTCAACGTCGAAATCCCGGACGACGCGGCTGAGACCATCGTCACGGTCGGCGACGCCATCCGCTTCCTCGAGAAGAACGCAGCCTAAAAGGCTACGTACGGGCGTCGGGTGATTCATCCGACGCCCGAATTTTATGGATCGATAGGGCAGGAATTCATGCGACGGGTAGTTGTCACAGGTCTTGGCATGGTCACTCCGCTGGGCAGCGGGGTCGATGCCACATGGTCCCGCCTCGTCGAAGGCCAGAGCGGCGCCGGCAGGATCAGCGGTTTCGAGATCGACGATCTCGCCTGCCAGATCGCCTGCCAGATCCCGCGCGGCGACGGCACCAACGGCACCTTCAATGCCGATGAGTGGATGGAGCCGAAGGAACAGCGCAAGGTCGATCCGTTCATCGTCTATGCCATGGCTGCTTCCACCATGGCCCTGCGCGATTCCGGCTGGGAGCCGAAATCATACGAGGACCAGTGCGCCACCGGCGTGCTGATCGGCTCCGGCATCGGCGGCATCGGCGGCATCTACGAGGCTTCCGCCACCCTGATCGAGCGCGGCCCGCGCCGCATCTCGCCCTTCTTCATCCCCGGCCGTCTCATCAATCTCGCCGGCGGCTACGTGTCCATCGAGCACGGCCTGAAGGGCCCGAACCACGCGGTGGTGACGGCCTGCTCCACCGGCTCCCACGCCATCGGCGACGCCGCCCGCCTCATCGCGCTCGGCGATGCGGAGGTGATGGTGGCCGGCGGCACGGAATCGCCCATCAATCGGCTGTCCATTGCCGGCTTTGCCGCCTGCCGCGCCCTGTCCACGAATTTCAACGACGACCCGACCCGCGCCTCGCGCCCCTACGACAAGGACCGTGACGGCTTCGTCATGGGCGAGGGTGCCGGCGTGGTGGTGCTCGAGGAATACGAGCACGCCAAGGCCCGCGGCGCGAAGATCTATGCCGAGGTCATCGGCTACGGCCTATCGGGCGATGCCTATCACATCACCTCGCCCTCCGAGGACGGCGACGGGGCCTATCGCTGCATGGCCGCGGCCCTCAAGCGCGCCGATATCGACGTGTCCGAGATCGACTACGTCAACGCCCACGGCACCTCGACCCCGCTCGGCGACGAGCTCGAGCTGAAGGCGGTCGAGCGCATCATGGGCAACGCGGCGGGCAAGCTCTCGATGTCCTCGACGAAGTCGGCGATCGGCCACCTGCTCGGGGCGGCCGGTGCGGTCGAGGCGATCTTCTCGATCCTCGCCATGCGCGACGGCGTCATTCCGCCGACCATCAACCTCGACAACCCGTCCGTCGAGACGGCCATCGATCTCGTGCCCAAGCAGGCCAAGCGCAAGGAGGTCAACGTGGCTTTGTCGAACTCCTTCGGCTTCGGCGGCACTAACGCTTCGCTCATTCTTCGTCGCGTATCCTGAGGGCGAGAAAGGCCTGTTACGGTTTTTCGCCATAATCCCTGCTAGGGTGTCGGCGGACCGGCAGGACCGTCGGTCGACACCAGAAAAGCGGCGTGATGTTCGGACGAAAGAAAAAGATTCTCTTACCCCCCGCAGACGATTCCGACCACGGATCGGCTCAGCCGCGCCTGGCACCCCGGTCCCCGAGCGAGGCCATCAAACCCGCGATGGCCCCCCCGCCGCCGCCCAAGCTGCGCCGCCGCCGCAGGGGCATGCTCTCGCTGTTCAGCGGCCTGCTGACCCTGTTCGTCGCCCTGGCCATCGCTGGCATCTTCGGCTTCTCCATGCTGCAGCACGAGGTGACCGCCAAGGGGCCGCTGCAGAGCGACAAGGTCGTGGTCATTCCCCGCAACACGGGCACCGGCGAGATCGCCCAGATCCTCAAGCAGGAGGGCGTCGTCGAGCAGCCGCTCCTGTTCCAGGCCTATGCCTACATGAACCGCCAGCGCGGCCAGCTGAAGGCCGGCGAGTTCCAGTTCAAGGCCGGAACCAGCGTTGAGGATGCCATCGACACCCTCATCCAGGGCAAAGCCATCCTGCACGCGGTCACTGTTCCCGAAGGGCTCACCAGTGAGCAGATCATCGGGCGTCTCTACGAGCATGAGATCCTCACCGGCGACGTAACAGAGACCCCGCGGGAGGGATCGCTCCTTCCGGATACCTACAAGTTCGAGCGCGGCACCACCCGCCAGCAGATCATCAGCACCATGCAGACCGCCCAGCGCCAGGCGATCGAGCAGATCTGGCAGCGCCGCTCGGCGGAATTGCCGATCAAGTCGCCGCAGGAACTCGTCATCCTCGCCTCCATCGTGGAGAAGGAGACGGGCCGGGCCGACGAGCGCACCCGCGTCGCGGGCGTCTTCATCAACCGCCTCATGAAGCGCATGAAGCTCCAGTCCGACCCGACCATCGTCTACGGGCTCGTCGGCGGAAAGGGCACCCTCGGCCGCGGGATCCTGCGTAGCGAGATCGAGGCGGCGACGCCCTACAACACCTACGTGGTCGAAGGTTTGCCTCCCGGCCCCATCGCCAATCCCGGCCGCGCGGCGCTCGAGGCGGTGGCCAATCCGTCGCGGACCAAGGACCTCTATTTCGTCGCCGACGGTTCCGGCGGTCACGCTTTCGCGGAGAGCTACGATCAGCACCAGCGCAACGTGGCCCGTTGGCGGCAGATCGAGAAGAGCCGTCCCGCGCCGGAGGCCGACGAGGTCGACCGGGTCGTGCCGGATGGCGCGTCGACGACGACGCCGGCCGGTGCGGCCAATGCACTCCCCGCAACCGGGGCGCGGCCGACCGGGCCGATGGGACGCGGCTTCGACGCCAGCGAGGGCACGAACAGGGATCCGCTCAAGAACAAGACCTTCGATCTGAACAATCCCAAAAACGTTCCCAGCACCCTGCGCCAGCCGTGACAGATCCGGTGTTGGACAGGGGATGACAACTCCAGGATCGGGCTCTCATCCCTGCAATCGACTCTTGCATCGGCGCGCATTATGGTCGCGCCGATTTTTCATTCCGTTCGAGGTTAGCGCATGTCCATCGCGAGCATGACCGGCTTTGCCCGCGAGGCCGGCGTCACCGGGGCCTATCAATGGGCCTGGGAACTCAAGACCGTCAACGGACGCGGGCTCGAAGTCCGCGTGCGGACACCCTCAGGCCTCGATGCGGTGGGCGAGGAGGCGCGCAGCCAGATTCTCAAGGCGCTGACACGAGGGCAGGGCCAGCTCAACCTGGCGCTCAGCCGGTCCTCCTCCGCGCCCAAGCTGCGCGTGAACCAGGACGTGCTGCAATCGCTGCTCTCGGCCCTAGGCGACCTCAAGCTTCCGGACAACGTGAAGCCGGCTTCCCTCGATGGACTTCTTTCCGTGCGCGGCGTCGTCGAGCTGGAAGACGATGCTGCCGATCCGGCCCAGGACGACGCTCTGGTGGCAGCCCTCAAGGCCGGTATCGGCGCGCTGATCGAGGCTCTTAAAACTGCGCGGCTGAAGGAAGGTCAGGCATTATCCGGCGTCCTCGGACAGCAACTCGACGTGATCGCGCGCTTCGTCGACGAAGCCGAGGCTTCGCCCTCGCGTCAGCCGGAGGCGATCCGGACGCGCCTTGCGGCTCAGATCGCCGAGCTTGTCGACGGCAAGTCGACCCTCGATCCGGCACGCCTGCATCAGGAGGCGGTTCTCATCGCCGCCCGCGCCGATATCCGCGAGGAGCTCGACCGGCTGCGGGCGCATGTGGATTCGGCGCGGGAATTGCTGCGCGAGGGAGGCCCGGTGGGCCGCCGGCTCGATTTCCTGGCTCAGGAATTCGGACGCGAGGCGAATACCCTGTGCGCGAAGGCGAATGACGTGTCCCTGTCGCGGATTGGGCTTGAATTGAAGGCCGTGATCGAGCAATTCCGCGAGCAGGTTCAGAATGTGGAGTAATGCGGTGAGCCAGGATCCGAAGCCCCTTGTCGGCCGTCGCGGCCTCATCCTCATCCTGTCCTCGCCGTCGGGTGCCGGAAAGACCACACTGACGCGCAGCCTCGTGGAGGAGCACGCGGGCGTGCTTTCGGTCTCCGTCACCACGCGCCCGAAGCGTCCGTCCGAGATCGAAGGCAAGCATTATCACTTCATCGACGAGGAAGAATTCAAGGCGATGCGCGATCGCGACGAGCTCCTCGAATGGGCCGAGGTGCACGGCAATTTCTACGGCACTCCTCGCAAGCCGGTCGAGCGGACGCTTGCCGCCGGCCAGGACATGGTCTTCGACATCGATTACCAGGGCACCCGCCAGGTGCGGCAGAAGCTGCCCGACGACGTGGTGACCGTGTTCGTGTTGCCGCCGAGCTTCAAGGAGCTGAAGGCGCGTCTCGAGCGCCGGGCGGAGGACTCGCCCGAGGTCATCGCGAAGCGCCTCGCCAATGCCCGCGTCGAGATGGAGCGCTGGGTCGAGTACGATTACGTGATCGTCAACGAGGATCTCGGCCGCTCCTTCCAGAGCCTGAAGGCGATCCAGGCCGCCGAGCGCCTGAAGCGCGAACGCCTCGTCGGCCTCTCGGACTTCGTCGAAGGATTGCTCGCCGAGAAGATCGACTGAGAGATCTTAAACCAACGCCAGCGCGTTGCGGCGCTGATGGCGCGCGATGGCGTGGCCGATCAGCACCTCCATCAATTCGCTCTGCGGCAGGCCGCCGGCCTCCCAGAGCTTGGGATACATGCTGATCGCCGTGAAGCCGGGAAGTGTGTTCACTTCGTTGACGAAGAGGCCATCCTCATTCTTCGGATCGACGAAGAAGTCGACACGCGCCAGGCCCTCGCAGGCGAGGACTCGGAAGGTTTCGACCGCAAGCAACTGGACGCGCTGCGCGCGGTCGGCGGGCAGTTCTGCGGGGATGCGCAGAAGCGCGCCGTCCGCATCGATATATTTGGCGTCGTAGCTGTAGAAGCCGTGGCTTTCGGCCGGGACGATCTCGCCGAGCGGGGATGCTCGCACCTCGCCCGCCGCGTTCTCCAGCACGGAGCATTCGATCTCCCGCGCGCCGGCGACGCTGCGCTCCACGAGAAGCTTGCCGTCGTAGCGGAAGGCACGTTCGCAGGCCTGCTCGAATTCCTCGGCGGATTGGGCGCGGGAGACGCCGACGGACGAGCCCATATTGGCAGGCTTGACGAAGAGGTCGGGCGTCCCGAGCGCGTCGATTGCTGCCCGGTAGTCGACCCGGCTGCGGGGCGTCAGTGTGAGGAATGGAACGACCGGCAGGCCGCTGTCGCGCAAAAGGCGCTTGGCAATGTCCTTGTCCATGCCGGCGGCGGAGCCCATGACGCCGGAGCCGACATAAGGAACGTTCGCGACCTCGAGGAAGCCCTGAACGGTACCGTCCTCGCCGTTCGGCCCATGCAGGACCGGCACGACGGCATCGAGGCGGAGCGAGCGGGGACTCGCGCCGCGATCCATCACGATCATCTCTCCATCGCCACCAGGAAGCAGAGCGACCTGTGGCGCACCTTCCGGGATTTCGAGAGACGTGGCGCCACGCCCGCCGCCATTGCCGCTGTCGCACAGGAGCCAGCGTCCATCGCGTCCGATGCCGATGGGGACGATGTCGTAGCGGTCCGGATCGAGCGCGCGCAGGACGTTTGCGGCCGACAGCTTCGAGACCTCATGCTCGGCAGAGCGTCCGCCGAACAGAAGCCCGATTCTCTTGCGCGGCTGCGACATGCCCGCCTTCTCCTCTAGGGCCCGAACAGGGGCCGTTCATGCACGGCAATCATGGGATAAGCGCGGTTAAGGTCTCATGAAAAGGGACTGCGAACCGCAAGCCAGCAGAGCGCGTCTGGGATGATCCCCTCCGCCGTCATGGCCGCACTTGTTGCGGCCACCCACGTCTTGGAACCACAACCGCGCAAAGACGTGGGTCCCCGGGACGAGCCCGGGGATGACGTTGGAGGGTTGGATGACATTAGGGGGTGATCGCGCAGGACGTGGTGCCGGTCCCATCACCCTCGCTATTGGTTGCGCCAGGCATCCCACGCATTCGCAAGCGCCACATAGCCCTCCACGGAAACGTTCTCCGCGCGGATCGTTTCGTCGAGACCGGCCGCCTGAATGATTCCGGCCGGATCCGGAGCGATGGATTTCAGACTCTGGCGCAGCATCTTGCGGCGCTGCCCGAAAGCGGCGCGGGTCACGGCCTCCAATGCGCCGACGCGGCAGGGCAGCGGCTGGGCGCGCGGGGTCAGGTGGACGATGCTCGACGTGATCTTGGGCGGAGGCACGAAGGCCGATGGCGGGACGTCGAAGAGAATGCGCGCCTCCGTCCGCCAGCCGCAGAGAACGCCGAGACGGCCGTAATCCTTCGGGTCGCTCTCGTCCGCGACGATGCGCTCGGCGACCTCGCGCTGGAACATGAGCGTGAGCGAAGCCCACCAGGGCGGCCAGGCCTCGCCGGTGAGCCACCCGGTGAGCAGGGCGGTGCCCACATTGTAGGGAAGGTTTGCGATGATCCGGACGAGGCCGTCGCCGACGAGGGGGCGCGGATCGAACTCCAGGGCGTCGGCCTCGATCACCTCGAGCCGGCCCGGATAGCGCGCTGCGATCTCGGCGAGCGCGGGCAGGCAGCGGGTGTCGCGCTCGATGGCGATGACCTTTCGCGCGCCGGCCGCCAGGATCGCCCGGGTCAGACCCCCCGGTCCCGGGCCGACCTCGATGACAGTCGCCTCCTCCAGGGAGCCGGCGGAGCGGGCGATGCGGCTGGTGAGGTTGAGATCGAACAGGAAGTTCTGGCCGAGCGATTTCTTGGCCATCAGCCCATGGGTGCGGACCACTTCGCGCAAGGGGGGAAGGTCGTCGATCTGGCTCATGGGCTCGGTGTTTCTGCACTCAGCCGCGCAGCGAGCTTGAGGGCCGCGATGAGGCTGTCGGGCCGGGCGACGCCCTTGCCCGCGATGTCGAAGGCCGTGCCGTGATCCGGCGAGGTGCGAACGAAGGGGAGCCCGAGAGTCACGTTGACCGCCTCGTCGAAGGCGATGGTCTTGATCGGGATCAGCGCCTGATCGTGATACATGGCGAGCGCTGCATCGTAGCGGCTGCGGGCCCGGGCATGGAACATGGTGTCCGCGGGCAGGGGACCGGAGATTTCGATCCCGTCCTGGCGCAGGATCTCGATGGCCGGCGCGATGATGCGGGCATCCTCCGTTCCCATTGCGCCGTTCTCGCCGGCATGGGGGTTGAGACCCGCCACGGCGAGCCGTGGTTTCGCGATGCCGAAGCGCTCCCGCAGCTCCCGGGCGACGATCCGGCCGGTCAGGACGATCAGGTCCGTGGTCAGGGCGGCGGGCACGTCCGCGAGGGCGATGTGCACGGTCACGGGAACGACGGCCAAAGCCTCGCTCCAGAGCATCATGACCGGATGATAGGTTTCTCCGGTCCCTTCGGAGGCCAGGGCCGCGAGGAACTCCGTATGGCCGGGATGGCGAAAACCGGCGTCATAGAGCACGTGCTTGGCGATAGGATTGGTCACGACAGCGGCGACTGAACCCGATTGGACCAAGCTCACGGCCCTTTCGATGGATTCGATCACGGAGGGCGCGCCGGCCGCGTGAGGCTGTCCCGGCTCCGCTAGAACGCGAGAGTTCAGAGGGATGACAGGGAGGGCGTTCGAAAACACCGCTTCGATCTGAGACGGTTCCACGGGAGCGATGGGAACGCTCCAGCCGTAGCTCTGTGCGACCCGGGCGATGTGGGCGGGGTCGCTCAGGAGCGCGAAGGGCGGCAGCGCTGCGTCCTCGCGCTGAAGCCAGGCTCTCAGGGTCAGTTCGGGGCCGATCCCTGCGGGATCACCTTGCGTCAACAGGAGAGGGCGCGGATTCAAGCCTGCCACCGGGCCGTAACCCCATCATTCACTGGTGGTGCCGCTGAGGTTCTGACTATATCCCACTTCACCCAGCGAGCGGAACTCGAGGCTGAAGGCAATCGTGTGGTTCTGGTCCTTCTCGCCCGAAGTACGCGTCACTTCGCGAGGAGTCACGCTGTAGATGAGCGAGAACGTCGTGCACTCGTCCATATAGCCCACGCCGAAGGACATGCCGCTGACATAGGCGATGTTCTGGCGGTCATAGACGGCGGTCGCCGGATTCGCGGCATATTGCGTGGCGAAAGTCTGACGAGCCAGCAGGTAGCGGTCGAGGTCGAGCAGGAGAGAGCCCGAGACATACCAATTGGGCGAGATGTCCCAGCGAGCCGTGCCGAGCAGGCCTTCACGGCGGAGGGGGAAGCCGATGGCGGGTTGAGCCTCGTAGCGCGCATAGGTCAGCGAGGTCGAGACAGGCACATAGGGGTTGAAGTTCGCCCGCACGCCGGCCTCGAAGCGGTTGAGGTCGAAGTCCTCGTCGTCGAAGCGCGCGCGCGTCACGACCGCAAAGTTGGCATTGGGCGAGATCTGGAACCGGCCGACATAATCGGAGGCCCGCGTGTCGAGACCCGATTCCAGACCCACATTGGCGAGGTCGGGCTGCCGGAACGAATTGCGGCCTGCAACCTGATAGGACTGGCCGAACAGGACATTGGCGTAGAAATTGTCGGCGCCGGTGACCGTGTACTGCACGCCGACATTGGCGCGGACGCCGCCCTCGACCCGGTCGTAGCCGGAGAACTTGTCCCAGTCGAACAGGGACGTATCGTCGAACACGAGGCTCTGGGCGTCCTCGTTGGGAAGGCGGCCAACCCGGGTCTCGTTCGGACGCGCGATCAGCTGCGCAATCGGCTCCAGGACCTGCTGGCCGGAGGTGCCCAGGCTGGCGACGAAGGGGAACCGATACTCGACGCCCACGGCCGGCATGGCGCGGAAGAGATAATCGTCCTCGCCGCCGATGAAGTTCGCGAGCTGCGGGTTCTGATAGCCGTTGAAATCCGGAGCGATCCAGAAGTTGTCGGCCCTGAGATAGGCGAAGGGCGTCCAGACCTGCCCGACCGGGTCGACGAACTCGCGCCGCCAGGACGCAGTGACCGAGGCCCGGGAGGTGGAGCCGCTGATGCCGCGCACGAGGCAGGAGGCGCGATCGAAGATGATGCAGGTCTGGGAGGTGGCGAAATAGGTGGTGTTGGCCACCGACAGCGGATCGTACTGCGTTGCCTCGCGGCTGAGGCTGGTCACGTTCACGTCGAGGGCGAACTCGCCGCCGATGCTCTCGGGGGTGTAGCGCTTGTTGTAATCGAGGACCGGGGCGACGATCGGCTGCTGCTTCTGCCAGTCGTTGCTCGACAGGGTCTGGAAGTAATAGCCCCGCACATCGAAGAAGGAGCGATCGCCCTGCCCCTGAAGGAAGAGGGTCGAGATCGATTCCTTGATGTAGTACGCGCTCAGGCTCTCGCTGTGGATCTTGTAGTTCGACAGGAACCACTTGTCCGAGAGCAGGGCGATATCCCAGCCCCAGCGCCAGTTCTGGTTGATGTAGAAGAGGCCGGTCGTCTCGAGCGAGCCCCGGAGGTCGCGGTTGCCTGCGCCATAGGGGCTGGCGATGAAGGCCTCGGGCTCAAGCTGGGAAATGCCGGCCGCCCGCACGGTATAGGTGCCGTTTTCGAGCCGATGGCGCCACTCCGCCTGGCCCAGAAGTCCCTGCCGGCTCAGGATGGTCGGGGTGATGGTCAGATCGTAGTTCGGCGCGATCGCCCAGAAGAACGGGACGGATCCGCCATAGCCGATCGAGGACGAGTAGACGTAGCGCGGCGACAGGAAGCCGGTCTTGCGCTTGACCGTCGGATCGGGCGTCCAGAAATAGGGCAGGTAGGCGACCGGGATGCCGAGGAGCTCGAGAGTCGCGTCCTCGTAATAGATCGTCCGCTCGCTGTTGTTGTGAATGATCTTGGCGGCCTTGACCTGCCAGAGGGGCGGCCGCTCCGGATTGTCCTTGCAGGGTTCGCAGGCCGTGTAGGTGCCGCGCTCGAACGTCGTGGTCTCGCCCTCGGCCCGCTCGGCGCGGGGCGCGGAGAAACGGGTCGTGAGGGTGCGGCCCTGCTCGACGGTGGTTTGAACCACCCTCAGGGAATCGATGAATCCGTTCTTGAAGTCGTCGGTCAGCTCGAACCGGTCGCCGGTAGCGATCGTGCCGTTCGCGTCGGTCAGCCGGGCATTGCCCTCGGCGAAGACGCGGCCGGTGTTGCGGTCGTAGGTGACCCGCTCCGCCTGCAGGGTGCGGCCCTGGTAGTTCATCTGAACGTCGCCGGTGGCGGCGATGGTGTTCTTGTCGTTGTCGTAGACGATTTCCTTGGCGTCGACGAGAAGCCGGTCCTGGCCCGAGCCGGATTGGGCGCGGGCGCCGATGGCCTCGTTCAGGGTCGCCTGAGCGAGGGCCGGCATAGACCCAGCAGCTGACAGAGCCGCTGCGACCGCAGACATTGCGATCGTTGCCTTAAGCCGCCGCATCCCCACTCCTTCAAAACACATTCTCGTCGAGGACGGTCAGCCGTCCTCTTGGTACAACAAAGCCAAGGTGCCCAGCAGACTGCCTACTACAGCAGGGAACCAGGCTGCAACAAGCGAACTGATGATTCCAGCGGCCCCAAGCTCCGCCATAAGCTCAGTGGCGACATAAAGCACGAACCCGGCTGCGACGCCACCCAGAACCATCATCGCTACACCACCAAATCTAAAGAATCTTAACGATACGGATGCGGCCACGAAAACCATGGCGATGAACAGCAGCGGGCGGGCTAAAAGCAGATCATAATGAAGGGCATAGGTGGTGGTATTGAGGTCCGCCTTCTGCATCCGATCGATGGTCTCCTTGAGGTCCCAGAAGGGGACCGCATCGGGGTCGACGAAGCTCTGTCGAACCTGCGACGGCTGGAGCGTGGAGGCGATCAGGTAACGGTCGTGAGTTTGAGGCTCCTCGGTGGCCGAGAGGATCCTTGCTTCCTTCAGCTCCCAGAAGCCGTCATGCAGGGTCGCTTCCTTGGCCTCGACGCGGTGCGTGAAGGCTCCCGCATCGTCGAAGGCATAGACCGTCACCCCGAAAAGGGTGGCCGAGTCGACCGCCGAGCCGTTGGCGCGGAAGATGGCCTGCCCGTCCTGGCTTCTCTGCCGGATCCAGATCGGCTTTTCCCGGGTCTGGACGTTGCGCGAGAAGATCTCCGATTCCAGGGACGATGCGCGCTGCTTCAGATTCGCCGAGACCGGGTTGTAGACCGTGACCGAGAGGATCCCGATCAGGAGGGCGATCAGGAGCCCGGGCTGCAGGAACTGCCAGGCGGAGATTCCGGCCGCCCGTGCCACCACCAGCTCGAGCTTTCGGCTGAGCTGGAGGAGGGCAGCCATGCTGCCGAACAGGATGGCGAAGGGCATCACCTGCTCGGCAATGGCCGGCGTTCGGAAGAGGGCGAGCTGCGCGATCGCTCCGGTCGTCGCTCCGGGGGCGTCGCCCGCCCGGCGCATGAGCTCCACGAAGTCGAGGGTGTAGACGAGGGTGAAGACAGTCGCGAAAACCAGGAAAATAGTCTTAAGAAACTGTCGTGAGAAATAGGCACCGAGGGTGCGGCCGATCAGCATGGTCAGGCCTTCTGGGGTGCGGGCGAGCGCGATGGGATCAGGCTGCGGAAAGCCGCATGGATCCTGGCCTGGGCCGAGCGCATGGCGGGCCCTTTCAGGATCAGCAGCAGGCTGATGAAAATGGCGACCAGGGGCACGCCGTAGATCGCCGCCACTGCGAACGGCGTGCGCGCGACGGCGCTCGACGCGGCAAAGCCGAGGATTCTCATGAGCACGATCGCCACGACGGCGCCGGCGATGGCGATGCCTCGTCCCTGGCGCGTGGTGCGGGCCTCGCCGAGCCCGACGAACGCGATCATCATCATGGCCAGCGGATAGAGCCAGGAGGACAGGCGGTCGTGCAACTCGGCCCGGAAGCGCCCGCGCTGCTCCTGGTACATGAGTTCACCCTTGTCCGGGAACAGGAGCTGGGTCGTGCTGCGCTCGCGCGGCTTGTAGACCACATCGCCGCCTTCCTTGTTGAAGGCCGACAGGTCGACCGCATAGCGCTCGAAGGCGACGATGGACGAATCTCGGCTGTTCGCTTCCTTGCGCTGGACGCTGCCCTTCTGCAGCACGAGATAGGCGTTTCCGTTCTGCTCGACCGTCTGGCCCCGCTCGGCGAGATAGACGATGGCTTTGTCCTTCTCCCGGAGATCCTCCATGAAGATCCCGAGCAGCGCGTCCCCGGATTTTTCCCGGTAATGGAAGGTGAAGCCGTTCTCGAGCGTAATGAACTGGCCCTCCTTGGCCATGGTCCCCACGAAATCCGCCCTGATCTTCGTGAACAGCTGCCGCAGCTCCTGGAAGCTCGCCGGCATCAGATAAATCGAGATGACCCCCACGATGAGGCAGACGAAGGTCGCCAGGACCAGGAAGGGCCGCAGCAGGCGTTGCGGCGGCATCCCGCCGGCGCTCATGACGATCAGTTCCGAATCCCCGTTCAGCCTGTTCAGCGTGTAGAGGGTCGCCAGGAACAGGGCGACGGGCGCGATCACGCTGATCAGCGCCGGCAGGGACAGGCCGGTGACGGTGAGGAAGATGAAGAGGGTCTGCCCCTTGCCGGTCAGGAGATCGAGCTCGCGAAGGGCCTGCGTGATCCAGATCACCCCCGTGAGGGCGACCAGGCACGCGGCGAAGGCACTGAAGGTGATTTTCAGGATGTATCGTTCGAGAAGTGTCATGAAGCCCTTCGCCCCCGGGCGGTGACGCCCTGGGTATCGTGTCACATGATCTCAGGCAAGATCGCCGTTTTCAACAGCCCGAGATTGCGCCGATTTGACGGCAGCTTCCCCGTGCCCAAGCTCGCAATATGATATATGTCCCAGGCATCCGCACGGCATGTCCGCATCGCAGCCGGCCCGAAGACCGGCAATCTGCATCGAAACAAAGAGGATTTCATGGCCGATAGCTTCAAGATCGACTTCCAGGGCCCCGGCAAGGTCCAATCCGGCGATCTCATCGTGTTCGTCGGGGAGGATCTCAAGCCGACATCCACCGTCGCCAAACAGCTCGGCGCGAAGGCGGTCGATCTCATCGCGAAGGCTGCCGCGGCCGAGAATTTCAAGGGCAAGGCGAAGTCGGCCATGTCCATCGTCGTTCCGGCGGGTCTGCCGGTGGATCGGCTGATCGTGGTCGGAATCGGCGGCGAAAAGGAACGGGCGGCCCTGGATTTCGTCCAGCTCGGCGGCCTGATCGCGGGCAAGCTGAACGGCAAGCTCGCGACCGCCGTCCTGGATCTGCCCGGCACCAATGTGACGCCGGACGCCGTGGCCGACATGGCGCTCGGCGCGCAGCTGCGCCGCTACAGCTTCGACCGCTACAAGACCAAGAAGAAGGACGATGATACCGCCAAGACCGGCGGCCGCCTCGTCTTCAGCGTGGCCGATCCCGCCGCGGTCAAGAAGGTCTACAAGGCGCGGGAGGGCGTCCAGCAGGGCGTGATCATCGCCCGCGATCTCGTCAACGAGCCGCCGAACGTGCTTGGGCCGCAGGAATTTGCCGCCCGCGCCCAGGCGCTCACCAAGCTCGGCGTCGAGGTCGAGATCCTCGACGACAGGGCCATGAAGAAACTGGGCATGCAGGCCCTTCTTGGCGTGGCGCAGGGCTCTGTGCGCGGCGGCCGGGTCGCCATCATGCGTTGGAACGGCGGCAAGGCGGGCGAGCAGCCCATCGCCTTCATCGGCAAGGGTGTGGTGTTCGATTCGGGCGGCATCTCGATCAAGCCGGGCGCCGGCATGGAAGACATGAAGGGCGACATGGCGGGCGCGGCCTGCGTCGTCGGCCTCATGCATGCGCTGGCGAGCCGGAAGGCCAAGGCCAACGTCGTCGGCGCCATCGGCCTCGTCGAGAACATGCCGGACGGCAACGCCCAGCGCCCGGGCGACATCGTGACGACCATGTCCGGGCAGACCATCGAGATCATCAACACCGATGCCGAGGGGCGCCTCGTGCTCGCCGACGTGCTCTGGTACGTGCAGGATCGGTTCAAGCCCAAGTTCATGATCGATCTCGCGACCCTGACCGGTGCGATTCTCGTGGCGCTCGCCCAGGAATATGCAGGCCTGTTCTCGAACAACGACGAACTGTCGGAGCGCCTCACCGCTGCGGGCAAGGCGACCGGCGAGCGCGTGTGGCGCATGCCGCTCGGGCCCGAATTCGACAAGATGATCGAGTCGAAGTTCGCCGACATGAAGAACTCGGCCGGCCGCTTCGGCGGATCGAGCACCGCGGCGGCGCTCCTCCAGCGCTTCGTCAACGACGTGCCCTGGGCCCATCTCGACATCGCCGGCACGGCCATGGGCTCGCCCGCGACCGAGATCAACAAGGGCTGGAGCTCGGGCTGGGGCGTGCGTCTCCTCGACCGGCTCGTGCGCGATCACTACGAGGCGTGAACCGTAAAGTGCGTCATCCCGGGGCCGCGTCAGTGGAACCCGGGATCGCTATACGAGAATGGCGCCTGATCCTGTTGGCGATCCCGGATCTGCGCTACGCTCCGTCCGGGATGACGATGAAATAATGGCCGAAATCCTTTTCTATCATCTCCAGCATCAGCCGCTCGAGGCCGTACTGCCCACGCTCCTGCAGAAGACGCTGGAGCGGGGCTGGCGGGCGGTGGTGCAGGTGACCACGGAGGAGCGCATGTCGGCGCTCGACGATCATCTGTGGACCTTCACCGACGAGAGCTTCGTACCGCATGGAACCGACCGCGAGGCTCACGCGGCCGACCAGCCGATCCTCATCGCCATGTCGGGCGAAAACCCCAACGGCGCCTCCATCCGCTTCCTCGTCGAGGGCGCCGAACTGCCCGCGGACATCGCATCCTACGAGAGGCTGGCGATCCTCTTCGACGGCAACGACGTCCAGGCCCTCGCCTTCGCCCGCGACCAGTGGCGGGCGGTGAAAGAGGGGGGGCACGACGCGACCTATTGGCAGCAGGACGAGCGCGGGCGCTGGCAGCGGAAGGCGTGAGGCCATCGAACGCCCCGCCCACGTCATCACCGGCCTTGTGCCGGTGATCCCGATTCGGTGAGGTGAGGCGCTTGTTCGATCGGGATGGCCATGACGCACCGCGCGAACCCTCCCCCCCTCTGCGGGGGAGGGTGGCGAACGCCGGTGAGCCGGGAGAGGGGGCGTCAGGGTCGCGCACGGCCCCCTCTCCCGTCATGCCCGCGCTTGTCGCGGGTATCCACGTCTTGTGCAGCGTTGTGGGTCCAAGACGTGGGTGGCCGGGACAAGCCCGGCCATGACGCGGAAGGGTGTTGAGACGGGGTGAGCGCAAGCAACGTTACGTTCTCTCTTTGTTCTTGGCGGAATGGTCAAGCTCGGCTATATCATTCGCCATCCCCGCCCGGCGAGGGGCGCGCTCGCGAGGCGTCGCAAGAACGGGGCGGAGAGCGGTCCCGCCGCAGGCCTCGCAAGCCGGTGATCGCGGGTGGCCGGCCCGGGCTTGATCCGGGTCCGCTGAAACAAACCGTGTGCGACGAGCAAGCCGGCTCTGAGCATTTCACACACAAAAGCGAGCCGGGCTGCCATTCGCGCCTCCCTCGACCTTGACGGCTCGCAGCACCCGCTGCGGGCCAAAAGGTGCTGGCTCTTTGACAAAAACAGATCGAACACCCGCAGCCGTCATGGCCGGACTTGGTCCGGCCACCCACGTCTTGGGAGGCGCGGCGCCTCACCGCGTCGAGGTCACCGGCACTGATCCCCGGAACAAGTCCGGGGAGGTGACGACATGGGAGGGCGAGGATGCCGGTCTCGAAGACGTGGGTCCCCGGGACAAGCCCGGGGATGATGGACACGCATGCAGCGTCCTCCCGCTCAAGACACTTGCGCCGGAGGCATCCCACGACCTTCAACTCTATACCAACGATCTAGTCTGGGAATATTGACTTCCCAAAACGTTTTGGAGAATGATGCTGGCACACAAGGAAGGTGCCCGCCCTGTGTCGAACCTGAAGCTGCTCGCGCAATCGCTCGGCCTGTCGATCACGACGGTGTCGCGGGCGCTCGACGGCTATTCGGACGTGGCGCCGGCGACCCGCAAGCGCGTCGAGGCGGCGGCCCAGGCCATGAATTACCGGCCGAACCCGGCCGCCCGCAGCCTGCGGCGGCGCAAGGCCGAGGCGGTGGCGGTGACCCTGCCGACGGAGCCGGGCCGGTTCGGCCCGCCGATCTTCCTCAACATGCTCGCCGCCTGCGGCCAGAGGCTCGCCGAGGAGGGCCTCGACCTGATGCTGCTGCCGACCGCCGGCCGCGCCGGCGAGATGGACACCTACCGGCGGCTTCTCGACGGACGGCGCGCCGATGCGGTGATCGTGGTGCGGACAAGGCTAGAGGACGAGCGTGTCGCCTTCCTGAAGGAGCGCGGCATCCCCTTCGTCACCCATGGCCGCACTGCGCGATCCGACGAGCACGCCTTCATCGACGGCGACGGCGAGGCCGGCTTCCGCGATGCCGCGCGGCAGCTCGGATCGCTCGGCCATCGACGCATCGCTCACATCGCCGCGCCGCAGGATTTCACCTTCGCCCATCTGCGCCGTAAGGGCTGGCAGAAGGCGCTCGATGAAGCCGACGCCGGTGAGCGGCTCGAATATACCGCGCAGCCGACGGAATCAGGCGGCTACGAGGCGGCGCAATGGCTGCTGCAGCAAAGCACGCCGCCCACCGCGCTTCTGTGCGCCACCGACAGCATGGCCATCGGCGCGCTGAGCGCTCTGAAGGAGCGAGGCCTCGTCGCCGGACGCGAGATCGCCGTGATCGGGCACGACAATCTGCCCTCCGCCGCCTTCACCGATCCGCCGCTCTCGAGCATGGAGATCGCAGCCCCCGATGTCGGCCGGCAATTGGCGGAGATGCTGATCGCACGGCTTGGCGGCCGCGAGGCCGGCGAGCTGCAAACAATTCTGCCGGTTCGGCAGGTTCCGCGGTTAACCCACGGACCGGCCAGCTGAGAATGATGCCCTCGATCTTCCGGCCCCGGATCGAGCGGCACCAAAAAGGGACCGATGGAGGAAGGACATGACGCATCCGGTATCGCTTCGCGCCATTGTCGCCGCGACTGCCCTTTTGGGAGGGATGACCGTCGCGCAGGCGCAGGAAACCATTTTCTACTCGACGCAGCTTCGCCCCATCGAGGAGGCGACCAAAGTCCGTGAAGTCCTGCTGAAAGGGATTCCCGGCAAGGTCACCTATGTGGTCGACGAGCCGCCCGCCTTCGCGGTGCGCATGAAGGCCGAAACGCAGGCGGGAAAACGCACGGCGAGCGTCGTCGGCGCGCTGCACGGCGAGTTGCAGCCGCATGTGCCGGCCGATCTCCAGCCCGTCGACGATGTCGCCGCGAAGTTGACCGATCGCGGCATTCCCGCAGGCCTGATGGAGCTCGGCAAGCTCGGCACGGGACAGCAGCAATACATCCCGTGGATGCAGGCGACCTACGTGATGGTCGCCAACAAGCAGGCGCTGCAATACCTGCCCGCCGGCGCCGACATCAACAGCCTCACCTATGCCCAGCTGCAGCAATGGGGCAAGAACATCGTCGACAAGACCGGCCAGCGCCGCCTCGGCTTCCCGGCCGGCCCCACGGGCCTGCTGCCGCGCTTCTTCCAGGGCTATTTCTACCCGTCCTTCACCGGCGGCGTGGTGACGACCTTCAAGTCGCCCGACGCGGAAGTCGGCTGGAACGCGCTGAAAGAGATCTGGGCGGTGTCGAATCCCAATTCCACCAACTACAACTTCATGCAGGAGCCGCTGCTTGCCGGCGAAGTATGGGTCGCGTGGGATCACATCGCCCGCGTGAAGGAAGCGCTCACCCTGCAGCCCGACCAGTTCGTCGCCTTCCCGGCGCCAGCGGGTCCGAAGGGGCGCGGCTACATGCCGGTGATCGCCGGCCTCGCGATTCCGAAGGACGCGCCGAACCGCGCCGGTGCCGTGGCGGTGATCGAGCACATGACGAAGCCGGCGACGCAGCTCGCGACCGCCGCCGAAGTCGGCTTCTTCCCGGTCGTGAAGGCCGAGCTGCCGCCGGATCTCGCGCCCGGCATCAAGGCACTCGCCGGCGCCGTCGCCGCGACGCAGAACGCGAAGGATGCGCTCGTCTCGCTCCTGCCCGTCGGCCTCGGCGCCAAGGGCGGCGAGTTCAACAAGGTCTACATGGACTCGTTCCAGCGCATCGTTTTGCGCAACGAGCCGGTGAAGGACGTGCTCGAGGCTCAAGCAAAAGTGCTCGATGCGCTCATGAAGGAAACCGGCGCGCCGTGCTGGGCGCCCGACAAGCCGAGCCAGGGCGCCTGCGCCGTTCAGTAAGACAGCAAAAGCCCGGCGAAAAACGTTTCGCCGGGCCATCCATCGCGAGTGGAGCGGCTTTCCATGCCTGCGCGCACATCCTGGATTCCCTACGCGCTGATCGCGCCGTCCGTCATCTTTCTCGCGGCTTTGTTTCTCGTGCCGCTGGTGCAGACGGTGTGGCTGTCGGTCTCGGCGGGCGATGGCCTGTCGCTGGAGAATTACCGGCGCATGGCCGGCGACCTGAACTTCGCGCTCGCCGTCAAGAACACGTTCCTGCTCACCCTCGTGGTCGTGCCGCTCCAGGTGGTGCTGGCACTCGCCATGGCCACCATGGTGACGAAGCTCGACAAGGGCCGCGATCTCGTCCTCTGGGTGCTCACCATCCCGCTCGGCATCTCGGATCTCGCGGCAGGCCTCGCCTGGCTCGCGCTGTTGCAGAACACCGGCTATCTCAACTCCGCGCTCTATGCGCTAGGCCTCATCCAAGGGCCTGTCGGCTGGCTCTCGCAGGAGACGCCGGTCGCCCTGTTCTTCGCCATCGTGCTCGCCGAGCTCTGGCGCGCCACGGCCATCGTGCTGGTGATCCTGATCGCCGGCCTGCAGCTGATCCCGAAGGAATTCGCCGAGGCCGCCGAGATCTTCGGCGCCAGGCCCTGGACGCGCTTCACCCGGATCACCCTGCCGCTCCTCAAGCCCAGCCTGCAATCGGCGCTGATCCTGCGCACGGTGCTCGCCTTCGAAGTCTTCGCCGTGGTCTATGCGCTCGGCGGGCGCAACTTCCCCGTTCTCGCCGGCGAGGCTTATGTCTGGCAGAACGACAACCAGAATTACGGCGTCGCCGCGGCTTACGCGGTGCTCATCATGGCGATCTCGCTCGCCGCCACCGCCGTTTACCTGCGCGTGCTGAGAACGCGTCCGGAGCAGCTCCCATGACGACCACGGCTGCCGACCTCACCTCGCCTGCGAAGAACCGCGCCATGGCGCTTCCCTCCGCACGCCGCCTGCTGCTCTGGACCGGCCTTGCGGTGCTGATCGCCTGGGTGCTGGTGCCGATTTATCTCGTCGCGCTCGGCGCCTTCGGCGGCCGGCTCGGCGTGTTCCGCTGGCCGAAATCGATCTGGCCGTCGGACCTGTCCTTCGCGGCGATGAGCCAGTTCCTCGCCATCGAAGGCGTGTTCAATGCGCTGCTCAACTCGCTCATCGCGGCGGGGCTGACGGTGGTGTTCTCCATCGCGCTCGGCGCGCCCGCCGGCTATGCCCTGGCGCGCTACACCTTCCGCGGGCAGAATGCCTATCGCCTGCTCGTCCTGCTCACCCGCGCCTTCCCGCTCGCCATCCTGGCGCTGCCGCTCACGGTTTCGTTCATCCGTCTGGGTCTCTACGACACGCCCTTCGGCGTCTCGCTCATTCATACGGTGCTGGCGCTTCCCTTCGCGGCGCTCGTCACGCAGAGCCTGTTCATGGGCATCCCGCGCGAATACGAGGAGGCGGCCTGGGTCTTCGGCTGCACGCGCTTCCAGGCCTTCATCAAGGTGATCCTGCCGCTTGCGCTCCCGGGCCTTGCAGCCACCGCCATCTTCGCCTTCGTGATCTCGTGGAACGAGGTTTTTGCGGCCTCGATCCTCACCGTGCGCGAGCGGACGCTCACCGCGTATCTGCTGCGCATCCTCGCCGAGAGCCCGCTCCATTACCGCTTCGCCGGCGGCTTCATCCTCATCATCCCCTCCGTGCTCTTCATCTTCGCCGTCAGAAGATATTTGTTCGCGGTGTGGGGCATTGCCAGCAAGTAACGGATCGTCCCATGGCTGATATCGTCATCGATCGCGTGGTCAAGGAATTCGGCTCCTTCCGCGCCCTGCAGGAAGTGTCTCTCACCGTGAACGACGGCGAGTTCGTCGCCCTGCTTGGCCCTTCGGGCTGCGGCAAGACCACGTTGCTTCGCATCATCGCGGGCCTCGAGACGCAGACCTCGGGCCGCGTCGTCATCGGCGGGCAGGATGTGAGCGACCTTGCCCCGCGCAAGCGCGGCCTCGCGATGGTCTTTCAGAACTACGCCGTCTTCCCGCACATGACCGTGTTCGAGAACGTCGCCTTCGGCCTGAGGATGCAGAAAGCCTCTCAAGCCGATGTGAAGCGCAAGGTCGAGCGCGCGGCGGCCCTGCTCCATATCGAGAGCTATCTCGACCGCTACCCGGCGAAACTCTCCGGCGGCCAGCGCCAGCGCGTGGCGGTGGCGCGCGCGCTCGCCGTCGAGCCCGCCGTGCTGCTCATGGACGAACCGCTCTCCAATCTCGATGCGCTGCTACGGCTCGAGATGCGCACGGAGCTGAAGGCGGTTCTGCGCGAGGCCGGCACGACGACGATCTACGTGACCCACGACCAGACCGAGGCCATGGGCCTCGCCGACCGCATCGCCGTGATGTATGGCGGCAAGATCGACCAGATCGGCTCGCCGCTCGAGATCTACGCCACGCCCGCCACTCGCTTCGTCGGCGGCTTCATCGGCTCGCCGCCGATGAACTTCATCAAGGTTGCGTGCAGCGGCGGCACGGCGCGGATCGGCGAGGCCGCGCTCCCATGTCCCATGGCGGGCAAGGATCTGGAGCTCGGCTTGCGCGGCGAGGATGCGGCCCTCAGCCCCAACGGCTCCGGCATCCCCTTCGACGTGCGCGTGGTCGAGCCGATGGGTTCGCACCTGCTGCTGACGGGTGCCATCGACGGGCAACTCGCCCGCATCGTCGCGCCGCCGACGGCAAAAGTGAATGCCGGCGAACGCGTCGGCCTCAACGTCGACCCGTCCCGCGTGACCTGGATCGACGGCTCGACCGGACGCGCCATCGCCCGGGCTTGAATTCAGTAGTTGAAGGATATTTGAGATGACCACGCTTCCGAAGGAAGAGGCCGCGCGCGCCATTCTCGCGCGCAACGATCGCGGCGGCTACACCGTTCCCACCGACAGGCTCTATCCGTTCCAGTGGAACTGGGATTCCGCCTTCGTCGCCATGGGCTTTGCCCTCTTCGATGTGGACCGCGCCTATCGTGAGCTGGAGCGGCTGATCGAGGGCCAGTGGGATGACGGCATGATCCCGCACATCGTGTTCCACGCGCCGAGCGATACCTATTTCCCCGGCCCGGACGTATGGGGCACGCGGCACCGCGTCCCGACCTCGGGCATCACGCAGCCGCCGGTCTTCGGCATGGCTCTGCGCCATGTGCACGAGGCTGCACGCGCAAGCGGGACGGACGGCACGAAGGAGCGCACCAAGGCTCTGTTCCAGGCCGCCCTGCGCTCACATCGCTGGTGGCTTTCGGCGCGCGATCCGGACGGAACCGGCGTTGTTGCAATCCTTCACCCCTGGGAGAGCGGCAGCGACAACTCGCCGGCCTGGGACGAAGCGCTCGCCCGCGTGCCCACGACCACGACGACAGCGATCCGCCGCAAGGATACGGGTCATGTGGATGCCTCCATGCGTCCGCGCGACGAGGATTATCAGCGCTTCATCCATATCGTCGACACCTATCGCGCGTGCGGCTGGGATCCGAAGCGGCAATGGACGGCGGCGCCCTTCAAGGTCGCCGACGTGCAGATGACCGGAACCTTGGCGCGCTCGACCGCCGATCTCATGCATCTCGCGAAAGTCTTCGGCAGCGACGCGGAGAAGGCCGAGCTGAAGGGCATGCATGAAAGGCTTCTTGCAGGACTCTCCCGCCAATGGCGACCGGACCTGTCGCGCTTCGTCAATCGCGACCTGATCTCGGGACAGGACATCGACACGCCGACGCAGGCCGCCTTCATCCCGCTCGCGGCGATTACGCTCGACGAGGCGCAGCGCTCGGCCGTCACCGCGGAGATCGAGCGCTGGCTCAAAAACATGGTCGTCGGCGTTCCTTCGACGCCCGCCTTCTCGCCCGCCTTCGAGCCGAAGCGCTACTGGCGCGGCCCGGTCTGGGCGGTGGTCAACTGGCTCATCGCGGACGGCCTGCGCCTGAACGGTGCCGAGGACCTTGCCCACCGCATCGAGAGCGGCACCGTGCAGGCGATCGAGAAGGTCGGCTTCTGCGAGTATTTCGATCCGACCACCGGCGAGGGCCTCGGCGGCGACACCTTCTCCTGGACCGCCGCCGCCTACATGGTGCTCGGCCGCCGGACCTGAAGAAGCCCCGTCTTCCGCCCGTCGACACGGCCTGCGATCTCTGTCACGAATTGCAGGCCGCACATTCCCGCAGGCATAATGCCAGGACAGGCGACAGATGGCTCACGCTCCGCGCATCGATTCCCATATGCATGTCTGGCAAGTGTCGCGCGGGGATTACGGCTGGCTGACGCCGGACCTAAAACCCCTCTATCGCGATTTCGGCATCGACGACGTGCGCGCCGCCTGGGATGCAGCCGGCATCGATGGTGCCGTCCTGGTCCAGGCTGCTCCAACCGTGGCGGAAACCCGCTATCTTCTGGCGGTTGCGAAAAGCGAGAAGAGGGTCAAAGGCGTTGTCGGCTGGATCGACATGCTCGCGCCCGATGCCGTCGACGAGCTGGAAGGCCTCGCCACCGACACGGCGCTTCGCGGCATCCGCCCCATGCTGCAGGACATCCCCGACGACGATTGGATGCTGAAGCGCGAGCTTAGCCCCGTCTATCGCGCGATCGTCGATCTCGGCCTGCGCTTCGACGCGCTGGTCCTGCCCCGGCATCTGCCCAATCTCCTGCGCATGATTGAGCGCCATCCGGATCTGCCGATCGTCATCGATCACGGCGCCAAGCCGCATATCGGCGAGAGCCTGGATTCCTGGCACAAGGACATGGCGGCTCTGGCGGCGATCCCGCATGTCCATTGCAAGCTCTCGGGCCTCGTGACGGAGTGCCGGGGTCAGGTCTCGAAGGAAGCACTTGTGCCTGCCGTTCAGGCTCTCCTCGAGATGTTCGGGCCGCAGCGCCTCATGTTCGGCAGCGACTGGCCGGTCTGCACCCTGCGCAGCCCCTATGCCGCATGGTGGCAATGGGCGAACGAGCTCACGGCCTCGCTCTCCGCACAGGAGAAGGACGCCGTTTTCGGCGCGACGGCGCAGCGCTTCTACGGGCTTTCCTGATCGTCCATGCCGTTCCCGACACCGATCCGCTCGAGGCCGTGGAAAACGGTCACGGAATCGCGGCGGGCGATGCCGACGAGCGTGATGTCGAGAAGCCGGGCCCGCTCCAGGGCAAGCGCGGTCGGTGCCGAGATTGCGACGAGCGTTCTCGCGCCGAACGCGGCCACCTTCTCCACCAGCTCGAAGGAGCAGCGGCTGGTGACGATGACGAAGCCGCTGTCCGGCTTCGTGCCTGCGCGACAAGCCGCGCCGATCAGCTTGTCGAGCGCATTGTGCCGGCCGACATCCTCGCGGACGAACCGGATCGTTCCGTTAAGATCGGCCCAGGCGGCCGCGTGCACGGCATGGGTCAGTTCGTTCAGGGCCTGCTCACGGTCAAGGGCAGCCAGCGCGGAGCGGATGGCGGATAACGCGATGCCCGGCGCGCTCCCTTCGGGCTGCCGAGCGTGAGGCAGCGCCTTCAGGTCGTCGATGCCGCACAAGCCGCAGCCCGTTCGTCCCGACAGGGCGCGCTTTCGCGCCAGATGTTCGTGCAGCCTGTTCGACGTCAGCTCGATGACAAGGCGAAGGCCGCGCTCGTCGGGCTCGATACGCATGGCCCGGATATCGGCAGGATCCTGGATCACGCCTTCGGTCAGGCTGAAGCCAAATGCGAAGTCCTCAAGATCCGAGGGCGTCGTCATCATCACGGCGAACGGAACGCCGCCATAGACCAGATTGACCGGAACTTCGGAGGGGATCGCTCTTGTTCCTCGGTGCGGTTCGCCATCCTCGAAGGCGATCACCGTCGCCGGTGCCTCCACAGCCGTGGGGTTCCGCGGATCGTCCAGCGGCGAAGCTGGGAGGAAATGGCTTTGGTCGCGCGATCCCTGCAGCCCGTCGTCACGCGACCTGCCGATCGTATCACCGGACTCGCTGCGATCACCCGGCACCACAAATTCCTCCCCGACTGACCCGCTCGAACGCCCTCATGGAAATGCGCCTGACAGCCGCCGTATTAGGGCCAATTCACCCACCGGACGCAAGGCCCCGAACCCAACCCGGCGAAGCGGAGCCGTCGAACGGTTTGCATAATCCGCGCGGGTCTGGAACCATGGACATGGACCGGAGGACTCTTCGATGGACACGCAAAATGTTCGGCTCAGTCATTTGTCCCATGGCGGCGGCTGCGGCTGCAAACTGGCGCCGGCCGTTCTCCAGCAACTCCTCTCCGAGCAGCCGGTTGCAGGGCCGTTCCAGCAACTCCTCGTCGGCACCGAAACGGCGGACGATGCGGCGGTCTGGAAGCTGGACGACGAAACCTGCATCATCGCGACCACGGATTTCTTCATGCCCATGGTGGACGATCCGTTCGATTTCGGACGCATCGCCGCAACCAACGCCATTTCCGACGTCTATGCGATGGGCGGGCGTCCGATCATGGCGCTCGCGATCCTCGGCATGCCGCTCGGCAAGATTGCGCCCGCAACCGTTCGCGAGATCCTGAAAGGCGGTGCGGCGATCTGCGCCGAGGCCGGAATTCCCGTGGCCGGCGGCCATTCCATCGACTGCCCCGAACCGGTCTATGGACTTGCGGTGATCGGGACGGCGAAGCCCGGGGACATCCGCCGCAACAGCGGCGCCAAGGTGGGAGATGCGCTGATCCTGACGAAGGCTCTCGGCGTCGGCATCTATTCGGCCGCCTTCAAGAAAGACGCGCTCTCCACGGACGCTTATGCGGAGATGCTGAACTCGGTCACTCTCCTGAACAGGATCGGCACCGAGCTTGCGCGGGATCCCGATATCCATGCCATCACCGACGTCACCGGCTTCGGCATTCTCGGCCATGGCTTGGAGATGGCGCGCGGGTCGGGCTTGACCGTCACCATCGATCACGCCGCTCTTCCCCTGTTCGGCGAAGCTGCGCCGCTTGCCCGAGCGGGCTATATCACAGGAGCGTCGACCCGCAACTGGGACAGCTATGGGGATGCGGTCCTGCTGCCCGAGGGATTCGAGCTGTGGCAGAGGCAGATTCTGACCGATCCCCAGACATCGGGCGGGCTTCTTTTGGCCTGCGCGCCGGATCGGGCGGAGCAGATTCTGGGACGCATCGTCGAGGCCGGCTATCCATCCGCCCGGATCATCGGCCGGGCGGAGGCGGGGCCTTCGCAGATCAAGGTGATTTAGGGATTTTCCGGAACCCGCCTTGCGTCGCCACGTTGCTCCGAGAACTCAAGCTAGTGGAGGTCGAGGCATGCGTGCTTCCCTGATCCTTGCCGTCGCGGCCATCGGCCTTTCGACGCCCTCCTGGGCGCAAACGGCAGCACAGAATCCTTGCCCGGAAGAGCCCGCGACCACGGCAGCCACGGCACCCGATCAGGGCAATCACGCCTCCGGCACATCGCCGGGGACGGCGGGGTCGACCGGCTGGACCGGCGGTCTCGGCGGGTCTTTCATCGGTACCGCGCCGAAGGGGCCCACACCGGAATCGCCCTCGGATCATCCCAAGACGGCAAGCGGCCTCGATCCGATGAAGAGCGCGGCGGCAGCGCCTGCTGCGTCATCCGGCGGCTGCACCGCGCCACGCTGACAAGAGGCTAACTTCGGGTCTGCGCCGAAGCGGCCGATGATGGCGGAAGAGAGTGGGAGTCGAACCCACCTAAGACCGGCTCGCGGCCCCACCCGGATTTGAAGTCCGGACGCCCCACCGGGGACGCTTCTCCTCCATGATCGTTTTTAGAGCAAACATTCTGACGGGCTCAGAATGCTTGCTCCATCTGCTTGATGGAGCATCGTTGGTCGCGAAGGACCGGTTCCCACCTCTTCGCACGATGCTCCGGACGGCTGAATCGCGCGAAAGAGATCCAGCCGATGCGGATTGATGCGACGAAGATCGCCGCGGCGCAAGGTGACGCCATGGCGGTCGAAGAATTCGAGGATCTGGATCGCGACCTTGCGTCCGTTTTGCACGCAGTCGCGAAATTGCGCAGCGGTGAATTGCCTGTCAGGCGCCTGCCGGCTGAGATCGTGTACGATCCCGACCATCTCCGCGACGGTGTCTCGCATGAAAAAATGATCGTGCGCCACCTCGTCGAGCCGCCCCATCCGGCCGAGCAGCTTGCAGAGAGAGCGGATCTCGCCCTCCTCGGTGCCTAGCAGACCCGCGATGTCACGTACGCGCGGAGGCCTAAAGCGCTCTTCGCCGCCAAGGAGCGGCCGAACCGCATCCCACAGATGCTCTTCGTGCTCGTCGAGGCGCACTTCATGACCTGGAAGCCGCACCCATGACCCGTCGATCTTGACCCGGTCCATCGCGACAAGAGCCAGCAGCGCGGCGCGGAAGGCCGGCGCGGGCAGGCGCGGCTCGCATTGAAGGCGCAGCCGCTCGAGCCCCATGCCCTGAAGATCGGGATTATCGATGTGGAATGCGCTGAGAATGCCGACAAGCCCGGCCTCGAAGGCCTGCCAGCGTTGCTCTGCCAGCGCGAGGATCATTCGACCTGCCGTCAGGCGTACAAGGTGGAGGCTGTCGGCTATGTCGCTTGCGGCCGCAAGCGACATAGCCCTGTCCCGGACGAGAGTCGAGACGTCGAAATAATACGGGTGCACGTTCGCGAGACCGCGCATGGCATCGGCAGGATCGGCCTCTGCGAGGGCCGAAAGCTGCGCACGACGCTCGTCCCCGCGCCGATGACGCGCGGGTGCGCGCAGGTCGATGAAGAAGCCGCCGCCGATGGTGCGTTGGGCCGAGGTATCGCGCAGGACGAAAGCATCCTGGACCGCAGCGGCGATGGGGCGGTCGAGGACAAGCTGGACCATCGTCCTTTCGCCAGGCTGGATGGGACCGTCCTCCAGCAGAACGATCCGCGCTCCGACCTCCACCGCCGCATGATGCAGCCGGACGGGAAACCACTGGCCGACAGGCTTCCTCTCGCTCGCGAGAATGCGCAGGCTCGCATCGATCCGATCGGTCGGCGCATGCAGCTCGGGAGCGAGCACCATATCGCCTCGCGCGATGCTGTCCCTGGAAATCCCCTCGCCCGTCAGGTTGAGCGCGCAGCGCTGACCCGCGACGCCGCGCTCCGCGGCGCGGTTCTGGGCATGGATCGACCGCACGCGGGCCATGCGCCCTGAGGGACTGACGTTAACCTGATCGCCGACGGATACGGTTCCGGAGAGAACGGTCCCCGTCACCACGGTGCCCGCGCCGGAAAGGGTGAAGCTGCGATCGACCGACATGCGAAAGAGCCCGGCGTCGTCCCGCTCCCGCTGGGCTGCGGCTGCCATTCGCAGGTGCTGCTTCAGCGTCTCGATCCCTTCACCCGTGACAACGGAAACGGGAATGATCGGACACTCGGCCAGCACTGTGCCAGCGAGAACATCGCGGATCTGCGCGGAGGCTTCGGCACGACGATCGTCGTCGGCAAGATCGGCCTTGCTCAGCACGACGACGCCCCGATCGATGCCGAGAATGTCGATGATCGCCAGATGTTCGAGGGTCTGGGGCTTCACGGCGTCATCGGCCGCAACCACGAGCATGACGAAGTCGACGCCGCTTGCGCCGGCGACCATGGTGTGGACGAAGCGCTCGTGGCCGGGAACGTCCACGAAGCCGATCACGTCGCCATTGGCTTGAGGCCAGTAGGCGAAGCCCAGATCGATGGTGATGCCGCGCGCCTTCTCCTCCTTGAGACGGTCTGCATCGATGCCGGTCAGCGCCTTGACGAGTGCCGTCTTGCCGTGGTCGATGTGACCGGCCGTGCCGACGATCATGAAGCGGCTCCGAACCGGAGCGGCGCAAGGTTCTGCCGGAACAGGTCTTCGTCGTCCAGGCATCTGAGATCGAAGACGAGAGCGCCCTCCGCGACGCGGCCGATCATGGGCATCGGCAGGCCCCGGAAAGCGGCGCTCAGCGCCTCGACTGCGCGTCCTCCGCCTTGCGGCTTCAAGGACAGCCCGAAGCTGGGAATCGTATCGAGCGGAAGCGCGCCTGAGCCGATCTGGCTCTGGCATGGCACGCTCTCGACAGCCACATCCTGCCCGAGCGCGTCGGCAAGAATGGATGCGAGACGATCCGCCTGCTGCCTGATCTCGCTGACGGGCCTTGCCAGAAAGCGCATGGTGGGAAGTTTCTCTGCGATCCGGTCGGGATCGCGATAAAGCTTCAAGGTCGCCTCGCAGGCCGCGAGACGGATCTTGTCCACCCGCAGCGCGCGCTTCATGGGATTGCGGCTGACGGCGGCAATGAGGTCCTTGCGCCCGACGATGAAGCCAGCCTGCGGCCCGCCGAGGAGCTTGTCGCCGGAGAAGGTCACGAGATCCGCACCTTCTTCCACCGCCTCGCGGACGGTGGGTTCCTTGCGCAATCCGAAGCGGGAGAGATCGATGAGCGTTCCGGAGCCGAGATCGTTGACCAGCGGCACGTCGTGCCGACGCGCGATCGTCGCGAGGTCGCGAGCGCCGACCTCGGCCGTGAAACCTTCGATCCGGTAATTCGAGGTGTGAACCTTGAGGATCAGGCCGGTCTCCGACCCCAATGCACTCTCATAATCGCGGGCATGGGTGCGGTTCGTCGTGCCGATCTCGCGCAGTCGCGCGCCTGCGCGCGCCATGATGTCCGGCATGCGGAACGCACCGCCGATCTCGATGAGCTCTCCCCGCGAGACGATCGCCTCCCGCCCTTGTGAGAGCGTGTTGAGGACGAGGAGCACCGCGGCGGCATTGTTGTTGACCAGCGTCGCATCCTCGGCCCCGGTGAGTTCGCAGACGAGGTCACGGACATGATCGTCGCGCTCGCCTCTCCTGCCGCTGTCGAGATCGAATTCGAGCGACATGGCCTGGCGCATGGCAGCCGTTGCCGCTGCGACGGCTTCCTCCGCGAGGATTGCGCGCCCCAGATTGGTGTGCAGGACCGTGCCGGTGAGGTTGAACAGCGGCTTCAGCCGCGTGCTCGCGCGGACGGTGAGACGGGACAGGACGGAGGCGACGATCAGCGCCTCGTCGATCCCGGACCGGGCCTCCTCGCGCAAAGCCGAAAGTGTCTCGCGAATGGCCCGCGTGACTTCGGGGCGGCCGTGCCGCTCCAGGAGAACCGCGATGTCCGGATGGCGCAGCAACCGGTCGACCGAAGGGAGATTGCGCAGGGGCGACGGGGCCGCTTCCGCCATTCTCAAGTCCCGAGCAGGAAGGGGTTGAAGCTGCCGCGGCGATATTCGCTGTCCTTCAGGAGAAGGTCGAGGCCGAGACTGGCGATGTCGTCCGCAACCGGGTCCAGAGCCATATCTTTTTGCTGGTAGAAAATTTTGACATAAGCCCGGCAATTGTCGCAGCATTCCGCCTTGATTGTGCCCGGCCCGCCTTCGATCTCCTTGTAGCCGATCCCCTTCCCCGAACTGCACAGCACGCATTTCACGCGAACGACGTTCCAGAGCGTGCCGCACAGGGAGCAGGAGCAATAGCGCGTGCCCTCAGCCTCCATCCAGCCGACCACGAGGGACGAGGTCGGCGGGCCGCCGCAGCAGGGGCATGTGCCGTCGCCGATCCGGGGGAGCCTGTCCTTGTCGAGCTTGGCCGCCAACCGGGCGAAATGAACCTGCAGGCCGGCAGCGACATAGACATGTTCCGCGAGGGCGTCGGCCGGGATCTCATCGGCAAGCACGCTTCTTACGAAGTCACGCATCTGTGCAGGCTCGGCGGCGCTGACCCGATCCAACGCCGCTTGTGCCTCATCCGGCTTGGCAAGCGGACGGACCGCGTCGAACAGACGGCTGAGGGTTTCGCTTAAAATATCGTCCAGCTCGATCCGGTTGCGGTCGAGCGGCGGCATGCCGAATTCGCGCGCGCGGTCGATTTCATCTGCCGGTGGAAGCTGTGGCTCGGGCAGTTCGTCCTGAATCGCATTCTGGCCCGCCGCTATGCCTGCGATGAAACGGAGATAGGGCGCGAGCGCGCTCGTCTGCGCCAGGAATTCGAGCCGCTCCCGCCTTGCCTCGAACAGCCGTCGCGGGTCCGGCAGCCTGGCGAAGGGCGGAGCCGGAATGCGGCCGATGGAGGCGGGGTTGGGCGCGATGGAACCTGGATCTGTCATTCAACCTCACGAACCGCACGGGTCACGTGTCGAGGCGCCTACTCGGCCGGCGCCGCCGGTTTCTTCACTCTATGGCGCTCCGCCAGTTCCTTCAACCAGCGGCGATGATGCTTCCAGGCCCAGCCTCCGGTGACCGAGCCGCGCGTCATGGCGCTGAGCGTCCCTCTGGCCCAGATCGCGGCATAGACATGAACGATCCAGATGCAGATGAGCGCGACCGCTGCGAGGGAATGGATGAGCACCGCAATCCGTTTCTGCGGAATCGTGGTCCAGTCGAAGAAGTATTGATCCCAGATCGCGAAGCCGGTGACGATCAGAGCGATGATCAAGATCGCCATGACCCAGAAATTGAACTTCTGGATCGGGTTGTAGCGGCCGACCTCGGGCATCTTCTCTTCGTTTCCCGTGATCATGTCATTGGCATGCGCGAGCCAGGCCTTATCGGATTTCTCAGGCAGGTTGGCGCGCCAGAAGCGGATGAAGAGACCGGCGAAGCTGAAGAACAGGACGACGCCGATCCATGGATGGATGGCGCGCGCATCCTGCCCGCCCCCGAAGAGCCCGGTGAGGAAGAACAGGGACGGGTGGAAGAAGGCAAGGCCCGACAATGCGAGAAGAATGAGCGATGCGGCCGTGATCCAATGGTTGATCCGCGCACCCAGGTTATACCGGGAGACGACGACCGGCCTGCCAGGATGGATCGCATCTTCCTTCGCGATATCCCTGTCCGCCATCAGGTCTTCTCCTTCACAAGATCTTCGGCTTTCTCTTCATCCTCGCTCGACACCCGGTTGGGGCTGACAAAAGCGGAATGAAGCACGCCGGCTGCCGCGGCGAGACCCATGGCCGCGAAGCCCAGATATTTCGCCATGCCCTTCCAGGCATTCACGACGGGGCTGATCCTCGGATCCCTGGGCAGGTTCGAATAGATCTCCGGCTGGTCGTTGTGGTGCAGAACGTACATCACGTGCGTCCCACCGACGCCCGGCGGATCGTAGAGGCCGGCATTCTCATAGCCGCGTGACTTGAGGTCCTCGATCCGGCTGTTTGCGAGCGTCTTCATGTCCTCCTTCGTGCCGAAGGAGATCGCATGGGTCGGGCACGCCTTGGCGCAGGCGGGTCCCTGCCCGACAGAGACGCGGTCGGAGCAGAGGGTGCATTTGTAGGCCGTGTGATCGACCTTCGAGATGCGTGGGATGTTGAACGGGCAGCCCTTGATGCAATAGCCGCAGCCGATGCAGTTCTCGTGCACGAAGTCCACGATGCCGTTCGAATACTGGACGATGGCTCCCGGCGCCGGGCAGGCCTTCAGGCAGCCCGGATCCTCGCAATGCATGCAGCCGTCCTTGCGGATCAGCCATTCGAGATTGCCGGTCTGCGGATTGTCCCATTCGGTGAACCGCATCAGGGTGAACATGTCGGGCGTCAGGTCGTGCGGGTTCTCGTAGACTCCCACATTGGTCTCGATTGCCGGATTCGTGTCGTTCCACTCGATGCAGGCCGATTGGCAGGCCTTGCAGCCGATGCATTTGGACACATCGATGAGTTTCGCGACCGGCTCCAGCTGCCGCGCCGGGGGCGGGACGCTCGAGGCGGAGCGGCGCACGAGGTCCCGCTCCGACAGGTTCGCGGCGGTGGCGGCGACCGGCGGGTTGCTGGTTGCGGTATGGGGACTGGGTTCCATTCCAACTCTCCTCAGACCGCCACGGGTGCCGTCGTGGGCTCGATATTGACCAGGAACGCCTTGTATTCGGGCGTCTCGATATTGGCGTCGCCCACGAACGGCGTGAGGGAGTTCGGCCCCCAGCCCTTACGCGCAGCGCCGGTAAAGCCCCAGTGCAGCGGAATGCCGACCACATGCACCGGCTTTCCGTCGCACATGAGCGGCTTGATGCGCTTCGTCACGACGGCCTTGGCCTTCACTTCGCCGCGCTTGGACCACACCCTGACCCAGCCTCCATGCGCGATGCCCTTCTCCGCCGCGAGCTGCTCCGAGATCTCCACGAAGAACTCCGGTTGAAGCGTCGCATTCACGCGGTTGTGCTTCGTCCAGTAGTGGAAATGCTCGGTCAGGCGATAGGAGGTCGCCGCATAGGGGAACTCGTCGGAGGTGGCGAACTGCGCCACGTCGCTCTGGAAGATGCGCGCCACCGGATTGCCGCGAATCTTCGGCGCGATCACGTTGGCGATCGGAGCCTCGAAGGGCTCGTAATGCACCGGGAAGGGCCCGTCCCGCATCAGACCGCGGGCGAAGAGGCGCGACACGCCCTCCTGGTTCATGATGAAGGGTCCGACCGTGTCCGGCTTCGCGTTCGGCGCGATGTCGGGAACGTCGTAGCCTGCCCATTTCGTGCCGTCCCACGCGATCAGCTTGCGGGACGGATCCCACGGGTTGCCCTGCAGGTCCGCCGAGGCACGATTGTAGAGGATGCGCCGGTTGAGCGGCCAGGAGAAGGTCCAGTTCGGATAGGCGCCGGTGTCATCCGGATCGGAATTGTCCCGGCGCGCCATGTTGTTGCCGGCCTCGTTGAAGCAGCCGGAAAAAATCCAGCAGCCGCACGCGGTCGTGCCGTCGTCGCGCAGAACCGAGAAATTGACGACCTGCTTGCCCTTCTCGAGCACCACCTTGGTCGCATCCGCCGGATCGTAGAGCGTCTCGACCGCATAGCCGTTGAGCTCCCTCGCGAGCTCCTCCGCGGAGGGCTCGTTCCGGTCCTTGTAGTTCCAGGTGAGATTGAGCATCGGATCCGGGAAGGGCCCGCCCTCCTTCTCGTAGAGCGCACGCAGACGCAGGTGGATCTGCGCCATGATCCAGGTGTCGTGCTTCGCCTCTCCCGGCGGTGTGCCGCCCGCCCAGTGCCATTGCAGCCAGCGGCCCGAATTGACGAGCGCGCCGTCTTCCTCAGCAAAGCAGGTGGTGGGAAGCTGGATCACCTCGGTCTGAATCGAGGCGGTGTTGACGTTGTTGTATTCGCCGTGGTTCTCCCAGAAACGCGCCGTTTCCGTTTCCAGCGGATCCATGGTCACGAGCCATTTCAGCTTCGACAGCGACTCCGTGATCTTCTGCCGGTTCGGGAAGGCGAGCAGCGGGTTGAAGCCCTGGCAGAAATAGCCGTTCACCTTGCCCTGGTGCATCATCTCGAAAGTGCGCAGCACGTCATAGGCCGGCACGTCGAGCTTGGGCAGATATTGATAGGCGAAGTCGTTCTGCACCGTCGCCGCGTCGCCCCACATCGCCTTCTGGAAGCTGACGAAGAACTTCTTGTAGTTCTGCCAATAGCTGGTCTGGTTCGGCCGCAGCGGCTTGAAGGCACGGCTCGACATATAGGTCGTAAAGTCCGCCTCCCGTTCCACCGGAATGTTCAGGTAGCCCGGAAGGAGGTTCGACATCAGGCCGATATCGGTGAGGCCCTGGATGTTCGAATGCCCGCGCAGAGCATTCATGCCGCCGCCGCGCACGCCGATATTGCCGAGCAGGAGCTGCAGCATCGCCATGGCGCGGATGTTCTGCGACCCCTTGGAGTGCTGCGTCCAGCCGAGCGCATACATCGACGTCATGGTCTTGGTCGGCGACGAGCATTCGGAGACCATCTCGGCAACCTTCAGGAACTTGTCCTTCGGCGTGCCGCAGATGCGCTCGACCATCTCGGGCGTATAGGTCGCAACATGGGCCTTGAGCAGGTTCCAGACGCAGCGCGGATTCTGCAGAGTATCGTCAACAACAGCAAAGCCGTCGGGTCCGATCTCGTATTCCCAGGTCGAGCGGTCGTAGTCGCGCTTGCTTTCGTCGTAGCCCGTGAACAGGCCGTCGTTATAGGCAAAGCCCTCCTTCACGATATAGGCCACGTTGGTGAAGGCCTTCACGTACTGCCACTGAATTTTGTCGTTCAGGATGCAGTAGTTGATCAAGCCGAGCAGGAACGCGATGTCCGTGCCCTGCCGGATCGGAGCGTAGAAGTCGGACACCGAGGCCGAGCGCGTGAAGCGCGGATCGACGACGATGAGCTTAGCGCCGCGATTGGCTTTTGCCTCCGTCACCCATTTGAAACCGCATGGATGCGCTTCGGCGGCATTGCCGCCCATGATGACGACGAGATCCGTGTTCCGGATATCCGTCCAGGAGTTGGTCATCGCGCCACGGCCGAATGTTGGGCCCAAACTGGACACCGTAGGGCCGTGTCAAACGCGCGCCTGATTGTCGAATGCGACGATTCCTGTGCTGCGGACGACCTTGTAGGTCAGATAAGCGGTCTCGTTGGTGGTCGCCGACGCCGCCAGGAAGCCGACCGTCGTCCAACGGTTGACGGGAACGCCCGCCTGGTTCGTGGCGATGAAGTTCGCGTCGCGGTCATCCTTCATCAGACGGGCGATGCGATCGAGTGCCTGCTCCCACGAAACCCGTTCGAACTTGTCCGATCCGGGTTTGCGCATCATCGGGGTTTTCAGGCGGGTTTCCGCCTTCACGAAATCCTTCAGCGCCGCGCCCTTCGGGCAGAGCGTGCCGCGGTTCGTCGGATGGTCGGCATCACCTTCGATGTGAACGATCTCGGCGGTTTCGCCCTTCCGCAGATCGCCCTTCGAATACATGATGATGCCGCAGGCCACCGAGCAATAAGGGCAGGTGTTGCGCGTCTCCATCGTGTTCGTGAGCTTGAAAGGCCTGATGGCTGCGGCCTCTGCCGCCTCAAGCTCCGGAAACCCGAAGGCTCCCAACGTGGACCCGGCAACACCCACGCCGGCGGCTTTAAGGAAGCCGCGTCGTGAGAGTTCCATATTCATGGTAACCCTCCCTATGGTTTTGCACTGCAGCAACTGCTCTTCCGAAAAATAGGGTAATTTTGAACATTTCCAGTGTCAAACAACCGCGGGCGGATACAAAACGGCGCGCAGGTTACTTGCAATCGACCTCTCATAGCTTGACCTAAATCAGGTCAGGCATATTTCTGCGCGGATCTCAGGCTCCGCTTACTTCGATGAGTTCCATGTTTCCGTAATGTCGCTCATCGGGCTCAGAGCGATTGTCTTGTCGCAGAGCTTGCCATGTTCCGCAGGCTGAACCGCAGCAGATTTCGGTTTGAGACGTTTGATCAGTCGGAGAAACTTGACCGATCAGGCCCCGGGCGCCAGTCTCGCGGCCCCATCACTCCGTGAGAGATCAGGTGTCGGACTATCCCGCGTTCAAGTTCCGCATCTATTTCGATGCCGACACGATGCTCGGCCCCGGCAAGGCCGACCTGCTGCAAGGAATTCTCGAGACCGGCTCCATCGCCGCTGCGGGCCGGCGCATGGGCATGAGCTACAAACGCGCCTGGTATCTGGTCGACACCCTCAACCACTATTTCAGCGAGCCTCTGGTTCACTCGGCCAAGGGAGGAAAGGCCGGCGGAGGCGCCAGCCTGACGCCCACCGGTCACCTCGTCCTGAACGCCTATCGTCGCATGGAGGCAAACGTCGCCCATGCGATCCGCGACGACGTCGCTTACCTGGAAACGCTGATCGCATCCGCACCGCGGAACGGCGAACAATCCGGCCCAGGCGAGGCGCCGGAGCCGTCGGCTACGAGCCTGAAACGGGCCGGTTCAGAACCGTGAAGCCCTGCTTCTCGAAGGCCGGTCTGGCGGCCGGGGAGCGCAGATAATTCAGGAAGGCGGCGGCCTCGGGATTGCTGTTCTCCTTCAGGACCGCTGCCGGATAGACGATCGGTGGATGGCTGTCCTCCGGAAAGGTTCCGACGATGCTGACACTGGGATCGGAGGCGGCATCAGTCTGATAGACGATCCCGAGCGGAGCCTCTCCGCGCGAGACCAGCAGCAGGGCTGCCCGCACGTTGTCGGCCTGGGCCACGGAGCCCTTCACGGCGTCCCAGGCGCCGAGCTTCTCCAGTGCCGTCTTGCCGTACTTGCCGGCCGGCACCGCATCCACATTGGCCATCGCCAGCTTTCCGCCCTTCAGGGCGCCGGCAAGGTCGAGGCCCGGCGTCAGGTTCACCGCGAGGCTCGCATCCTTCGGCGCGACTAGGACAAGACGGTTTGCCAAGAGATTCACGCGGGTCTCGGGCCGGATGAGATTTTTCTGCGCAATGTAGTCCATCCAGTCGAGATCGGCCGACAGAAAGACGCCTGCCGGTGCTCCTGCCTCGATCTGCTTGGCGAGGGCGTTGCTGCCCGCATAGGAGATCTTCGGCGCCGGCTTGCCGCTCTCGCGGACATAGCCGGCGGCCGCGTCGTCGAGAGCGTTCTTGAGACTTGCCGCGGCGAACACGACCAGATCCTGGCTTTGAGCCAGCGCAGGCGAATTGGGCAGGATTGATCCCGCTCCGAAGGCGAGCCAGCCGGCTCCCATCAGCGACAGCCAGAAACGTCGTGTGGCACTCATCCTCATTCCCTCTCGACCGATGTAGTTCATCGACTATAACGATAGGCATGATAGGCATGAACGACCGCGTTTCAAGCGCGGGCTGAAGGAGGGATCCATGTTGACCAGGATCTGGATGGCCGCCCTGGCACTGAGCCTGTCCGGCCTCCTCGCCTCCGCCTCTGCTCAGCCCCGCGAGGTTGTCGACGCGGCCGGCCGTTCGGTCCCGTTGCCGGCCGCCGCCGATCGTGTCTTCACGGCGGGTCCGCCGGCCTCGGTGGCGGTCTACATGGTGGCACCGGAAAAGCTCGTCGGCTGGGTCCGGGCGCCATCCGTCGCGGAAAAGGCCTATCTCGCTAAACCCTATGCCTCCCTGCCCGAGCATGGGCGGCTGACGGGACGGGGCAACACGGCCAATCTCGAAGTCGTCCTCGCGGCCAAGCCGGACCTGATCCTCGACATCGGCAGCGTCGATCCAACCTATGCCTCGCTTGCCGACCGCACGCAGGCCCAGACCGGCATTCCCTACATCCTGCTCGACGGGGCCTTCGCCAGGACCCCGGAGATGCTGCGTGACCTGGGGCGCATTCTCGGCGCCGAGACGCGCGCCGAGGAGTTGGCCCGATACGCGAAAGAGACTCTCGATGACGTGGCCGAACGGATCGCGGCCGTTCCGCCGGAAAAGCGCCCCCGCGTCTATTACGGACGCGGGCCGCGTGGGCTCGAGACCGGCCTCAAGGGTTCGATCAACACCGAGATCCTATCGTTCGTCGGGGCCGAGAACGTCGCAGCCCTCGCCGGCTCAGGATCCCTGGCGACGGTCTCGGTCGAACAGGTGCTGGCTTGGAATCCGGATGTGATCCTGACACAGGATTCCGCCTTTGCCCGATCCGTCCGCACCGATCCGTCCTGGGGTTCCATCCAGGCCGTGCGGGACGGCCGCATCTACCGCGCTCCAGCGCTGCCCTTCGGCTGGTTCGACGCTCCGCCCGGCGTCAATCGCCTGATCGGAATCCGCTGGCTCGCCAGGGTGCTTTACCCGGACCTCTTCCCGGAAAACCTGCGGGACATTGCAGCCGAATTCTACCGCCGGTTCTATCATGTCTCGCTCAGTCCAGCACAGCTCGACGAGCTGCTGGCCGACGCCACCGGCCCGCAGCCCTAGATCCTTACCCGAGGAGAGCCGCTCATGAAGCTCAGCGCCCGCAATGTCATCAGAGGCAAGGTGATCGAGGTCACCAAAGGCCAGACCACCGCCCATGTCCGTTTGGAAATCGCCAACGGCACGATCGTCACCGCCTCGATCACCAACGAGGCCGTCGATGAGCTCGCGCTCAAGGTCGGCCAGAACGCCTATGCGGTGGTGAAGGCTTCGGACGTCATGATCGCCGTCGACGACTGAGCCCGCGCCATGGTCAGGGAAAACGAGATTCGAAGCGGTGAAGTGGCGGTCGAGTGGCCGGTCAGCACCGACGCCGGCGTCATCTTCATCGGCCGCATCCACACGCCCTGGACCTCGCGGCTCGAATGTCCGCGCCAGGGCCGGCTCGACGGGCCCGTGTGCCGCATCGAGCTTTTCGCGCCGTGGCACAAGGGCCTCGCGGGGATCGAGGAATACGAGCGGCTGGAAGTGCTCTACTGGCTGCATCGATCCCGCCGCGATCTGGTGCTGCAAAGCCCCCGCAACGACGGCATCACGCGAGGTACCTTCTCGCTGCGTTCGCCCGTCCGGCCCAACCCGATCGGCACGGCTCTGGTGAAACGGGTTGCGATCGAAGGCTCGAACATCCTCGTCCAGGGGCTCGATTGCCTCGACGGCACGCCTCTGCTCGATATCAAGCCGGATCGCTGCGCCTTCACGCCGTTGGCGCCGCCGCAGCCGGGCGACGAGCAGACCGCATGAAGCCTGAACCGGCAGCAGGCTTCCGATTCGGTTTCGATCGCCCTCTCTGGCTTGGGCTCGGTGTGTCGGCAGCCGTCATCGTCGGCGGCGTCGCGCTGGCCTTTGCCGTCGGGCGGTATCCCCTGACGCTGACCGATGTCGCGACGATCCTGATGCGTCGCCTGACAGGGCAGGCATCGGGATTGCCACAGGCTACCGAGGCCATCGTCCTGAACATCCGCGGTCCGCGCATCCTGGCCGCACTTCTGGTCGGCAGTGCGCTCGCGAGCGCCGGAACGGCCTTTCAGGGCTTGTTCCGCAATCCTCTGGTGTCTCCCGACATCCTGGGCGCCTCGTCGGGAGCGGCCCTCGGAGCCGTGCTCGGCATTCTGCTGTCCCTCGATGTGGCCTCCATCCAGATCCTGGCCTTTCTGGGCGGGCTCACAGCCGTGACCGCCGTCTACGTAATCGGCTCGCTGCTGCGCGGTGGTGACGGCATCGTCCTGCTCGTCCTGACCGGCGTGGTCATCGGCTCACTGCTCGGCGCAGGCATCGGCCTCGTGAAGACCTTGGCCGATCCCTACAACCAGCTTCCGGCGATCACCTTCTGGCTCCTCGGCAGCCTTGCGGCGACGACCCCGGCCGACCTCGTCCCGCTAGCGCTCCCGGTTCTGATCGGCACCGTGGTGCTGATCGGCCTGCGCTGGAAGATGAACGTCATGTCTCTCCCCGACGAGGAGGCGAGAGCCCTCGGCATCGCGACCGGGCCGATCCGGTGCGTCATCGTGGCAGCCGCCACTCTGATCACGGCCGCCAGCGTCTCGGTCGCCGGCATCGTCGGCTGGGTCGGCCTCGTCACACCGCATCTCGCGCGGGCGCTGGTCGGTCCCAGCTTCCCGCGCCTGCTGCCGACCGCGGCCCTTCTCGGCGGTGCCTACCTGCTGCTCATCGACACGCTCGCGCGCTCGATCGCTCCAGTCGAGGTGCCCCTCGGCGTTCTGACGGCGGTGATCGGCACTCCGTTTTTCCTCGGCCTGCTGGCCCGTTCCCGGGGAGCCTGGTGAGCATGCTCGACGTGCAGAGGCTGGCGATCGGCTATGGCTCCCACGTCATCGGACGCGACCTGAGCTTCAGCCTCATGGAAGGCCGTGCGCTTGCGCTGCTGGGACCGAACGGCAGCGGCAAGACCACCCTGCTCAAGACCGTCCTCGGACTTTTGCCGGCCAAGGCCGGTGCGGTTCTTTTGAATGGCCGGCGGATCGATGCCTTGCCGGTGGCGGAGCGCGCCCGCCGCATCGCCTATGTGCCGCAGGTTCATGCCGGAACGTTCGGATTCCTGACCCGCGACGTGGTCATGATGGGGCGGGCCGCGCATGGCGGGATCCTGTCGGCGCCATCGGCCTGCGACCATGCCGTGGTCGACCGGGTCATCGATCGTTTGGGGCTCACGCATCTGAGCGAGCGTCCCTATACGCTGATCTCGGGTGGCGAACGGCAACTGGTGCTGTTCGCCCGGGCCCTGGCGCAGGAGGCTCCGTTCATCGTGCTGGACGCACCGACCGCGAATCTCGATTTCGCCAACCAGGGCGTGGTGCTGCGCGAGACATGGCGGCTGCGCGAGGCCGGGTATGGAATCCTGTTCACGACCCACGACCCGAACCATGCCCTGCGCTGGGCCGACGACACGCTGATGTTAAGGCAGGGAGCGTTGCTTCACCACGGCGCGAGCGATGCCGTTTTGACCGGCGGGCACCTGTCCGAACTCTACGGGATACCGGTGGAAGAACTCCGGACCGCCGGACGACGCGCTTTCCTGCCATCGTCGTGAGCCTCTGTTGAATCAAGATCAGGTTTAGGAAGGCAAAGGCATCGCTGCATTCAATTCTGATCGAGGTCAGCTAAGCGCCTTCCCCCAAGGACTACAGAGTGCGCACGTAGTGCTCCGTCTCGTCCAGGGTGCGTCCGAGCTTTTCGATCAGCTCGTCAACCTCAGCAGGGGTGATAACGAGGGGTGGAGAGGCCACGACGGTGTCGCCGGCGGAAGGGCTCGACATTCTGGAAGAAACTATCGAGGCAGCTTTCTCCGCTTGTTAGGTTCACGGCAGGCATGTCTGTCTGATACAAGCCATCCTCGAAGAACGCCTCCCTTCGAGACCTCCAGTTCAATCCGTGGGACTTTCCGACCATGAATGCGATGAATCAGGCTTATCCAGATACGCAGCTCCTGATCGACGGGACCTGGCGCCCGGCCGCGCGAGGCGGCGTCATTCCAGTTCTCGATCCTGCAACAGGCGAGACCATCGGAACGGTCGCTCACGCCAGTCGCGAAGATCTCGATGCCGCGCTCATTGCCGTCGAGAAAGGTTTTGCAACCTGGAGCGGCCTGTCGGCCTATGACCGCTCGACGATCATGCGACGAGCCGCCGATATTCTGCGCGCGCGCAAGGATCAGATCGCCTGGATCATGACCCGTGAACAGGGCAAGCCCCTGGCGGAGGCCAAGGGCGAGATCGGCGCCGGCGCGGACATCATCGACTGGTTTGCGGAAGAAGCCCGGCGCACCTACGGCCAGATCATTCCGGCCCGCGCGCCCGGTGTCATGCAGATGGCCGTCAAGCTGCCGGTCGGGCCCGTCGCCGCCTTCACGCCATGGAACTTCCCCATCAACCAGGTCGTGCGCAAGCTGTCCGCGGCTTTGGCCACCGGCTGCTCGATCATCGTGAAGGCGCCCGAGGAGACCCCTGCTTCGCCGGCGGAGCTGATCCGCGCCTTCGTCGAGGCCGGCGTGCCGGAAGGCGTGGTCAATCTCGTCTACGGCAACCCGGCCGAGATATCCGAATATCTCATCGCCCATCCCGTCATCCGCAAGATGTCCTTCACGGGCTCGACCCCGGTGGGCAAGCAGCTCGCCGCACTGGCGGGGCTGCATATGAAGCGCTCCACGATGGAGCTTGGAGGACACGCCCCCGCGATCGTCTTCGACGACGCCGATCTGCAGAAGGCCGTCAAAGTTCTCGCTGCCTCCAAGTTCCGCAATGCCGGCCAGGTCTGCGTCTCGCCGACACGGTTCCTGATCCAGGATGCAAGCTTCGCGCCCTTCCTCGACGCCTTCACCGAGGCCGCCAAGGGTATCAAGGTCGGCAATGGCCTGGAGGACGGCGTGCAGATGGGCCCGCTCGCGAACGAGCGCCGCATCCCGGCCCTAGAGAGCCTGATCCAGGATGCGGTGGAGCGCGGAGCGCAGGTGAAGGCCGGCGGCCGGCGCATCGGCAACAAGGGGAACTTCTTCGAGCCGACAATCCTCGCGAATGTGCCGAAGGATGCCCGCCTGATGAATGAGGAGCCCTTCGGGCCCGTGGCCATCGTCAACCCCTTCTCGACACTGGACGATGCCATCGCGGAAGCGAACCGGCTGCCCTTCGGCCTGGCGTCCTATGCCTTCACCGGCTCGACGGATACGGCCCATCAGCTCGGGACGCGCGTCGAGGCTGGCATGACGACCATCAACCACAACGGCCTTGCCCTGCCGGAACTGCCCTTCGGCGGCATCAAGGATTCCGGCTATGGCTCCGAGGGCGGATCAGACGCGGTCGAACCGTACCTCGTCACCAAGCTCGTCACACAATCCGCGCGCTAGCTCTCTTAGGAAGGGCAGTCATCGGCTCCTCGTGCCACCACACCTCGACAGCGGGCGATAGACAGCAGGGATCACAAAAGAAAAGCGCCCCCTCGGCCTCGAGGGAGCGCCAACGAAACCGCTTCCTGTTCACTTAGTCCAAATCGTCAGGCACTACAGGCGCTTGCGCGATGAGGTCAGCCATCATTGCCAGACATAAGAGATGGAACGCTAGAACATGGATCATGGGATTGGATTACCTCCAATGGCCTCATGTAATATCCAATAAAGTACTTTGGTTCCTTTTCCCTTACCGTTCCAAGGCCGCTCTTGTCACTGGCCATATGGGAAGGGTTAGAACTGACACCGACCTCGTGTGGGACCACGAGCACCCGATGATGTCGCTGAACCTGTTGAGAGTGCTAAGAAAACCATCCATGAAAGATGGTGCCCAGGAGAAGCATGAGGGTCGTGTAGGCAGCGCTCTACGTTATTGAACCTACTAGATTTTTCCCGAGCATGGAAGTCGAGGTATCACCCCGTGTATCACCTCTAGACATTTACGGCCAACGATACCCACGCTCCTCATCTGGAACATTCACGATCAGGTCGGCAGCTTCGTGGGGTCGATACTCGCGGTGATACAGACGGATTGATCTCTCAAGAGGATTTTCCCCTGGGGGACTGTGTTCCTCGTCATCAATGTCGAACCCGTATGGCCATCCTCGGTCTCCGAGCAGTATCCTCAGACGCTTGATGTAAACACGGTACCCACGACCGAACTGTTGTTCTGGAGCAATCTCTCCAAGGCGCACTGAGTCTGTGACCACCCACCTCTTGGACGCCAGGGCGCTCCGAAGGGCATCCCGATAACGACCCAAACCGATCTTGTCCCTCAGGGCATTGAAGTGGTCTGCAGCCACTCGGGTGGCCCCAAGTGCCTCGGTCAGGCGGTGGGCTAGGCTCGATTTGCCAGCAAGCATAGTCCCTTCGAGACGGATCAGCCGAGGTTCGACATTCTCCAGGGCAAGCCGTTGGATGATGAAGGGAACGGCCCCGTGCGGATGGTCGCAGTGGATCTCTTCAGGTTGCATTGTCACCTTCATGTGGAGGTCTTGATGCGTTCCTACCGAAGGTCGCCAAGAGTGGTAATTGCCGCGAAGGTACCCAGCATGAGACCACTATCACCGTCGAAGAGGATCGAGGCAGCATAGAATAGACCCGCAGCATAGAACACCCGAGCTAGTACACTGTTGATCATCGCCCCTCCAGGATCTGTCCAGCCCAAGGAAGCTGGCCTCTAGTTCTTCGTTGAGACCATGCCCTGCATCATCGTGAACACCTGGACCAGTTCGTCTGGGGTCAGTTCCGTGAACCCGTTCCGGTTGTCGTCGGAGGTATCCTCGCCCCCAGTTGCGATCCAGATCTCCTCAGAGGTCATGCCATTCTCAGGATACCGATAGTCGTCATCGTCTTCTGTGAGGCCGTTCTCGACGTTCCAAGCCTCGATCTCTGCGGGTGACATCTCCGAGAATGCTTTCGCCATATGGGTCTCCTGGGGTTGCGGCCCAGCCTCCTTGAGGCTCAAACTCCTGGCAAACAGGCACCCCTGTCCATCGAAACAATATATATTTCCTCAGGAAATTGGGGCAGGAGTATGTGGCTCATGGAGATCTCGGGAACCAACACCACTCGCGCAGGTCCAACAACACCAACAAGACCTTTAGCGTTTTTTTGAAAGCATGGGGCGGGGTGGCACCCCGGGGGATCTGATCAGCCAGATGGGACCCAACAGGCGCTTCGCCCCGCATCCTTAGCCAACCTTCTTGGTTGAGAGAGCCTCCTTGGTGAGATCAAGCAGTGTCGGCGGTGCGACGTCTTCCGATTGATGTCCAGGGAGAGGGCGGAAGATGGCATTCAAAATCAGGATGCGATCCGAAGGTTCCATCTTCGCGTCTTTATTGCCCACAAGGCTGAAGTACGTTTCCAGCATGGCTCGCCGCTGCTCCGCATCCTCCCCAAGCGTCAGGGCATTTGTCACCCATCGAGCGAAGATGCGCAGCACCCAAGCCGCTGCGACTACAGGCACGACAATAAACACTAGGAAGCTGGCCTGGAACTCTCCTTGGGTATTCCTCGGCACACTTGCAAGAACTGTGTGCCAGTTCGAAAGCAACACCCCAATAGCCGATGCGATGACAATTGCTAGGACAGTCAGTCCGATACCGAACGTCCAACTATGCTTCCTTTTTTTGCCAACCCAAATCTCTCTAGCGCCCTTGAACGTGGCGGCTTCGAAAGCGAGAGCCTTCGCTGCATCAATATCCTGATGCGCCTGTTGCATCATTGCGGACCACTGGTGCGATGCGGTTTCCATCCCCGTTCGGTGTTTCTCCTGGAGGGCTTCAAGGATGCGCTGCTGTTCAGCGCCAAGGCTATTGAACCGCTCAAAAAGTTGCGCACTCTTTTCTTCAAACTCTCGAATGGTCCTGTTGGTAATTTTTATATTGTCGCTAACGATACTGGCGTGGACTCGCAGACCTTGTTCGACTTCGCCACTGATCTTCGTTCTCAACGCCTCATCGTGTTTTTCTATCGAGTACTGCGTAGCTGCAGCTTGAACACGAGGGCTGAACAAGTGGGGAAGCCTGTCGCTCGGGTACTGTGCCTGGATCAGGATATCAGACAGTCCATCACCTGCTTCGGCCAGAATTGCACCAAGCATCCTGTGAGGGTGGTTTCGTGCGAACTCTTCTAAAGCTGTACCATAGCGCATCAACAACGGTATTCGACCGGAAATAACGAAGCCCCTGTCGATGTCGTGTGGGCGTTGGAATAGGCCCACCAAGGTCGGTAGTTGATTGTACAATGTGTCAAGAGCGGAAACCGCATACTGCTCACTCCCAAGGGAATTAAGCGAGTTCCGCACGATCTGCAGAAGGCTCATCCAGTGGTTTCGCTGTTCCTGGATAACTTTTTCGGCTTCAGCTTCAGTTTTGACAGCGAAGTCAGCAGCAAACAGGCCTTCCAAAGCCTCATTCATCACAATCCCCCCACGACAGTTTGTGCGACTTTGTAGCGAAGGTGTCCCAACGACAAGCAGAGCCACAGGAATCGCTGTGTAGATTTGATGATCCCGACATTGCCACTGAACCCTGGCCGTATGGCATAGCTTGGTGTGGACAATTTCGCCTGCCACTGAAGTCCTTCTTGAGTTTTGGCAGACATCCTGTCTCTATATCTAAGACATCAATGGCAGGAACGCAGATGACGATGCTGGTTGGCTACGGGCGCACAAGCACCCTCGATCAGGTGGCTGGCCTGGAGGCTCAGGAGCGGGATCTACAGGCTCTCGGGTGCGGCAAGATCTTCCTGGAGCAGACGTCCTCTGTCGGTCCCCGGGAAGCCTTGGAAGCCGCCCTCGACTACGTCCGTGAAGGGGACACCCTCATCGTGACCAAGCTTGATCGCCTTGCTCGATCCGTGGTCCACCTGGGTCAGATCATCCAGCAGCTGGAGGCGAAGAAGGTTGGCCTTCACATCCTCAGCCTGGGCATCGACACCAACACCCCGACAGGAAAGCTCATGCTCAACGTCCTGGGCAGCGTGGCCCAGTTCGAACGGGAGATGATGCTGGAGAGGCAGCGCGAAGGGATCGCCAAGGCCAAAGCAGACAAGAAATACAAGGGCCGCGCTCCGACCGCACGGGCCAAGGCCGACGAGATCAAAGCCCTAGCCTCTCAGGGGATCTCCAAGAGAGAGATTGCTGAGAAACTTGGCTTGGGTGAGAGGTCGGTGTTCAGAGTCCTGGCGTCGTAACAAACACGCCTTGGAGGACCACAGCTTCTCAACTCATCTCGTCATCCGGCCAGCTGCGGTTTCTCGTTCCAGAAACATTGTCGTTCCTGGGTGACTGCTGGGAGCGCGTGTCTCTGCGATGTGTCAGCCTGTCGGTCAGTCGCTTGATGGCGTCGGTGACCCTATGAGCCATGTCACTCATGTTCATGGGAAGCCTCCCGGGTCTGGCACAGCCTATGTGCCTCTAGAACAACACTCAAACCCGGATGTCGTTCGCAAGCCGTTGGTAACGGGACAGTACGCACACCCGGCCGCAATACGACAACGTTGTCTTGGGCGAGAATCCGGACAAATCCTGATGCGGTAAATTAGTTGATATTAGTATTATTGCGGTTGGATAGTTGTTTATCTGGCCATACAACCAGCAAACCGACGTTTGCTCGTGACAAATTGCGCCGATGTATTCATGAATTTACTGTATTAGTACGTCTGTAATCCGAAGCATGGAGTCGACGATTGCAGGCCTACCAACACACCGGGTGCGTGGACGCTGAGAGTGCAGCCACATTTGCTCACCGTGAACCCGATAACGTCCCGGATCCGCAGGATCTCCTCACTGCCCCCATGGCAACACTCACTCGACGGGCCAAGACCGTTGAAGTCCAGTCGTTCGTTGATGCTGCTGTGAGGCTTCTGGAAGGCCATGAGACCAGCACAGGCATTCGCCAGCGCAAGCGAACCGAGGCCGCTCAGACGGCATTTCTGAGGGCTGTTGAAGCCTTCCTGGGTGACCTCCTGTTGGGAGCCAAGATCGGTCGTGGTGGCTGGGTCTTCCGTTCCCGACACGCCAAGTCGTTCTCCGGTGGCGAGGTCACCTACCGCCAGTTCATAGCTGTCGCGGAGACGATGGAGGCACTCGGGCTGATCGAGGTTGTCGATGGTTTCAATGCAATGAAGACCATCAGCTGGGAGGGAGGACAGACCAGCCGATACCAGCAAGGGAAAGCCGCACGGTACAGAGCCTCCAAGAATCTCCTCGATCTAGCTGTTGGCATGGGTGTGGAGGCGCAGGATGTTGGGCGACACTTCCAGGAGACAACACCCACCAAGCTCATCGTTCTCAAGGATTCCTCGCGACGGTTCGGTCGAGACAAGATCCCCGGGCGACCCATGTCGTTGTCACCAACCGCAACCGTCGAGCGACTGATGGATCAGGTCCGGCTGATCAACGAGTTCCTCGACGGCATCGACATCCAGGGAGGCATCCACAAAGGCTTCTACCGGGTCTTCAACCTTGGAGACCATCCCGGCTTCGACTGGAACAAAGGTGGTCGTCTCTACAGCATCGGCATCGACAACTACCAGCGGCTCAAGGAGAAGGACCGCCTGGGGATGACCCTGGACGGAGAATCTGTGGCTGAGATCGACATCAGCGGCAGTTATCTGACCGCTCTCCATGGGCTACTCGGACAGCCGCTCAAGATCGAAGGCGACCTCTACAATGTCCCAGGGATTCCCCGAAGCATTGTGAAGGGCTGGCTGGTCGCAACCTTGAGCAACGCGGGGCATCTGAAGCGGTGGCCCAAGGACAAGGCCGCTGACTTCGTCGAGGAGACAGGTCAGAGCCTGTCCGAGACCTACTCGATCAAGGCTGTCCGGGAGGCGATGATCGCTAACTATCCGGTCTTGGATGCGTGGGGGCAGGTTGAGATCGACTGGGGCGACCTGATGTTCCGGGAGAGCGAGGCTGTCATCGGGACCATGGTCCACCTGATCAAGGCCTACCAAATCCCCGCGCTCCCTGTTCACGACAGCTTGCTGGTACCTGCCTCGAAGGTTGGCCTGTGCAGGAACCTGCTGGTCGATCATTACAAGTACTCCTGCAAGATCGAGCCAAGGGTCACTGTAGATTTCCCTGAGGGGTGGGTAGTAGAAGGATCATGATGATCATCACCATGTATCCTCATCACCTACAATCATAGTTTCTCTACAGTGATGATGGCTTTAGTACACTGGAGGGCATCTGGAGGGTTAACTGGAAACGGTAAGAGTCTGCTGAACAGGTGGCGCTTCCGGTGCTGGCTAATCCGCCCTTCGCGCTAGAGCGTTCAGCCACATCTCGTCTTGCCGTCCTGGTCGCACATCAGCAGTGCGCCACAATTCGACGACCTGCATCCCGCCAGCTTCGGTCAGGATGTCTTGGTACAGGTCTTCGTTCAGATCTGTGAAATGCCGCCCGTCCTTCGCTCGATCCGCATCTCCGTACTTGAAGGATGTATAGAGGACGCCTCCTGGTTTGAGTGCTTGCCGACAACGGGCCACTGTAGGCACCAAGGACGCCCTGGGAACGTGCAGCAGAGACGCACTGGCCCAGATCCCATCGAACTCAGAGTCCCATGACATCTCGTCGAAGGTCAGGTGAAGCACGGGACAGTCAGCATGTAGTGCTGCACGGGCCACCATCTCAGCCGAGGCATCGAAGGCAGTCACGTTGAACCCGAGATCCACGAACGCCTTTGCATCGCGCCCGGAGCCACAACCTGCATCCAGAATACTGGCGGATGGTGGCAGTTCGCGGACGAACCTGTCTCGGAGGACGCTGACGTCGGCAGTCACCGTGTCGTTGAAGAACTGATCTGCGTTCTTGTTGTAGAAGTCGATGGACATCTCAGAACACCGGATCTGCGCGATGGAGAGGGGTCCAGACTGCGATCCTGGCGGCTCTCGCTTGGTTGAAGGCCTTCTGCAGAAACCCTGCCCTGGCAGATGGTGTCTTGCCCGTCTGCCGTACGATAGTCTCTCCCAGCGGATGCTTGCTGCCGATCAGGAACTCGTTGCGAGTATGCAGCCGCTGTACAAGTTGGAGGGCAGGAACGAGGTCGAACTTGCCACTGGCGCCCCGATTGCATTCACGACAAGCCAAGACGAGGTTCCAAACCCCGTTCACGTTCCCTGGCAGCAGCGGTCCCAGAGCATGGGGGAACACATGATCCACATCGGCAAGGCCGCTTCCACCTGGAGTGATCCCGATCTGAGCGAAGCAATGGAAGCAATGGCCCTTCTGGTAGCCGTTCAAAGCATTGCGGGAGGAGGTGACGGCGACCCGCCGCCGGACGGTGAGACCATCCTGCTCGTCTCCAAACAGTGCGATGAGTTTCTCCCCCCGGTCCTCCGGCTCGATCAGTGGGACGGCAACACCAGCCTCCCAGGCAGTCTCGACGAGGCGCCAGCGCCCTTCAACCTCCTGTTCGAGATCCGAGGCCACACCTTCGTTCGCGAGGCGATAGAACTCTGAGGTGAGTCGGATGCCCTTCGTGGGGCGCTGCTCCTTGAGGAAGAACCTCACGCTCTCCTGCCCCCGACCGAGGTTGTGGAAGGCGTCCAGCACATCCCCGAACCCGTGCTTGACTGTAGCGTCGCGGAGTTGCTCGTCGGTGTACTCACCATCGATCCGCTTCTGACACTCGCGGAGGAAGGTACTTTTCTCGAAGGTTCCCTGCTTGGGTGCCTTCTGGAGATGGTCACAAAGCGCCCGAGCGTAGGGGAGCGCCAACTCGTCCAAGCGAACGAGATCGTCCTGGGTCTTCCCAAGGGAGAGCAGAGCCTGTCCAAGCGCGAACTTGTACGAGGCGGTGTTCTTCCCGAAGAGGATGATCGCTCTCCAGTTGTCCTCAAGGGTTGGGACTTCAGTCAGGAAGGTCGTCACGGGATTCTAGGGATCCTTGCTCAAGGAGATCACCTCATATCAAAGCTGGGTCGCGCCGTCAGCGCTCCTCCAGATCGGCCAAGACCACCTTCTCCAGGTAGCTCTGCAACTGCTCCAGGCGATACCCTTCCCCGTATCCCATGCCGACAGTCTTGCTGCCCCAGCCGCCGATGGCATCCTGGATGTCCACGGGCGCACCAACGTGCCGAAGACGGTCCCGCATGGAGTGGCGAAACGAGTGACTCGTCTTCGTCGTCTTGGTCAGCTTTTTGAGCCATTTGTTGACACCGTTTGCTGCAGTGGTGCCATCGACTTCTCCGTCGGACGCATAGCGAGGAAACAGCCAACCAGATTTGTCGTGGCGCTTCTTGCTGGCCTCAACGGCCCTCTGTGCAGCCCACAGGGCGACACCTACCAGTGGCACCCTTCGTTCGCTGGGTTCTGTCTTGAGTGTACGCCCGAGACTCTTGTAAGCACGAATATGGATGTGCGGCACCGCATGGTCGAGGACCACATCGTCCACCCGTAGACCAACGATTTCACCCAGACGAGCGCCCGTATCTGCCTGAAGGCCGATGATATGGCGGATGTCGTCGTTCTTACCACGACAGGCATCATCAATGGTGCGGAGTTCACTCATGGTGAACGGCTCCCGCTTCCCTGCGTCTTGGTCTTCGTTTGTGATGCGAAGTTTTTCGAACGGATTCTTCACGGACCCGAGGTCGAACTCAACGAGACCGACGTTGAAGACAGCCTTGATCCGATTGAGTTCGCGCCGCACCGTTGCAGTCTTCCCGCCCTTGCCAAGGAGATAGTCACGAACTTTGTTGGCATGTTCCCGACGGTAGAGGTCGAGCGGCAGGTCTCCGGCAGTCGCAATCACATGGCTGATGGCTCGACGGGTGTCTCGGGCGAACTTCTCCTGCTCACCGTTGTCGTGGTTCTTGAGATAGACCTCAAGCGCATCTGTCAGGACATAGCGGCGGCTCTTCGGATCCTCCGTGACGAGGCGGTAGGCCTCCCGCTCCACGGGGTTGAACAGCGCGGTCATGTCTTCGTTCGACCGATACTCATCGTGTCGGACGTTGAGGTAGCGCTTACCATAGCGATCCTCGAAATAAGTCTCGAGTTTCTCAGCAGCAAAGTCGTCACGTTGCGGATGATGGATGTCGCCATGAGCCAGCCCTAGCGTGGTCAGCAAGGCCTCAGCAGCGCGGCGATTCTCCTGAGTGGTCAGACCGAGTTCCACCGCCTCAGGCGATCTCAAGGAGGCCCAGAGCGCATCATCGGCAGCAGCCAGAGCTGAAACCTGTTGAGCTGCGACATGAGCATCCCGCGTTCCGAGGCTCTTCCTGATGAAGTCCTTGTCGCTGAAGTGGCACCGAAGGTCTTTGGGGATTCTTCTGTAATACCAGAACACCCCGTTCTTCTGGCTGAGGTACTGCACCCCCACCTTGAATACCCCATAAACAAAAAAGGCCCGGCGCATGTATCACCCGTGTATCACCACGAGCGCCATCGCTACGGACCCAATATCTTGATTTTAAACACTAATCCCTGAGAAGGGATGGTGCCCAGGAGAGGACTCGAACCTCCACGGTGTTACCCGCTGCTACCTGAAAGCAGTGCGTCTACCAATTCCGCCACCTGGGCATGGCCTGTTTCTCTAAGGCACCCAGGGTTTCCGATCAACAACCATCCTTCAAAGCTTATGCGAGACCTTGACGCACTGTGTGAGAGTTCTGTGTGAACGTCAACTGAGCCGGTTTTGTCAGTGACTTGGCTCGGAGCCACCCGACCAAATAAGAAGACTCCGGATTGCTCCGGAGCCTATTCATCTTACAATCGTGGATGTCCTTAAACGACGTAGAAATCTTTGTTGGTCAGCGCAAGGTTTTTTGAGATCGTCGCGAAGGCTACTCCTGCACCTTTTCCAGAGCCATCAGCATCGTAGTAGAGAACGCCACTATCCTTATCGTAGATAATCCGGTCATCCTTGTCGTGCGCCTTCCCTGTGTTGTTCGTCCAGAACGCTGATGACTTGAGGGTGCCGTTCGCACCGACCTTAGTGAACAAGGCGTTGTCCAGACGGATTGTATCATCGACGACCTTGAAATCTTTGATGGCATCCTTGTTCGTACGTGTGTTCGGCTTCGTGTCAAATACAAAAGCATCCTTCCCCTTACCACCGTAAAGGGTGTCATTCCCGGCTCCGCCATAAAGGAAATCGTTGCCATCCAGCCCATAGAGCTTGTCGTTGCCGCCATAGCCCTTGAGTGTGTTGCTGCCCGATGTCCCGCTCAGAGTGTCGGTTCCCGCATAGACTTCCTCAGGTGTCGGAGGTGGAGGAGGGTTGGCTGGGAGCAGGCTGGATAGGCTGAAGGTCCCGTTATCAAAATAGAGCGCCTCAACGCCTGAGATGATATCAGAACCCCACCCACCGACCCAATCTGTGACGGTGACTGAGCCATCATAATTCAGGGTGAAGGTGTAGTTGGTGCTGACGCCACCGAAGCTCGCTGTATCATAGCCATCACCGCCAATGAGGATGTCATTCCCGTAGCCACCGCCGATTGTGTCATTACCTTGGTCGCCCAGGAGCGTATCATTACCAGCGTAACCGATAACAAGGTCATTGCCGTATCCAGCACGAATGACGTCGTTGTAGTCATTCCCCTCGAACGTATCGTTGCCTTGGTTTAAGCGAACCATCCACGCATTGGACTGCAAGTCCGAGACTGTCGTCCAAAGGTTTAGATTGGACATTTCCATGGTCTTCGTGACGTTCCCATACGCATCAACAAAGCCGGAGAGCATGTAGTTGATTTGAACATCATAGTCGTTCGTCCAAAACAGCATACCCATCCAGTTAGCGTAGGGATTCCCTGTCACGTCGAACTCAACGAACTTGTTCCCGAACGCGTCCATGTCGCCGGAGTTACGTAGGTATGTCTGGATATTTGGGTCCGACTCAATATAGGCCCAGCCGGAATCCCCGGTCGTGGACATGTTGAAGCCAACGCCCGCCGCATTGTACGCGATAAAATTAGCCACCTATTCCCCCTGTTGCGCCCCTCGTTCCCGAACCGGCGCTGTGCCCAAATCCTGGCTTTTTACGATTCAGGAAATTAGTTACGTAACGGTAGCTCTTAGCAGAAGAAGCCTAGGAATCCATGGATTTTGTAAAGAGTTCTAAACATCTGAAGTGTCGCATCTTGGCGGGTAAATTTATCAAGAGGATTTGGGGAAATTCTTTAGGAGGCCGATAGTTCTGAAGGTTCCTCCAGTCGCTCAGGAAGGCCTTAGGACAGCCTTGGGAGGCTCTTGAGTACCTAGCACCAGAACACCACAGTTGGCCGTTCTGGAGTCCGGCAGCGCATGTTACTGAGGCTATCCAAACGCTATGTGCCCTAGTCTATCGGCTTCCTGACGATGCCCTCTTCTTAGCGTTACCAGTAAACCCTTAAGATGCACTTAGGAGAGACTTAGGCTATTAGTATTCATATAAGGACATATACACGAAGTTATATATCCCACTTCTCAGGATTGATCTTGATCCTGGGTTCAATTTTGCAGTGATATTTATAATTGTCTGTTAGAGCGTCCATGGCTTGGAGGATCGCAGACACAGGCACCAGCAAAGAGTCATGAACAGGCAAGCTGGGCACTTGGCGCGTCTTGATGAGCTGGATTATTGCCCCCCTGATCGCCTTAGCCTCAGCCCACATCAGGTCTCCCCAATCAACCTCAACCTGACCCCATGACTTCAAGACAGGATACTTGGTTACCATGGCTTCCTTGACGGTCTGGATGGGATAAGCCTGTTCCAGGTCGCGCCCGTTGTCCTTGAGGAAAGCCTTCGCTTGCTCCTTAGGCCACCTTTTCAGGTGTCCATTCTTGCTCAGGGTGGCAATCAGCCAACCCTTCACAATGTCTCTGTTACTGATCCCAGGAACTTCATAAAGATCATCACCATCAGCCTTGAGGGGTACACCAAGCTTGCCGTGTAGGACAGTCAAATAGCTTGCCCTGATATCCAACTCGGCCACTGGCTCACCATCCAGGGCCATATTCCGGCGTGTCTCACCACTGTCCCGCTGGTAGCTGTCATTACCAACGCTATAGAGCCGCCCACCCTTATTCCAGTTAAATCCTGGGATATTGCCCATGTTGTAGACTGTATAGAAGCCCCTATGGATGCCTCCCTGGATGTTTACACCCTCTAGGAACGCGTTGATTAACCTTACCTCAGCTTCAATATGGTCCACGTGAGGCGTCTTGAGGAAGCTTATACGCTTTCCAGGTATCTTATCTTTACCCTCCCAGTGCGAGGAATCCTTGAGGATGACTAGCTCTGTGGGCTTAGGTTCTTGGAAATGCCGCCCAGCCTTAATGACCTCCACCCCTGCCCTTGAGCCCAGTTCCAGCAACACTTGTGTAGCCCTGTAGCGGGCGGCTTTCCCCTGTTGGTATCGGCTGTCTGGAAAGCCCTCCCATTGGACGATCTTGGGGGCATTGAAGCCCTTAACAATCTCAATGAGTCCCAAGGGCTCCATGGCATCGACGACGGCTTTAAAGTGACGTGCGCTAACCTCCTCACCAGTGAAGCTGTTGGTGTGGCGTGAACGGTAAACCCAAGCACCCTTGGCTTTCCTAGCTCCTAGATACAGGTCCCCCAGAAAGGCCTCTACAGCCCTATCTAAGCCTCTCTGAGCCTCATCATCACGCTTGCGCTTCCTGGTGCCCTGGCTTGACTCATGATCCTCCAGGACAGCCACAACAGCCCCCACAAGGCTCTTGGCTTCAGGTGTGTCAGCCCTGCGAGTTAGGGTGGCCATAGGAGCACCCAGAAGCTCCTCACGCCTAATAAAGGCCAAATCATCCATTGGTTATGGTACCTACTGTCAATTTAATTGACGTTTCCATAACTGAACTAGAAATGATTCTCAACTAAGAAACAAATAATATATAGATGTTTATATGTTGAATACTTAGAGTGTTGAAGTGTTTGATTGCTGATGTGTCAACACGATCTAATCTGTTCAAAAGCTTCACAGGCCGCGACTAGCTTGATCCCTAGCATTATCCCTGTGCCAGAGATTACTCACTGAGCCTCTTAAGGACATTCAGGACGCTCCTAGCCGTCCATTTGCCACCCCTAGCAGTAGCTATACCCTGGCTATTGAGGACGTTTGCAATGCCATTGGCTGAGGTAGTTCCCTGAGCCCTTAGGTCGTCCAAGACGCCAACAAGCATCTTGGCTCTATCGTCGGCCCTTTGGGCGACAGCTTCCACCGCTTCTTTGTTGCCTCGCCCTTTGAGATGCTCGGCCCCTTTAGGATTTCCAAGCCTCACCCCTCGGGCCTTAGCCACAGCCAGGGCATCCCTGGTCCTCTGGGCAATCAGAGAGCGTTCCTTCTCCGCCAATGCTGCATATAGATGAAGCATGAAGGGATCAGCATCGGCCCCAAGCTCGGTGACGACAAACCGGATCTTGTGTTTCATAAGACCGCTGATGAAGTGGACATCACGAGAGAGGCGATCCAGTTTTGCGGTCAGGACGATGGAGTTGAGGCGCTGGGCCTTCTCGATAGCTGAGGCGAGGTGGGGGCGCTGCTCAAGAGCATCAGAGCCCTTGCCAGTTTCAACCTCGGTGTATTCAGCCAGGATCTCAACGCCTTCCTGCGCTGCGAACCTATGAACAGCCTCACGCTGTGCCTCCAGCCCAAGCCCGCTGCGCCCCTGCTTCTTGGTTGAAACCCGGTAATAAGCAATGGCCGTGTTGGGGCGGAGCATGGTGGTTGGCCTCTGTGTAAATCCACCATACCAACGTTTGGCAATTTTACAAGAAGCCGAAGTTGTAACCCATCTCAAACCGAATTAGGAAAAGCTACGCGCTAAACGAGACCGACATGAAGTGCCCTCATTGCTCAATCAGCTTTCATGAAAACTGGCAGGACAACGAAATCACTCGAGATGGTAAGCGATCTGTCTGGAGGATACGGTTAGCAGCTTGCCCAACCTGCAAGAAAGACATCCTTGAACTGGGTAAGATAAAGGTCCCAACCAAGGTCGTCAAAGGCGACTCAGCGCTTGAGGCTTTTGCGAACCTCATGCCTGAGTTGGAGTGGCGACAGGTCTTTCCGCTCACTTCCTCACGTGGTCCAGCACCAAAAGAAGTTCCTCAGCATATTGCGAAGGACTACACAGAGGCATGTGGCGTTCTTCCAATCAGTCCCAAAGCTGCCGCCGCTCTTGCTCGTCGCTGCTTACAGGCAATTCTTCATGGGCAAGGATATAAAGACCGCGACTTGGCCAAAGAAATTGATTTGGTTCTCAACGAGAATGATCCCTCCAAAGGCCTCCCTCTAAGCCTCAGGGACATGATTGATGGGGTGCGGAACTTTGGCAATTTCTCTGCACATCCGATCACAGATAGAACATCACTTCAGGTGATTGATGTAGAGCCACACGAAGCTGAGTGGTGTCTAGAGATAGTTGAGGAGATGTTCCAGCACTTCTATGTCCAACCAGCAGTACGGGCGGAGCGGAAAGCTGCGCTAAATGCTAAACTTCAAGCAGCAGGAAAGCCGTTGACGAAATAGTCCAAGCATAGGCCCATGATTGTCAGGAGTACTGGAAGCTTAAGACCACGCTGTAACATAGTTTGTGCCCATGCAGAGAAAGCTTTTCATGGACTGGCCTGAGGCCATCCAGGCTCTTACTAGGAGGGCTCTTTTGGTCGGGTGTTCAGGGACTCCAGAGCCAAAATCGACCCCCCTTGGGCTCAAGGGCACATCCCACTTTGAAGATCCCGCTAAACCTTGTTGTGGTGTTGTTCCCACCGAAGACTGCAGTGAAAGACCCTGGAAAATTCACAGACACTTTTAAGACCCCCAGCATCCACCCACACCCTTTTCTGGGAAACGTCTCCGCCTATCAAAATGGTAACTAGGGGTACAGGTACCTTTAGGCCGAGCGAGATCAGGAGAGGGACTAGTCGCCAATTGTGGTCCGAGCCGACAGAGTGTCCCCACTGTTCACAGGCTCAAGTTCAACCCGTGGACGAACCCTCAACCTCTATGAGATGTTCCCTTTTCGTTCTTATGGAGATTCGCCGTGCCGTCCCCTTCCGCGAAGCTTACCCCTGAACAGGTTCTTGAGGCTCGCTTGAGATATGCTTGTGGTGAACGGGAGTGGAGCAGGTTCGCTCGGGACTACGGGGTTAATCGCAGTGTGATCCAAAGGGCTGTGATGGGAGAAACCTACAAAGAGTTGCCCATGCCGCCTAAGAGCATACAGGCCAAACGGCCATTCCCTTATGGCTAGGCCAAGGTGCAACCATTGTTCAACAGAAGAATAGAGCACCTAACTGTGTCTGAAGCCTAAGCCGCCCCACCTCATTGAGACGCCACATATCTCGGATCGACTCAGCCAATGAGCTTTGCCCCTCCCTTTCAAGCTTTTCGGCCGCAGCCGCGAGAAGCCGAGCCTCTGTTTCCCGCAAGTCCAGCTCTTGCTTTAATCCTCGGTAGTACACCGCTCTATCGGCTTCAGACATAACTGCTCCCGTTTTGTCGGTAACAGCCTGAGTGGAGAATGTTTCCGCACGTGTTGAACTCGCTTACGGCTTTGAGTCCTCCCTTGTTGTCGAGCCACGCTTTCGCCTGAGCGAAATCATCGAGTCTAAAGGATCTAAGGCGGCGCTGTGGCGTTGTTCATACATCCAGGGTCGTTTAGCCCCGCGTGTCCTTGGTTCAGGCTATCGAGAGACTCACAAACCTCCCGCCTAGGAGAGCCCCAAGTTTATCGCTTGGGGTTTTTCTTTCTGCGCGTTCGTAAGGCTCACTTGTCGAGTTTGGGAGCCGTCCGGGGATCAAAGGGATATACAGGCCGGTCAATCAGCTTGCCGCTGTCCTCGATTATGCGCTTGGTATCTTCAACCCTCTTTTTGGACAGCTTGAGCGCAAGGTGCGTTGTGCGCCAGCGTAGGTGCATCTGCTGCTTGTCGAACTGTAACTTGCTCATAGCTTGCAGCATGGGCTGATCTGCCCACGATTGCCTTAAACTATGTTACGATTGCTGTTCTGTATCAGGTTTTAAAAGCTCTGTTTCGTGCGCAAGGATTCCTCGTACGATGGCAAGCTCCTCAGGCGGGTGGGGTAGCATCTTATCAAGTTCCGCCTCGATCTGTTTCATCCGCTCAACCTGCCGGAGGACGTCAGCATGGAATTGCTGATGGGCAACCCGGAGCCGAGATGCCTCGTTGATCACAGCTTCAGCGCGGATAAGGAGCGGATCACCGTTGAGCAACATTTCAGCCTCCGTGAGCGTCCTAACTTATTGAGAGGCTGATTGTTCAAGACGACTAACCAAAGGGGCTACCAAGCCACTGGTGACAGTTTGGGCTACCCTATAAGGAATAAACCAAGGGCGTCGTCCGTTTGCATAGAGCTTCCGTAGGGGCAAACTATGGACACTGATGACACCAAAGACCTTTTCGTGATCTTGCTGGCTGCCCTTGGGGTGAGCTTTCTGAGCTTGCTGGTCGCTGTCTATCTGAGCTTCGCTTTGAATTAGCGCCCTAGGCTGTATCCCGTAGGAATTGCCTAAGGCTTCTTGGGAGTCCCACCCGCCAAAGATGACCCTAGGGGGGCTGAGCCAGTAGGGTATTTCAAAAACACCGCTAAATGCCTTGTTGGTGTTGTTGGACCTGAGGGAGCAGCGGCCCTCACCTAAATTTCTAGGAAGATTCAGAGGCTCACCGCAGAAAGCCTATAGCTGGCTCTCGGTGATACCGATAGCATCAGGATTGGTGTGGGAATTTCGCCAATGAAGATTACAACCGTTGCTGCGGCGTCTTTGCTCCTCTGTCCGATAACTAACGCTTTCGCTTCCGAACCAAAGGCGTTCGTATGCACCTTTGATCAAGGCATAGCGGCGAAGTATGCCGGTGATTGGTCGGCGGATGCGACTAAGGGAAGTATGGATTTCACCTTTGCTAGTCTCAACCTTCAACGGCATGAGGCACAATTCATCGGCAATGTAGGGGCCGTGAAAGTTAGCTTCTGGCAGGGGGAGACAGCCTGGAACTTCCTTGAGGTCACGGATTCGGGAAACGTAATAATTACAACCGTTTTCAAATCCTCGGACGGGTTGAGCTTTCCAGCAGTTCATTCCCGGCACACTTCGCTCGCTGGTTTACCGATTCCCTCCCAGTACCGAGGTAGCTGCTCCGCAAGAACTTGAACCTGAGGATGGCTTAAGCTCTCCCTAAGGAAAGTTACGAAACAATCCCAGAAATTGCGTGGGGCTAAGAACCAATGAGCTTGAATGGCTGGCTGAAAGCACTCGGGTTCACTTGCGTGGCTGCTTCTGTCACGTGGTGGTACTGGTTTTTTGAAAGGGTGAGCAGTGCAATCTCTGTGAAGGTCCCGGATCTGTTTCAGAACGCGTGGCCTTGCCTGTTCTACACAACTACGCCTTGCCAAGTCGCATATACCGCAGCGGAGGTGGTGGGCTCCTTATCATATAGGCCCTTCCTCACCTGGATTGGGATTGCGCTCCTCGTGGTCAGTTCCTTTGTGTCAGCTGAGATTGAGCCAGATTACTTGCCGACAAAGGAGCGGCAGGAACCAAGATTCTGAAGAGAGTTTTGAGCCCTGGGCTTCTTAGGAGTCCCGCCCGCCAAAAGTGACCCCAGGGGGCTAAGGTGGGAGGGCACTTTCAAAAGTCGGGTTAAAGGCTTTTTTGGTGTTATTGGACCTGAGGGAGCAGTGAGAGTTCTAGAGAGTCACCTGACATGGCACCTGCTGCCTCTGACAGTAGAAGATTACCCGCCTCCGAACGCAAATAGGTCAGCACGCGGATTGGAGCACACGCATGGTTCTTGAACGCGATTGGATTTTCGATGTTCGGCGACAGGCGAGGCCCGATTACAACACCTTGCAATTGGCGTCCCTCGGCAAGGAGAAGCGCGCTGGGGTTATCAAGGTAGCGGATCGCCTGATGTATGGATTGGGTTCCGATCTGATTTACCTTCAATTCAAGAATGAACATCGTCTCCTTGGTTAGTAGGATGATATCAGGGATATCCAGTTTGTAGGGCAATGCTCCATTCTCGATACGTCCCCAGCGGGGATGCTCAACAACCTTGATGACTGATCCAAAGAACTCGTTGAACAGTCCAGCCCTTAAAGAGAGTGCCAAGGCCGACTGCAGGGCGGCTTCGGAGACGATAAGTCCTGACCGCCCCCAGCTTACACTTGGTGATAATCCCCGTTGATGCTCTACCGCTTCGATGGCTTCCGAGGTGAGGGCTGCAAGCAGTTCACGAACATACTTGCTTTCAACGAAGATGTTCTGGCCTCCCGAGGTCTCCCAAACGAATGGCACCTTGGCATCAGCTAGAACATCTCTATAGCCCTTCTCTACAGTTATGCGGTCAATCGATGGTCGTCCTGAGTACTGGTCAAGCACCATAACCCAGCGCTCATTAGCAGTGCGGCTAAAGCCGATATACTCCACGCCTTTATCGGTGTTCAGGTGCTTGGGACTGGGTTGCATTCTCCGTATCAGGCACGTGAGGCCGTGATCTAGAATTTTCCGTACAGTGGCCTCGAACTCAGGTGTCAATCTCCAGCCACGGGCGAGATACTTCTGGTCGCCCTGTTCAACGATCAAACCTTTTCCCGGTCTTTCGACGAATCGCACCTGCCCTGTGTCGATGAAGAGTTCCACCACTGTCTGCTCCAATCCTCTTCAAACGGTTGAAACGATAGCATGGGAACTTTGGCTCGGAGCATGAACCTGGGTGGTAGTCAGGATGGGGAACCCAACTGCTTGGCATATTCCCAAGGCCCCGATGCCTTACTACACACTACCAGAGGATCGGGGTAGCTCCGAAGTCTTCAAAGCTTGTACCGTGGAAAGCGCAGAAGGGCTTCCGCCAACATCGGGACAGGGGGTGACTCATACTTCCTACCGACTGACGCAACCTTGTGCCCTGTGATGGCATCTCGTATGCGCTCATCGATACCTGCCCCAAGTGCAATGGTCTTGAAAGAGTGTCTCCATCCGTGTTGCGGATCTACATCACGATCATTCAGCCCTGCGGCCTCACGAACCCAAATTGCGAGTTGTTGTGCCCTGATCTCGGCGGGATCTGTTAATGCTCCTGTCCGGTGCCGAGCTTCGTCATAGAATAGTGGTTTCCCGCCACAAGATCTCACAAACTCGAAGAAACCCTGCTCCAGCAAGTGGGTATGAATGGGCACTTTCCGAGGGATACCACTCTTCGTTCTCCGAAGGTGCATAATGAGAACGCCCTCTTCTGCCCAAATGTCTGTTCCTCGGAGGTTACAAAGCTCCCCAATTCTTGCCCCTGAATAGGCCGCAAGCCAAGGACACCAACGGGCGGCATTGGAGATAGATAGATCTCTTGGATGGGGCTGTACGTTCAAAGAAGCCTTGAGGATTGCCCTTATCTCATTTGGACGAAAGGTTCGTTCCCGCTTCACTAATGCTTTGGGCTCACCCAAGCGAACTCCTGCAGCGGGATTAGTTGCCATTAACCGCCTCCCGTTCCGATCTAACGCCCATTTGAACATCGAACTAGCCGCAACGAGGTCGTTTTTGTTGATCGCCCGAGGACTCACACCGTCCTTATCACGTCGATGCTCGGCCCAAGCATGTAGGTCGTCATCCGTCAGGGCTCGGACGTCACGCGCTCCTGTATAAGCGGCAAGGGATCTCAGGCTGGCTTTGTACCGCTTCAGTGTGTTCTTGGCCTTCTTGTCCGAATGGTAGGCCAACCATCTCTCTATTAGAGCATCTGTGGTTATAAGATCACTGTCTGGTTGGGGCTTGGGTGTTGCAGTCATTAACCCCTGCTCTGGCAGCCAACTCGCTGCCGGACCAAGATTGTCACTACTGTTGGCCCCTTCCCCCGTCCGGTGCGCCTCCCAGAACCTCTTGAGGGCCGCATCGGCAATAGCATGGAGCCGCTTGGCCTCGATGGTGTCCCTAGTGTGAAGGGACATCTGGACCATCTCACCAATCTTGATTGTTTTGGTTCGCTTGCCAACCGGGAGTGTAACAAAGGTGCCTTTGAGGCCCCTCATGTCGCTCGGGATACGTTGTCGTAGGTGTAGTTTGCCCGTCTTCTTGTCCTTCCACGGACGAGCCATCGTGAACGCATGTGTGAGACCCCTGTGTGAGACCAGAGACCCGCAAGAGCGTTGAAGGATTAGGGGAAATCGTTGATTAGAAAGGCGGTGGACCATCCAGGAAAGATGGTGCCCAGGAGAGGACTCGAACCTCCACGGTGTTACCCGCTGCTACCTGAAAGCAGTGCGTCTACCAATTCCGCCACCTGGGCATGCCTCGTCGGCGAGGCTTCGTTTACGGTGGTTCTGGCGGCGCGTCAATCGGTGAAAATGCGGCGGATGCGCTTTCTTGGGCCGCGCCTCTTCACAGGGGAGCGGGGTTTGACTAGAGACGTTTTGAACTTGACCCCCAAGTTAAACTTGACCCCCAAGCTCGATGCTAGCCCTGTCAGGGCAGGAGAGTTTCATGATCGGTGCCCTTCGCACGCCTGAGCAGCAAACCGTCACCGTCTTCGGCGGATCGGGCTTTCTCGGCCGCTATGTGGTGGGCGCGCTTGCCCAGCGCGGCTACCGTATCCTGGTGCCGACAAGGCAGCCGAACCTCTCGAACTTCCTCCCCCTCGGCAAGGTCGGCCAGATCACGCCGATCCATGCGAACCTGCGCAACGAGGATTCGATCGCCCACGCCGTGGCGCGGGCCGATCATGTGGTCAACCTGGTCGGCATCCTGCAGGAGACCGGCCGGCAGCGCTTCAATGCCCTCCAGGCGCAGGCGCCGGCGATGATCGCGCGGCATGCGACGAAGGCCGTCTCGTTCACCCAGGTCTCGGCGCTGGGCGCCGATGCCGCGTCCGAATCGGATTATGCCCGCTCCAAGGCCGAGGGCGAGTCAGCCCTGCTCCGGGAACGGCCGGATGCGGTCATCCTGCGTCCGTCGCTGATGTTCGGGCCGGGCGACAGCTCCTTCAACCGCTTCGCAGCGCTCGCCCGCATGCTCCCCGTCCTGCCGCTGCCCGGCGCCGAGACGCGGTTTCAGCCGGTCTATGCCGGCGATGTGGCCGAGGCGATCGTACGTGCCGTGGAGGGTGGCGTGCCGGGCGGCCGAACCTATGAGCTCGGCGGGCCCGAGATCCGCACCATGCGCGAGATGATGGACTTCGTCTTCGCGGTCACCGAGCGCAAGCGCGCCATCGTGGCGCTGCCGAACAATCTCGCCCGGGCCATGGGCGGCGTGCTCGGCACGCTCGACTGGCTGACGCTGGGCCTGATCCCGGACGAACTCGTCACCACCCGCGACCAGGCGATCCTGCTGGAGAGCGACAACGTGGTCTCCGCGGATGCGATTGCCGAAAACCGCACGCTCCAGGGCCTGGGCCTCACGCCCACCACCATCGAAGCCATCGTGCCGAGCTACATCCTGCGCTTCCGCAAGACCGGCCAGTTCGACCTCAAGCGCAACGCCCCGTCGACCACGACCGGCCGGTAAGACGCCCGAATCTCAGGCGCTTCGGGAATTCTTCAGAGCGGCGCGCTCGTCCCGGACCAGCGTCATCGATGCGGCCCGGTCGCGGGTAAGCTTCTTGTGCAGGTGAACCATCATCGCTGCGCCGAAGATCGGCACGAGCAGGTTCAGCACCGGCACGAGCACCAGGGCCGCCACGACGGCGCCGGCGGCGAGCACGGTTCCGCGATGCTCGTTGCGCAGCCGCGCCACCTCCTCCGCCGGCCAGAAGCGGCCGGCCGCAAGCTCGAAATATTCGCGCCCGAGCAGATACGCGTTGGCGACGAAGAACGCGGCGATATTGACGCCGGGGATGAAGAACAGGAGCAGGGCGACGAGGTTCACCAGCAGCGACAGGCCGGCGAAGCGCAGGCCGTAGAACAGGGATTGGCCGAAGGGCAGGGCGCGCCCGGGCGGATCGGCGGGATAATCCTTGCTTTCGACCACGTCGGCCACATCGTCGAGGAAGTAGCCCGCCACGATGGCCGAAACCGCCGGCAGCAGGTAGATGAGAGCGACGAAGAGGCCGAAGCCGGCGAGGAAGAAGGCGAAGCTGTCGATGATCGGATAAGTGGCGCTCAAGGCGTGATTGGTGAGGAAGATATCGAACAGCTTGGTCAGGCCGAGCCAGACCAGGATCAGCAGCGCGATCGTCAATCCAATCGATTTCCAGAGAATGCGCCGCAAAGCGGGCGAGAAAATCTCGCGGGCCGCCGCGAAAACCGATTGGATCAGCATCTGTCGTTCGTCTCCTTCAAGGCATCATGCCTTGCCCCAGCAGCCCCGCCCGATGCGGAACGCGGAGTTTACTTATGAACGAACCAGCCGCAAAGCGAGGGGTGGAGGAAGCCGTGTCCGCGACAAGTGAAACGCCAACCGATCCCACTGCGGCGCCGGACGTGGTGATCATCGGCGCAGGCAGCGCCGGAATCGCCGCAGCACGTGGCCTCCTCGCCTCCGGCCTGAGCGTGACGATCCTCGAGGCGCGCGGGCGCATCGGCGGACGGACAGTGACACGCCGGTTCAGGGGCCACCCGCTCGATCTCGGCGCCCACTGGCTCCATGCCGGCCCGATCAACCCGCTGGTGAAGCTCGGGCGGGAGCGGCACGAACCCTTGCGCCGTGCACCGGTCAACGGGCATTTCTTCGTGCGCGGCAGGCCGGGCAGCCGCAGCGAGCGCGCAGCGCTCGACCGCGCCTTCGACATGGCCGACCGGGCCATGACTCAAGGAGCGAAGGCACGGGACGATCAGCCGGCCTCCAAGACCCTGCCGCCCATGGGACCGCAGGGCCGGCGCGTCGCGACGATCCATGGCCTGGTCTCGGGCCGGCCGCTCGACGAGGTGAGCCTGCACGATTTTCCAAGCATGGAATATTCGGACAATCTCTTCATCGCCGGCGGGCTCGGCGCCTATATCTGCCGGCTCACCCATGGCGTGCCGATCCGGCTCGGCACGGCCGTCCATGCCATCGACTGGTCCGGGCAGGGCGTGCGGATCGAGAGCTCCGCCGGCACGCTCCACGCGAAGGCCGCGATCGTCACGGCGCCGATGGCGGTGCTGCAGCGGGAGGCGATCCGCTTCGCTCCAGCCCTGCCCGACGCCGTCGGGGAAGCAATCCACGGCTTCACCCAGGGCGTCTACGAGCATGTGGTGCTGCACTGGCCCGATGCGCCGTTTCGCGGCGCCGACCGGTTGGCGAGCCTCACCGGCACCCACCGACAGCCGCCAGGGCTCCTCACCCGCATCGACGGCACGCCGTTCCATTTCTTCGAGCTCGACCAGCCCATCGCCGCTGGGTTCGACCGGCGCGATGCGAATGCGCCCTATCGCTATGCCCGCTCGGTGCTGGCGGAGCATTTCGGGCACAAGGCGATCCGCAATCTCTCGGCCATGCATGCCACCGCCTGGCGGAACGATCCCTGGTCGCGCGCCTCCTGGGCCGTGGTGCCGCCGGGACTCTATGCGATCCGCGATATTTTGAAGGCGCCGGTCGGAGACAGGATCTGGTTTGCGGGCGAGGCGCTCTCGCGCGCGCAGTGGGGCACGGCGGGCGGCGCGTGGGAGGAGGGCGAGCGGGCGGCTGCCGAGATCATTTCGCGGCTGCAGTGACCCCGTCAGGGGGTCAGGCCGTGATCCAATCGATCCCGCACCCAGCTCACCGCATCATTGAGCGTGGCGAGAACCGGGGGTGTCGCACTGATCAGGCTGCTGCACGGACCGAAGCCCGCCTCGAGAAACCAGCCTCCGGCGCGCTCGTCCCCGCCGGCGGTTTCCTCAGACGTCACCCAGGTGAAGACGGCCACCAATTGCCCATCCGCGAGAATGAGCTGTCCTTCATGCCTGCCGCCATCCGCCAAAACCGGCATGGGCTGGAGAGTGATGTCACGCATCGTGTATCCGCAGTTTGAGGCTACCGGTCTTCGTTCTGGAGGCTGAGATAGGTGTGGTTGAACTCGCCCACGCTCTTCAGCCGCTCCCAGTCGAGAATGGTCAACGCGTCACCCTGGAAACGGATCATCCCTTCCTTGCGCAATTCCTGCAGCACGCGATTCACGTGGACCGTCGAGAGACCGAGCGTGTCGCCGAGTTCCGCCTGCGTGATCGGAAGGTAGATCGTGTCGCCCTCGATGCGGCCGACCGCCTTGAGTCGCAGGAAGAGTTCGCAGATCAGCTGCGCCATATGCGCCGTGACGGAAAGACGTCCCATGGCGGTGAGCCATTCGCGGTGGATGGCGCCGTCGATCAGGGTATCGAGCCAGAGCATGCGGGTGAGATGCGGAAACTCGGCGGTGATCTTTTCCAGCGTCGCGTGAGGGACTGTCGCGATGCGGCAGGTGGTGAGTGCCAGGACTCCATGGTCCATCGTCTTCAAGAGAAAGCTGTGAAGGTCGATGAAATCGCCGGCGATCTGCAGAGCGGAAATCTGCCGCCGTCCGTTCGACACGATCTTGTATCGCGCGGCGAAGCCGTCGAGGAGCAGGCAGCTCTCGTTCGGGCGATCTCCCTCGCGCACGATGTCCTCGTCGGCCTCGACGATCCGAATCCGCGCGATCGCGTTTTCCAACGCTCTTTTCTCGGCGTCCGACAAACTGTCGCGCTGTTCGAGCTTCAAAATCAGGGGGTTGGTCATAAGGGCCGCAGAACGAAACAGGAAATTCTGTTCTCGCCAAAGACCAATCTCGGCCGCACTCACATATGTTATATTCCTAGAATGGTTTTAGGGTGCGCGTCGCCTTGTCCCAAGCTTCACGATTTCGGCGAGCGGCCCGGGTGCTCCGGGTGGTCTAAGCGAGCAGGGCCTGTATGACCTGCGCCGGCGTGTTTTCCGCATAGGGCTTGGCGATGAAAACCGCGGCTTCGGGCAGCAGGCAGCAGGCCGGTTCCAGGTGACCGGACGTGACTACGAGCGAAATATGCGGCCAACAGCGGCGCACGAGGGTGGCAAGCTCGAGGCCGTTCATGGAGCCCGGCATCCTCACGTCGGTAAAGACGACCCGAATGTCGTCACGACTCCGGAGCACCTCCTGCGCCGCCTGCGCATGGACGGTCTCGATCACCTCGAACCCGGCATCCTGGAGCGCGTCGGCGGCTGCCATGCGAACGAAGGGCTCATCCTCGACGAGGAGCACCACGGGCCGCTGCGGGGTCGGGTGGCCGTTCATGAGAGCAGGGGGCGCTCGCGGGAAAGGTGGGGTCTACGCGGTGGGAACGCGAATCAGTGGAACTAACCTATGTTAGTCTGCTCATGTCGTGACGTTAGTGCAAGAGACAAAATTCCGGTCTGTTTCCCGCTTACAGCATGCTCGGAAGCACCCGGTCCGGCGGCTTGTGGCCGTCGACGAAGGCCCGGATGTTGACGATCACCTTCTCGCCCATGGCGACCCGCCCCTCATGGGTGGCCGAGCCCATATGGGGCAGGAGCACCACCTTGCCCTGCTTGGCGAGGCGCACGAGGCGCGGATTGACGGCGGGCTCCTCCTCGAACACGTCGAGGCCGGCGCCGGCGATGGCACCCGCCTCGATGAGCTTGGTGAGCGCAGCTTCGTCGATGATCTCGCCGCGGGCCGTGTTCACCAGGATCGCGTCGGGCTTCATGAGCTTGAGGCGCCGGGCCGAGAGCAGGTGATAGGTGGCGGGCGTATGCGGGCAGTTCACGGAGACGATGTCCATGCGCGCCAGCATCTGGTCGAGGGATTCCCAATAGGTCGCCTCGAGCTCGGTTTCGATCTTCGGCGGCACGTGGCGGCGGTTGTGGTAGTGGATCGACAGGCCGAAGGCCTTGGCGCGGCGCGCCAGCGCCTGGCCGATGCGGCCCATGCCGACGATGCCGAGGCGTTTTCCGGTGATGCGCCGACCGAGCATCCAGGTCGGCGACCAGCCGGCCCATTCCCCGTCGGGGATCACGCGGGCGCCCTCCGGGATGCGGCGCGCGACGGCGAGGATCAGCGCCATGGTCATGTCGGCGGTGTCCTCGGTGAGGACGCCGGGGGTGTTGGTGACGGCGATGCCTTTCGCGACCGCCGCCGCGACGTCGATGTTGTCGACCCCGTTGCCGAAATTGGCGATGAGCTTCAGGTTCGGACCGGCTTGGCCCAGCACGGCGGAATCGATCTCGTCGGTGATCGTGGGCACCAGCACGTCGGCCGTGCGGACGGCGTCAGTGAGCTCCTCGGGTGAGAGCGGCTTGTCCTCGAGATTGAGGCGCGTGTCGAACAATTCGCGCAGACGCGTCTCGATCACGTCGGGCAGGCGGCGGGTGACGACGACGACTGGTCTCTTCTTCATCGGTTCAACGTCCCCCAACATTGAAAAAGCCGCGAAATGCAAAGAGTTTCACGCTCTCTTAACCCTGACTCGGCGATCAAAGGTGACGACCCGCCGCGTGGCGGTTTCCGTCAAGCTTCTCTACCAGAGCCTCGACTCAAGACAAAGACACCATCCGGGGGAACCATGCGCAAGATCGTCCTTGCCCTTGCTCTTGTCGGCCTGAGCGCCTTGCCGGCGCCGGCCCAGCAGCAGCCTCCGGGCGGGCGTCTCGGCACCGGCCTTCCCGTGCCGCGCTATGTGAGCCTCAAGACCGACCGGGTGAACCTGCGCGAGGGGCCGTCGAAGGATCACCGGACCGCCTGGGTGTTCCAGCGCGCCGGCCTGCCCGTGGAGATCATCGCAGAATACGAGACCTGGCGGCGCATCCGCGATTCGGAAGGCACGGAGGGCTGGGTGCTGCATTCGCTGCTCTCGGGCCGGCGCACGGCGCTCGTCATGCCCTGGGCCAAGGGCAACCAGCCGCCGATCACCCTGGTCGACCGCACCGACGACAAGGCCGGCGTGGTGGCTCATCTGCAGCCGGGCGTGATCACCAACATCAAGGGCTGCGACGGCAAATGGTGCCGCGTGATGATCGTGATGGACGGCGCCCGCGATGTGGACGGCTATATCCAGCAGGAGAAGCTGTGGGGCGTCTATCCCAACGAGACGGTCGAGTAGGATTTTTCCGATTTATCAAGCAATGGGCGGGTAGAAGGCAACATCGTTTCCATCTCCAGGAAAGTCTGCCCCTTGACCCTTTCTCTCAGCCTTAAAAACGCTCTCCCGATCCTCGCGCTGGTTCTCGCCGCCGCTTCGATCGTGGCCCCGCGCTTCCTCAATGTCATCGTCGCGATATTTCTCGTCGCCTACGCGCTGGTCGGATTCGGGCTGCTGCGCTAGCGCGGCAGCCCTATTTACGCTACTTCGTCGCTGAGGGCGCGTGCCAGGGGAATGGCCAAGGTCCGGGCAGTCCTCGGAAGTCCTGGTCCACGACCTCCTTGGGTCGGTTGAACTTGGCCTCCATGCTGTTCGTCGAAGCATGGACCCGGACCCCGCACACCCAATGCGGGACAGGGAAGACGAGCCCGGCACAGATGGGTGAAATGACGAATAGAACGTAGCCGGTTGGAGCTGTCGCGGTGAAATCGAGATCCAGAATCCCGTCTTTCGGCGGAACGATGTAGATCCAAGGATTCAATCGCGGATTCGTCCAACCCGTAGAGTTCACCTTCCCACATGCCGATACCGTGATGGCCAGGGGAGCACCGGCGACGACATCCAAGCCTTCGACGCGAACCTCTTCGACGCTGTAAACCCGTGAGTCCATGACAGGCCTCCCTGTATAGGCCCCCCGATCGGGTTGATAGCATGAACAGCAAACAATCTTAGATTGCTAATAAGTGCTATATTCAACCTGAAGAGGTACCTGCAAGGATCGAATTCGAGCCTGTAATTTGGGACGGGTGCCAGAGACCGTTAACGCCGAAGCGAACCCATCAGGCGCGGGCCGAAGATATTGAAGGCGAGGCCCAGCACGATCACGGCGCCGCCCATGGCCTCGATCGGATGCATTTCCTCGCCGAGGATGAGGGCCGAGCCCAGAATGCCGGCAACGGGCACGAAGAGGGCGAAGGGCGTGACCGTCGCCGCCGGATGGCGGGACAGGAGATAGGCCCAGATCCCGAAGGCGAAGATCGTGGTCGGGTAGGCGAGATAGGCCACGGCGAGCAAGGTATTCCGGTCGATCTGCGTCAGCGCCGTCCAGACCGTACCGGGACCGTCGAGCCACAGCGAGAGGCCGAGGAGCGGCAGCGGCGCCACCAGGCTCGACCAGACGATGAAGCCGAGCATGTCGACCCGGCCGGCCTTCTTGGAAACGATGTTGGCCACGCCCCAGGAAGCGGCAGCAAGCACCGTCATGAGGAAGGGCACCGCCCCGCCGCCGGTCATGCGCGGCCAGGCGATCAGGATGAGGCCGAAGCTCGCGACGAGGCCGCCGATCACCTGATGCGGCCCCGGCCGCTCGCCCATGACGAGGGCGGCGAAAAGGATCGTGAAGAAGACCTGCGCCTGCATCACCACGGAGGCGAGGCTCGCCGGCATGCCCAGGCCGAGCGCCGCGAAGAGCAGGCCGAACTGAGCGACGCCGAGGAAGAAGCCATAGGCGACCACCCGGCGCCAGTCGGTCTTCGGCAGCCGGACGAAAAAAACGGCCGGCAGGGCCGCGAACAGAAAGCGCAGAGCCGCGAGCAGCAGCGGCGGCATGGTGCCGACCCCGAGCTTGATGACGACGAAGCTCAGGCCCCAGATGGCCGTGACGAGAAGAGCGGCGAGGATATGGCTGAGCGGCATTGGAAGCATCGGACCCAAAAGTGGAGGGCACTTTTGGGATTGATCCGATGCTCAATCCCATGAGCTGCGCATCGTTCGGCGCAGAAATCCAACCGCCGCCGTTGCGATGGGACGGAGACTTAGGCGCTCTTGCGGCGCAGGCGCACGATGACCTCGACGCCGGCCACTTCCATGCCTTCGGGAGGCTCGGGCAGGTCGGCGACGCTTAAGCCCGAAGTGGGCATGTCGACGATCTCACCCTCTTCCTCGAGGAAGAAATGGTGATGCTCGGTCGGGTTGGTGTCGAAATAGGCCTTGGCTCCGTCCACCGCGAGCTGGCGCAGGAGGCCCGCTTCCGTGAACTGGTGCAGAGTGTTGTAGACGGTGGCCAGCGAGACCGGGACACGGGCCCGGGTCGCCTCGTCGAACAGCATTTCGGCCGTGATATGCCGGTCGCCCTTGCCGAACAGGAGCCAGCCTAAGGACACGCGCTGCCGGGTCGGGCGCAGGCCCACGCGGCGCAGCTTGTCCCGCAGCTCGGACACGGGGCATCCCCTCCGGTGAGCCGGGGCGATGGTAGACTCGATATAGGCGGACAAAGGATCGGTCATCGGCGGAACTGATTGGACGAATAGGGGCTTCTAACACCACAATCATAAGAAAGCGAGAGGGTTGCCGCAAGGCGGCCCTTCCGGGTAGCGCTCGGCATGATTTCCCGGCAGGTGCAGGAATCCTGCCGGGGTCCTTTGATGGATGGCCAAGCCTGTGCTACCAGAGCCGCATTCACGGCCCCGAGGCGTTCTTGAGGCCCCCTTTAAGACCGAGGAAAGGATCGGCATCCGGAATGGCCCGCCAGTCCAGCTTTACCTATGAAGAGCTCCTTGCCTGCGGGCGCGGAGAGTTGTTCGGCCCCGGCAATGCGCAATTGCCGCTTCCCCCCATGCTGATGTTCGACCGCATCACCTCCATCGGTGAGGACGGCGGCGCCTATGGCAAGGGCCATGTGGTCGCCGAGCTCGACGTGCGGCCGGACCTCTGGTTCTTCCCGTGCCACTTCAAGGGCGACCCGGTGATGCCGGGCTGCCTGGGGCTCGATGCCCTCTGGCAGATGACCGGCTTCTTCCTCGGCTGGGGCGGCTCGGCCGGTCGCGGCCGGGCGCTCGGCGTCGGCGAGGTCAAGTTCTCCGACCAAGTCCTGCCGTCCGTCAAGAAGGTGGTCTACGGCGTCGATCTCAAGCGTGTCTTCCGCTCCAAGCTGGTGCTCGGCATCGCCGATGGCTGGCTCGAGGCCGACGGGCGCCGGATCTACGAGGCGAAGGACATGCGCGTCGGCCTGTTCCAGGCAGAGACGCCCGCCGGCGGCTGAGGCATCGGAGGCGGTGACCCAACGTCAGCGTCTCCATCATATTGACAAAGCGTGATCTTTTTTAAAGAACCGGCCCTGCTGTTCGGCCGTGCGTTTTGTGGAGCGGGAACCACGCTTTCATCCCATTCGCATGGCTTAAGTGTTGAGAATGGGCGGCGTCGACCTTACGTGTTGAATCGTTAAGGCTGACATCGAAGATCCTTTGAAGAGGTAGGCTATGAGGCGCGTCGTCGTCACCGGAATGGGCATCGTGTCGTCCATCGGCAACAACACGCAGGAGGTGCTGGCCTCTCTGCGCGAAGCGAAGTCCGGCATCAGCAAGGCCGAGGACTACGCCAAGTACGGCTTCCGCTGCCAGGTGCAGGGTGCGCCGAGCCTCAACCCGGAAGAGATGGTCGACCGGCGCGCCATGCGCTTCCATGCGCGCGGCACGGCCTGGAACCATGTGGCCATGGATCAGGCGATCCGGGACGCGGGTCTCGAGGAGACGGACATCTCCAACGAGCGCACCGGCATCATCATGGGTTCGGGCGGGCCTTCCACCCGCATCATCATGGAAGCCGCCGACATCACCCGCGAGAAGGGTCCCAAGCGCATCGGTCCCTTCGCGGTGCCCAAGGCCATGTCGTCGACCGCCTCAGCGACGCTTGCGACCTGGTTCAAGATCAAGGGCGTGAACTATTCCATCTCCTCGGCCTGCGCGACCTCGAACCATTGCGTCGGCAACGCCTACGAGATGATTCAATACGGCAAGCAGGACATGATGTTCGCCGGCGGCTGCGAGGATCTGGACTGGACCATGTCCAACCTCTTCGACGCCATGGGCGCCATGTCCACCAAGTACAACGACACGCCCACCCGCGCCTCCCGCGCCTATGACGCCAACCGCGACGGCTTCGTCATCGCCGGCGGCGCCGGCGTGCTGGTGCTGGAGGAGCTGGAGCATGCCAAGGCGCGCGGCGCCCGCATCTACGGCGAAATCGTCGGCTACGGGCTGACCTCCGACGGCTACGACATGGTGGCCCCTTCGGGCGAGGGCGCGATCCGCTGCATGCGCATGGCGCTCAAAGACGTGCACGACCCGGTCGACTACATCAACCCGCACGCCACCTCGACCCCGGTCGGCGACCAGAAGGAGATCGAGGCGATTCGCACGGTCTTCGGTTCCGGCGACAAGTGCCCGCCGATCTCGGCGACGAAGTCGCTCACCGGCCACTCGCTGGGCGCCACCGGCGTGCAGGAGGCGATCTATTCGCTGCTGATGATGAACAACCGCTTCATCTGCGAGAGCGCCCATATCGACGAGCTCGATCCGGAATTCGCCGACATGAACATCGTTCGCAGCCGCGTCGACGATGCCAAGATGGACACGGTCCTGTCGAACTCCTTCGGCTTCGGCGGCACCAATGCCACACTCGTCTTCAGCCGCTACAACGGGTAAGACACAATCATCAACCTGAGACAGGTCCATGCGATGCCCCACCGATTTTCAAGGGGCCTCGCATGGACACGCTTCATCACACCATTCTTCCGGCCCGCGATGCACACTTTCATAACAATTGGCGTCGCACGATGGAGCCGATGCATAGGGGGACCCAAGTGACCGGTCTGATGCAAGGAAAGCGCGGCCTCATCATGGGCGTCGCCAACGACCATTCCATCGCCTGGGGCATCGCCAAGACCCTGGCCCAGCACGGCGCCGAACTCGCCTTCACCTATCAGGGCGAAGCCCTCGGCAAGCGCGTGACGCCGCTCGCGCAGTCGCTGGGCTCCAGTCTCGTCATCCCCTGCGACGTGGAGGACATCGCATCCGTCGATGCCGTGTTCGACACTCTCGACAAGCAATGGGAGAACCTGGACTTCGTGGTCCACGCCATCGGCTTTTCCGACAAGTCGCAGCTCAAGGGCTCCTATGTGGACGTCACCACCCGCGAGAACTTTTCCCGCACCATGGTGATTTCCTGCTTCTCCTTCACGGAGATCGCCCAGCGCGCGGCCAAGCGCATGAAGAACGGCGGCTCGCTCCTCACCCTCACCTATGGCGGCTCGACCCGGGTCATGCCGAACTACAACGTGATGGGTGTGGCGAAGGCGGCGCTGGAAGCCTCCATGCGCTACATCGCGTCCGATCTTGGCCCGCAGGGGATCCGCTGCAACGCCATCTCGGCCGGTCCCGTGCGCACGCTTGCCGGCGCAGGCATCTCGGATGCGCGCCTGATGTTCACCTATCAGAAGGCGCATGCTCCGCTTCGCCGCACGGTGACCATCGAGGATATCGGCGGCTCGGCGCTCTATCTGCTCTCGGACCTCTCGAATGGCGTCACCGGCGAGATCCACTACGTGGATTCCGGCTACAACGTCATCTCGATGCCCCGCCCGGAAGTGCTCAAGGCCCAGGATGCGGCCGGCGTGACCGGCGAAGAGGGCTGAGCGCCGGCAATTGCCGCACGGCCGCCGGGTCGAACCGTCCTGGGCAACGGCGATGATTCCCCGCAACCTTGGCCATTGCCGCCGAGGTCGCTGCGGGACGGGAAGCGCTTAACCTTACTCGTCAATCATAGATCGAAGCTGTATTTCAGGAATTCCGAAAAGGAACGGCCAGCATCAATCCGCCATGGACAGATCTCGTAATGTGAGACAAGGATTTATCTCATATTCGCGGTTGCTGGTCTGCTGAATGCAACGTCACGATGATATCCCATTCGCTTCTGCCTACGGCAGGGCTCGTGAAGACTTGCATCTGCCGCAGAGGAAAGAACGATCACTTACTGAAAGCCTGTATCGTTATGCGTTCGAGCTGAGCCGCCAGATCCCCTGGATGGCGGACGCGGAAGGCAACGTCATACAGGTCGGTCCCGGCTGGGCGGAATGGATCGGCCAGCAGCCCGAGGAGCTGGTCGGCAAGGGTTGGGTCAAGCTGGTCCATCCCGACGATCTGCCTCGGCTGGTCGAGACGCGGCGCAAGAGCCTGGCCACGGGCGAACCCTATCAATGCGAATACCGGATCAGAACCGCTGACGGCACCTATCGCTGGTGCCGTTCGAGCTCGGCCGCCGGCCGCGACGAGACCGGAGCGATCGCGTTCTGGTACGGCACCACGGAAGACATCCACGACCGCAAGGATGCGGAACAGACCCTCCAGGGCCATGCCCGGGTGCTCGAAATGGTTGCCGCGGGACAGCCGGTGGGCGAGATCCTCGCGGCGCTCTGCCGGCTCGCGGAAGAGAGGATTCCCGAGGCGCGCTGCTCGATCCTGCTCTACAACCCCGAGAGCAACCTGCTCCGGCACGGCGCGGCGCCGAGCCTTCCGGCGGCCTATTGCGCCGCCATCGATGGCGTAGGCGTCGGGCCGACGGTCGGCTCCTGCGGGACGGCCGCCCACACGCGCAGTAGCGTCATCGTCACCGACATCGCGACGGACCCGCTCTGGTCGAAATGGCGCGATCTTGCCCTCTCCTATGGCCTGCGGGCCTGCTGGTCGAAGCCCGTCTTCTCACGCTCCGGCGAGGTGCTCGCGACGCTCGCACTCTATTACGACGAGCCCCGCGCCCCGACGCAGGCCGAGATCGAGCGCATGGATGCCGTGCAGCACCTGGCGGCGCTCGCCATCGAGCGGCAGCGCGACGACGCGGCCCTGCGCGAGAGCGAGGAGCATCATCGCAACTCCGTCGAGCTCAATCCGCAGATCTCCTGGACGGCCGATCCACAGGGCGATCTCCTCGACATATCCTCCCGTTGGCAGGATCGCACCGGAATAAGCGTGAGCGAAGCGGAGGGCTCCGGCTGGAGCAGAGCGCTTCATCCCGAGGATCGCCCCAACGCCTTGCGCGAATGGTCCCGCTCGATCGCGACGAGCGAGCCGCTCGATGTCGATTACAGGCTGCGCATGGCCGACGGATCCTATCGCTGGTTCCGCTCCCGCGCCGCGGCCCGCCGGGCCGAGGACGACAGCGTCGTGCGCTGGTACGGTACTGTCGAGGATATCCACGACCGCAAGCTTACCGAGGAAACCCTGCGCTGGGCCGCGCATCACGACGATCTGACGGGGCTCGCCAACCGCAGGCTCTTCCGCGAACGCCTCCAGCGCGCGCTCGACGCGGCATCGGAGGCGCATCCGGCCACCGGCCTGCTGGTGATGGATCTCGATCATCTCAAGCAGATCAACGACAGGTTCGGCCACGACGCGGGCGACGATCTCCTGAAGGAATTCGCCCATCGCCTGCGCAGCGTTGCGCGCAGCACCGACACGATAGCCCGCCTTGGCGGCGACGAATTCGCGGTGATGTTGCCGGGCATCGCCGGAGAGCCGGATATCGTCGCCATGGCCGATGAGATCCTGTCGCGCATGCAGGAGCCTCTGAAACGCGACGGCAAGCTTCTCGATTGCCGCGCCAGCATCGGCGGCGCCATCTCCCTCGGATTCGGCATGAGCCCGGAGGAGCTCCAGAAGCAGGCGGATCTCGCACTCTACCGCAGCAAGACGTCCGGACGGGGCTCGTTCCGGATGTTCGTGACAACCATGCGCGAGGAGGCCCAGAAGAACGCCTCCGCACTGGAGGTGGCGACGAGCGCATTGGCGTCGGACTGGATCGTGCCGTTCTACCAGCCCAAGATGATCCTGGCCGCCGGCACGCTGAACGGCTTCGAGGCGCTTTTGCGCTGGCACCATCCGCGCAACGGAATCCAATCGCCGGAAAAGATCGCCCCGGCCTTCAACGACACGGAACTCGGCACCGCCATCGGCGAGCGCATGCGCGCCTGCATCTTCCGCGATCTGCGCCGCTGGCGCGAGGCGGGCCTGCCCATCGGCCGGATCGCCATCAACGTTTCCGCCGCCGAATTCCGGCGCGACAACTATGCGGAGCGCGTAATCGACGAATTGCGGCATGCGGATCTGCCGGCAAGCTGCCTCGAGGTGGAGGTGACCGAGAGCGTTTTCCTCGATTCCGGTGCCGGATACGTCGAGCGGGCTTTGCGTGCTTTGAGCGCTGAGGGCGTCACCATCGCCCTCGACGATTTCGGCACCGGCTATGCGTCGCTCTCGCATCTCAAGCGCTTCCCGGTCGATGCGATCAAGATCGACCGGACCTTCGTGAGCGGCCTGGAAACCGACGCGGGCGACGCCGCCATCGTCAGGGCGCTCCTGAGCCTCGGCCGCAATCTCGGCATCGAGGTCGTCGCCGAGGGCGTCGAGACCGCGGTTCAGCAATCGCTGCTGCAGCGCCTGAGCTGCGACCTCGTGCAGGGCTACCGCATCGGCCGTCCCATGCCGGCGGAGGACGTACCGTCCTTCATCGCGTCGTGGACGGGGATGTGAGCGAGCGTAACGGGCGCTTAACCCAACCCTCACGAAGCTGCGAGAAGATAAACCTTGGCCATGCCATCGCCATGATCGGCCGGCACGAGTGGCGCAGTTTTTGAGAGAGTTCCCATTCATGATCGTGTCCCGCCGCGTTCTTCTTGCCGGACTTGCCCTTGCCGGCGCGAAGGCTCCCGCCTTCGCGCAATCCGCGCCCGAGCCGCAGATGATCCCGGTGGAGCTGATCGAGAACACGCTGAACCTGCCCTCCATCGCGAAGCTGGGCCACCAGCATGGCGACGTGATCATGGTGGAGTATTTCGACTACAACTGCCCCTGGTGCAAACGCTCCGCGCAAAGCTTGCCCGACCTGCTGAAGGCCGAGCCGGAGCTCACCTATGTGCTCGTGAACTTCGCGGTGCTGAGCGCGCAGTCGGTGGCCGCGACACGGGCGGCGCTGGCCTATCTGAAGCTCTACGGATCCGAGCGCTACCTGCCCTTCCATCTCGCCCTGTTCAAGCTGCGCGGCACGGTCGACGGCCCCCGCGCTCTGGCCGAGGCCGAGCGTCTCGGTGGCGATACGAAGCGCATGACCGAGATCGCTGACAGCGCGCAGACGACGCAATGGATGAAGGATGCGTTTTCAACCGGCAACGATCTCGGCCTCGTCGCCACCCCATCCTTCCTGATCGGGACGGAAGCCTATATCGGCGGCATGAGCCTGGAGCAGAAGCGCGAGGCCATCGCCCGGGCGCGGGGGTGAGCTGTTTTATACCCTCAACGTCATCACCGGCCTTGTGCCGGTGATCCCGATTGCATAGAGCGCGGCGCCTCAAGGGACCGAGATGGCCGGGATGAACCCGGCCATGACGTAAGCGTCTGAGAGGGAAGTTGCGGCCTCTCGGACGACCGGCTAAGCCCGAAGGGCATGTCGCTTATCCGCTCCTCCCTCCTGGTCGGTCTCGGCTCGGTCGCCTCGCGCGTTCTCGGCTTCGTGCGCGACGTGCTGTTCGCGCAGGCGCTGGGGGCAGGCCCGGTGGCGGATGCGTTTCTCGCGGCCTTCCGGCTGCCGAACCTGGTGCGCCGCATCGTCGGCGAGGGCGGGCTCAATCCGGCGCTGATTCCGGCCCTGAGCCGCCAGGAGCCGGAGGAGGCCGCGGCGATTGCGGGCGACGTGCTTGGCATCTTCGGGCTCGCGCTCCTCGCCCTGACAGGCGTCGTGGAGATCGGCGCGGGACTTCTCGCGTTCATTCTCGCGCCGGGCCTTCACGACGATGGAACCCTGGCGCTGGTGGCGCTCTATACGCGCCTGTCCTTTCCCATCGTCGTCTGCGTGACGCTGGCCTCCATCGGCGCGGCCCTTCTCAACATGCGCGGGCGCTTCGCGGCCACCGCTCTTGCGCCGCTCGTGGTCAATGGCGGGCTCATCCTGGCGCTCGTCGTCATCGAAGCAGGCTTCACCCTGCCGCTCGCCGAGAGGGCGGCGTGGCTCGCCGCCGCATCGAGCCTCGCCGGCCTGATCCAGCTCTGCATCGTCACTGCTGCGCTCCTGCACGACAGGCCGCGCCTCGTCAGCTTCCGTGCGCCGCGCTGGTCGCCGCTGATGAAGAACCTTTTGCTTGCCGGCTTTCCCGCCCTCGTGGCGAGCGGCGCGGTGCAGATCTTCATCCTGGCCGCCTCCCAGATCGCCTCGTTCTGGCCGTCCGGCGTGTCGTGGCTCTACTATGCGGAACGCGTGATGCAGCTGCCGCTCGGATTGATGGCCGCGCTCGGCGCGAGCCTGCTGCTGCCGGAACTCGCCCGGCGCTATCGGGCCGGCGAGTTGCAGGCCATCGCCGCGGCGCAGAACCGGGCGCTCGAGGCGGCGCTGCTGCTCTCCCTGCCTGCGGGCGCCGCCCTGGTGATCCTGGCCCGGCCGATGAGCGCGGTCCTGTTCGAGCGCGGCGCCTTCGAATCCGCGGATGCGGAAGGGACCGCCATGGTGCTCGCGGCGCTCAGCCTCGGCCTGCCTTTCGCCACCGTGGCGAAGGTGCTGAGCCAGAGCCTGTTCGCCTGCGGCTCCTTACGTGCGGCGCTCATGGCCGCCATCGTCGGTCTCGTCCTGACCGTGGTCGCCAGTGTCTTCCTCGCCTTTCCCCTCGGCCCGACCGGGATCGCGCTCGGGGTCAGCATCGGCTGTCTCGGCCATGCCGGCGCGGTGGCGTTCGGCCTGCACCGATTCGGCCTCTGGCAGCCTGACCGGGCGCTTGCGGTTCGCGTTGCGCGAACCGCGGCCGCGGTGCTCGCCATGAGCCTCGGGCTTCTTGCCGCCATGCGCCTGACTCCGCAGGCGGGCGCCGCGTCCTTGGCCGCCCTCTGCCTCGGCGGCCTCGCGCTCTATGCCCTCGCCGCCTTCGCCACCGGCGCCGTGACCCGCAGCGACTGGGCCTCTCTCACGAAAAACGCATGAGAACCCAAAAAACGCCTGAGAACCCATGAGAACCCTTGCATCGTGGCGCGGCCCTGTCATAACGCGCGCCTCAATGGACCATTTTCCGGCGAAGCGGTCCGTGCTTCGTCTCAAGAAAAGCAGTCAGACGATATCCGGGGCTGTTGGCGGCTGACGTGGAACCGCACCTGCCCCTGTGGGAGTTCAAGGCGATGGCGCAGTTCAAGGAGCTGGTATTCTCGGGCGTTCAGCCGACCGGAAACCTTCATCTCGGGAATTATCTCGGCGCCATCAAGCGCTTCGTGACGATGCAGGAGACCCACGACTGCATCTACTGCGTCGTGGACATGCATGCGATCACGGTGCCGCAGAACCCGGCCGATCTCACCCGCCAGATCCGCGAGGTGACTGCCGCCTTCATCGCCGCCGGCATCGACCCGAAGCGCCATATCGTGTTCAACCAGAGCCAGGTGCCGCAGCATGCGGAACTCGCCTGGGTGTTCAACTGCGTCGCCCGCCTCGGCTGGCTCAACCGCATGACCCAGTTCAAGGACAAGGCCGGCAAGGACCGGGAGAACGCCTCCGTCGGCCTCTATGCCTATCCGGACCTGATGGCGGCCGACATCCTTGTCTATCGCGCCACCCACGTGCCGGTGGGCGAGGACCAGAAGCAGCATCTCGAGCTGACCCGCGACATCGCTCAGAAGTTCAACAACGACTGGGCCGAATCGATCGCCGCGCACGGCTTCGGCGAGGCCTTCTTCCCGCTCACCGAGCCGATGATCCAGGGTCCTGCGACCCGCGTCATGTCGCTGCGCGACGGCTCGAAGAAGATGTCGAAATCGGACCCGTCCGATTATTCGCGCATCAACCTCACCGACGATGCCGACACCATCGCCCAGAAGATCCGCAAGGCGAAGACCGATCCGGAGCCGTTGCCTTCCGAGGTCGAGGGCCTGAAGACCCGGCCTGAAGCCGAGAACCTGGTGGCGATCTATGCCGCGCTCATGGACATGACGCCGGACGAGGTGCTGCGCCAGCACGGCGGCTCGCAGTTCTCCGGCTTCAAGGCCGCGCTCGTCGACGTGGCGGTGACCAAGCTCTCGCCCGTCGCCGACGAGATGCGCCGCCTCATGGCCGATCCCGGCCATATCGATGCGGTGCTGGCTGACGGCTCCGCCCGGGCCCGCGCCATCGCTTCCGTGACCATGGACGCGGTCAAGGACATCGTCGGTTTCGTGCGCGCGCGCTGATGCCTAAAAATGCTGCTGATGCCTGGGCTTGCTCTTGCCCTCAGGGCAGGGCAGCATCTGTCCCGATGCAGGAGAGCGTGCTGTGAGCGGCAAGCGCCGATCCTTCGAATCCGGCCACCGGCCGAAATTCATGGTGGTCATCGACCAGACCCCGGAATGTGCCCGCGCAGTGCATTTCGCCTCAAGGCGAACAGCGCGCACTGGTGCGAGCCTGGTCATGCTCGCCGTGGTGGATCCGCCGGACAATTTCGAGTGGATCGGCGTCGGCGAAGCGATGATCGAGGAGGCGAGCGAAGAGGCGCAGAAGCGGCTCGATGCCGCCGCCCGCGAGGCCCGCAGCGCCGCGGGCGTCGAGCCGGAACAGGCGATCCGTGTGGGAAACCGGGCCGACGAGATCATCAAGCTCATCAACGAGGACGAGGACATCTCCTTCCTTGTGCTTGCCGCCGGCAGCGGCAAGGAGGGACCCGGCCCCCTGGTCTCGACGCTGGCCGGCAAGGCCGCCGCCTCCTTCCCCGTCCCCATCGTCATCGTGCCGGGCAGCCTGTCGGACGAAGAGATCGACGCGCTGGCGGGTTGAGGCGTCCTTCCCTCCCCCTTGCGGGGAGGGATCGAGGGTGGGGGTCGCAAAGTCGAAGCTCCGCACCTCATCGAAAGCATGAAAGCTGCTACAGCCTCATCTGTTCAACACTCATCCCGTCGAACCACCCCTACCCCTACCCCTCCCCGCAAGGGGGAGGGAAATCGCGCCACATTCGTCACCCGAGTCCGGATCCCGCCATGCGACCCCGGCCTTGACGCGAGTGAATACGTTCTCCCCTTGGAATCCACCCCGATCCATTCCACATTGAGACCGGAACCTGTTAGAACGATTCTAACACCCATGCTCGGCCGGCCTTGAACCGGCGCAGAGGATCTCGAAGCGATGTTCATCCAGACCGAAGCCACCCCCAATCCTGCAACCCTGAAATTCCTGCCCGGCCGCGTGGTCATGCCCGAAGGAACCTTCGAGGCGAAGACGCCCGAACAGGGCGAGGTCTCGCCCCTGGCGCAGCGCCTTTTCGCCGTTCCGGGCGTCACTGGCGTCTTCTTCGGCTACGATTTCGTCACCGTGACCAAGGCGGATGGCGAGTGGCAGCACCTGAAGCCCGCCATCCTCGGCGGGATCATGGAGCATTTCATGACCGGCGCGCCGCTCTTCGCCAACGGCTACGGCGCCACGGAAGAGGATGGCGAGGAGTTCTTCGACCCCGAGGACGCCTCGACGGTGGAGACCATCAAGGAGCTGCTCGAGACCCGCATCCGCCCGGCGGTGGCCGGCGACGGCGGCGATATCACCTTCCGCGGCTTCAAGGACGGCACCGTCTATCTCGTCATGAAGGGCGCCTGCTCGGGCTGCCCGTCCTCGACGGCGACCCTGCGCCACGGCATCCAGAACCTGCTGCGCCACTTCCTGCCGGACGTGCGCGAGGTGCAGGCGGTTTAACCTCCAGGTTTGATTCACGCCTGAGGTTTCAGCTATCGAAGCGCGGCCCCTTTCGAGCCGCGCTTTTTCTTTGGAGTTCGCCTGTTGTCCGCCCTGCCCGATGCCGTCCTCGACCGGCTTTTCCGCGACGCCCGCACTCATCGCTGGTGGCAGGACCGAGCGATCCCGGAAGCAACCCTGCGCGAGGTCGCCGAGCTTGCGAAAATGGGCCCGACGAGCGCCAATTCCTGCCCCGGCCGCTTCGTCTTCGTGGTGTCTCCTCAAGCCAAGGAGAAGCTTCGGCCGCATCTCGACGAAGGCAATCTGCGCCAGACCATGAGCGCACCGGCGACCGTGATCGTCGCCTACGACACGGAGTTCTACGAAAAACTGTTCTACCTCGCCCCGAACAGCCCGGATGCCCGCAGCTGGTTCGCCGGCAAGCCCGACGCGATCGAGCGGGCCGGGTTCCAGGGCTCGTGCCTGCAGGGCGCCTATCTCATCATGGCGGCTCGGTCGCTTGGGCTCGATTGCGGCCCCATGGGCGGGTTCGACCGCCGGGGCGTCGACGAGGCCTTCTTCCCCGGCGGCCGGTACAAGTCGAATTTTCTGATCAATCTCGGCTACGGCATTCCGGAAAAGCTCCATGAGCGCCAGCCGCGCCTCGCATTCGAGGATTTCTGCACGGTCGCGTGAAAATTCGGCTCAAATCTGCATCGCCCTAAGCCCTCATCCTGAGGGCCGCCGTAGGCGGCGTCTCGAAGGACGAGGGCGCCTCCAGTGTGCGCTGGATCCTCCTTCGAGACGCAGCTGCGCTGCTCCTCAGGATGAGGTTGGAGGTAGACCTGGATCGTCAGAATATCCCTCACGCGGGCGGCACGACCCGCTCGACGAGACTGATCATAGCCGACCTGAATGCTGCCGGATCGGAGCCCGCCTCGATGGCGAGCGCCGCCCGGTCGAAGGCCGCGGACAGTAGAGCGGTCATGGCCGGAATGGAAAAGGCGCGCGGTTTAGGCCCTAACGCTGCTTCCAGCCCTTCGCGCAGGCTTCGCGCGGCATGGGCCTCGTCGATGGAGGCGATTTCCGATGGTCCGAGCACGGCCGGGCCATCGACGAGAAGCAGCCGCGTCCGTCCCGGAACGGACATGGCGTCGAGATAGGCGAGGCTTCCGGCGATGACGGCCGCGCGCGGCGCCGGACCTGGAGACGCGGCCGCCTCGATCTCGTCGGCCACCGCCTGGGCCTCCCGTTCCAGCACGGCACGGAACAGATCGGGCTTGTCGGCGAAGTGGTGATAGAGCGCCCCGCGCGTCACCTTGGCCGCCTCGACGATCTCCGGCGTAGAGGTTTTGGCATAGCCCTTCTCGACGAAAAGCGCCCGCGCGGCCTCGAGCAGGGCTGCCCTGGTCGCCTCCGCCCTCTCGGGATTGGTTCGCCTTGGTTGCATACATACAGCCTGTATGTTATTTGCCAGAAACATGCAGAATGTATGTCAAATGGCGGAGGTTGAACAGGGATGAAGATTACGAGCTATTACCCGGTGATCCTGACCGGCGACGTGGCCGGCACCGCCGCCTTCTATGAAGCGCATTTCGGCTTCCGGCCCGCCTTCAGCAGCGACTGGTACGTGCATCTTCAGTTCGCCGGCGACGAATCCGTCAATCTGGCGATCCTCGACAGCGAACACGACACGATCCCGCCACAGGCCCGGCGCCCCGCCGCCGGGATGATCCTGAACTTCGAGATCGAGGATCCGGACGCCCTCTACCGGGAGGTACAGGCGGCCGGTCTGCCGATCCTGATCCCGCTTCGCGACGAGCCCTTCGGCCAGCGCCATTTCATCACCAGCGACCCTAACGGCGTGCTGATCGACGTGATCAAGCCGATCCCACCGAGCGCGGAATTCGCGGCACAATATGAGGCGAGCGCTTTGCCGCAGGGCTGAGGCACGACATCTGCAACCTCACCGCTGACGTTATCCTCCCACCGTCCATCCCACCCACCGACGTCATCCCCGGGCTCGTCCCGGGGACCCACGTCTTGGGAACCGCAGCGCTGCTAAGACGTGGGTGGCCGGGACAAGCCCGGCCATGACGGCGGAGGGAGCAGCGAGGCTCACGTGCCGAGGCCCGATTTCCGGGTTCCCTTTCCCGCGCTACCTGCTCTAAAGAAACGGAGACCTGACGGAGACGAAGCTTGCGTGTCCTTGCCATCGATACCGCCCTCGGCGCCTGCTCGGCCTGCATTCTCCAGGCGGGAGAGCCCGTGCCGCTGGCGGCCGAGACCATTCCCATGGAGCGCGGCCATGCGGAGGCCCTTATGCCGCTGCTCGACCGGCTTTCCGCGCAGGTCGAGGGCGGCTTCGAGGGGCTGGACCGGGTCGCCGTCACGGTCGGCCCCGGCAGCTATACGGGCCTCAGGGTCGGCATCAGCGCCGCGCGGGGCATCGGTCTTGCCGCCGGCATCCCGGTGGTCGGGGTCGCGACGCTCTCGGCCTTTCTCGCGCCCCTCATGGTCGGCGACCGGCGCGGGCTCTTCACCGCCGCCATCGATGCCAAGCACGGCCATATCTACATCCAGGCCATCGCCGCCGGCGGACGCACCATCATTCCGCCGGGACTCATGACCTATCGCGAGGCGATCCGCCTTCTCGGCTCCGGCCCGATCCTCGTCGCCGGATCGGCGGCTGCGATGCTCGCCGCCGAGGCGAGGGCACAGGGTGTCGAGGCCCATATCGGCGAAGTGTCGGGCTTTCCCGATATCGGCTGGGTCGCGCGGCTAGGCGCCCTCGCCGATCCGAATCAGGCCCTGCCGAAGCCGCTCTATCTGCGCGAGCCCGACGCCAAGCCGCAGGACGGGGCCCGAATCGCCCGGCAATGAGAATCTCGCAATGAGCATTCTCGACCGGTTCATCCATCCGCCCGCCCCGCGCTGCGCGGCTCTGGGCACCGAGGCCGCCGCGCGGCTTGCCGCCATCCATGCCTCCGCCTTCTCCCGCGGCTGGAGCACCCTCGACTTCGAGCGTCTGCTCGGAGAACGCGGCGTCCTCGCCGACGGGCTCTTTCTCGGACGCGCGTCCAAGCCGGCGGGCTTCGTCCTGTCGCGGATCGTGCTCGACGAGGCAGAGATCATCACGGTCGCCGTCGCTCCCGAGGCGCGGGGCAGGGGCCATTCACGCCCGCTCCTTGCGCACCATCTCGACGCGCTCTCGCGCAAGGGTGTTGCCCGCGTGCATCTCGAGGTCGAGGAAGGCAACCTGCCTGCGATCGCGCTCTATCGCCGCCTGCGCTTCGCGGAGACCGGACGCCGCGAGGGCTATTACCGCAAGCCCGACGGAACGAGGGTCGCGGCGCTGACCATGGCCTTGGCCCTCTAGCCCGTGTCCCCTATAAGCCTCGGTGAGGAGTAGGTAAGCCGTGGCCCCACGCAACATGACATCCGCCAAGCCGCGCCGGTCGGACGCCATCGAGCGCGCCTGCCGCAACAAGGGCCTGCGCATGACCGGCCAGCGCCGCATCATCGCGCAGATCCTCGACGCGGCGGAAGACCATCCGGACGTGGTGGAGCTGCACCGGCGTGCCGCGGTGGTGGACGACCGTATCTCGCTGTCCACGGTCTATCGCACGGTGAAACTGTTCGAGACCGAGGGCATTCTCGAGCGGCTCGATTTCCGCGACGGCCGCTCGCGCTACGAGCAGGCCGCGCGCGAGCACCACGATCACCTCATCAATCTCGAGACCGGAGCCGTGATCGAGTTCCGCTCCGAGGAGATCGAGGCGCTGCAGAACGAGATCGCAAAGCGGCTCGGCTACAAGGTGGTCTATCACCGGCTCGAGCTCTATGCGGTGCCCCTCGACAGGGACGAGGCGTGACGCAGATCGCCTCCGTCTTCCGGCTGCTCCTGCTCGGCCTGTGCAGCCTCGTGCTCATTCCGCTGCAGATGCTCGCCCTGCATTTCGGCTGGTCGTCGGTCCTGCACGTATTGCCGGTGTGGTTTCACCGGATTCTGCTCAAACTCTTCAATGTCCGCGTGATCGAGCGGGGTACGCCGCCCACCGACGCGCCGACCATCGTGGTGTCGAACCACGTCTCCTGGCTCGACATCCCCGTGATCGGCTCGCTGCATCCGCTCTCGTTCATCGCGAAATCGGAGGTCGCAGGCTGGCCCGTGGTCGGCCTGTTCGCGCGGCTGCAGCGCTCCGTCTTCATCGACCGCCAGCGCCGCAAGGCGACGGCGGAGGTCAACGCCGCCCTCGCCCATCGCCTCGTGAAAGGCGAGGCGATCGTGCTGTTCGCCGAGGGCACCACCAGCGACGGCAACCGGCTCCTGCCCTTCCGCTCATCCCTCGTCGGCGCGGCCCAGACCGCGCTGATGCACGACAGTGTCGAGCGCGTATTCCTGCAGCCGCTCGCCATCGCCTATACGAACCGCAACGGGCTGCCCGTGACCCGGCGCGAGCGCCCCTTCATCGCCTGGTACGGCGACATGGACCTTGGGCCCCATCTCAAACTGTTCATCCGCGGCGTTCCCCTCGACGTGGTCGTGACCTGGGGCGATCCGATCCCGTTCAACGGCAGCCGCAAGCAGGCGACCGCGTTCGCCGAATCGGAAGTGCGGCGCGCGCTGAAGGCGGCGTGAGCACAACACTCGTCATGGCGTCGCCTCCGCCGTCATCCCCGGGCTTGTCCCGGGGACCCACGTCTTTTGCAGCGCTGGGGGTCCAAAGACGTGGGTGGCCGGGACAAGCCCGGCCATGACGGGTTGGATTAAACCCTTGCCGCCTCCACATGCGCCCTTGCCTCCGCCAGCAGCCAGGACCGGAACGCGGAGAGCGCCGGGCGGTCGGCCGTCGCCTCGGGGCAGACGACGTAATATTGATAGGATCCCTTCACCTGCTGCGGGAAGGGCTGGATCAGGCGGCCGGCCTGCAGGTAATCGCCGATCAGCACGTTGGTGGCGAGCGCCACGCCCTGGCCGGAGGCCGCCGCCTGCAGGCAGAGATAGGTATGGGCGAAGCGCGGGCCTCGGGAGGTGTCGATGCCCGTCACGCCGATGGATGCGAGCCAGCGATCCCAGGTCGTGTAGTCCGGGATGGTCTCGACAGCTTCGTGCAGCAGCGTGTGATGGCGCAGATCCGCGGGCTCGTTCAGCGGCCGCTTCGAATCACCCATCAGGGATGCGCTGCAGACGGCGAAGAAATACTCCTCCATTAGAAGGTTCGAGCGCAGGCCGGGATAGTTTCCGCGCCCGAAACGGATCGCCACATCCACGTCCTCGCGGGCGAAATCGGTCAGCCGCGTATCGACGGAGACCCGCACCTCCAGATCCGGATGCTGCGCCTTCAGCGAGCCGAGACGAGGGATCAGCCAGCCGGCGGCGAAGCTCGGCATGGAGCTCACCGTGATCACGCTGGAGCGGTCGGAGCGCAGGGCCTGCGCCGTCGCGTCGTCGAGCCGGTCGAGAATGTCGGAGAGCGAGGCGGCGTAATGCTCGCCGAGCGGCGTCAGCACAACGCCGCGGCTCGGCTGGCGCAGGAAGAGCGGCCGCCCGAGCCAGGCCTCGAGCGATTTCACCTGCTGGCCCACGGCGCTCGCCGTCACGGCGATTTCGTCGCCGGCCTTCTCGAAGTTCAGATGGCGCGCCGCGGCCTCGAAGGCGCGTAAGGAATTGAGTGGCGGAAGACGGCGGCGGGACATGGCGGATCCGGTCTGATGCCCAAGCTTTCCTTGGGCTGAACTGAAGATCTTCTCGTTTGCTTATAACCTATCACAGGAGCACATTTCTCCTCAATGGAAAGCCATTCAAGGAGACCTGTCATGGCGATCGGATATGCCTCAGCAAATCTTGGGCTCCACGCTGCCCGCCGCGAGCACCGGAACAACGTGCTTGAGCTGCTCCTGCGCTTCGAATCCTGGCTCGACCGGCGCAAGAGCTCGAAGGAACTCTACCAGATGGACGACAGGGCGCTGGCCGATATCGGCTTGTCGCGGGCCGATGTGGATGGCTTGAATGCTGCCTCCTGGCAGGATCACCTGCCCACCACCTTCAGCCGCTGAAGTCCCGAAAGCCGACCCGATGAAGCTTTATTCCGGACCTGTCAGTCTCTTCTCGCGCAAGGTCGAAATCGCGCTTCGCGAGAAGGGGCTCGCCTTCGAGCAGATCCTGGTGCCGTTCACCCAGACGAAGGGATACAGCCCCCGGAACCCGGAGGTGATGGCGATCAACCCCAAGGGACAGGTCCCGGTCATCGTCGACGGCGATCTGTCCCTCTACGATTCGACATTGATCCTGGAATATCTCGAGGATGCCTATCCCGAGCCGGCGCTCTTTCCGAAGGCACCGGCGGAGCGCGCCCGCTGCCGATTGCTCGACCTCTTCGCCGACGAGGTCATGCTCGCCCCCTTGCGCTTCCTGATGCATCGCACCGAGCCGAAGCCCGACGATCTCGCGCGCCGGGACGCGCAGGAGCTGAAGGCACGGGAGGCCGAGCCGGTCCTTTCCGGCCAATTCGCCGAGCTCGACCGGAAGCTGCAGGGCCGGGATTATCTCTGCGGCACCTTCTCCGCCGCCGACATCGCGGTCTTCATGGCCGTGTTCTGGACCCGCCGCCTCGGTGGTCCATCGCTCAAAGGCCACGACGCCCTGGCCTCCTGGTATACGCGGGTCAGCGCGCGTCCGGCCTTCGCGAAGGTGATCGCCGAGATCCTCGCCGCCGATGCGGAATTGTCGGCGCCGGTGGAGGGCGCGTTTCGGGAGTGAGAGACATCGCCTGAAACTCACACCGCCCGTCATGGCCGGACTTGATCCGGCCACCCACGTCTAATGCATCGGACCCAAAAGTGGATTTGCACTTTTGGGATGATTCTGATGCTTTCTTCTTGAATGAGAGCATCGGTCGAGACGGATCCGTCCGATGCTCTTGGGAACCGTGGCGCTGCGAAGACGTGGGTCCCCGGGACAAGCCCGGGGATGACGAGACGGGTTTGCAACCGGCCGAAGCAACTGGGATTCCTTGAGCCAAACGGCCGCTATTCTCTTGCACGTATAAAAGGCTTAAAAGGGCGCTCGATTTCAAAGCAGAAGCGGTCCGACCTCGTGAAAAAAGTTTTCGTCAAATCCTATGGCTGCCAGATGAACGTCTATGACGCCGAGCGCATGGCGGACATGCTGGCGACCGAAGGCTATAGCGAGACCAAGGCGATGGAGGAGGCGGATCTCGTCATCCTCAATACCTGCCACATCCGCGAGAAGGCCGCCGAGAAAGTCTATTCCGAGCTCGGCCGCGTGCGCGAGCTGAAGCAGGAGCGGCAGGCTCAGGGCCAGGAGACCAGGGTTGTCGTCGCCGGCTGCGTCGCGCAGGCCGAGGGCAAGGAGATTCTGCGCCGGGCGCCCGCCGTGGACGTGGTGGTGGGTCCGCAGAACTACCACAACCTGCCGGCGCTCTTGAAGAAGTCGCGCGCTGATCGCATCGTCGACACGGAATTTCCGGTCGAGGACAAGTTCGATCATCTGCCCAAGCCCTCGAAGGCGGCCATCAGGACCCGCGGCGTGTCGGCCTTCCTCACCATTCAGGAAGGCTGCGACAAGTTCTGCACGTTCTGCGTCGTGCCCTATACCCGCGGCGCGGAGGTCTCGCGCCCGGTCGCAAAAATCCTCGACGAGGCCCTGCGCCTTGCCGATGCGGGCGTGCGCGAGCTGACGCTGATCGGGCAGAATGTGAACGCCTATCACGGCGAGGGACCGGACGGCTCGGTCTGGTCGCTGGGCCGGCTGCTGCATCGCCTGGCGGAGGTGCCCGGCATCGCACGCCTGCGCTACACCACGAGCCATCCGCGCGACATGGACGACGAGCTGATCGCCGCCCATCGCGATCTGCCTGCGGTGATGCCCTATCTTCACCTGCCGGTGCAATCCGGCTCCGACCGCATTCTCGACGTGATGAACCGCAAGCATACCGGCGACGAGTACCGCCGCCTGATCGAGCGCATCCGCAAGGCGCAGCCCAATCTGGCACTGTCCTCCGACTTCATCGTCGGCTTCCCCGGCGAGACCGATGCGGAGTTCGAGGAGACCATGCGGCTCATATCCGATGTGGGCTTTGCCAGCTCCTTCTCGTTCAAGTACAGCCCCCGCCCCGGCACGCCTGCGGCGGAGATCGAGAACCAGGTGAGCGAGGCCGTGAAGGCCGAGCGTCTGGCGCGGCTGCAGACTCTGCTGGAAGTGCAGCGCCAGGCCTTCAATCGCGGAACCGTGGGCCAGAGTCTCGACGTTCTCGTGGAGAAGCCTGGTCGTCATCCGGGCCAGATGGCGGGCAAGTCGCCCTATCTGCAGGCCGTGCATTTCGCGAGCGAGAGCCACGCCATCGGCGAGATCGTGACGGTGCGGATCACCCAGGCCGGCTCCAACAGCCTGCTCGGGGAATGGGTCGGATCCGGCAGCCAGGAAGCGGCTTAGAGCATCGGACCCAAAAGTGGACCCACTTTTGGGATCCAATCCGGTGCTCCACTGTTTGACGAGCGCATCGTTGAGCGCGGACCCAGCGGGCCGCGCAAGCGAAAACCGGAGCCACTTTTCCGCACGATGCGCTAGATCGTTGTACCGAAAGACCCCATATTCGTTGGCCGCGAGCCTTGCGGCGAACATTCAGAGGAGAGGCATTTGAGCCCAGCGGACAACGCGACCGCACGTGCACAAAAGGGACGGAACGCCGGCAGCCTGCATCCCGGCGTCGTCGAAGAGGCCGAGATCATCCTCACCTTCGAGGACAACCGCCTCGCCAGCCTCGTCTTCGGACAATACGACCAGAACCTCGCCCATCTGGAACGGCGCCTCAACGTGACCGCCATCGCCAACGGCAACCGGGTCACGGTGAAGGGCACGCCGGAAGCCTCCGAGATGGCACGCCGCGTGCTGGAAGGCCTCTATGAGCGCGCCCGCCAGGGCGGAGCGCTCGGCCCCGGCGACGTGGACGGCGCGGTCGAGGAAAGCACCCTGCAGGGCAGCCTCTTTCCCGCCGCCGAGGAACCGCCGGTTCCGGGCATGACCGCCTTCGACCAGATCTCCACCCGCCGGCGCGGGGCGGTGCGCGCCCGCAACGCGGCGCAGAACGCCTATATCAAGGCGATCAAGCAGAACGAGCTCGTCTTCGCGGAAGGGCCTGCCGGCACCGGCAAGACCTGGCTCGCGGTCGGCTATGCGGTGTCGCTGCTCGAAGCGGGACAGGTGGACCGCCTGATAATCTCGCGCCCCGCCGTGGAAGCGGGCGAGCGCCTCGGCTTCCTGCCCGGCGACATGCGCGAGAAGGTCGATCCTTACTTACGCCCGATCTATGACGCGCTCTACGATTTCATGGAGGCCCGGCACGTGGACCGCGGCCTGCAGACCGGCATGATCGAGATCGCGCCATTGGCCTTCATGCGCGGGCGCACGCTGACCAACGCGCTGGTTCTGCTCGACGAGGCGCAGAACACCACCTCGATGCAGATGAAGATGTTCCTGACCCGTCTCGGCGAAGGCTCGCGCATGATCATCACCGGCGATCCGTCGCAGATCGACCTGCCGCCGGGCCAGAAATCGGGCCTCGTCGAGGCGGTGCGCATCCTGCAGGGGGTCGAGGGCATCGCCCGCGTCATCTTCAAGGAGCAGGACGTTGTGCGTCACGATCTCGTGCGCCGCATCGTCACCGCCTACGACAAGGCTGCCCGCGAGGCGCCGCCGGAGCCGCCGCGCCAGGATTATCGGGAGCGCAGGCCGTGATCGAGCTCGGCATCATGATCGAGGCGGGCGCGTGGGAACGCCTGCCGGATGCGGAAGCCCTGGCGCAGAAGGCGGCCGAGGCCGCGCTCGCCGTCACTTACGAGGCCGGGGGCGCATTTGAGGCGAGCGTGATGCTCACCGACGATGCCCAGGTCCGGGAGCTGAACCGTACATGGCGGGCGAAGGACAAGCCCACCAACGTGCTGTCCTTTCCGGCGCCGGAGCAGCCGGGAGCGACGGGGCCTCGCCATCTCGGCGATATTGCTTTAGCTTACGAGACCCTGGTGCGCGAATCCGAGGAGGAATCCAAGGAGCTCGCGCATCATTTTGCCCATTTGATCGTCCATGGAGTTCTGCATCTTCTCGGCTACGACCACGAAGTCGAGGCGGAGGCGGAGATCATGGAAGGTCTGGAGGTCAAGGCGCTCGCCACCCTTGGCATCGCCGACCCCTACCGCGATATGGCAGCATGAGAGCTGACAACCCACGACCATGAACGAAGATCGAAGTCGTAGCGACCGACCTGTCACCGAGACAGACGAAGGTCGCGACCATTGGTACGACCGGGTTCTGACCCGCCTCGGCCTGAAACCCCGCGAATCCATCCGCCACGATCTTGAGGATGCCCTCGCCGAGACCGTCGAGGACACGGACTTCTCGCCCCGGGAGCGGGCGATGCTCAAGAACGTGCTCTCCTTCCACCGCATCCGGGTGGAGGATGTGATGGTGCCCCGCGCCGACATCGTGGCGGTGTCGGCCGACACCAATCTGGGCGACCTCTTGAGCCTCTTCCGCACCGCGGGCCATTCCCGCCTGCCGGTCTATGGCGAGACCCTCGACGACCCGAAGGGCATGGTCCATATCCGGGACTTCCTCGATTTCATCGCCATGGGTGCCGACAACGGCACGCAGGGAGCGGGGACGGATGACAAGACGCCGCCGCCGAGCCTCGGTCAGATCGACCTGTCGATGACCCTATCCTCCGCCAATATCCTGCGCCCCGTCCTCTTCGTGCCCCGCTCCATGCCGGCTATCGACCTTCTGGTGCGGATGCAGGCAACGCGCACCCACATGGCCCTCGTCATCGACGAGTATGGCGGCACCGACGGCCTCGTCTCCATCGAGGACCTGGTCGAGATGGTGGTCGGCGACATCGAGGACGAGCACGACGAGGATTCGACCCTCACCGTCACGCAGGCCACCGACGGCTCTTACATCGCCGATGCCCGCGCCAGCCTCGACGAGGTCAAGGAGGTGCTTGGCGTCGATCTCACCGAGGAGGAAGGCGCGGAGGACATCGACACGCTCGGCGGCTTCATCGTCACGCTCGCCGGCCGCGTGCCCTCGCGCAGTGAGGTGATCGTCGGCCCCGCCGGCCTCGAATTCGAGGTTCTGGACGCCGACCCCCGACGGGTGAAACGCTTACGCATCCACCGCCGCGTCGTCGCCACCGATGTGGAAATCAGCGAGGGCCAGCCGCTCGCTCCGCGCCCTGAAAGCGCTGCCGCTGAATGATTCTGCTCGCGAAGCGCGCCGGTCTCCTGAGGGGCTGGCGCCGCTGGCTGACGGCCTTTGCATCGGGGGCCGTCGGGGCTTTGGCCATGCCGCCCTTCGGCTTCCTGCCCGCCCTCGCCCTGTCGCTGGCACCAGTCATCTGGCTGCTCGACGGGACGGTCAAGGACGGCCCGTCCCAATGGGCGCCCTATAGATCCGCAGCCTTTCTCGGATGGTTCTGGGGCTTCGGCTATTTCGTCGCCGGGCTCTGGTGGCTCGGTGCCGCCTTCCTGGTGGAAGCCGACCAATTCGCCTGGGCCATGCCCTTCGGGGTTCTCGGCCTGCCGGCCGTTCTCGCCGTCTTCCCGGCCTTGGGCTTCGTCCTCGCCCGCCTCTTCTGGCTGCCCGATGCCTGGCGCATCCTCGCCTTCGCTGTCGGCATGACGATCGCCGAGTGGCTGCGCGGACACCTCTTCACCGGCTTTCCCTGGAACAACCCCGGCATGGCGCTCGGCCAGAACCTCTGGCTGATGCAATCCGCCTCCATGGTCGGCCTCTACGGCCTGACCTTCCTGAGCCTCTGCATCGGGGCGGCGCCGGCGGTTCTGATCACCGGTCGGACGCGAAACGAGCGCTGGATGGCACCGGCGCTTGCGGCCGCCCTGCTCGCCGCTATGGCGGGCTTCGGTCTTTGGCGCCTGCCCGCTGAGGCCTCGCCCAGCGTGCCGGATGTGCGCCTGCGCATCATGCAGCCCAACCTGCCCCAGGACGCCAAGTTCAATCCACGCAACCGTGCGCCGATCATGCGGCATTACCTGTCGCTGAGCGCCAGGCCTGGCTGGAACGACGGTGCGGGCGCGCCGACCCATATCATTTGGCCGGAATCGGCCTTTCCCTTCCTGCTCCATCGCGATCCCGCCTCCCTGGCGCAGATCGCTGCCCTGCTGGAACCCGGCACGGCTCTGATCACGGGTGCGGCGCGCATGGACGAGCCCCTGCCGGGGGAGGAGGTCGGCAAGTTCTACAACGCGATCCAGGTGATCGACGACCGCGGAACGATCCTCGGTTCCTACGACAAGGTGCATCTCGTCCCCTTCGGCGAGTATGTGCCGGGTTTCCTCGATACCCTGATCCGCTCGCTCGGCCTGCGCCAGTTCGTGCATATTCCCGGCGGATTCGAGCCGAGCGCGAAGCGGGCCACACTTGCGATTCCGGGCCTGCCTCCGACGGCTGCGACGATCTGCTACGAGGCGATCTTTCCAGGCGAGATCCTGGCCGACGGCCCCCGCCCTAACTTGATCCTGAACGTGACGAACGATGCCTGGTTCGGCCGGACGCCGGGGCCGTATCAGCATTTCGCCCAAGCCCGTCTGCGGGCTGTCGAGGAGGGCTTGCCTTTGGTCAGGGCAGCCAACACGGGAATCTCCGCGATCATCGATCCCTTCGGGAGAATCCTGAACGAATTGCCACTGGGAGTTGATGGCGTTCTAGATGCTTCTCTTCCAGTTGCGGAACCCGTTACTCTTTATAGGAGGGTGGGCAGGTTTTCTTTGACGGCCACGCTTGCGATCTGCTTAATGATCTTGACTGTGCGCCGCAGGCACCAATCAACCTCTCCTTAAGTAACAATGTCCTGCCGTTGCGTCAGTTTTGCCGAGGGGACAGGCCACGATGAAGAAGTCGACGGGGTCGATCGATAAGGAAATTGGTAGCCGAGTGCGGATGCGCCGCGTTTCTATTGGCATGAGCCAAGAAAAGCTTGGCGATATGCTGGGGCTGACCTTCCAGCAGGTTCAGAAATACGAAAAGGGCATGAACCGGATCAGCGTGGCGCGTCTCGTCGAGATCGCCAGGATCCTGGGTGTCGATATCGATTTCTTTTTCGACGGCATCAAGCCGACCAAGGGCGAATCCGGTTTCGCGGACGGTGGTGCGCCGGCCTATGTCGCCGATATGATGTCGACGCCCGAGGGTCTGCAGCTGGTGCGGCATTTTACCGGCATCAAGAATTCAAAGGTCCGCAAGAGCATCGTGCAGCTGGTCGCTTCCTTAGCCGCCCAGGACGAGGTCGAGCGTTCGTCATAACGAACGCGTCCGCTTGACCTTTCCGCAAGCCTGCGGCATGACCATGCTTTGAAGCCTGTGGCCGACCCCCGGGCACCGATATTCTATTGCCTGAAGGAACCTCCATCGTGCGGCGCTCGAGCTACCTTTTCACCAGCGAATCCGTTTCCGAGGGGCATCCGGACAAGGTCTGCGACCGGATTTCCGATGCCGTCGTCGATGCCTATCTGGCTGCAGAGCCCGAGGCCCGCGTGGCCTGCGAGACGCTCGCCACCACCAACCGCGTCGTCATCGCCGGCGAGGTGCGCGGCCCTGACTCCATCACCAAGGACACGGTGATCGAGCTTGCCCGCGAGGCGATCAAGGATATCGGCTACGAGCAGGAAGGCTTTCACTGGAAGAACGCCGACGTCTCGGTCTATCTCCACGCCCAGTCGGCGCATATCGCCCAGGGCGTCGATGCCGACGGCAACAAGGACGAGGGTGCCGGCGACCAGGGCATCATGTTCGGCTATGCCTGCAACGAGACGCCTGAGCTGATGCCGGCGCCGATCTACTACGCCCACAAGATCCTCGAAAACCTGACCGCCGCCCGCAAGGGCAAGGTCGGCGATGCCGCCAAGCTCGGCCCCGACGCCAAGAGCCAGGTCACCCTGCGCTACGAGAACGGCAAGCCCGTCGCGGCCACCCAGATCGTTCTCTCCACACAGCATCTCGACGAGACCCTGTCCTCCGACGACGTGCGCGCCATCGTCGAGCCCTATATCCGCGAGACGCTGCCGTCCGGCTGGATCTCGGCCGACACGATCTGGCACGTGAACCCCACCGGAAAGTTCGTCATCGGCGGACCCGACGGCGATTGCGGCCTCACCGGCCGCAAGATCATCGTCGACACCTATGGCGGCGCGGCCCCGCATGGCGGCGGCGCCTTCTCGGGCAAGGATCCGACCAAGGTGGACCGCTCGGCTGCCTATGCCGCCCGCTATCTTGCCAAGAACGTGGTCGCAGCCGGCCTCGCCGAGAACTGCACCCTGCAGCTCTCCTACGCCATCGGCGTCGCCAAGCCCCTGTCGATCTATGTCGACCTGCACGGCACCGGCAAGGTGGACGAGGGCAAGCTCGAGGCGGTGCTCATGGACGCCATGGACCTCTCGCCGCGCGGCATCCGCACCCATCTCGGCCTCAACCGGCCGATCTATGCCCGCACCTCGGCCTATGGCCATTTCGGCCGCACGCCGCAGGCCGATGGCGGCTTCTCCTGGGAACGCACGGACCTCGCCGATCGTCTGAAGGCGGCCTTCCGCTAAAAGCGTTCCGGCCGCCGAGCCTGCCTTCGGCGGCGCTGGGAATTCCTAAAGTTGAGCCGGTTCCCGAAAGGGACCGGCTCTCAATGTATAAAGCGCCGGGTTATTTATGATCCGGGTCGTGATGTTGTCAGGAGCATGCGTCCGATGAGCGAAGCCTCCGAATGGGCCGGTGCCTTCTTCGGTCGCCGCAAAGGCAAGAAGCTGCGCGCCGGGCAGGACGAGCTGATCCAGAACCTGCTGCCCGCCATCCGTGCGATTCCGGGCCAGGACCTCCCCAGCCAGTTCCCGAACCGCGCCGCGCGGGAAAGCTGGCTCGAGATCGGCTTCGGCGGCGGCGAGCATCTGGCAGCTCAGGCCCGCACCCATCGCGACGTCAACATCGTCGGCTGCGAGCCCTTCGTGAACGGCATGGCGAAGCTTCTGGCCGTGATCGAGCACGAGCGTCTCGACAACATCCGCGTCTGGGACGACGACGTCACGGACCTGCTGCCGACCCTGCCCGATGCGTCCTTCGACCGCGTCTACATCCTCTATCCCGATCCCTGGCCGAAGCGCCGGCAGCGCAAGCGCCGCCTCGTCTCGGACGAGATGCTCGAGACGCTTGCACGCGTGATGAAGCCCGGAGCGGAGCTGCGCTTTGCGAGCGATATCGACGATTATATCGGCTGGGTTCTCACAAGGGCCCATCGCTCCCGGCATTTCCGCTGGACAGCCACCCGCGCCGACGATTGGCGCAAGCCCTATGAGGGCTGGCCGGGCACCCGCTACGAGGCCAAGGCGATCCGCGAGGGCCGGGTGCCGAGCTACCTGACCTTCGTCCGGATCTGATCCGATAGGGCGCCGAAAACCCGCCTTTTGCAGGTCCCTTGCTTTTTTTGCCTTGAATCGGTATATCTGCGACGTCAGCTCTGGTTGCAGCGTCAAGCTGCTGGTCGAGAGTGGGCCCCCCGGGGTCCGCTCTTTTTTATTGCTTGAACGCCAGAGCGTCGGAGAGCCATGACAAACGAACGCGACAAGCGGCTGATTACGGAGAACGGCGTCGCTGCCCGTGTGGCGGCGATCGTCGAGCCTGTGATCGAAGATCTCGGGTTCAATCTCGTGCGGGTGCGTGTCACGGGCGCGAACGGATGCACCGTGCAGATCATGGCCGAGAGGCCGGACGGCACCATGTCCGTGAGCGATTGCGAGACCGTGAGCCGGGCGATTTCGCCGGTGCTCGATCTTGAGGATCCGATCGCGACGGCCTATCACCTGGAAATCTCCTCGCCGGGCATCGACCGCCCGCTGGTGCGCGCCAGCGACTTCGAGCGCTGGGGCGGCTATGAGGCCAAGGTCGAGATGGCCGTTCCGCTGGAGGGCCGCAAGCGTTTCCGCGGCTTCCTCCGGGGCGTGGAGGACGGGAAGCTCGTGATCGAGCTGCCGGACGTGAAGGAAGGCCTCGAGCCTATCGCCCGCGTGCCGCTGACGGATCTCGGCGAGGCGCATCTCGTTCTCACCGATGAGCTGATCCGTGAATCGTTGCGCCGGGGAACCGCGCCGACCACGGACGATCTTGACGAAGACACGGATATGGTCGACGCGCCCGACGAGCCGCAGGACCCGTCCGATCAGAAGAAACCGAATTAAGGAGCGACCTCGATGGCTATCAGCGCCAACAGGCTTGAACTCTTGCAGATCGCCGATGCGGTCGCCCGCGAGAAGGTGATCGACAAGCAGATCGTCCTCGACGCCATGGCGGATGCCATCGCCAAGGCTGCCCGGTCCCGCTACGGCGCCGAGACCGACATCCACGCGGAGATCAATTCCAAGACCGGCGAACTGCGCCTGGCGCGGCACCTCCTCGTGGTCGATGACGGCGCTGTGGAGAACGATTCCCGCGAGATCACCCTGTCCGAGGCCCGCACCCGCCACAACCCGGCGGCCCAGGTGGGCGACGTGATCGCCGATACCCTGCCGCCCTTCGATTTCGGCCGCATCGCCGCCCAGTCGGCCAAGCAGGTGATCGTGCAGAAGGTGCGCGACGCCGAGCGCGACCGCCAGTACCAGGAATACAAGGACCGCATCGGCGAGATCGTGAACGGCGCGGTCAAGCGCGTCGAATACGGCAACGTGATCGTCGATCTCGGCCGCGGCGAGGCGATCATCCGCCGCGACGAGCTCATCCCGCGCGAGACCTTCCGCCCGGGCGACCGCATCCGCGCCTATCTCTTCGACGTGCGCCGCGAGGCCCGCGGGCCCCAGATCTTCCTGTCGCGCACGCATCCGCAGTTCATGGCGAAGCTCTTCGCTTCCGAAGTGCCGGAGATCTACGACGGCATCGTCACGGTCCAGGCCGTCGCCCGCGATCCGGGCTCCCGCGCCAAGATCGCCGTCTCCTCGCGCGATTCCTCGATCGATCCCGTCGGCGCCTGCGTCGGCATGCGCGGCTCCCGCGTCCAGGCGGTGGTCGGCGAGCTCCAGGGCGAGAAGATCGACATCATCCCCTGGTCGCAGGATCAGGCGACCTTCATCGTCAACGCGCTCCAGCCCGCGGAAGTGGTCAAGGTCGTGCTCGACGAGGAGGCCGACCGCATCGAGGTGGTGGTGCCGGACGATCAGCTCTCCCTCGCCATCGGCCGCCGCGGCCAGAACGTGCGCCTCGCCTCCCAGCTCACCGGCTGGGACATCGACATCCTCACGGAAGCCGAGGAATCCGAGCGCCGTCAGAAGGAATTCGCCGAGCGCACCGAGCTGTTCATGAACGCCCTCGACGTGGACGAGGTGGTGGGCCAGCTCCTCGCATCGGAAGGCTTCCGCTCGGTCGAGGAAATCGCCTATGTGGATTCCGGCGAAGTGGCCTCCATCGAGGGCTTCGACGAGGACACCGCCGCCGAGATCCAGAGCCGCGCCCAGGAATACCTTTCCCGCATCGAGGCCGAGAACGAGGCCCGCCGCAAGGAGCTCGGCGTCGACGACGACCTGAAGGATATCGACGGCGTCACCACCGCCATGCTGGTGGCCTTCGGCGAGAACGACATCAAGAATCTCGAGGATCTGGCCGGCTGCGCCACCGACGATCTCGTCGGCTGGACGGAGGGACGCGGTCCGGAGGCGACCCGTTACAAGGGGGCGCTGGACGGTTTCGACGTTTCCCGCGCCGATGCCGAGAACATGATCATGGCCGCCCGCGTGAAGGCGGGATGGATCGAGCAGCCGGAAGAGATCGTTGAGACCGAGGGATCGGCCGAAGAGGCCGAGACCGAAGCTCAGCCGTCTTAAAACCGGCTATGATGGAGCGAGGTCAGCACCCGTGCCGCGGCATGAACCGGAGCGCACCTGCATCGTCACCCGCGAGGCTCAAAGCCCCGCGGGACTGATCCGCTTCGTCCTCGGGCCCGACAATCAGGTCGTGCCCGACCTCCGGCACAAGCTGCCGGGCCGCGGCGTCTGGGTCACGGCCCGCTACGACAAGGTGGAGGAGGCGGCTAAACGTCGCCTCTTCTCACGAGCCTTCAAGACCGAGACCAAGGCGTCGGAGACCCTCGCCGCGGATATCGGGAACCTCCTTCGGGAGGACCTTCGCCAGGGCCTGTCGCTCGCCAACAAGGCCGGCTCGGTGATCACGGGCTTCTTCAAGGTCGAGTCGGCCATCACGGATAAGCCCGTCGTTGCCCTTATTCACGCCGCAGAGGCGGCCGAAGATGGGCGAAGAAAATTGGCGAACCAGTTGCGTAAACGCCTCGGCGAGGCAATATCTAGCTTTCCGGTCATCCAAGAATTGTCGAATGACGAATTGGATTTGGCATTAGGCCGGTCACATGTGATACATGCTGCCCTCGTCGCGGGCGCTGGGAGCGACGGCTTTCTGAACCGCTGGCATCGTTACCGCACCTTTTGCGGCACCGACGCCGATCAAACTGGCCTCGGAAACGGGACCGGCGAACCCACGACTATGAAACCCGCAGGAACTGAGGCGGAATGACTGATACGAAAAACCAGGGCGACAAGACTCTTCATGTGTCGTCCAAGACGCTTTCTCTGAAGCGACCTGTCGAGCAAGGCACGGTGCGCCAAAGCTTCTCCCATGGCCGGTCGAAGTCGGTCGTGGTGGAGACGGTCAAGCGTCGCCCTGCTGTCGGCCCCGGCGGGGCCAATGAGAAGCCCGCGACGCATCACGCCGCCGCGGCACCCGCGAGCGCGCCCAAGCCCGCCGCTCCGGCCCCGAGGCCGGCAGCGCCCGCTCAGGGTGGCCGTCCGCAGCGCAGCGCGCCGAACACGCCCCGATCCGGCGGCATGGTGCTGCAGACGCTCTCCGAGCAGGAGCGCGATGCGCGCATGAACGCGCTGGTCGATGCCCGCCGTCGCGACGAGGAAGACCGCAAGCGGCAGGCCGACGAGGCTGTCCGCCGCGCCGAGCGCGAGGCTGCCGAGGCCAAGGACCGCGAAGCTGCCGAAGCCCGCAAGCGCGAGGAAGACGAGCGCCGCCGTCAGGACGAGGAGCGCAAGCGCCGCGCCGAGGACGAGGCTCGCCGCCGTCTCGGCGAAGAGGCCACCCCGCCGCGTCCGGCCCAAGGATCTGCTCCGGCAGCCCGCACCGGCGCTCCGCGCCAGGATGGCGGACGCTTCGAAGGCCCCCGGACCGAGCGTCCGCGCGGCGACGGTCCCCGCTCCGGCGGTCCGCGTCCCGGCGGTTTCGGTGGGTCCCGTCCCGGCGTGGGAACGACCGGCGGCCGTCCGCCGAGCCTGAACCACATGGCGCGCCCCGCTGCGCCCGTCGCGCCCGATCCGGAAACGGCAAAGCCGAATGTCCGCTCGGCTGCCCCAGTTGCGGCCCGCGCCGTTGCGACGGAGGAGGAGGAGGGTGCACGCACCATCCGTCGTCCCGGCGTCGCGGCAAAGCCCGCAGCCCTGCCGAAGACGCCCAAGACCGCCCCCGGCGAAGAGAAGCGCCGCGGCCGTCTGACCCTGGCCAACGCGACCTCGGGCGAGGACGAGCGCACCCGCTCGCTCGCTTCCTTCCGTCGCCGCAATCAGCGTCTCATGGGCCACCGCCAGGTGGAGCAGAAGGAAAAGATCGCCCGCGAGGTGACGATTCCGGAGACGATCACCATCCAGGAGCTCGCCAACCGCATGTCGGAGCGCGCCGTGGACGTGATCAAGTTCCTGATGAAGCAGGGCGAGATGCACAAGATCACCGACGTGATCGACGCCGATACCGCGCAGCTCGTCGCGGAAGAGCTCGGCCACACGGTGAAGCGCGTCGCCGAGTCGGACGTTGAGGAAGGCCTGTTCGATACGCCGGATGTGGACGAGAACCTCGTCACCCGTCCGCCGGTCGTGACCATCATGGGTCACGTCGATCACGGCAAGACCTCGCTGCTCGATGCGATCCGCAAGACCAACGTGGTTTCCGGCGAGGCCGGCGGCATCACGCAGCACATCGGCGCCTACCAGGTGACCTCGCCGCTCGGCGGCAAGATCACCTTCATCGACACCCCCGGCCACGCCGCCTTCACCGCCATGCGCGCCCGCGGCGCCAAGGTGACGGATATCGTCGTGCTCGTGGTGGCAGCCGATGACGGCGTCATGCCCCAGACGGTCGAGGCGATCACTCATGCGCAGGCGGCCGGCGTGCCGCTGATCGTGGCGATCAACAAGATCGACAAGCCCGACGCCAATCCGCAGCGGGTTCGTACCGAGCTGCTGCAGCACTCCATCGTCGTCGAGTCGATGGGCGGCGAGACCCTCGAATTCGAGGTTTCGGCCAAGACCGGCGAGGGTCTCGAGACCCTGCTCGAAGGCCTCCAGCTCCAGGCCGAAATCCTTGAGCTCAAGGCCAATGCCGAGCGCTCGGCGGAAGGCACCGTCATCGAGGCGAAGCTCGATCGCGGCCGCGGTCCCGTGGCCACCGTGCTCGTCCAGCGCGGAACGCTGCGCACCGGCGACATCGTCGTGGCCGGCGCCGAATGGGGCCGCGTGCGCGCCCTGATCAACGATCTCGGCGCCAACGTGAAGGAGGCCGGTCCCTCGGTTCCGGTCGAGGTGCTGGGCTTCAACGGAACTCCGGAAGCCGGCGACCGCGTGGCGGTGGTCGAGTCGGAAGCCCGCGCCCGCGAAGTCACCGAATACCGCACGCGCCAGAAGCGCGAACGTCAGGCGGCCCGCATGGGCTCGTCCGGACGGACGCTCGCCGACATGATGCGCGACCTCAAGGCCGGAGCGGGCCGCAAGGAATTCCCGCTCGTGGTCCGGGCCGACGTGCAGGGTTCGGCGGAAGCGATCGTCGGCGCTCTCGAGAAGGTCGGCAACGAAGAGGTCGCAGCCCGCATCATCCAGGCCGGCGTCGGCGGCATCTCGGAATCCGATGTCACCCTGGCGGAAGCCTCGGGCGCCATCATCCTCGCCTTCAACGTGCGTGCCCACAAGGAAGCGCGCGAGGCGGCCGAGCGCGCCGGCATCGAGATCCGCTACTACAACATCATCTACGACCTCGTGGATGACGTGAAGGCGGCCATGTCCGGACTGCTCGCTCCGACGCTGCGCGAAGAGCGGCTCGGCGAGGCGCAGATCCTCGAGGTGTTCAACGTGTCGAAGGTCGGCAAGGTCGCGGGCTGCCGCGTCCTCGACGGCGTGGTCCAGCGCGGCGCCCATGTCCGCCTGATCCGCGACAACGTGGTGATCCACGAAGGCAAGCTCTCGCAGCTCAAGCGCTTCAAGGACGATGCCCGCGAGGTCACGTCCGGCCAGGAATGCGGCATGGCCTTCGAGAACTACCAGGACATGCGCCAAGGCGACATCATCGAGTGCTACCGCGTAGAGGAGGTGAAGCGGACGCTGTAAGCTGCCGCTTCGCACTCATCCCTGAACAATGCGTCATCACCGGGCTTGTCCCGGTGATCTCGCTTTGACGGGCAGCATGCCTCTTTCAATCGGGATGGCCGGGACGGACCCGGCCCTGACGTCCCTCAATGATCCGGTCCAATCCCGGAGAAGTAACAATGGCCAAACGTTTCGAACAAACCACAGGACCCTCCCAGCGCCAGCAGCGTGTGGCCGAGCTCATTCGCCATGCGCTGGCCGAGGTCCTCTCCCGCGGCGACCTGCAGGACGACGCGCTGACGCGCAACGTGATCACCATCCCCGAAGTGCGCATGTCGCCCGATCTCAAGCTCGCCACGGCCTATATCATGCCGCTCGGCGGTCGCGACGAGGAGGCGGTGCTCAAGGCTCTCGACCGCAACAGGAAGGTGCTGCGCCAGGAGGTGGCCCGCCGGGTCAACCTGAAATTCGCGCCCGACCTGCGCTTCCGTCGCGACGAGAGCTTCGACGAGGCCGCACGCATCGATGCGCTGCTGCGCTCCGAGCGGGTCGCCCGCGACACGGCAAAGCCTGCCTCCGACACCTCCGAGGACGACAGCGAGTGAGTGCGATGAGCGAAGAACGCCCGCAGCGGAGGCCGCACGGCGACCGCCCGAAGAAGCGCGACGTCAACGGATGGATCATCCTCGACAAGGGCGTCGGCATGACCTCGACCCATGCGGTGGCGGTGGTCAAGCGCGGCCTGTCCGCCAAGAAGGCGGGACACGCCGGCACCCTCGATCCGCTTGCCTCCGGCATCCTGCCGATCGCACTCGGGGAAGCGACCAAGACGGTCCCCTTCGTCATGGACGGGCGCAAATCCTACGTCTTTACCGTGGCCTGGGGTGAGGAGACCACCACGGACGACACCGAGGGCGAGGTGGTGGAGCGCACCGACCTCCTGCCCGAGGCCTCCGAAATCGAAGCCCACCTGCCCCGCTTCACCGGTCAGGTGCAGCAGGTGCCGCCGCGGTTTTCCGCCATCAAGATCGCCGGCGAACGCGCCTATGACCTCGCCCGCGACGGCGAGGTGGTGGAGCTGCAGGCGCGCACCGTCGAGATCGACCGCCTGTCCCTGATCCACCACGCGGGCAACCGTTCGGTGATCGAGGCCGATTGCGGCAAGGGAACCTACGTGCGCGCCATCGCCCGCGATCTCGGCCGGGCGCTCGGCTGCCTCGGCCATATCGCGGCGCTCCGGCGCACCCGCGTCGGGCCCTTCACCGAGCACGAGGCGGTCACCGTCGAGGATGTCGCCACCGATCCTGCGGCGCTTCGCCCGGTGGAGACGGCGCTCAGCGAGATTCCCTCCATCGCGGTCAGCCGCGACATGGCCGGGCGCCTCATGCGCGGCCAGTCCATCATCCTGCGCGGTCGCGAGGCGCCGCTCTCCGGCAAGGTCTTCGCCACCTGCAACGGCGTCCTCGTCGCCGTCGGCGACGTGGAGCGCGGCGAGCTCGTGCCGCACCGGGTGTTCAATCTCGGCGCTTGAGACTTCCTCGTACGTCATCCCCGGACTTGTTCCGGGGACCTACGTCTGCCAGCCGGCATGAAGACGTGGGTGGCCGGGACGAGCCCGACCATGACGAGGGTGCGTTTGCAGGCCCATCCTATTGCCCCGCTTGAGAAAAACGATTTCTCTGGCGCTTGGACGCTTTTCGTGTATGGTGCGCCATCTTTTCGAGGGTTCAGCGCATCGTGCGGAAAAGTGGATCCGTTTTTCCGCGCTGAACGATGCGCCGGTTTAAATAAGCATCGGATGGATCCCAAAAGTGCAAATCCACTTTTGGGTCCGATGCTTAACCCCGAAAAAGACGCGTCCGGGTTCGGACCGCGCTGGACGACATCCCGGCCCGGCCCTTTCCGGATGCCCCTGACCCGAAGCCCTGAAGGCTCACGGTCTCCCTTAATGCAAACCTGAAAGGACATACGATGTCGATTACGGCTGAGCGCAAGAACGCGCTCGTGAAGGAATTCGCCCAAACGGCTGGCGACACCGGCTCCCCCGAGGTGCAGGTCGCCATTCTCACCGAGCGGATCAACAACCTGACCGGCCACTTCAAGAGCCACACGAAGGACAACCATTCCCGCCGTGGCCTTCTGAAGATGGTGTCGTCGCGCCGTTCGCTCCTCGACTATCTGAAGAAGAAGGACGAGGGCCGCTACCGCACGCTGATCGAGAAGCTCGGCATCCGCCGCTAAGCTTTGCGATGAAACTTCCGTCCGGAGCCCGGCTCCGGACGGCCTCCACCGGTTCGATCATAAGGTCCCGGTGTTCTCAAAGGAGGCGGCAGACACGATGACCATGGCAGGATCGCAAGAGGCTTCTGCAGGCGGGTTCGAATCCCGGCGGAGCCTCTCGCCGTCTTGCTCATGGCATCGAGCCCCCGCCCCGCTGTCATGAAAGACGCAACATGTTCGACATTCAACGCGAAGAACTGATTTGGGCCGGGCGCAAGCTCGTGCTGGAGACGGGCAAGATGGCCCGCCAGGCCGACGGCGCCGTCGTCGCCACCTACGGTGAGACCACCGTTCTCGCCACCGTCGTCTCGGCCAAGGAGCCGAAGCCCGGCTTCGACTTCTTCCCGCTCACGGTGAACTACCAGGAGCGCACCTACGCCGCAGGCCGCATCCCGGGCGGCTATTTCAAGCGCGAAGGCCGTCCGACCGAGAAGGAGACCCTGGTCTCCCGCCTCATCGACCGTCCGATCCGCCCCCTCTTCGTCGAGGGCTATAAGAACGACACCCAGGTCGTCGTCACCGTGCTCTCGCACGATCTCGAGAACGATCCCGACATCGTCGGCATGGTTGCCGCCTCCGCGGCCCTGACGCTGTCCGGCGTGCCCTTCATGGGCCCGGTCGGCGCCGCCCGCGTCGGCTATATCGGCGGCCAGTACAAGCTGAACCCGCCGCTGCAGGAGATGGAGCAGACCTCCCTCGACCTCGTGGTCGCCGGCACCGCCGACGCCGTGCTCATGGTCGAGTCCGAGGCCAAGGAACTGGCCGAGGACGTGATGCTCGGCGCCGTGATGTTCGGCCACAAGCATTTCCAGCCGGTGATCGAGGCGATCATCCGCCTTGCCGAGAAGGCCGCCAAGGAGCCGCGCGACTACCAGCCCGCGGACGTGTCCGAGGTGGAAAAGGCCGTTCTCGAAATCGCCGAGAAGGACCTGCGCGAAGCCTACAAGCTGACCAAGAAGCAGGACCGCTATGCCGCCGTCGACGCCGTCAAGGCGAAGGTGTTCGAGGCGCTCTGCCCGGCCGAGGGTGAAGCCCGCTTCGAGGCCGAGAAGGTCAAGGCCGTCTTCAAGGAGGCCCAGGCCAAGGTCGTGCGCTGGAACGTCCTCGACACCGGCTCGCGCATCGACGGTCGCGACCTCAAGACCGTCCGTCCGATCGTGTCGGAAGTCGGCGTCCTGCCGCGCACCCACGGCTCGGCCGTGTTCACCCGCGGCGAGACCCAGGCGCTGGTCGTGACCACCCTCGGCACCGGCGAGGACGAGCAGTTCATCGATGAGCTCGAAGGCACCCGCAAGGAAACCTTCCTGCTGCACTACAACTTCCCGCCCTATTCCGTCGGCGAGACCGGCCGCATGGGCTCGCCCGGCCGCCGCGAAATCGGCCACGGCAAGCTCGCCTGGCGCGCCATTCACCCGATGCTGCCGGCCGCCCACGACTTCCCCTACACGATCCGCGTCGTGTCGGAGATTACGGAATCGAACGGCTCCTCCTCCATGGCCTCCGTCTGCGGCGCCTCGCTTGCGCTGATGGATGCGGGCGTACCGCTCCGCCGTCCGGTGGCCGGCATCGCCATGGGCCTCATCCTCGAGGGTGAGCGCTATGCGGTCCTGTCCGACATTCTCGGCGACGAGGATCACCTCGGCGACATGGACTTCAAGGTGGCCGGCACGGAGCAGGGCATCACCTCGCTCCAGATGGACATCAAGATCGCCGGCATCACGGAAGAGATCATGCGCGTCGCGCTCGAGCAGGCTCAGGCCGGCCGCACGCACATCCTCGCCGAGATGAACAAGGCGCTCACCGCGCCGCGCGCCGAGCTCGGCGAGCATGCCCCGCGCATCGAGACCATGCAGATCCCGGTCGACAAGATCCGCGAAGTCATCGGTTCGGGCGGCAAGGTCATCCGCGAGATCGTGGAGAAGACCGGCGCCAAGATCGACATCAACGACGACGGCCTGATCAAGATCGCCTCCGCCGACGGCAAGTCGATCAAGGCGGCCTATAACTGGATCCGCTCCATCGTCGCCGAGCCCGAGGTCAACGTGATCTACGAGGGCACGGTGGTGAAGGTGATGGAGTTCGGCGCCTTCGTGAACTTCTTCGGCTCCCGCGACGGCCTCGTCCACATCTCCGAGCTCGCCAAGAACCGCGTCGGCAAGGTCACCGATGTGGTGAAAGAGGGCGACAAGGTGAAGGTGAAGTTCCTCGGCATGGACGAGCGCGGCAAGGTCCGCCTCTCCATGAAGGTCGTCAACCAGGAGACCGGCGAGGACATCACCGAGCAGCTCAAGGCCGAACGCGACGCCGAGCGCGCCCAGCGCGACCAGCAGAAGCAGGCCGGCGAGTAACATCGCCAAAGCTTCGAGCGAACGAAAAAGCGCGGCTCTCGCCGCGCTTTTTTATTGGCCCCTACCTCATGCTCGGACCGCTCTTTCCTCATCCTGAGGAGCAGCGAAGCTGCGTCTCGAAGGAGGATCCAGAGAGCACCGGAGACGCCCTCGTCCTTCGAGACGCCGCCGTTGGCGGCCCTCAGGATGAGGGCTAAGGGGGCGGAAACCTCTATGAGCCAGCCTCTCAGGATGAGGGCTGCTGCGAGGAGCCGACCAAACTATCCGCCTGCGGAATGATCCAGCTCCCCAAGGGTGCGGCGCGGCCACGGATGGAGACGATCTGGCGGTCGCGGTCGGAGAGGTCGAGGCCGGCGCGGGTGGCGAGGTCTTCGGAGATCACGAGCTCCACGTCGAGTTCCTTGGCGAGCCCCTCCAGGCGGCTTGCCGCGTTGATCGTGTCGCCGACGGCGGTGAGGCTGGTGGCCTGGCCGTAGCCCATCTGCCCGACGATGGCGGGACCGGCATGGAGGCTCATGGCGATCTTCAAGGGGTGCTCGAATTCGCTCTCGTATTCCTCGTTGAGATGCACGAGCGCCGTCTTGATCCGCAAAGCCGCATCGAGCGCCTGTTGCGCCGCCTGCTGCGGCGTGGTGCGCAGGCCGAAGAGGGCGAGCACGCCGTCGCCGATGAACTTGTCGATATAGCCGCCCGCATCCTCGACCGATTCGCCTACCGCCTCGAAATAGCGGTTGAGGATGAAGACCGTATCGAAGGGCAGGCGCCGCTCGGCGAGCGTCGTGAAGCCGCGCAGGTCGCAGAACAGAACCGCGATCTCCTGCTCCTGCCCCTGCGCCCGCCCGCCGCGCACCAGGGCGGTCACCCCGTTGCGGCCCGTGGACAGGATCGGCACCACCGAGACGTCGTGGGTCGGCCGGAACTGGCAGGCGAGCCGCACATTGGGGCCGGCCTTGATGCGCGCGAGCGTGCCGCGCTCCTGCGGCGTCGGCGGCGGCTGGCGCTGGGCGCCTTCGAGCACGCGGACGCGGCAGGTCGAGCAGCGCCCGCGCCCGCCGCAGACGGAGATATGCGGGATGCCGGCGATGCGGCTCGCCTCCAGCACGCTGAAGCCGAGCGGCACGGTCGCGACCTGATCGTTGGGGTAGAAGATGCGCACCCGGCGCGACCATAGGCGCAGGCTGCGGACGGCGCGGCCCGCGAGCGTCGCCACCACAAGGCCGCCGAAGATCGCGTAAAGGCTGAGGCCGACCATCGGCAGAAGGTCGGAGTCTGGATGAACAGGCCGTTGGGAAAACCGCTCCGGCAGATCGGCGAGTTCCCTCCCCGCCTCCGCGAAGCCGAGGAGCGCGAGAACCGGGACGAGGACGGCGCCCGTATAGAGAAGCAGTGCATAGGCCGGAAACCAGGGTTTCGGGCGCAGCCAGAAATAGATCCCGAGGCATCCGTGCAGCCAGGCGATCACGAGGGCCAGTGCCTGCCGGGCGCCGATATCGGGATTGTTGATCCAGAGGTTGCGAACCACCTCCGGATAGCCGGAATCGTGACCGGTCAGGGTCCATTCGATTCGGGTTCCGACTACATGGGCGATCAGGAGGAAGGGCAGGCTCACGCCGAGCGCCAGCTGCGCCGCCTCGCGGATCGGCATGCGCAGGGTCCGACGCCGGTAGAGAGCGAGCAAAGCCAGCACGAAATGCGCGAAGACCGAGCCGTAGAGAATGACGGTGCCGACCGGATTGCGCCACAGGCGGTTGAACCACACGCGCCCGGCCTCCATCGCCTCGACCGAGACGAGGCCCAGCGCATGGTTGCTGAAATGGGTGAGAAGGAAGGCGCCGAGCACTAAGCCCGTGAAAAGCCGAACCTCGCGCGTTCGGATGGGATACTCGGAACCCGGGGCTAAAGGTGCGGCTCCGCCTTGAACGCTGCTCATACGCGCCTTTCACATCCGCCCGGCCTTGATAAGCTTTCGGGCTTGCCTGCCGCCATGCAGTTGCACCAGAGTGCGGATTGTCAAATCACGATCCCTGGACGGGTTCCGGGGCGGCCCGTCGAGACATGTCCCACATCATCAGCACCATCACCGAACTCGAATCCCTCTATGGCGAGGTCAACAGAGGCTCCCTCCTGAAGGAGACGGACCGGATCGTGCCCGAATACCGGGCTCTGATCGAGGCTTCGCCCTTCCTGGCGCTGGCGACGAGGGGGCCGGAAGGGCTCGACTGCTCGCCGCGCGGCGACGGGCCAGGCTTCGTGCGCGTCCATGACGAGAAGACCCTGCTGCTGCCCGACCGTCGCGGCAACAACCGAATCGATTCTCTCAAAAACATCGTGCGCGATCCGAATGTCGCCCTGCTGTTCCTGATCCCCGGCATCGGCGAGACCCTGCGCGTCAACGGCCGTGCCGCGATCTCGGTCGAGCCGTCCCTGCTGGAGAGCTTTTCCATCGACGGCAAGGCGCCGAAATCGGTGATCGCGATCGCGGTGGAGGCCGTATTCTTCCAATGCGCCCGCGCGATCCTGCGCTCCGAATTGTGGAACCCGCAAAAGCATGTGGCGCGAGGCTCTCTGCCGAGCGCGGGCCGGATCCTGGCTGCCCTGTCGAACGACGAGGTCGGCGGCGAGGCCTACGACAAGGAACTGCCGGAAAGGCAGCGTACGAGTCTCTATTGACGGCTTGACCTGAAGCGCCCTGCCCCCGAAAAGGCAGATCCCGGAAACGCACGAGGACATTCCATGACGATCCAACGCATCAAGCCCGGCCCGCGCATGAGCGGCGCCGTCGTTCACGGCAGCACGGTCTATCTCGCCGGCCAGGTCGCCAACCAGAGCGCCGGGCAAAGCGTCACCGAGCAGACCAAGGAAATCCTCGCGATCATCGACGGCCTGCTGACGGAAGCCGGCACCGACAAGTCGAAGCTCCTGATGGTGAATATCTGGCTCACCGACATGGGCACGTTCCAGGAGATGAATGCGGTATGGGATGCCTGGGTCTCGCCCGGCAACACCCCTGCCCGCGCCACCGTCGAGGCCAAGCTCGCAGCGCCCGCCTTCAAGGTCGAGATCGCCGTCATCGCGGCGAAGTAGAGATCAAAAAAGAAGCGGGCCGAATGGCCCGCTTCGTATATCCGCACGTCCGAACCCCTTAAGGGCAGCGGCGACGAACGCCGTCGTAGCCGACATAGGTGCCGGTCGCCGGATTGTAGGAGCGGTAGCGCTGCGCGCAGTAGGATGCAGCGTTGTTGGACTGCGCGATGGCACTGCCGACGATGGCGCCGGTCGTCAACCCGATCGCGCCGGCTGCGGCACCGTAACCGTAGCCTCGACCGTAATAGCCGTAGCGGGGCCCGTAGTAGCGCCCGCCATAGTAGCCGCGCCCATAATAGCCACGGTTCACGTAGCGGCCGCCACGATACACGCCACCGCGATATGCATAGCGGCCGCCACGATACACGCCACCGCGATATGCATAGCGGCCGCCGCGATACGCGCCGCCGCGATAGACATGTCGAGCGCCGCCGCGATAGCTGCCGCCGCGCGCCACATGGCGTCCGCCGCCCCTGCGTTGCACGTACTCGGCGTTCACCGTGCCGTTCTGGATCGCCGCGACCAGCTCGTTTACGGGCGCGGTCTGCGTTTGGGCGGCCGAGGCCGGAGCGGTGAGGCCAAAAGTGCCAAGCACGGCCGTGGCTGCGATAGCCATCAAGAATTTACGCATGGGGGCGGTCCTCCAATCTCAACAGGCGAACGCCCGAGACTTAAGGTCGTTCCGTAACTTGGCAAATTCGGGTCAGCTCTCGCGGGAGCGGGAGACATTCGGGCTCCGATCCGCCCGCTCGCGATTTCGCCGCGCGGGCCTGCGCCCCTCGGCCTGCACCCTGCCCTGACCCGTCGGGCAAAGCTCCAGGATCGCGCAGCGCCCGCAGGCCGGATTCGTGAAGAAGCAGCAGCGCTGGCCGTGCAGCATCATGATCTCGTGATGGTCATAGACCGCCTGCGCATCCCAATCCTCCGGGAGCAGCGCCGCGAGCGCCGCATGAGACGGGCCGACGCTCATGGATTGCGGAATGAGCCCGGTGCGCTGGGCGACGCGGTGATGATGGCTGTCGACGGGAAGCGCCGCCTTGCGCAGCACGGAGAACGACAAGACCGCCGCGCTCGTCTTCGGCCCGATACCCGGAATGCTTTCGAGCCAGGCCCGCGCCTCGGCGACCGGCATGGCGCCGAGGAAGTCGAGCGAGAGGGCGCCATGGCGTTCTTTGATCGCGTGCAGAACGGCCTGCAGCCGCGGCGCCTTCTGTTCCGGCCAGGTTACGCCCTGGATCGTCTCCTCCACCTCTGCAACCGGCGCCTCGATCATATCCTGCCAATCGGAATAGCGCGCTCGCAGCGCCTTGAAGGCGCGGCCCGAATCCGCATTGCGCGTGCGATGGGAGAGGAGCGAGGAGACCAGTTCGCTCAGCGGGTCGAGATTGTGAAAATAAGGGATCGGACATTCGTAGACCGCGCAGAGACGCTCATGGATCGCCAGCGCCTTCGCCTTCAGGTCTTCCAGGTCCGGATTCATCCCGATGCAAGTCGCGAATCGGGAGGGTGGTTCCACCAACCTCTCGTCATGGCCGCACTTGTTGCGGCCACCCACGCCTTTGCAGCGCAGCGGTTCCAATGACGTGGGTCCCCGGCACAAGGCCGGGGATGACGCGGGAGAGTGGGACGACAGCGTCGCGTTACAAAATGAATCGGCTCAGGTCGGTGTTCCTCGCCAGGCTCTCCACCTCGCCGCGCACGTAAGCGGCGTCAATGGTCACCGTTTCGCCGGAGCGGTCGGGGGCGGTGAAGGAGACGTTGTCGAGCACGCGCTCCAGCACCGTCTGCAGGCGGCGCGCGCCGATATTCTCGACGGAATTGTTCACGTCGACCGCCACCTGCGCCAGCGCGTCGATGGCATCGTCGGTGAAGACGAGGCTGACGCCTTCCGTCTGCATCAGCGCGACCGATTGCTTGATGAGGCTCGCCTCCGTCTCGGTGAGAATGCGCTTGAAATCCTCCACGGTGAGCGGCGAAAGCTCGACGCGGATCGGCAGGCGGCCCTGCAGTTCGGGCAGAAGATCCGAGGGCTTCGAGACGTGGAACGCACCCGATGCGATGAAGAGGATGTGGTCGGTCTTCACCGGCCCGTATTTCGTCGAGACCGTGGTGCCCTCGATCAGCGGCAGCAGGTCGCGCTGCACGCCCTCGCGCGAGACATCGGCGCCGGTGCGGCCTTCGCGGCCGGCGATCTTGTCGATCTCGTCGAGAAACACGATGCCGTTGTTCTCGACCTGACGCACAGCCTCCTGTACGATGGCGTCCTGGTCGATCATCTTGTCGGCCTCTTCCGTCACGAGCGGCTCATAGGCCTCGCGCACGGTGGTGCGGCGGGTCTTCGCGCGTCCGCCGCCAAAAGCCTTGCCGAACATGTCGGAGAGATTGATCGCGCCGACCGAGGCGCCGGGCATGCCGGGAATCTCGAACATGGGCATCCCCTGCCCTCCGCCCGATTGCAGCTCGACCTCGATCTCCTTGTCGTCGAGTTCGTTGGCGCGCAGCTTGCGGCGGAAGGAATCGCGGGTGGCGGCACTGGCCGTCGCGCCGACGAGCGCATCGAGCACGCGCTCCTCGGCCGCGACATGCGCCTTCGCCTGCACCTGCCGGCGGCGCTCCTCCTTCACGAGGCCGATGCCGATCTCGACGAGATCGCGCACGATCTGCTCCACGTCGCGGCCGACATAGCCGACCTCGGTGAACTTGGTCGCCTCGATCTTGATGAAGGGCGCGCCCGCGAGCTTGGCGAGACGGCGCGAGATCTCGGTCTTGCCGCAGCCTGTGGGGCCGATCATCAGGATGTTCTTCGGCGCCACCTCTTCGCGCAGGGCCCCTTCGAGCTGCTGCCGGCGCCAGCGGTTGCGCAACGCAATGGCGACCGCGCGCTTGGCGTCGTTCTGTCCGACGATGTAGCGGTCGAGTTCGGAAACGATTTCGCGGGGAGAAAACGTGGTCATGAGATGTCTTGGCTCAAAGGGTGATCGTCATCCCCCGGCTTGTCCCCGGGGATCCACGCCCTGCGGCGTGGAGAGGGTGAAGACGTGGATGGCCGGATCACATCCGGCCATGACGGGCAATCAGGCTTCATCGAGCGTTTCGATGACGATGTTCGCATTCGTGTAGACGCAGATTTCGGCGGCGATGGCGAGCGAGCGGCGCACGATGGCTTCCGCGTCCATGGCGGAATCGGCAAGCGCCCGCGCGGCGGCGAGCGCATAATTGCCGCCGGAGCCGATCGCCATGATGCCGTTTTCCGGCTCGAGCACGTCGCCGGCGCCGGAAAGCAGCAGGCCGACATCCTTGTCGGCAACGAGCATCATGGCCTCGAGACGGCGCAGATACCGGTCGGTACGCCAGTCCTTGGTGAGTTCGACGCAGGCGCGGGTGAGCTGGCCGGGATATTGTTCGAGCTTGGCCTCGAGCCGCTCGAACAGGGTGAAGGCATCGGCCGTCGAGCCGGCGAAGCCGCCGATCACGCCGCCCTTGGCTAGGCGCCGGACTTTTTTCGCGTTGCCCTTCACCACGGTCTGCCCCAGGCTCACCTGCCCGTCGCCGCCGATGACGACGCGGCCTCCTTTGCGGACCATGAGAATGGTGGTGGCATGCATGCGGGGTGCGGCGTCTTCGGACACGGGAATAGGGTCTCCGGCGGGACAAGATATGATCGTTGGACCCTCACTTAGTCATTCATGGCTTGAAAACAACGCGGAAGTTTTTCTTCCCCTTGCGGGGCGCGACCGAGGTGAAGCGCACATTGTCGTCCCACCACCGCGCCTGTGGTGAGGATTTAACCCAACCCCTGCAACGGGAGGAAACACGCCCGCCGGGTGGCGTTTCTCGCCGCGGCTTGCTAGAAGGCGCCTGTCTCTTGTTCCGCAGAGGATTTTGATGATGCGCTCCGCGAGCGTCAGCCGTCGCACCGCCGAGACCGATATCGCCCTGTCGATCGCCCTCGATGGCACCGGCAAGGCCGAGATCTCCACGGGGGTCGGCTTCCTCGACCATATGCTCGAACTCTTTGCCCGCCACGGTCATTTCGACCTGTCCGTGAAGGTGACGGGCGATCTGCATGTGGATCAGCATCATACGACCGAGGACACCGGGATCGCGCTCGGCCAGGCCATCCTGAAGGCGCTTGGCGATAAAAAGGGCATCACGCGCTATGCCGACATCCATCTTCCGATGGACGAGACCTTGACGCGCGTCGCGCTCGACATATCGGGCCGCCCCTTCCTCGTGTTCCGGACCACCTTCCCGACGGAAAAGATCGGCGTTTTCGACACCGAGCTGGTGCGCGAGTTCCATCAGGCCTTCGCCATCAATGCGGGCCTGACGCTCCATGTGGAGACGCTCTACGGCGAGAACAGCCATCATATCGCCGAGAGCTGCTTCAAGGGCTTGGCACGGGCCTTGCGTCAGGCCGTGGCACTGGACCCAAGGGAAGAGGGCCGCATTCCCTCGACCAAGGGTACGCTCTAGATCCCTTCAAGAGACGCCTTGTCCGGCGAGCACGCCAGCGACACTTCACCGGACAGGGCTTGAGGAAACGTCGCCATGACCACCTTTACCCTACACCTTGCCCGCGATGCGCGGCCGGGTGATCCGACAGCTCTGGACGAGTCCGAGCTCGTGAAGGATTCCTTCTCCTGGGGGGCCTTCGTCTTCACCTTCCTGTGGTTCTTCTACCACCGGCTCTGGCTTGCCGGCATCGGTGTCCTGGTCCTCGTCGTCGCCTTCGGCGGCCTGATGGCGCTCCTCGACGTGCATCCCCTCGCCGCCTCGATCGCGCAGGTTCTGCTGCAGATTCTGATCGGGCTCGAGGCCAACAGCCTGCGGCGCTGGACTCTGACCCGCCGCGGCCGTCCCATGGTCGATGCGGTCACCGCCGCCGACCGGGATGAGGCGGAGGCCAAGGCCTTCGCCCGCTGGCTCGAGGCGAGGCCCGCCGCCCTGCCCCGCAGCCCGACTCCCTCGCCGCTCCTCTCCACGACGAGACGATCCGAACCGGTGATCGGTCTCTTCCCCGATGCGGAGCGTCCCCGGTGAGCGTCGTCATCATCGATTACGGGTCCGGCAACCTGCACTCCGCTGCCAAGGCTTTCGAGCGCGCGGCGCGGGAAGCGGAGCTCGATCTGTCCATCGCCGTCTCCTCCGATCCCGACCTCGTCGCGAAAGCCGACCGGATCGTGCTGCCGGGCGTCGGCGCCTTCGCCGATTGCCGCCGTGGCCTCGATGCCGTGCCCGGCATGGTCGAGGTGCTGCAGCGGCGCGTGCACGAGGACAAGCGCCCCTTTCTCGGCATCTGCGTCGGCATGCAGCTCATGGCGACGCGCGGGCTCGAGCACACGGTGAGCTACGGCCTCGACTGGATCCACGGCGACGTGAAGGCGATCACGCCGAGCGACCCCGGCCTGAAGATCCCGCATATGGGCTGGAACACGCTGACGCTCGCGAAGCCGCACCCGCTGCTCGACGGCATTCCGACCGGGCCCGACGGCCTGCACGCCTATTTCGTGCATTCCTATGCGCTGACACCCGCCCATCCGGACGACGTGGTCGCCACTGCCGATTACGGCAGCCCGGTCACCGCCATCGTCGGGCGGGACAATCTCGTCGGCACGCAATTTCACCCCGAGAAGAGCCAGGCCCTCGGCCTCAAGCTCATCGCCAATTTTTTGAGGTGGCGCCCGTGATCCTCTATCCTGCCATCGACCTCAAGGAAGGCCGCTGCGTCCGCCTCGTTCAAGGCGACATGGACCAGGCGACCGTGTTCAACGACGATCCCGCCGACCAAGCCGCCATCTTCGAGCGCCAGGGTTTCGAGTGGCTGCACGTGGTCGATCTCGACGGCGCCTTCGCCGGCAAGCCGATGAATGCGTCCGCCGTCGAGGAGATCCTCAAGCGTGTGAGCATTCCGGTGCAGCTCGGCGGCGGCATCCGCGACATGAAGACGGTCGAGGGCTGGCTCCGAAAGGGCGTCTCCCGCGTGATCATCGGCACGGCGGCGGTGCGCGATCCCGCCTTCGTGCGCGAGGCCGCGCGCCTTCATCCGGGCAAGATCGCCGTCGGCATCGACGCCAAGGACGGGCTCGTCGCCGTGGAAGGCTGGGCCCAGACCTCGACCCTGTCGGCCGAAGAGCTCGGCCGGCGTTTCGAGGATGCCGGGGTTGCCGCCATCATCTACACCGACATCGCCCGCGACGGCATCCTGAAAGGCCTCAATTTCCCGATGACCTTAGGGTTGGCACGCGCCGTCTCGATCCCCGTCATCGCCTCCGGCGGCCTCGCCTCCATGGCCGATATCGAGCGCCTGACGGAACCCGATTGCGCCGTGCTCAACGGCGCGATCTCGGGCCGCGCCCTCTATGACGGCCGCATCGACCCGCAGGAAGCGCTGGCGCTGCTGAAGGCGGTGCGCAAGGAGCCCGCGTGATGCTCAAAGTTCGCCTCATCCCCTGTCTCGACGTCAAGGACGGCCGTGTCGTGAAGGGCGTGCAGTTCGTCGATCTCGTCGATGCGGGCGATCCGGTCGAGGCCGCCAAGGCCTATGATGCGGCGGGCGCCGACGAATTGTGCTTCCTCGACATCACCGCGAGCCACGAGGCGAGGGGGATCCTGTTCGATGTCGTGCAGCGCACCGCCGAGGCCTGCTTCATGCCGCTCACCGTCGGTGGAGGCGTGCGCAGCGTCGATGACATCCGCAAGCTCCTGCTCGCCGGCGCCGACAAGGTCTCGATCAACACCGCCGCGGTGAAGAACCCGGACTTCGTGCGCGAGGCGGCGGAAAAGTTCGGCAATCAATGCATCGTCGTCGCCATCGACGCCAAGAAGGTGTCTGGCGAGAGTGAGCCGTCGCGCTGGGAAATCTTCACCCATGGTGGACGCAACGCCACCGGCATCGACGCCATTGCCTTCGCTCGGCAGGTGGCCGAGCTCGGGGCAGGGGAGCTTCTGGTCACCTCCATGGACCGTGACGGCACCAAGGGCGGCTACGATCTCGCGCTCGTGCGCGCCATCGCGGACGCGGTCTCCGTGCCCGTCATCGCCTCCGGCGGCGTCGGCAATCTCGACCATCTCGTCGATGGGGTCGAAAAAGGCCATGCCAGCGCCGTGCTCGCCGCCTCGATCTTCCACTTCGGCACCCATACGATTGCGGAAGCCAAGGGCTATATGGCCGACAAAGGCCTCAAGATGCGGCTGGACAAGACTGCGTAGGAACAGAGAAATAGGGACACGATGTCATCCCCGGCGGCCCGTGAGGGCCGGGAAGGGGATCCATTCAGAGTGCGAGGATTCCTGGATCCCCTTCCCCTGCGCTTCGCTCCGGCCGGGGATGACAACGAGGCAACGAAAACCCCATGACCTCCTTCACCCTCAACGACCTCGCCCGCATCGTCGCCGAGCGCGCATCGGCGCCTGCAGCTGAATCCTATACGGCCAAGCTGATCGCCGGCGGGCCGTCCAAGGCGGCCAAGAAGCTGGGGGAAGAGGCGGTGGAAGCGGCGATCGCCGCCGTCCAGGGCGACCGGGAAAACCTCACGGCCGAGGCGGCGGATGTGCTTTATCATCTTTTGGTCGTGTTGCAGGGCGCAAACATTCCTCTAAGTGACGTCATGGCCGAACTGGAGCGCCGCACGGCGCAGTCGGGTCTTGCCGAAAAGGCCGCGCGCAAGACGTAAACGAAAGAGGTGGTTCGCATGGACCAGCCCAACGTGGTTTTTCCCCCCGAGACCGATGACGGGCTGTCGCCCTATCGCATCTTCTCGCGCGACGAATGGGCTAAGCTGCGCGCCGATGCGCCGATGACGCTCGCCGCCGACGAGGTGGTGCAACTGCAATCCCTCAACGACCCGATCTCTCTCGACGAAGTCGCGGCGATCTACCTGCCGCTCTCGCGCCTGCTCTCCCTCTACGTCGCGGCGACGCAGGGGCTGTTCAAGGCGACCCAGCGCTTCCTGCTGGCCGAGCAGCAGGAGAAGGTGCCCTACATCATCGGCGTGGCGGGCTCGGTCGCAGTCGGAAAATCCACCACCGCCCGCGTGCTGAAGGCGCTGCTCGCCCGCTGGCCCAACACGCCGAAGGTCGACCTCGTCACCACCGACGGCTTCCTTCTGCCCAATGCCGAGCTGACGCGGCTCGGATCGATGGAGCGCAAGGGCTTTCCGGAGAGCTACGACACGGGCAAGCTCCTGCACTTCCTCGCCGACATCAAGGCCGGCAAGCGCAACGTGAAGGCCCCGCTCTATTCCCATCTGGTCTACGACGTGGTGCCCGGCGAGGAGACGACCGTCGACCGGCCCGACATTCTCATCGTCGAAGGCCTCAACGTGCTGCAGCCGGCGCGCCTGCCGAAGGACGGCACCGCCATTCCCTTCGTCTCCGACTTCTTCGACTTCTCGGTCTATATCGACGCGGACGAGGACGACCTTCACCGCTGGTACGTCAACCGCTTCCTGCGCCTGCGCCACACGGCCTTCCGCGATCCGCTCTCCTATTTCCGGCGCTATGCGGAACTGCCCGAGGCCGAGGCGATCGCCACCGCCGACGGATTGTGGAACCGCATCAACCTGCCGAACCTGCGCGACAACATCGTGCCGACCCGCCAGCGCGCCAGCCTGATCCTGAAGAAGGGCCCGAGCCATCGCATCGAGACGGTGGCGCTGCGGCGGCTGTAACGACCTTTTACGGCGCCGGGACGGAGGTGGAACCCAGCGTCATGCCCGGCCTTGGGCCGGGTATCCACGTCTTTGCATCGTTGTGGCTCCCAAGACGTGGGTGGCCGCAACAAGTGCGGCCATGACGGGGAGGGTGCTGCTTACGAAAGCAGCCCTTGCTGCTGTGCCATCTCACGCAGGTTCGCCTGCGGGCGGGCGCCGAGATGGCTGATGATCTCGGCGGCGGCGAGGCCTCCGAGACGGGCGCAGTCGGTCAGGTCGAGGTTGTTCACCAGGCCGGCGAGGAAGCCGGAGGCGAAGAGGTCGCCGGCGCCGGTGGTGTCGACCACGCGCTCCACGGGGAAGGCCGGCACGGCCTTCGTTTCGCCGCGGGTGACGATCAGCGCGCCTTCGGCCGAACGGGTGATGGCGCCGAGCACGTTTTCCTCACGCAGGGCCGCGAGCGCAGCCTCGGGCGAGGACGTGCCGTAGAGGCTCTGCAGCTCGTGGATGTTGGCGAACAGGATGTCCAGGCTGCCGTCGCGCATGAGACCCAAAAACTCGTCGCGGTAGCGGTCGACGCAGAAGGCGTCGGAGAGGGTGAGCGCGACCTTGTTGCCGGCCTCGTGGGCGATCTTCACCGCCTTGCGGAAGGCTTCCTTGGCCGCCGGAGGATCCCAGAGATAGCCTTCGAGATAAACGATGGAGGAAGCGCGTACGGTCTCCGGATTGACGTCTTCAGGCGTGAGGTTCTGGCAAGCGCCGAGATAGGTGTTCATGGTGCGCTCGCCGTCCGGCGTCACCAGGATGAAGCTGCGGGCGGTGGCGGGACCGTCCTGCGCCGGCTTCACGTCATAATGCACGTCGATGGCCTTGAGATCGTGCGCGAAGAGCTTGCCCGTCTCGTCGTTCTTCACCTTGCCGATGAAGCCGGCCTTCACGCCGAAGGATGCTGCCCCCGCTGCCGTGTTGGCGCCGGATCCGCCGGACACGATGGTTGCCGGGCCCATGTCGCCGTAGAGTTCTTCCGCCCGCGCCTCGTCGATGAGCTGCATGGCGCCCTTGTGCACCTTCTTCTCGAGCAGGAAGGCCTCGTCCGTATGGGCGAGCACGTCAACGATGGCGTTGCCGAGGGTAAGGACGTCGATGCGGGTCTGGGACATGAGCCACCGGGGTTATGAAATGACGGGGCGCTTTCGCATCCGGGGCGGGGGAGGTCAAGGGGCTGCCCGACGGGGCGAGAGCTTCCTATCATACCTGCCACGTCATGGCCGGCCTTGTGCCGGCCATCCCGATATGGAGAAGTGTGGCGCTTTAACTAATCGGGATCGCCGGCACCGATCCCCGGATCAAGTCCGGGGAGGTGATGACGTCGAGAGAGCAGGAAGCGCACCGCGCTCACACCCCCGCCCTCAATCCCGCCCCACAAGGGGGAGGGAAGAGTGCTTGTCACCGATCGCCCCCCGCTCCCGCTCCTGGGCCCGGTCGAGCACCGCGAGCAGGGCTTCCAGCTCCTCCGGGGTCAGGTCGCCGATCTCCCGCGCCAGGCGGTTTGCGAAAAGCGTCGCCTTCGGGTCGGTGTTGGCCGTGTCGATCTTCACGCGGGGATCGGAGAGGTCGGCGAGGCGGGTGAGCTCGTCGGCCTCGTCCCAGATGATGTGGAAGTATTGCAGCACGCCCTGGATCAGGGTCCAGGTCGGCTTGCCGCGCTCGCCGCGCTCCAGTGCGGAGAGATAGGCGCTGGACACGCCGAGATGCGCGGCCATGTCCTTCAACATCCGTCCGCGCTCCCGGCGCAGCTGCCGCACTCGTTCACCGAAGGGTGTCATCGCCCGATCCCGCACTCCGCCGCCGGCGGAGCCTGACATAGAGTGCCCCGGATCCGCCATGCTGGGGAGAGGCCTCCTCGAAGCCGATCACCAGAGCGCGCAGGTCGGGCAGGCGCAGCCAGTGCGGCACCATCCGCCTGAGCACCCCGCGCTCCTCGAAGATCCCGAAACCGGCTGCCGCGCCGCCCTTGCCGGTGATGACCAGCACGAGCCCGTAGCCTGAGCTCTGCGCCCGGTGAAGAAAGCTCAGCAGGGCAAAATGGGCCTCCTCCTGACGCATGCCGTGCAAATCGATGACGCTGTCGACGTCCTTGCGGCCCCGGCGCAGGGCCTGGAGCGTTCGGCGCTCGACGGGGGCGAGCGGCGGCAGGGCGGGCTTGGCGGGGACGGGGAGAGGGTGAAGAACAGGGGAAGGCGGGGCAAGAGCAGGCTTAGGAGCTGGCGCCTCGCCGGGTTCGGGCTCGGGCGGCAAAAGCTTGCCCTTCATGGGTTTCACGTGCCGGGCCACATGGGACCAGAGCCGCTTCTCCTCGGGGCTGAGCTGACGGGTCCGGCTTCTCTTGCTCATGAACGGGGTTTCGGCTGCAGGACCACGAAGCGCACGGGATGGCGCAGGAGGCCGGCGCGACGGCCGGCCTCCTCGCCGCTGCCGAAGAAGAAATCGCCCCGCGCCGGGCCGACGATGGCCGACCCGGTATCCTGCGCAATCATCAGCCGCCGCAGAGGCTCGGCCTCATCGAGGGTCAGGGGCAATTGCCCGTCGAGCCAGACCGGCAGGCCATAGGCCCAGAGCGACCGGTCGACCGCAAGGCTCCGGCCGGGAACGAGGGGAATGCCGGCACCACCGATGGGGCCGTCCTCCGGGGCGAGTTCGCGGGCCTCGCGAAAGAAGATGTAGGATTCGTTCCGGCGCATCAGGGCCTTGGCCGGTTCCGGATGATCCTTGAGCCAGCCCATGAGCTTGGCGAGCGTCATGGTCTCCAGATCCATCTCGCCCTGCTGCACCAGCAGGCGGCCGATGGAGGTGTAAGGCCGCCCGTTGCGTCCGGCATAGGCCACCCGCATCACCGTGCCGTCGGAAAGCCGGATGCGGGCCGAGCCCTGCACATGGATGATGAAGGCCTCGCCCGGCTCGCTCAGGTAAACGATGGGCTTGGCCCGCGAGCCCAAAGCCCCTTCCTCGATGGCGGCGCGGTCGGGATAGGGCTCGTAGCCGTCCTTGCTGCGCCGCGCGGCCTGCAGCCCAGGCTGAAGGCCGGGCAGAGTCTCACCTTGCGGGACGGTGACGAGATCGTCGGGTCGGTCGAGCAGGGGAACCCGATAGGTCGCATTGCGCGTGCGGGAGCCCTGAAATTCAGGTTCGTAATAGCCTGTCAGAAAGCCGTTTCCGGAAAGCGGCGTCACGGCGACAGGCTGGAAATGGGTCTCGAAGAAGCGTTTGGCCCCTGTCTTGCCGAGGCTAGGCGTCTTCAGAGCCTCTCGGCAGATGCGAAGGAGATCTTCCTGTGGCGCCTGGGCAGGCCGCAATTCGGCGGAGGAAGCATCAAGGGCCCGGCAGGAGCGCAGGAAGGCGCGATAGGCGGCGGCGTGATCGTCCTGGTCCCAGCCCGCGAGCGCCGTAAAGGGCAGGGGCTCGAGGCGCGCCTGGCCCTCGCGCGCCGATCCGGCCGCGGCGGACATGCTCAGCGTCCAGAGACAAGAGCAAGCAAGAAGAGCCCGCCCGGCATGCCTCATTGCCCCGCTTCGGTCGCCACGAGCTGCCAGTTGGGGTCGCGGCTGCCCAAGGAGCGGGCGAAGGTCCAGACATCGGTGACGTCGCCCACGGTCTCGGGGCTGCCGTCGACCACGTTGCCGGAGGCATCGCGGGTGGCGGAGATCAGCTTGGACAGGAAGCGCACCACGATCTGGGCGTTCTTGCCCTGCAGCTCGGCGCCGGCGAGCTCGGCCTTGTCGATGGAGACGAAGGTGGTCTCGACCGTCTCGCCGCGGCGCTCGCGCTCGGTGATGGCGCGTTCGAAGCCCTCATAGACCTCGCGGGAGAGCAGGTCCTTGAGGGTCTTGCGGTCGCCTTGCGCGAAGGCGGTGACGATCATCTCGTAGGCGGCCTTGGCGCCTTCCAGGAATTCGGACGGGTTGAAGTTCGGCTCGAGGCGCAGGATGCCGTCGAGGGCGGCGGCGGTCGGCGTGCCGGGCTCGGTGATGCCCTTCCAGCGCTCGGCCGCGGCAACCTCGATGGTAGGACGGGCCTCGGTGGCGCCGGGCAGCCGCACCACATTGTGATCCGGCTCGGCGGGTGCGTTGCCTGGACGCAGGGGCGCATCGCGGCGCGAAAGCGGATCGAAGGGCGGCTGCTCGTTGCCGGTCTTCTGTCCCAGGACGGAGCGAAGGCGCCAGATCACGAAAACGGCGAGTACAATAAAGATAAGGGTCGTGATGTCGAAGGAATCCTGCATCGTCGATCCGTTGTGAGCCCCCCGCGCCCGGTTGCCGCCGGGCGTAATGTCGAGGAGGCGAAGGGGTCATCCTTCGCATATGGGGTCCTGAGGTCGTAACATCCACCTCCTCCTCCGACAAGCGAATGCATCGGCTCAATCTTGCTTCGGCTATGAGAAGCTGATAGCGCGAGGACCCATGGCCCGAAGCGAGCCGGCGCTTTGCTTTACAAAGTGTTCCGTCAGGGCCCGACGAGACACCCCCTTAGGGAGCATAAATCCATGGCCGACAATCCGGCACAGAACGGAGCGCCCGCGCTCAACGCGCTTGCGCAATACTGCAAAGATTTTTCCTTCGAGAATCCCAACGCCCCCCGCTCCCTGCAGCAGCAGGCGGAAGGCCCGCAGATCAACCTGCAGGTCAACGTGAACGCCAAGCAGCTGGCCGAGGCCGATTTCGAGGTCGACCTGACCCTCGAGGGCGATGCCAAGATCGGCGGCAAGGAAGTGCTGTTCGCCTTCGAGCTCACCTATTCGGGCGTGTTCCGGATCCAGAACATCCCGCAGGAGCAGCTGCATCCGGTGGTGATGATCGAGTGCCCGCGCCTGCTCTTCCCCTTCGCCCGCCAGATGGTGGCCGAGGCTGTGCGCAACGGCGGCTTCCCACCCCTCTACATCGACCCGATCGACTTCGTCGCCCTCTACCGCCAGCGCGCCGCCGAGGTGCAGGGCCAGCAGAACGGCAACGGTCCGACGCTGTCGTAAGAACTCCGACAGGTTCGCGTTTTTTGGATCGGGCGAGGCGGTTACCGTCTCGCCCTTTTCTTTTGCGCCTTCTCCATAAACCCTCATCCTGAGGAGCAGCGAAGCTGCGTCTCGAAGGAGGTTCCAGAGAGCACTGGAAGCTCCTTCGAGACGCCGCCTGCGGCTGCCCCCAGGATGAGGGCTGTGGGGGTAGGTTAGGATTTCTAGGACGAGGCCTCCGGCGCCTTGCCGAGATATTCGCGCCAGAGGGCGTTCTCGCCGAGGGACTTGATGAAGGCCTCGTGTGCGGCACGCTCGGCCTCGGTGAGGCGCGAGATCAGGGTGCGCGGGCGTGCCTCGCGACCGGCGGCCTGCGCCTGCAGGGCGCCGGCCCGGGCTGCGGGCTTCAGGGACAGGTCGAACCCGACCTGCCGGCCGCCGATCAGCTCGATATAGACCTCGGCCAGGATCTCGGCGTCGAGAAGCGCCCCGTGCTTGGTGCGCCTCGAATTGTCGATGCCGTAGCGGGCGCAGAGCGCATCGAGATTGTTCGCGGCGCCCGGATGCTTGCGGCGGGCCAGCGCGAGGGTATCGACGGCCTCGGCCAGCTTGAACTGCCGGTGCCCGGTGCGGGCGAATTCCGCATTGAGGAAGCCAATATCGAAGGCCGCGTTGTGGATGACGAGGCGGGCATCGCCGATGAAATCGGCGAATTCATCCGCGATCGCCGCAAAGACCGGCTTGTCGGCGAGAAACTCATTGGAGAGCCCGTGCACCGCGAAGGCGCCGGGCGCGACCGGGAATTCCGGGTTGATGTAGACGTGGTGGTTCCGGCCCGTCGGAATGTGGTTGAGGAGCTCGACGCAGCCGATTTCGATCACCCGGTCGCCCTTGGCATGGTCGGTGCCGGTGGTTTCGGTATCGAGAACGATTTCACGCAACATCGTTGATTCAGCTCTTCGTCACAAAGGGATGACGCCGTCCCGGCCGGCCGGCGAGACAGGCGAGAATGGTCCGGACCTGCGCTTCCGCCGAGGCGAAGCCCCGGCCGGTATCGACCAGGAAATGCGCGCGGGCGCGCTTCTCCGCATCCGGCATCTGCTTGGCGAGGATGGCAGAGAATTTCTCCTCCGTCATGCCGGGGCGGGCCAGAACCCGGGCACGCTGCACAGACAATGGCGCCGTGACCACGAGAACCGCATCGCAGCGCCGCTCGCCGCCGGTCTCGAAGAGGAGAGGGATGTCGAGAACGGCGACGGGCGCGAGGGCGGAAACCCTTGCGAGAAAATTCTTCTCCTCCTCGCGCACCAGCGGATGGACGATGGCTTCCAGCTGCTTCATGCGCGCGGGATCGTTGAGAACAGCGGCACTCAAGCGTGCCCGGTCGACGATGCCGTCGCCGACGGTGCCGGGAAAAGCCTTTTCGATCGGCGGCGCCGCACGTCCGCGATAGAGGCGGTGCACGGTGGCGTCCGCATCGTGCACCGGCACGCCGAGCCTGCGGAAAAGATCGGCGGTGGCCGATTTGCCCATGCCGATGGAGCCGGTGAGCCCGAGCACGAAAGTCATTTGCGGCCCTCGATATCGGCAAGGATCAGGGCCCGCAATTCGGGCGTGACCTCGGGCCTGACACCGAACCAGCGCTCGAAGCCCGGCACCGCCTGGTGCAGCAGCATGCCGAGCCCATCGACGGTTTTCAGGCCTTCCGCCTTCGCCGCTGCGAGGAGGGGTGTTTCGAGGGGAACGTAGACGATGTCGGCGACGGCGGCATCGCGGGGAGCCCGCGCCAGGTCGAGGGCGAGGGGAGGCTGGCCCGCCATGCCGAGCGAGGTGGTGTTGACGATGAGCCTTGCATGGGGGATCACCCGTCCGAGAGCCTCCCATGCGGATGTCTCGAGACCGACCGCACTGCCCGGCCGGAGATCGCGGACCAGGTCTTCCGCCTTGGCCAGGGTCCGGTTCGTGACGAAAATGCGCTTCAGGGCTCGATCCTGCAGGCCGGCCACGACGGCACGGGCAGCGCCTCCCGCGCCGATCACCAATGCCGTATCCACATTTTGCTCCCAGCCTGTCCCCAGGCTCGCGTCGAGATGGGCCATGAAACCGGCCACGTCGGTGTTGTCGCCCCAGAGCACGCCGTCCTCGATCCAGAGCGTGTTGACCGCCTTGACGCGCTCGGCCCGCGCCGTCCTGCGGTCGACGCCGAGGAAGGCCGCCTCCTTGTGCGGGATGGTGACATTGCCGCCGGCAAAGCCGCGAGCCGCAAAGCCGCGCAGAAACTCCCCGAAATCCACAGGCGCCACGTCGATGCGCTCATAGGATCCGTCGAGTCCGTATTCCTTCAGCCAATGGCCGTGAATCAGCGGCGAGCGGGAATGCTTGATCGGATGGCCGGTGACGAAGGCCTTCGGCATGAACTCTAACCTTTAAAGACTCAGGCAGCCGAGGCGGCGTAAGGCGGCGAGAAGCGGAAGGAGAGGGAGTCCCAGGATCGTGGAATGATCCCCCTCGACCGCCTCAAACAGATGAACCCCGAACCCTTCGAGCTGGTAAACGCCGACGCTTTTGAGCACATCGGGCCCGGCGAGGTCGAGATAAAGATTGATCGCCTCCTCCGTCAGCGGGCGCATGACGAGATAGGCGCTGCGCGAGAATTGCTCCACCACCTGCCCGCCGATGGCGAGGCTGCCTGCGGAATGCAGCGCATGGGAATGCCCGGACAGCTTCAAGAGCTGCGCCCGCGCGGCATCCCGGTTGGCGGGCTTGTGAAAGACCTCGCCCGCGCCGTCGAGCACCTGATCGGCCCCGAGCACCACGCGCTCCGGATGGCGACGGCTCACGGCAAGCGCCTTTTCGTCGGCGAGACGCTGGGCGAGCGCCGGCGGGTCAAGCCGTTCCTGCTCCGCCGCCGCCTCGACGGCACGTTCGTCAATGCCCGAATTCTGCGTTTCCACCGCAAGCCCGGCACTCACCAGCAGGGCGAGGCGGGTTGCGCTGGTCGAGGCGAGAAGCAGCTTGTCGTTGGGGGTCCAGAGCACCGGCATTGGTTTATTCCGCGATGAAGCGCAGGCGGTGGTCGCGGTAGAGATCGATGATCGCGGCGGCCGTCTCCTCAATGGAGCGGCGCGTCACGTCGATCACCGGCCAGCCGTTGCGGGCGAAGAGGCGCCGGGAGGCGGCAAGCTCCTCCGCCACCGCGTCGCGGTCCACGTAAGATGTATCGTCGTCGGCATTGAGGCTGAGCAGCCGATTCTGTCGGATCTGCACGATGCGCTCCGGCGTCGCGACGAGGCCGACGATGAGAGCCTTGCGCGCCGTCTCGAGCACAGCCGGCGGCGGCACGCCGGGAACGAGGGGAATGTTGGCGGTCTTCAGACCGCGATTGGCGAGATAGATCGCGGTCGGCGTCTTCGAGGTGCGGCTCACGCCGACCAGAATCACGTTTGCCTCGTCGAGATCGTGCGGCAGGTGCCCGTCATCGTGCAGGAGCGTGAAGTTCATGGCGTCGATGCGCTTGAAATATTCTGCGTTCAGCATGTGCTGCGCGCCGGGCCGGGCCGTCGAATGGGTGCCGAGATAGGAGGAGAGCAGGGCATGCACCGGCTCGAGGACGGAGAGATAGGGCGAGCCCGTCGCGCGGCAGACCTCTTCGAGGCGTCCGGCGAGATCCTGCTCCACCAGCGTGTAGAGCACGATGCCCGGCGCGGTCTCGATCTCGCTGATCACGCGTTCGAGCTGGGTGTTGGAGCGCACGAGGGGGTAGACATGCTCGATGGCAGCGACGCCTTCATATTGCGCGACCACCGCACGGGCGACGGTGATGAGTGTTTCACCGGTCGAGTCGGAGACAAGATGGAGATGAAAATAGCTGCGTCCCACGACTCGTTCTCCTCAAAGGCCGGTCTCATCATCGGCACCTTCCCCAGCCCTCATCCTGAGGAGGACCGTCAGGTCCGTCTCGAAGGATCAGGGCGTCTCCAGCCTACACTGGATCCTCCTTCGAGACGCAGCTGCGCTGCTCCTCAGGATGAGGTCAGAGTTTGATGAGCCAGCCTCTCCCATCATCCACTGCAGGAGTCGATCAGTGTGGATAAAACGCCTGGGTGAAGAGGTCCAGCACGAGGGCCTGTGGGATTCAGGCCATCTCATCAACAGCGCTGCCCGTTGTGCAGCATCGGCGCTGTCGAACTGGGAGAATCCGGCACGAATCACCCGCACCCATCCGATTCAGACTTGGTTAAGCTTCGTTAACGGGCTGTTAAGGTTTAACAATTCGGAAAGGATTGTGGCAGGACCGCCCCAACCGTTAATGGACCCTTAACGCCGCAGCCCATGTGGAGTGTCTGTGGACGGGGTTGCGGCTTTGCGATTCACGGCCCAAGAGAAACATCAGATTCTTAGATTCAAAGATTATTCTTTTAAGAGAGGGCCTGTGAGCGAGCGTTCCACCAAAGCGATTTTGCGCGTGCTGAACGGCGAGCCGGTCTGGCCGCTGCCGATCTGGATCATGCGCCAGGCCGGTCGCTATCTGCCGGAATACCGCGAAACCCGAAAGCAGGCAGGCTCCTTTCTCGACCTCTGCTACAATCCGAGGCTCGCCGAGGAGGTGACGCTCCAGCCGATCCGGCGCTTCGGCTTCGACGCCTCGATCCTGTTCTCCGACATTCTCGTCATTCCCCATGCCTTGGGCCAGGACGTGCGCTTCGTCGAGAACGAAGGTCCGAAGCTCGATCCGATCACCTCGCAGACAGATTTTTCCAGGCTTGCCGAAGAACTGCCGCTGGAGCGGCTCGACCCGGTCTTCGAAACCCTGGACCGCCTGAGCAAGAGCCTGCCGAAGGAGACGACGCTTCTCGGCTTCTGCGGTGCGCCCTGGACGGTGGCGAGCTACATGATCGCCGGCAAGGGCACGCCGGACCAGGCCCCGGCCCGGCTCACCGCCTATCGCGATCCGGCCTTCATGGATGCGCTCATCGACAGGCTGGTCAAAGCCTCCACCGCCTATCTCATCCGCCAGATCGATGCGGGGGCCGAGGCGGTGCAGATTTTCGAGAGTTTTGGGTCCGCCCTGCCGCCAGCGCTCTTCGACCGGCTCTCGCTCGATCCGATCCGCCGCATGGTGGAGGGCCTGAAATCCGCGCGGCCGGACGCCAAGGCGATCGTCTTCGTGCGCGGGGGCGGGGCCAATCTCCACCGTTTCGCAACCACCGGCATCGGCGATGCGCTCGCACTCGACTGGACGCTTGATCCGGCGATCGTGCTGCCGACCCTGCCGGAGTCCCTCGCCACCCAGGGCAATCTCGACCCGCTCGCCCTGATCGCCGGCGGCGAGGCGCTGACCAAGGGCGTCGACCACATCCTGAGCGCGGCCCGCGGCCGCCCGCACATCTTCAATCTCGGCCACGGCATCCTGCCGGAAACGCCGATCGACCATGTGGAGCGAATGATCGCTCGCGTGCGGGGGGCTTAGGCACGATGCTGTACGACTGGATCAAGGCGTTCCACGTGATCGCGATCATCGCGTGGATGGCAGGCATGCTCTATCTGCCGCGCCTCTTCGTCTATCATTGCGACGCGCCGAAGGGTTCGATCCAGTCGGACACCTTCAAGCTCATGGAGCGGCGCCTGCTCAAGGCGATCATCAACCCGGCCATGATCCTCGCCTGGATCCTCGGCCTGGTCCTGATCTGGCAGGGCGGCTGGTACACCTCCGGCTGGCTGCATGCGAAGGTGCTTTTGGTGCTGATCCTGTCGGGCGTGCACGGCTTCCTGTCGAAGACGGTAAAAGTGTTCGCCGCCGACCAGAACACCCGCCCGGCGAAATTCTACCGCATGATCAACGAGGTGCCGACGGTTCTCATGATCGGCATCGTGATCCTGGTGATCGTGAAGCCGTTCTGACCGCCTGCGGTCAGGGCTTCACTTCGCCCTCGTCTGTGCCGTGCCAGTAATGGATGCGGGTGGCGTGAACCTTGATCAGGACAAGGCCCGGCGTGTCGACGCCGTCCTTGAACCAGATCTCCAGATCCTTCGTCCAATGCTCCTCGAAGACCTTCCTGTCACGGATCAGCTCGGCGCGGCCTTCGATGGCGATGAAGATCGGGGGCTTGCCGAGAAGGCCCTTGCTGCCCTGGAACGACAGGGACACCTTCGGGTCGCGCTTGATATCCTCGACCGTCCGCGTGTTCCCGTCGGAGAAGAAGTACGAATCGCCCTCGTAGGCGACATCGCCGTTGTTGCTGATCGGACGCCCGGCGATCTCGCCGCCCTCCGCATGGGTCGAGAGCATGGCGAAATCGATGTCGCGCATCTTGTCGGACAGGTCGGCGAGGGTCAGCTGGCTCACGGCAGGTTTCTCCTTGCGCATCGTGCGGAAAAGTGGACCCGGTTTTCCGCATTCAACGATGCGCCATGTTTAGGAACGGAGCATCGGATTGGATCCCAAAAGTGGGTCCACTTTTGGGTCCGATGCTCTTGTTCGGCGACCGATAACCGCCTTGTGAAAGGGAACGTTCCCGGACGGGGCGAGGAAGGCTCTTGTGATTTTCGGAGAAAACGGCTAGAACAAAGGTCTCTTCCTCTAAAGACAGGTGCGCTGCACGGGGCCTCAGGGCTCTCTCAGTCACGGTTCGTGAACCCGGCGGCCCTGTCGAACGTTCCCCTTAATCTCCCCCGCGTACAGCTCTTCTGCCCGCGACTTTACCCCGAGAGTGTTCCCCGATGAGGGAAATCAAACTTCAAGACCTGAAATCCAAATCCGCCACCGAACTCATCACTTTCGCCGAAGAGCTCGAGGTCGAGAACGCGAGCACCATGCGCAAGCAGGAGCTCATGTTCGCCATCCTCAAGCAGCTGGCGGCACGCGAGGTCGAGATCATCGGCGCCGGCGTGGTCGAGGTGCTGCAGGACGGCTTCGGCTTCCTGCGCTCGGCCGATTCGAACTACCTGCCCGGTCCCGACGACATCTATGTCTCGCCCTCGCAGATCCGGAAATTCGGCCTGCGCACCGGCGACACGGTGGACGGCCCGATCCGCGGCCCGAAGGAGGGCGAACGCTACTTCGCCCTGCTCAAGGTCAATACGATCAATTTCGAGGATCCGGAGAAGATCCGGCACAAGGTTCACTTCGACAACCTGACGCCGCTCTTCCCGCACGAGCGCTTCAATCTCGAGATCGCCGATCCGACGCGCAAAGATTTCTCGCCGCGCATCATCGACATCGTCTCGCCCATCGGCAAAGGCCAGCGCGCGCTGATCGTCGCGCCGCCGCGCACGGGTAAGACCGTGCTGATGCAGAACGTGGCGCAGTCAATCACCACCAACCATCCCGAGTGCTACCTCATCGTGCTGCTCATCGACGAGCGCCCGGAGGAAGTGACCGACATGCAGCGCTCGGTGAAGGGCGAGGTCGTGGCCTCCACCTTCGACGAGCCGGCGACGCGCCACGTGCAGGTGGCCGAGATGGTGATCGAGAAGGCGAAGCGCCTCGTCGAGCATGGCCGCGACGTGGTCATCCTGCTCGACTCGATCACGCGCCTGGGACGCGCCTACAACACCGTGGTGCCGTCATCCGGCAAGGTGCTCACCGGCGGTGTCGATGCCAATGCCCTGCAGCGTCCGAAGCGCTTCTTCGGCGCGGCGCGCAACATCGAGGAGGGCGGCTCGCTCACCATCATCGCAACCGCGCTGATCGATACCGGCTCGCGCATGGACGAGGTGATCTTCGAAGAGTTCAAGGGCACCGGCAACTCGGAAATCATTCTCGACCGCAAGGTCGCCGACAAGCGCACCTTCCCGGCGATCGACATCACCCGCTCCGGCACCCGCAAGGAAGAGCTGCTGGTACCAAGCGACACGCTCAAGAAGATGTACGTGCTGCGCCGCATCCTCAACCCGATGGGCACGGTGGATGCCATCGAGTTCCTGCTCGACAAGCTGCGCCAGACCAAGTCGAACCAGGATTTCTTCGACTCGATGAACACCTGAGGCGGAACGCCCGCCTCACGGAATCCCGGCCCCATCCTCCTCGCGGAGGGTGGGGTTTTTCGTTGTGTCTGCAAATGTCGCTCGTCATGGCCGGCCTCGTGCCGGCCATCCCGATGGTGTGAAGCACAGCGTTCTTCAGATCGGGATCACCGGCACCGATCCCCGGATCAAGTCCGGGGAGGTGATGACAATGTCGGGAAGATCACGCTGGATAGTCAGGGTGAGAGTTTCGGCGCAGATCCGAACGCACCGCTCGCCAGCACGACGCCGAGGGTCGCCAAGGTGATCCCGATCATCGCGGCCGCATCCGGAATCTCGCCGAGCATCGGGATCGCGAACAGCGCCGCCAGCACGATGGCGAGCGGCGAGATGGCGGCGGCGCGAGAGGCGCCGAGCCGGTCGATGGCGATGCCGTAGAAAACGATGCCGGCAACACCCGAGAGAAAGCCCTGGAGAAGGGCCTGCAGCACGAGCGGGCCGGCCAAGCCGTTGCCGATCGCGCGGATGAGCGGCGGCAGGCCGAAGGGCAGGAGGATCAGGAAGGACCACAGCCCGATGAGGGACGCCGCCTGCAGCGCCGACAAACCGCTGCGGCGATAGGCGTGGGTGTAGATTCCCCACAGGCAGGCGCCGGTCAGCAGGAGCAGGTGGCCGCGCCAGGTTCCATTGCTCGTCATGAAGAGCCCATGGCCGCCGATGCAGGCGACACCGATCAGGATCAGGGCGAAGCCGAAAGCGCGCATTCGGGCGAGCTGCTCGCCGAAGACGAGCCAGCCGATGAGGGCGACGAAGAGCGGCATGGTGCCCGGCAGCAGCGGACCGATCTCCGCCGCCGGCGCGAATTGCATGCCGAGCGCGACGATGAGGAAGAACGGAGCACCGGAGCCGAGAAGGCCGAGACTCTTCGGCAATCCCAGTCCCTTAGGAAAGAGCCCGGTGCGCCATGCAATCGGCGCCAGCAGCACGGCAGGCACGCCGAAGCGCAATATGCCGATGGCGACCGGCGGCAGGTCGTGGGTGACCGCATGGCGGGTCGCCACCGCCCAAACTGCCCAGATCGTAACCGTCGCCAGGGCCGCGAGCCAGCCGATGAGAGCGGGTCGGATCCGGCTCTGCGGCAGGGAGTGAACGAGGTCGGACATGACGCATCTCCATCGATGCGTTTGAGCATATCCTGGCATGACATGGCATGTCCTTGCGAAGTGATACTTGATTATCGGGACTTCTTGGCAGAAAATTGCGCGAAAGCGGCTGTCGGTAAAACCATGCCCTATATCGATCTCGACGCCATCGACCTGCGGATCTTAAGCGCGCTCCAGTCCGACGGGCGGCTGACCAACCAGGAACTGGCGGATCAGGTCGGCCTCTCGCCCTCGCCCTGCCTGCGCCGGGTCCGGCGGCTCGAGCGCGACGGCTTCATCCGCACCTACCGCGCCGTGCTCGACCGGGAATCGGTCGGTCTCGGGCTCACGGTCTTCGTCGATATCAAGGTCGAAAAGCATTCCCGCGACAATGCGCAGGCGCTGCAGCAGGCGCTCTCCGCCATGCCCGAGGTGGTGGCCTGCCACATGGTCTCCGGCACGGCGGATTTCATCGCCGAGATCGTGGTGTCGAACCTGAAGGCCTATGAGCGGCTGCTGACGGAGAAACTCCTCGTCCTGCCGATGATCGGCGACATCCGCTCGAACTTCGCCCTGACCCGGGTGAAATCCGATGCCTCCCTGCCGCTGACCCATCTCAAGCGTGAGGCGGTGACGCGCGAGCCGGATTGTTAAGGTCCCTATGCAAACTCACCGCCTGTCATCACCTCCCCGGACCTGAGCCGGGGATCAGTGCCGGTGATCTCGATGAAGAGAGGCGCAAGCGCTTCACAGGATCGGGATGGCCGGCACGAGGCCGGCCATGACATCGAGGTTGTATTCTTCGAGAGTTCGCTAGCTCTTCTTGCCGATCTCCAGCATTTCCTCCACACGCGCCCGCAAGCCATCCGCATCCAAGACCGGGAGCGAGCAGCGCATGCCGGCGCAGACGAGGGCCTGGGCCTCGGCGTGCGAGGAGGCGAGGGCCTTGGCGGGATGATCGTCGGGGAGCATCTCATCTGCCTTGAGAAGGCGAACGCTGCGGTCGAGATAGGGCAGGGCGAGGGCGGATTGATGCAATGCTCCGGCGTTGTGTCCCGTGATCAGAATGCTCACACCGCGCAGGTGCAGGTCGAGGGCGTTGAGGATCGAGGCGTGGCCGAGGGGCGATGAGCGGGCGATTCCGACGAGCCGACTCAGAACCTCCTGTGCGCGTTCGATGTCCGCCTCCTCCTCGGTGATCTGCGCAAGCCTCACAAGCGCTTCGGCAACGACCCCATTGGCATTGGGCACGGCATCGTCCGTGCTCGGCTGCGGCCGGACGACGAGCGGGTCGGCTCCCCGGGCCGTCATGGCGAGGCAGCCATTGTCCTCGACCATGTATTCCGCCAGGAGCACGTCGCGCCAGGTCCGCGCGTCCTGGAGATAGGACGGCTCCGACGTCGCCTCGTAAAGGGCAAGCGCCGCGCGCATCATCGCGGCATGGTCGAGGGCGAAGCCGGGAAAGATCAGCGCGCCGCGCCAGGAATGGCCGAGCCGTCCGTCCCGGCTCATCGACTTCGAGATGAAGCCATAGGCCCGCTGAGCGATGCCGATCCAGTCCAGCCGGCCGAGGAGGGGTGCTGCGCGGATGAGGGCGGCGATCATCAGCCCGTTCCAGTCGGCCAGCACCTTGTCGTCGAGGCCGGGCGTGACGCGGGAGGCGCGCCGCTCCAGCAGCTTCGCCCGCATGATTGCCAGCCGCTCCTCAACGCCAAGCGGTGCATCACCGGAGATCAGCCGGTTCGGGATGTTGTGGCCCTCGAAATTGCCGTCCTCCGTGATGTCGTAAACCTTGGCGAAGAGGGGGGCGTCGTCCTCGCCCAAGGCCTCGCGGATCTCGGCCAGGGTCCAAACATAGAAGCGGCCTTCCTCTCCTTGCGAATCCGCGTCGAGACTCGCGGCGAAGGCGCCCTCGGGAATCGTCATCTCCCGCTGCAGCCAGGCGACGATCCCCTCGGCCGCGTCCCGGAAGAGGGGATGTCCGGTCTCGGCGTATCCCAGCGCATAGAGCTCCAGCAGCTGCGCATTGTCGTAGAGCATCTTTTCGAAATGCGGCACGAGCCAGCGTTCGTCGACGGAGTAGCGGGCAAAGCCGCCGCCGAGATGATCGCGAATGCCGCCGAGCGCCATGCGCTCCAGGCTCAGGAGAAAGCGCCGTTTCGCCTCCGCGTCGCCGCTGCGGCGGGCATAGCGATAGAGGACTTCGAGGATCGGCGGGTTGGGGAACTTTGGGGCGCCCTGCAGGCCGCCGTTCTCCGTGTCGATGAGTCCGGAGAGGCGTAATCCCAAACGGTCGAGATCGTCCAGGCCGAGGGTGCCGCCGTCACCCTGCTCCGTCTTCGCCAGATGCTGCCTGATCGCATCCCGGTTCTTGAGGATCCGCTCCGGCTCCGCGTGGTAGAGGCGGCTCACCTCCCGCAGCACCGCGACGAAGCCGGCGCGGCCGAAGCGCGGCTCCTTCGGAAAATAGGTGCCGCCCCAGAACGGCTCGCCTTCGGGCGTCAGGAACATGGTGAGCGGCCAGCCGCCCTGCTCTCCCAGGAGATGGAGCGCGCTCATGTAGACATGGTCCACATCCGGCCGCTCCTCGCGGTCGACCTTGATGTTGACGAAGAGGGCGTTCATGACCGAGGCGACATCCGGATCCTCGAAGCTTTCATGCGCCATGACATGGCACCAGTGGCAGGCGGCATAGCCGATCGAGATCAGGATCGGACGGTCGAGGCGCTTCGCCTCGGCCAGCGCCTCGGGACCCCATTCCCACCAATGGACAGGATTGTCCCTGTGCTGCAGAAGGTAGGGGGAATGGGCCTCGCTCAGGCGATTCATCGGACCTGCTCCGGCATCGGACTCGCTACGGTCCGCGCCTTCTGTTTTTAAGACATCGTCAACCTTAAATCCTCTTTTCCTCACGAGGTTCACGCTCATGCGTTCGGACGACACGATCTTCGCGATGGCTTCCGGGCACGGCCGCGCCGCCGTGTGCCTGATCCGGATCAGCGGCGGGGAGAGCAGAACCATTCTGGAGCGGATGGCGGGAAGCGTACCCAAGCCGCGCCGGGCCGTCGTGCGGACCTTGAAGAACCCGGCCACCGATGAGCCGCTCGATCAGGCACTAGTGCTCTGGATGCCGGGGCCGAAGAGCTTTACAGGCGAGGATCAGGCCGAGCTCCACATCCATGGCGGGCTGGCGACCCGGGCGGCGGTGCTCCGCGCGCTCGGCACCATCGAGAATTGCCGCCCGGCAGAGGCAGGGGAGTTCACCCGCCGCGCCTTTCTCAACGGCCGCATGGACCTCGCCCAGGTCGAGGGCCTTGCCGACATCATCGACGCGGAGACCGAGGCGCAAAGGCGCCAGGCCATGCGCCAGTTCGGCGGCCGATTGGGAAATGCAGCGGAAGGCTGGCGCGAGAGCGTGCTGCAGGTGCTGGCCCTGCTCGAGGCGAGCCTCGACTTCTCCGACGAGGGCGACGTGCCCGAGGATCTGGAGGGGGAGATCCTTGCCATGATCGACCGGGTCATTGGCGAGATCGGCCGCGCCGCCGCCAACCGGAGCGGGGAGCGCCTGCGCGAGGGGCTGACCGTGGTGCTTGCCGGCCCGCCCAATGCGGGCAAGTCGACCCTGCTCAATGCGCTCGCCCGACGCGATGTCGCCATCGTTTCGCCGATCGCCGGCACGACCCGGGACGTGATCGAAGTGCATTGCGATCTCGGTGGCCTGCCGGTGATCGTCGTCGACACCGCCGGCTTGCGTGAGAGCGGGGATCTGATCGAGCAGGAGGGCGTCTCCCGTGCCCGCGCCCGGGTGCAGGATGCCGATCTCGTGCTCTGGCTCGTGCCGCCGGAAGGCGAGGAGAATATCGCGCCTACGGCCCGGCGCCTGTTGAAAGTGGGGACCAAGGCCGATCTCGGCAGATCCCCGCCCGGTTGCGATCTTCTGGTCGCCGCCACGACTGGCGAGGGCCTGCCGGAGCTGATCGAGCGTCTCGAGGCCGAGGCTGAGAACCTGATGGGGCAGGGCGATGCCATCGTCACCCGTGAGCGTCACCGCAAGGCGCTGGAGCGTGCTCATGCCTCCCTGCAGCGCGCCCGTTCCATGCTCGTCAGCCGCGGACCGCTCGAACTGGCGGCGGAGGAAGTGCGGCTCGCCGCCCGGGCGATCGGCGAGATCACCGGCCGCGTCGATGTCGAGGACGTGCTCGACCGCCTGTTTTCGAGCTTCTGCATCGGCAAGTGATTGCGGCTGCGGGGATTCTTACTCAAGCGAAAGCTGCTTAGCCTCATCCAGAGAATCTGGCTGATGAAGGGGCTGTGCCCCTAGCCCTCTTCCCCATGAGCTTCGGACTTGCCCGAGATGTCATCCCCTAACCTCACCCTCGCCGTCATGGCCGCACTTGTTGCGGCCACCCACGCCTTTACGCCGCTGCGGTTGCCAAAACGTGGGTCCCCGGGACAAGCCCGGGGATGACGTTGGAGGGTAGGTTAGGAACGACGGAGGAGTGGTGAATGAACGTCAGTCGCGCTTGATTAGCCAGGCATTCAGGACGGGGTCTTCTCGACGCCATTGCGTGGCTCTCAGGACGGAGCGAGCGCTCAGCAATACGGACTTTGGGGAAAAGAGCTGCGCAGGAGGCGTATCAACCGAACCTTCCCGCGGAAGGCCAATTTCCCCATTCACGAATCGGTGGAACAATGTTGAATCCGCCGTGCATGCGCTGTGGGTAGGCTGTGCAGAACCAAAATGTTTCACGTGAAACATTTTGCCCTTTTGACCTCTGCCGAACCAGCACCTAGATCAGCGCATCAGAGGATCGTGAGCCCGCGGTCTCACTGACGCGAAGCTGCGATGGGCGCTGGCGACGGTTCAGGATAAGCGGACGTCGGATTGAAACCGGGTTGGAACCTGCTTCCAGTTCGACGTTCCAACAGGAGATAAGATGAGCGCGGTGTTCGATGTGATCGTCGTCGGCGGCGGCCACGCGGGATCCGAGGCGGCCGCCGCCTCTGCCCGTATGGGTGCGCGCACGGCTCTGGTCACGCACAAGCTCTCGACCATCGGGGCCATGTCCTGCAACCCGGCCATCGGCGGGCTCGGCAAGGGTCACCTCGTGCGCGAGATCGATGCGCTCGACGGCGTCATGGGCCGTATCGCCGATAAGGCCGGCATCCAGTTCCGCCTGCTCAACCGTCGCAAGGGCCCCGCCGTGCGCGGACCGCGCACCCAGGCCGACCGCAAGCTTTATGCCCGTGCCATGCAGGCCGAGCTGCTGCAGATTCCGAACCTCGCCATCGTGGAGGGGGAGGCGGACGACCTCGTCGTACAGAACGGACGGATTACCGGTCTTCTGCTCGCCGACGGTCAGGTGCTCGCCGCCGGGACTGTTGTCATCACCACCGGGACCTTTCTGTCGGGCCTGATCCATATCGGCGAGAAGAAGATCCCGGCCGGCCGCATGGGCGAGCGGCCTTCGCTCGGCCTGCCGAAGACGTTCGAGCGGCTCGGCTTCAGCCTCGGGCGTCTTAAGACCGGCACTCCGCCCCGCCTTGACGGCCGCACCATCGACTGGGCCGGTGTCGACAAGCAGGCGGCCGATGACGAGCCGGTGCCATTCTCGCTGCTGACCACCCGGATCGACAACCCGCAGATCGAATGCGGCATCACCCGCACGACGGCCAAGGTCCACGAGCTGATCCGGGACAACCTGCACCGTTCGGCCATGTATTCCGGCGAGATCCAGGGCAGGGGGCCGCGCTACTGCCCCTCCATCGAGGACAAGGTTGTGCGTTTCGGCGACCGGGACGGGCACCAGATCTTCCTGGAGCCGGAGGGCCTCGACAACTTCACCGTCTATCCCAACGGGATCTCGACCTCCCTTCCGGAAGACGTGCAGCTCGCCTTCCTGTCCCATATTCCGGGCCTGGAAAAAGTACGGATGCTGCAGCCGGCCTATGCCATCGAGTACGATTATGTCGACCCGCGCAACCTGAATGCCGCGCTCGAGACCAAGGCCGTCGAGGGCCTTTTCCTCGCCGGCCAGATCAATGGCACCACCGGCTATGAGGAGGCGGCCGCCCAGGGGCTGGTCGCCGGCCTCAATGCCGCCCGCCGTGCGTCCGGCCTGGATGGAATCGTCTTCGACCGGGCCGAATCCTATATCGGCGTTCTTGTCGACGACCTGATTACCCGCGGCGTGAGCGAGCCCTATCGCATGTTCACCTCGCGCTCCGAATATCGCCTGAGCCTGCGCATCGACAATGTGGACGAGCGCCTGACCGGCAAGGGCCTCGAGATCGGCTGCGTCGGCACGCAGCGCGAGAGGCATTTTCAACGCTCTCAGGCTGAGATCCATGACACCCGGCAGCGGCTGCAGGCGCTCAGCCTGACCCCGCAGGAAGCGGCCCGGCATGGGCTTGAGCTCAACCAGGACGGCATCCGCCGCAGCGCCTACCAACTACTGTCCTATCCGAGCATCGGCTGGTCCGACCTCGCTCGGGTGTGGCCGGAGCTATCTTCCGTGAGCGGGCCTGTCCAAGAGCGGCTTGAGACGGACGCGACCTATGCGGTTTACCTCGACCGGCAGCAGGCGGATATCGCCGCCTATCGTCGGGACGAGGGCGTGGTCCTGGCCGAGGGCATCGATTTTCAGGGTCTGCCCGGCCTTTCGAATGAGATCAAGGCCAAGCTCGATCTCGTCCGTCCTAAGACCCTGGGACAGGCGGCTCGGATCGAAGGCATCACTCCTGCCGCGCTGACGCTTCTGGCCGCCCATGCCCGCAAGGCACCGGGGCGCGCTGCCCACATTGCCGAGCCTCTCTCGTGACGAAATCCACTATTCTGACCCCTTCCGACCTGAATGTTTCACGTGAAACATTCGAGAAGCTGGAACTGCTGGAGCGGGAGCTTCGGCGCTGGCAGGCGATCAAGAACCTCGTCGGTCCGGCCACGCTGAGCCAGATCTGGGAGCGCCATATCGTCGATTCGCTGCAGCTTCTGGATCTCGCCCCCGAAGCGAGGACTTGGCTCGACCTCGGATCCGGGGCCGGTTTCCCCGGTCTGGTCCTCGCCATTGCCGGCGCGGAGAGGGGACTTCACGTCCATCTCGTCGAGAGCAATTCGCGCAAATGTGCCTTCCTGCGCCAGATCGCCCGGCTCACCGGAGCCTCGGCGACCATTCACGAAGCGAGACTTGAGACCGTTGTGCCAGGCTTCGTCGGCAAGGCCGATGTGGTCTCGGCTCGGGCGCTCGCCTCGCTCGACATGCTGCTGGACTGGACCGCACCGTTGTTGAAAGCGGGGACAATGGGTCTCTTTCCCAAGGGTCGCGACGTCGAGATCGAATTGACCGAGGCCCGGAAAAAGTGGACATTCGAGGCAGAGATCCTGCCGAGCCTGACCGATCCTGACGCCAGGATTCTGCGCATCACCTCCATCGAGAGCCATTCATGATGACCGACCGCAACGGACCCGAACCAGGCGCGCTTGGGGCGACACCACGCGTTCTCGTCCTCGCCAACCAGAAGGGTGGTGTCGGCAAGACGACGACGGCGATCAATCTCGGCACGGCGCTCGCCGCCATCGGCGAGAAAGTTCTGATCATCGATCTCGACCCGCAGGGCAATGCCTCGACCGGTCTCGGCATCGACCGCAAGAGCCGTCAGGTCTCGACCTATCATGTGCTCGCCGGCGAAGCCTCATTGGAGGAGGCGATCACCGAGACCGTGGTGCCCGGATTGTCGGTCGCGCCTTCGACTCTCGACCTTCTTGGCGTCGAATTGGAGATCGCCAACGAGCGCAACCGGGCGCATCGGCTCCGCTCCGCCATCGAAGGTCTTTCGGCCTCTGAGGTAAGTGAACCTTTTACCTATATTTTGATCGACTGCCCGCCATCGCTGAATCTTCTGACCATCAATGCGTTGACCGCTGCTGACGCCGTTCTGGTCCCCCTCCAATGCGAATTTTTTGCTCTGGAAGGCCTCAGCCAGCTGCTTAAAACGGTCGAACAGGTCCGCTCGGCCCTCAACCCGGATCTGTCGATCCACGGCGTGGTTCTGACCATGTTCGACCCGCGCAACAACCTGTCGGGACAGGTGGTGGCGGATGTGCGCCAGTTCATGGGGGCCAAGGTTTACGAGACGATGATCCCGCGCAATGTCCGCGTGTCGGAGGCGCCGTCGCATGGCAAGCCGGTCCTGCTCTACGATCTGAAATGCGCCGGCTCGCAGGCCTATCTGCGGCTTGCCTCGGAAGTCATCCAGCGTGAACGCGCCCTGCGCGCGGCCTAAAATTTTTTGAGAGAGACAATGGCAGAAGAAGGTAAGTCGCGCCTGGGTCGTGGATTGGCCGCCCTGATCGGCGAGGTGGGGGACGAGATGGGCAACCTCGAGCGCAAGGGCTTCGTGCCGCGCTCGGTGCCGGTGGAGTTCCTGCGCCCGAACCCGCGCAACCCGCGCAAGGTCTTCGACGACGCGGATCTAGGCGAGCTGACACAGTCGATCAAGGATCGCGGCATCATCCAGCCCATCGTGGTGCGGTCGATCCCGAACCATAGGGACGAATTCGAGATCGTCGCCGGCGAGCGCCGCTGGCGCGCGGCGCAGAAGGCGGGGCTGCACCGGGTGCCGGTGGTCATCGTCAGCATCGACGACAAGACATCGCTCGAATACGCGATCCTCGAGAACGTCCAGCGCGCCGATCTCAACCCGATCGAGGAGGCGGAAGGCTATTCGCGCCTGATGGCCGAGTTCTCCTACACGCAGGAGAATCTCTCAAAAGTCATCGGCAAGAGCCGCAGCCACATCGCCAACACTTTGCGTCTCACCGATCTGCCTGTCGGCGTGCGCAAGATGCTGATGGAGCGCAAGCTCACCGCCGGCCACGGCCGCGCGCTGCTCTCGGTGAAGGATCCGGTCCAGGTGGCGAAGCGCGTCCTCGACGAGGGCCTGAGCGTGCGCCAGGTCGAGGAGATCGCGCAGACCGATAATGCCTCGCCGGCGAAGACGGAGGCCAAGGCGGCCAAGCCCGCCAAGGCGGAGAAGGATCCCGACACAAGGGCGCTCGAAAAAGCGCTGCAGGACGTGCTCGGCCTCACGGTGAGCATCGACCACAAGGGCAGCGGCGGTGAATTGCGCATCAAGTACAAGACCCTGGACCAGCTCGACGGCTTGTGCCGGCGGTTGAATCCGTAAGGCGCTTGCGCCACCAGCCGCGACGGAAGGGTCGCGGCATCGCAGAGCCTCAGCCCTGTGTCGGCGGCGGGCCATCCGGCTTGAGAAGGTCGAGATGGCTGACGCCCAAAGCCTGCGCCAGCTCATGGACCGTCACGATCGTCGGGTTCCTTCGGCCCCGCTCGAGGCTGCTGAGATATTGCTGGCTCAATCCGGACCGCTCCTCGACCTGTTCCTGGGTCAAGCCTTTTTCTCGCCTGATCCGGGCGAAATTGCTACCGATGAGCTTGCGCATATCCATGCACAGCGCAGTGACGCTTTTGCTGGACGAAGTTTATCAACTATAATATGTATTTCGGGTGTCCTCACAGCCGAGCCCGGAACCATGAACGAGACCTATTCCTTCTGAGCCGATCTGCTCGACAAATTTCATACCGCAACTCCATGGATTCAGGCGCTGTGGCTTGTCGGGATGGCCGGGACGAGCCCGGCCATGACGGGTGATGGTGTGATCCCGGTGAGCGAAACTAGGGGTCCATGGCGTCGCGCTCATGAGTGGATTCCCTTTCCCTGCAATGGCTGCGCCATGTCCGGCCGGGAATGACACCGTCCCTCATGCCGCCCTCCACCGTCATCCCCGGGCCTGTCCCGGGGACCCACGTCTTTGCAGCGTGGTGGTTCCCAAGACGTGGGTGATCGGGACAAGCCCGGCCATGACGTCGCGATTTATATCTCCTCGGGGTGCCCTACCGCCGTGCCGCCCGGGCAATGTCTAGCAGCGTCTTCGCCGCGATCGTGTCGTCGAGATCGGCCATGCGGCGCGTCTGCAGGAGGCTCGTCTGAAGCAGCGAAATCGCGCTCCTGAGGCTGTCGCCGGTCCAGCGCTGGAGATGGCGCTCGACCAGGGGTTTGCGCCGGAAATGCAGGCTGCGCATGGTTTCCATCACCGTCGGAATCGGGCGACCTTCCTCAACGGAAAGGCGGGCATTCAGCAGCATCAACGCGTGGCGGAGCGCCGCGCCGAGCAGCACGGAGGCGTTGACGCCCTCTGCGGCGAGGCGCCGGGAGCCGGTCTCGAGCCCCGTACCCTCGCCGGCGAAGGCGGCATCGACCACCGCATCCATGGCGAGGCTCGACACGTCGCTCATGATCGCATCCACGTCGGCAAGCGTAATCTCGCGCTGCCCATGGGCGTAGAGCATCAGCTTGGAGAGTTCGCCGCGGGTGGCGAGGCGGTCGCCGCCGAGGCTCGCGATCAGGGCGGTGCGGGCCTCGCGCTGGATCGAAAAGCCGTTGTCTTTCAAGGTTTCGTCGACGACGTTACCGAGATCGCGTCCGGAATCGGCATAGCAGGGCAGGGCGAGTGCCTTCTGCGAGCGCTCGCACAGGGTGCGCAGGGGCGAGGATTTCTGCAGGTCGCCGCCCTCGATGACAATCACCGTGTCCTGTAACTCGCCCTTCAGGACCGCATCGACGGCCGGTGCGATGTTGCGCGAGGTGGATTTCACCCAGATGGCGCGCTTGGCGCCGAACAGGCCCATGGTTCCGGCCTCGTCGGCAAGGCGCGCGGGATCGGCGGCGATGTCGTCGCCGTCGATCCGGATGAGCTGGAACGGGTCCGCGGGGTCATCGACCGAGCGCTCGGCGACAAGGCGGGCACGCTCGTTGATCAGACCCATATCGGGCCCGTAGAACAGGAACAGACCGATGCGCGGATCGGGGCGCCGCAGCGCTCCATCCACGTCTCCGGCTTTGACCGCGACCATGGATCAGCTGTTCGCGAGCACCGCCGACAGCCGGGTGCGCACCTGCTGCGCCAGATCCTTGGCGAGCCTGATCTCCGCATCGCGGTTGGCACGGATATTGGCGAAGCGCTGCGGGAAGCGGTCGAAGCTGGCGGAGGAGGTCGCTACGCCCGTGGTCACGACGGTCTTTCCGTCGAGGCTTGTCAGGGTGTAGGTGAGCGTGCCGCCGAGGATCACCGAGCTCGGCGCGCCGATCTGGGTATCGATCACCGGGCTCGACTGGCTCTGGGCCAAGACCATCTTCAGGGCATAACGCTTCGGCGTGTCAGATCCCGAACCGTTCAGGGCGTAGATCATCTCGCTGCGCAGATAATGCCCCGTATTCGCAAGCGCCGGCGGCCATTGCACCTCCGGCACGTCGATGGCGGCGAGCACCGTCTGGAGCGACTGGCCGGATGCGGTCGGACCGTAGAGCGGCCGGAAGCACGCGGACAGGCCGAGAGAAAGGCCTGCCACCACTGCAACGCGGGCAAGGACCCTGAAACTAAGCGACGACATTCACGATCCTTTGGGGAACGACGATGATCTTGCGGGCGGGCTTCCCGTCGAGCGCCTTCTGCACGGCGTCGAGGGCGAGCACGGCCGCCTCGACTGTAACCTGATCCGCATCGCGGGCAACCGTCACGTCGGCGCGCTTCTTGCCGTTCACCTGCACCGGCAGGGTGATCGTGTTCTCGACGAGCAGCGAGCGGTCGAGCTGCGGCCAGGCGGCATCGGCGACGAGGCCGGGCTGCTGAAGCGTCTCCCAGCATTCCTCGGCCAGATGCGGCATCATCGGGCCTAAGAGCTGCACGAAGATGCGTCCGGCTTCCGCAAAAGCCCCGCCCAGGCCCGGCTCGTCCGCATTCTTGGCCTGGTTCGCCAGATCCTGCAGGGCATTGGCGAGCTCGTAGAGCTGGGCGACGCAGCGGTTGAAGCGCAGGCGCTCCACATCGTCCTCGACGGCGGCGAGCGCCCTGTGCGCGGCCTTGCGCACGGCGGTGGCGATGGGGCCGGTGCCGATGCTCGCGTCCGCGCCGGCCGTGCGGTCGGCGATCTCGCCGACGAGACGCCACACGCGCTGCACGAAGCGGCCCGCGCCCTGCACGCCTTCCTCGGTCCAGATCACGTCGCGCTCAGGCGGCGAGTCGGAGAGCATGAACCAGCGCGCGGTGTCGGCGCCGTAGGAGGCAATGATCTCGTCCGGATCGACCGTGTTCTTCTTCGACTTCGACATCTTCTCGATCGAGCCGATCTCGATCGGGGCGCCGGTCTCCACATGGAAGGCTTTTCGCACGCCGTCGTCGGTTTCGAAGCGCACGTCGGCGGGCAGCACCCAGTTGCCGCTCTCGTCCCTGTAGGTCTCATGCACCACCATGCCTTGCGTGAACAGGCCCGCAAAAGGCTCGTCGATGCCGGCATGGCCGGTCTTCTCCATCGCGCGGGTGAAGAAGCGCGAATAGAGCAGGTGCAGGATCGCGTGCTCGATGCCGCCGATATACTGATCGACCGGCAGCCACGCGTCGACGGTGGCGCGGTCCACCGGCTTGTCCGTCAGGGTCGGATCGGTGAAGCGGGCGAAATACCAGGACGAATCCACGAAGGTGTCCATGGTATCCGTCTCGCGCCGGGCCTTGCCGCCGCATTGCGGGCAATCCACATGCTTCCAGGTCGCATGACGGTCGAGCGGGTTGCCCGGCACGTCGAAGGACACGTCCTCAGGCAGCACCACGGGCAGCTGGTCCTTCGGCACGGGCACGACGCCGCATTCATCGCAATGGATGATCGGGATCGGGCAGCCCCAGTAGCGCTGGCGCGAGATGCCCCAGTCGCGCAGGCGGAAATTCACCTTGCGCTCGCCGACGGCCCGGTTGCCGCGGATTTCGCTCTCGAGGCGGCGCGCGACCTCCTCCTTCGCCTCGTCGATGGTCATGCCGTCGAGGAAGCGGGAATTGATCATCCGGCCGTCGCCGTCATAGGCAACGTCCGTGACCACGAAGCTGGCGGGATCCACGTCCGGCGGGCAGACCACCGGCGTGTTGCCGAGGCCGTACTTGTTGACGAAGTCGAGATCGCGCTGGTCATGCGCCGGGCAGCCGAAGATGGCGCCGGTGCCGTATTCCATCAGGATGAAATTCGCCACATAGACGGGCAGCGTCCAGTCCGGGTCGAAGGGATGCACCGCGCGGACGCCCGTGTCGAAGCCGAGCTTTTCCGCCTTGTCGATGGTCTCCTGCGCCGTGCCCATGCGCTTGGCTTCCTCGATGAAGGCCGCGAGCTCGGGATTCTTCTCGGCAGCCGCCTTCGCCAGCGGATGATCGGGCGCAACCGCCATGAACTTGGCGCCGAACAGGGTGTCGGGACGCGTGGTGTAGATCTGCAGTTCGGTCTCGCCGTTCGGCACCGTTTCCGGCTTCAGGGCGAAGCGGACCATCAGGCCCTCCGAGCGGCCGATCCAGTTGCGCTGCATCAGGCGCACCTTGTCCGGCCAGCGGTCGAGACTGTCGAGCCGGTCGTCGAGATCCTGCGCGTAATCGGTGATTTTCAGGAACCACTGGGTCAGCTCGCGCTGCTCGACGAGCGCGCCCGAGCGCCAGCCGCGGCCGTCGATCACCTGCTCATTGGCGAGCACGGTGTGATCGACCGGATCCCAGTTCACCTTCGCCGTCTTGCGGTCGACGAGGCCTGCTTCCAGGAAGTCGAGGAACAAGCGCTGCTGGTGCTTGTAATAGCTCGGATCGCAGGTCGCGATCTCGCGGCTCCAGTCGATGGCGAGACCCATGGATTGCAGCTGCGAGCGCATGGTGGCGATGTTGGCGTAGGTCCACTCCTTCGGATGGACCTTGTTCTGCATCGCGGCGTTCTCGGCCGGCATGCCGAAGGCGTCCCAGCCCATGGGATGGAGCACGTTGAAGCCCTTGGCGCGCTTGTAGCGCGCCACCACGTCGCCCATGGTGTAGTTGCGCACGTGGCCCATATGGATGCGCCCCGACGGATAGGGGAACATCTCGAGCACGTAGTATTTCGGACGCGGGTCGTCGTTGTTCGTCCGGAACAGGTCGCGGTCGTTCCAGACCTTCCGCCATTTCAGCTCGGCTTCCTTGGCGTTGTAGCGCTCGGGCCTCATTTTTCTTCGCTATCCGTCATGCTGGAGATTCAAGCGGCTTGCGCCGCCACGTTGCGCCGGACTAGGACACAGCTCTCCGGCGCGGTCAACGGTTTCGCGCATGCGAGATGATCATGAGAGGGTCCCATGAGCGAGAACGACGCAGTCGAGGGTTTGAGGCAGGTGCAGGCGAGCATACGGCGCTCCGCATCCGACTATGACCGCGACCCGTCCGCGATCACCCTCGTGGCGGTCTCCAAGACCTTTCCGGCGGAGGCGATCGAGCCGGTTCTAGCGGCCGGCCAGCGGGTCTTCGGCGAGAATTATGTTCAGGAGGCAAAGGCGAAATGGCCTGCCTTGCGCGAGCGCTATGACGGCGTCGAGCTGCACTTGATCGGCCCGCTCCAGTCCAACAAGGCGAAGGAGGCGGTGGCGCTCTTCGACGCGATCCAGACGCTGGACCGCCCGTCGCTCGCCGAGGCGCTCGCCAAGGAGATCGCGAAGCAGGGGAAAAAGCCCCGCCTGCTGGTGCAGGTGAATACCGGCGAGGAGCCGCAGAAGGGCGGCGTCGCGCCGTCCGAGCTCGACGCCTTCCTGAATGCCTGCCGCAGCCAATACGGCCTGGAGATCGAGGGCCTGATGTGCATCCCGCCGGCGGAGGATCCGCCGTCGCCGCATTTCGCCCTGCTCAACACGCTCGCCAGGAAGCATGGGCTCAAGACCCTCTCCATGGGCATGAGCGCCGATTTCGATGCCGCGATCCAGCTGGGAGCCACCCATGTGCGGGTCGGCAGTGCGATCTTCGGGAGCCGGGCGAAGGCGTGACAGCGCCTGTCAATGCACCATCAGGGCACTGGTAAACCGCTTCTTCTTCGCATCCCACCAGTAGAGCATGGTCGAGCCATCGTCGTAGAAAAAGATGCCGGGATTCCTCAGCGCGAAGGTCCTGGGCGGATGAGCCACGCAATCCTCGAAGCAGTTCGCCCTCCAGGGGCCGGGTTTGGCCACGCGGATTCCCGCTTCCAGCAGGGGCGACTTGTCCGCATCGGTCCCGTCCCTGTTCTCCCCGGACAGCACCAGAACGTGAAGCCCGCTTTTGAGGGAGACGACGAGCCCGCGGGCCCCATCCGTCGCTCTGACGGCAATCAGGGCCTTGTCCTTTGCCTTGTCGCCATCGAAGTCGGCCTCGATCGTCGACGGATCGGCATCTTTTTGCGGAGTATCGCCGATGCGCGCTTTCTCCTCCTCGGCCGTCAACGCCCGCCAGGCGCCGAGATCCTGAGCGACGGCATCTGGAAGAATCGACAGGCCGATTCCGGTACTCAAGACGATGCGAAGGAGGGCGTGCGAAGGCATGAAGCAGGTCCTGCGAGGCGATTGAGATCTGTTATAGCAAATCCCTCGCATTCGTCATGGCCGGGCTTGTCCCGGCCATCTCGATCCCTTAAAGCGCTGCGCTTTTCCTAATCGAGATCACCGGCACAAAGCCGGTGATGACGTCGAAGGGGCACACCTCACCCCCGCTCGCTGTCCAGCATGCCCATCTGCGCCGATGGATAACGCTCACCGGCGGCGACGCCCTTTGGAACGATCCGCTCGATGGTCACAAGATCCTCCTTCGTCAGCGTCACGTCGAGGGCGCCGAGGGCTTCGGCGAGCCGGTCGCGGCGGCGGGCGCCGATGAGGGGGATGATGTCCTCGCCCTGCGCCGCAACCCAGGCGATGGCGTTCTGGGCGACGCTGACGCCCTTACTGTCCGCCAGGGACCTGAGGCCTTCGACGAGGGCGAGGTTCTTCTCCACGTTGCCGTCCTGAAAGCGCGGGCTGTGCTGGCGGAAATCGCCCTGGCCCTGGGAGCCCTTCTGCCAATGGCCGCTGATCAGCCCGCGGGAGAGCACGCCATAGGCGGTGATGCCGATGCCGAGCTCGCGGCAGGCGGGCAGGATGCTGTCCTCGATGCCGCGCGAGATCAGGGAATACTCGATCTGCAGATCGCAGATCGGATGCACGGCGGCTGCGCGGCGGATGGTGTCGGCGCCGACCTCCGAAAGGCCGATATGGCCCACATAGCCCGCCTTCACCATGTCGGCGATGGCGCCGATCGTGTCCTCGATCGGCACGTTCGGATCGAGCCTTGCCGGGCGGTAGATGTCGATGTGATCGACCCGCAGGCGCTGCAGGGTGTAGGCGAGGAAGCTTTTGACGGCTTGGGGCCTCGCATCGTAGCCGAGCCAGGCGCCGGACGGCTCACGCATGGCGCCGAATTTCACGCTCAGGATCGCCCGGTCGCGGTCGCGGCCCTGCAGCGCCTCGCCGATCAGTATTTCATTATGGCCCATGCCATAAAAGTCGCCCGTGTCGAGCAGGGTGATGCCGGCCTCCAGCGCCGCATGGATGGTGGCGATGCTCTCGGCCCGATCCGCCGGTCCGTACATGCCCGACATGCCCATGCAGCCGAGGCCGAAGGCGGACACTTCGGGGCCGGTTTGTCCCAATTGGCGATAGTGCATCGATGGTCTCCTGAAAATCTCGGCCGGCGCGTTCGCTGGCATGAACGGATCATGCCCGCTTCCGGTTCGTGCGATAATCCGGCATAAACGAAACAGGCTGTTTGGGTTTTCGAACAATGCGCGATGTCGATCTCGCCGATCTCGAAGCCTTCGCGGCGGTGGCGCGGGCGCGGAGCTTCCGCAGCGTCGCCCGCCTGCGCGGGGTTTCGGCCTCGTCCCTGAGCGAGGCCCTGCGTCGCCTGGAAGCGCGGCTCGGGGTGCGGCTTCTCAACCGCACCACCCGCAGCGTCACGCCGACGGAGGCGGGTGAGCGGCTGCTGGAACGGCTGAGCCCGGCGCTCGGCGAAGTCGCCGCCGCGCTCGATGCGGTCAACGGCTTTCGCGATTCGCCAAGCGGGACCCTGCGCCTCAATGTGCCGACCGCCGTGGCGCGGCTGGTGCTGCCGCCAATCCTCGGGCCGTTTCTCTCCGCTCATCCGGGCATCGCTCTGGAGGTGACCACGGAGGACAGCTTCGTCGACGTGCTGGCGGCGGGCTTCGATGCCGGCATCCGCTACGACGAGCGGCTGGAGAAGGACATGATCGCCGTGCCCATCGGCCCGCGCGTGCAGCGCTTCGCCGTCGTCGGCGCGCCGGCCTATTTCGAAGCGCATGGAAGGCCCTTACATCCGAAGGACATTCTCAATCACGCCTGCATCCGCCATCGCTTTGCCAGCGGTGTGATGCATCCGTGGGAATTCGAGCGCGACGGCGAAGTGGTGAAGATCACGCCGAATGCCCGCGTGATCGCCAACAGCATCGATCTCGAGATCGCCGCCGCTATCCAGGGGCTCGGGCTGATCGCCACCTTCGCAGGCTTCGTCGAGCCGCATGTGAAAAGCGGCGCGCTGGTCTCGGTGCTGGACGAGTGGCTGCCGCCGTTCTCCGGACCCTTCATCTATTACGCGAGCCGCCGGCATATGCCGGCGCCGCTGCGCGCTTTCGTCGATTTCATCAAGCGCCGTGCGGCGGGAGACGTTGCATCGACAGTGCTTTCCGGTTAATTCTTGCGCAGCGATCCACATCGAACCGAAGGAGGGCTGCATGTGCGAAGCGGTGCATCTACGCATGTTCGGCCCCTGGAATGCCCTGCAGCAGCTTGTTGCAGGGCCGGCCATCGAACGGATCTGACGGCAGGTTTTTATTGCCGCATTTTCTTAAAGCAAAACCGGTTTCCACTTTTGCTGAAAATGCTCCGCCTGCTTTCATCTCATCCTGGTCAGCTCTGAACGGCTTATCGCGCCTGTGATCCACAAGGATCGGTCGCGCATGACACGTTCCAGACTTTTTAGCGCGCAGCCTTTGCCTGCGCGCCGCACCAGTGAGATCCTCATGGCCTCCTTGAGCCTTCGCAATGTCGGCGTTATCGCCCACACGCCCCTGTTCAAAAACCTCGACCTCGTCATCGGCGAGGGCGACCGCATCGGTCTCGTCGCCGCCAACGGCGCCGGAAAATCGACCCTTCTGAAATGCCTCGCCGGCTTCATGGAGCCGACGCATGGCGATATCGTCCGCTCGCGCGGTCTGCGCGTCGCGCTCGTCGAGCAGGATGTTCCCCAAAACCTGCTCGACGTGATGCTGCACGACGTTCTGCTCGACGCACTTCCCAGTGACGAGCGGGACAGCCAGCAATGGCGCGTCGACATGGTGCTCGACGAGTTCGAGACGCCGGCCGAACTGCGCATGCTTCCGATGCGCGCGCTCAGCGGCGGCTGGCAGCGTTTGGCGCTGATCGCACGCGCCTGGATCACGCAGCCGGATCTGCTGCTGCTCGACGAGCCCACCAACCATCTCGATCTCGAAAAGCTGTTCAAGCTCGAGGCCTGGGTCGGCGTGGCGGGCTACACGGCGCCCATCGTCGTGGCGAGCCACGACCGCGATTTCCTCGACGCCTGCACCACGAAAACGCTGTTCCTGCGGCCGGAGGAATCGATCTCTTTCGCGCATCCTTATCGCCGTGCCCGTGACCTGCTCGACGCGCACGATTCAGCTGCGCAGACGCAGCGCGAAAAAACTCTGCGCGAGGTCAAGCGCCTGCGCCAGAGCGCCTCGGAACTGCGCAATGTCGGCATCAACAGCGGCAGCGATGCGGCGCAGGTGAAATCGGCACAGATCAAACGCCGCGCCGATGCGCTGGAACAGGCTGCTCGCGCCGTGCACAGGGAACGGCCGGGCGAGATCAGGCTCGGCAACCGCGGCACCCACGCGCGCGTGCTCGTGGCGCTCGACAACGTTACTGTCCTGTCACCGGACGGACGCAGGCTCTTTGCAATCCCGAAGCTAGAAATCGCGCAAGGAGATCGCATCATCGTGCTCGGCCGCAACGGTGCCGGCAAGTCGCAGTTCGTGCGCCTGCTGCACAATGCGATGGTGACGCCGGAGGGATGCGACGGCATCCGCGTGAGCCCGAGCCTCGCGCTCGGCTTCGTGGATCAGGACATGCGGCAATTGCCGGAAAAAGGCACCGCGCACGACTTCATCCTGTCAGGCTTCCGACTCGGCGATCAGCGCAGCCGCGCGGTGCTGGCGGAGGCGGGCTTTCCCATCGAGAAACAGGGCTTGCCCATCGCAAAACTCTCGCCGGGCCAGAAGGCGCGGCTCGGGCTTCTGGCCCTGCGCCTGTCCGAGCCGAATTTCTATCTCATGGACGAGCCCACCAACCACGTGGACATCCCCGGCCGCGAGCAGCTCGAAGCGGAGATTCTCGACAACGAGGCGACCTGCATCGTCGTCTCTCACGACCGCAGCTTCGTCAAAGCCATCGGCACGCGGTTTCTGCTCATCGAGAAGGGAAGGTTGCGCGAGATCGACGGGCCGGAGGTGTTTTACGAGAGTGTGGTTGGTGCGTAGTGCCGGCCATCATACCCACCTACGTCATCACCGGCCTCGTGCCGGTGATCCCGATTGTCTGAAGCGCCGTGCTCTTCGGATCGGGATGGCCGGGACACGCGCGGCCATGACGTGAAAGGGCGTCAATCCCGGATCGAACTCGATGATGGCCATCACGACGGGGTGTCACCCCACGATCTCGATCCGCGTGTCCGGCCCGATCCGCTCCATGAGGCGGCGGATCATGCGTTTCTCTATCGCCACGCAACCTTCCGTCGCCGAGAAGCCGGGGCGGGCGAGGTGCAGGAAGATGGCGCTGCCGCGGCCTTTGACGATCGGGCCGCGGTTCCAGGCGATGTCGAGCACCACGTCATAGAGATGGTCGTCCCGCCACATCTTTTCGTGGCTGGTGGGGCAGGGCAGGGGGACGAGGCGGTTGTAGCGGCGATCCCGCATGTCGTCGGACCAGCCGTCATGGGGCCTAATCGGCTTGAGGACCAAGCCCGTCCGGGGCCGGGGGCCGTGGTCGGCCCGGTAGAAGCCCTGCAGGATCCGGAAGCGCCCGACCGGCGAGGCGCCGTCGCCCTCGCGCTTGGCGCGGCTCGTCCCGGAGCGCCCGAGTGCGCAGGGCAGCACGAGGTTGCCGGCTTCCAGCCGCCCGCGCCGGTGGTCGAGGGGTGAGCGGAAGACGCGGATGACATTGACGCGAGACGGTTTCATGGGCAGTGGAAGGGACGTGATGCCCCTCTTGTTGTCAAGCTGGGAATGACTACTCTTATGCCTCGAGCATGATCCGAAGCTCAAGGCTCGCGCCGGCGTCATGCCAGGCCGCGATTTTCGACCCGGATCGTGCGCGGCGACAAGGGGCGGACGAACCAGCTTGAGACCCAAGAGGTTTTTAGTATCTGGGGTTCCCGCTTCCGGAAGGCCGCGCCAGCGACTTTTGCGATTCATCGTGTTGAAGGGTTTGAGATGTCGAATGCAAGCCGCCTCCTCGTCGTCGATGACGATCAGGACCTGCGCGACACCCTGGCCGAACAGCTCGGTTTCTATGACGAGTTCCAGGTCGCAACCGCCGAGACGGCCAACGGCGCCATCGAGGCGGTGAAGGGCGACCGGATCGATCTCGCCATCATGGATGTGGGCCTGCCCGACATGGACGGGCGCGAAGCGGTCAAGGTCATGCGGCAGAACGGCTTCCGCAGCCCGATCATCATGCTCACCGCTCAAGGCTCGGACAGCGACACCGTGATGGGCCTGGAGGCCGGCGCCAACGATTATGTGGTCAAGCCCTTCAAATTCGCGGTCCTGCTCGCCCGCATCCGCGCGCAGCTGCGCCAATACGAGGCGAGCGAGGATGCGGTGTTCCAGATCGGGCCCTACATCTTCCGCCCGGGCTCGAAGCTGCTCACCACGGAAAAGGGCTCCAAGCTCAAGCTGACCGAGAAGGAAACGGCGATCCTGCGCTATCTCTACCGCGCGGGCCAGGCGGTGGTGGGCCGCGACACCCTGCTCACCGAGGTCTGGGGCTACAATTCGAATGTGACCACCCACACCCTCGAGACGCATATCTACCGTCTGCGTCAGAAGATCGAATCCGACCCGTCCAATGCCAGCATCCTCGTGACCGAGCCCGGCGGCTACAAGCTGATCCCCTAAAACACCATCATGGCGCTCGACGACGACATCGCGATTTTGAGCCAGGCGCCCCTGTTCGGCCTGCTGGAGAAGGATGCCCTGCGCCTCGTCGCCTTCGCCTCGGAGAACCGGACTTTTCGCGAGGGCGATGTCCTGTTCCGCAAGGGCGACCGCTCGGACGGAGGCTATGTGGTGAGCCGCGGCGCCATCGCCCTCGATGCGCTGGAGGACGGCTCGCCCGAGACGTTTCTCGCCGGCCCCGGGGCGCTCATCGGACAGGCAGCCCTGTTCGCCCGCATCGAGCGCCGTGCCACGGCCACGGCCCGCGAACCGTCGACGATCATCCGCGTCAGCCCGAGCCTCATGCGCCGGGTGCTGGAGGAATTCCCGGACGCCGCCGAGGCGATCCGGGAGGCGATGGCCGAGGAGCTCGTCCGCCTTAGCGAGGGGCTGGAACGGGTGCGCCAGCAGCTCATCGCCATCGACGGCGAGAGCGAGCCCGAAGGTTAGAGGCTGGTTCCTGAAGGATGCGCCCCCGTAGCCCTCATCCTGAGGAGGACCGTAAGGTCCGTCTCGAAGGACGAGGGCGTCTCCAGTGCTCTCTGAAACCTCCTTCGAGACGCCGCTTTCAGCGGCTCCTCAGGATGAGGTCGGAGAATTTCGAGCCGGCCTTCCTGAGGCCCGCTCCGTTGTTAGGCGGCCTTGACCCCCGACAGGAACGAGCCGACCTCCGCGCCGAGGGTTTCGGAATGGCGGGCGAGTTCCTGTGCCGAGGCGAGCACCTGCGCCGCTGCCGTGCCGGTCTCGCCGGCGCCCTGACGCACGTCGTTGATGTTGCCCGTGACCGCTTCCGTGCCGCGCGCGGCCTCCTGCACGTTGCGCGAGATCTCGGAGGTGGCGGCGCCCTGCTCCTCCATGGCGGCGGAGATCGACACCGAGATCTGGGACATCTCGCCGATGGTGCGGGCGATGGTCTCGATGGCGTGCACCGCCTCGACCGTCGCCTGCTGCACGCCGCCGATCTGTGCGGAGATCTCTTCCGTCGCCTTCGAGGTCTGGCTCGCGAGGTTCTTCACCTCGCTTGCCACGACCGCGAAGCCCTTGCCGGCCTCGCCCGCGCGGGCCGCCTCGATGGTGGCGTTGAGCGCGAGCAGGTTGGTCTGCGACGCGATGTTGTTGATGAGCTGGATCACGTCGCCGATGCGCTCGGCCGAGGCGGCGAGCGCCTGCACGGTCGCGGTGGTGCGCTGCGCCTCCGTCACGGCCTGCTCGGCGATGCGCGAGGACTGGCCGACCTGGGACGCGATCTCGCGGATGGAGATCGAGAGCTCCTCCGTCGCCGCGGCCACCGTCTGCACATTGGCGGAGGTCTGCTCGGCCGCGGAGGCGACCGTCACCGACTGGCTCGTGGTCTGGTCCGCCACGGCGGTCATCGAGCGGGCGGTGCCTTCCATGCGCGAAGCCGCGGTGGACAACCCGTTGGTGAGCACCGAGACATTGGCCTCGAACTGCTTCGTCAGCCGGTCGAGCACTTGAGCGCGGCGCATCTTCGCGTCGGCCTCCACCGCCGCGGCCTCGTCCGCGTCGCGCTTGGCGATCAGCGCATCCTTGAAGATCTGCACCGCGCCGGCCATGGCGCCGATCTCGTCGGCGCGGCCGGTATCGGTGACGGCAACGCCCGTATCGCCATGGGCGAGCGCCTTCATGGTCTGCGTCATGCGTGCGATCGGGGTTGCGAGCGAGCGGGCGGCCCACCAGGCACCGGCGAGGGCGAGCACCAGCAGTCCCATCGCCGTCAGCAGCATCAGGTTGCGGGCGTCCAGCGCCCCGTCGATCATGGCGTCGACGGGGATCGAGACGGCGAGGAGCCAGGGCTCCTCGATGCCGGGGAAGGTCACCGGGACGACCGCGCGATAGGTCTCGACGCCGGCATCCTCGATCACGGTGTCGGCGAAGCCGGCCGATGCGGCTTTTTCCTTCAACCCGGCGAGCAGGGAATCCTCGGCGCGCCTGCCGAGAAGCTGCGCATCCCTGTTGGCGACCCACAAGCCGCCGGCGCCGACGAGGCTCGCCGTGCCCGCCCCGAAGGGCTTGAGCGCCGCGATGGTTTCGGCGATCGCGTTCAGGCTCATATCGGCCGTGATCACGCCGACCGGCGTGCCGTAGCGGCGCACGACCACGCTCACGGTCGACATCAGCACCTCTTTCCCCTCGATGGCATAGGTATAGGCCGGAACGATCTGGCTGCGGTTGTCGCGCAGGGGCTTGGTGTACCAGTTCGCGATGGCCTGCGTCTTCGACAGGTCGAGCGGCTCGACGCCGACCTTACGGTCCTGGCGCCAGAAGAAATAGGGCGCGAAGCGGCCGGTCGGGTCGGAATAGGTATGGGCGAGGAAATCCTTGTCGTGCCCGTCGAGGGCGTTCGGCTCGAAGGCCAGCGTCATGCCGAGCAGATTGGGCTGGCTCTCGACGGTCTTGGCGACGATCTCGGCGAGCTCGTCGCGGTCGACCTTCTGGTCGAAGATCACCGCCTCGACGGCGGAATTCATCACCATGGCTGCCGAGATCGCGCGTCCGATCTCGGCCTGGACCTGTCCCTTGTACTGGTTGAGCAGGGTTTCGGCGGCGACGACCGCCTCGCTCCGGGCGGAGCTCATCATGATCGTCGTGCCTGCGAAGGTCAGGATCGTGCAGGCCCCGACGAAGCCTAGGCCCGCCAGCAGCAGGACCCGGCTTTTGATCGAACGCAGTTTGAGAATCATCCGCTTGCCCCCCAAGGCACCGTCTTTTGGAAAGGAAACGGTTCCTTAGGCAGCTAAGCTTGCCGCTGGCTTGCGGGCGTTACAGCTCCAGCACCGCCGTCACGGGCGCGTGGTCGGAGGGACGGTCCCAGCTGCGGGTGTCGCGGGTGACGTCCATGGAGCGAAGGGTGTCCTGCATGCCTTTGGAGAGCCAGATATGGTCGAGCCGGCGGCCCTTGTCGGCGGCCGCCCAGTCCGGCGAGCGGTAGCTCCACCAGGAATAGATCTTTTCCGGCTCGGGACGGAGGATGCGCATCGCGTCGATCCATTCCGCCTCCTGGCGCAGCTCCTCCAGGGCCGCGGTTTCGACCGGCGTATGGCTCACCACGTCGAGAAGCTGCTTGTGGCTCCAGACGTCGTGCTCGAGCGGCGCCACGTTGAGATCGCCCACGAGGATGGCAGGCGCGGAGGTGGGCTTCGCCTTGCCGCCCCAGGAGCGCATCTCGGCCATGAAATCGAGCTTGTGCCTGAATTTCTCGTTGAGGCCGGGATCGGGAATGTCGCCGCCTGCGGGCACATAGAAATTATGGATCGTCAGCCCCGCCGCCGCCTTGGCCTCGCGGCTCAAGGTGACGGTGATGTGGCGCGCATCCTGGCGGCCGCACATCTCCATCACGCCGGTCTCGGCGAAGGGATAGCGGGAGAGGATGGCGACGCCGTTATAGCCCTTCTGGCCCATATGGACGACGAAGGGATAGCCGAAGGCCTGCAGCTCCTTGAGGGGCAGCTTGTCGTTCGGGCATTTGGTCTCCTGCAGGCACAGGATGTCGGGACGGCGCTCCTTCAGGAAGCGGCCCACCTGGTCGAGGCGCAGGCGAACGGAATTGATGTTCCAGGTCGAGATCGTCAATTGCACGGGAGAAGCCCTCGGAAGATCCCTTCGGCTACGACAGATTTGCGCCGGAGGGAAGGGCACGCTTCCGACCTCTGCGGCTTTCCCAACCTCATCCTGAGGAGCAGCGCAGCTGCGTCTCGAAGGACGAGGGCGCTGGAGACGCCCTCGTCCTTCGAGACGGCCTGACGGCCTCCTCAGGATGAGGGCTCAGGCTGTTGTCTCCGCTTCAGCATTGACTAAATACAGATTTAATTGTTCCCGCCGAGGATCGCCTCGTACTGGATCTTGAACATGTCCTGGTCGATCCGCCGTCCGCGTTCGATCTTGTCGAGCATCACCATCGTCTGGAAGCCCTGTGCGTCGACGATGCGCCACTGGCTCAGGATCTCAACCTGCGGATCGAAATAGAGGGTGATGCGCGAGGTGCCGCCCAGCGTCGAGGAATCCTGCAGATGGATGCGCACCGAATCGCCGTCATTGGTGATGCCGGTGATTCGGATGTCCTGGCCGAGATTGACCCGCTCGCGCAGCAGGAACTTCAGCGGCGTCTGCGAGATCGAATAGAGATCCTGCGTGGCGAGCTTGCGGTCGCGCACGGCGACCGAGCGGCCGTCGGCGATCACCTGCAGGTTGGAGGGCGGGTCGTATTCGAAACGCACCTTGCCGGGGCGCTGGAGAAAGAGTGTTCCTTTCACCCGCCGCCCGTCGCCCCCGACCTGGCTGAAGTCGGCCACCAGGGTGTTGAGATGGGTGAAATAGGCATTGGCCTTCTCCACCACGGCGCTGTTGGACAGGGGCCGCGCCGGAGGAGCGAGCTCGACCGCCGCCGTCGCGAAGGGCGCGATCGCCATGGGCTCGTTGTCGAAATCTTCCTGCATCTCGGCCGCCGGGGGCCTGCTCGGCGGCAGCGGCGTGGTGACGGCCAGAACCTGTTCCGCATTCGCGGGCCGGGGAATAACCGGACGGGGCGGTGAGGCCGGCATCGGTCCGCGATGGAAGAACGCCGTCGGGAGCGAAGAGGCGGAACGACTGAAGCGCTGCGCCGCCACCGACCGCGACGGCGGCATGATCAGCTCGATCGGAAGCGTCTGCCCCATGGCTGGCAGAGCGCCTGCCCCGAAGGACAGGGCGGTTGCCAAGCTGGCGAGGGAGAGGGGACGCATCCGGACGAATCTCCGCGGGAAAGCCATGATGACCGCAGCCTGGCCATTGTCCATGACGCAGAAGAGCCGCAGGCAGGTCAAGGTTCCGATTAGCGCATCGTGCGGAAAAGTGGACCCGGTTTTCACTCGCGTGGCCCGCCGGGTCAGCGAATAACGATGCTCGCCCCTTAATCGTCTCCCTGCGTTTCGAGCAGAATCTCGCGTTTGCCGGCGTGGTTTGCGGGTCCGACGATGCCCTCGTTCTCCATGCGCTCCATCAGCGAGGCGG